>RFQZ01000040.1 GCA_009924735.1 Flavobacteriia bacterium | reverse complement strand
TTGCTGAGGCGTTTGGGTTGGGGAAACTGCAATGGGCTGGGAATAGGCAATGGTTAAAAAAATCGAAAGAAAGATCGAAAGTAAAAATTTAAACATGTTTATTTTTTATTGGGTCAAGACCGCGATGTATGGTAAAAAGTTGCACCTTAGTTAAAGGCGCATTTGAATTATAAAATTATACTAATTTCGATAAAATATCTAAACATTGTGCAACATGAATCAATCCCACAAATTTATTGAAACGAATATGCCTCGATTTATGGAGGAATTGTTCGGGCTTTTGAGAATCCCTTCGGTTTCTGCAGACCTCGAGTACAAACATGATGTTAAACACTGTGCGCAAATCGTTTCCTCCCATTTGGTTCAAATTGGGTTGACAAACGTAGAGATTTTTGAAACAGCGGGACATCCCATCGTATACGGTGAGAAAATCATAAGTGATGATTTACCAACCATTTTAGTCTATGGTCATTACGATGTGCAGCCAGCAGACCCTCTTTCGTTATGGGATACAAATCCCTTCGAACCCATCGTTAAAAAAACAGAGGTTCATCCCGAGGGGGCAATCTTTGCGCGAGGAGCATGTGATGACAAAGGTCAATTTTTCATGCACGTAAAGGCTGTAGAAGCCATGCTAGCCTCCGAGGAATTGCCGTGTAATGTGAAATTTATGATCGAAGGCGAAGAGGAGATTGGCAGTTCGAACCTAGGCATTTTTGTAAAATCTCATAAGTCCAAATTAAAAGCCGATGTAATTCTGGTTTCAGATACGGGGATGCTTGCAAATGACGTTCCTTCGGTAACGACTGGATTACGTGGATTAAGCTACGTCGAAGTTGAAGTAACGGGACCTAACCGCGACTTACATTCAGGACTGTATGGGGGTTGTGTTCAAAATCCAATCCATGCGTTAAGCGAAATGATTACACGATTACACGATGAAAATGGAAAAATAACCATTCCCGGATTTTACGATTCCGTGGTAGAATTGAGCTTCGATGATCGCGAAGAAATGGCGAAAGCGCCGTTTTCGGAGGCGTCGTATAAAAAAGCACTGGACATCACTGAAACATACGGCGAAGTTGGTTATACGACCCCAGAACGAGGTGCCATTAGACCAACCTTAGACGTAAATGGAATTTGGGGCGGATACATTGGAGAAGGCGCGAAAACAGTAATCCCATCAAAAGCCAATGCAAAAATATCCATGCGATTGGTGCCAAATCAAATGCCGGAGGAAATTTCCAACCTTTTTCAATCCTTTTTTGAAAGCATCGCACCAAAGGGCGTGACCGTTAAGGTCCACTTACATCATGGTGGAGAACCTTCCGTAACCCCGTTAGATTCCAAAGGGTATTTGGCCGCGAAGTTGGCTTACAAACAAACGTTTGGCAAAGAAGCCATTCCTGTCCGCAGCGGTGGAAGTATTCCCATTGTTGCAATGTTCGAAAAGGAATTGGGATTGAAAACCGTGCTCATGGGTTTTGGCTTGGACAGCGATGCCATTCACTCACCAAATGAGCATTATGGGATTTTTAATTTTCGCAAGGGAATTGAAACCATTCCTTATTTTTACAAATATTTTGTAGAATTAAACCAAAAGCCCCAATAAATGCTTACACAAAATCATCCTAAAAAACTCTTTCTACTGGATGCCTACGCCTTAATTTATCGTGCTTATTTTGCGTTTGCAAAAAACCCTAGGGTCAACAGCAAAGGACAAAACACAAGTGCTGCTTTTGGTTTTACGAATGTTTTGATTGATGTAATCAACACTGAAAAGCCTTCACATTTGGCGGTGGTTTTTGACCCACCAGGAGGAAGCACCCATCGTCAAACTGAATTTGAGGCCTACAAAGCGCACCGCGAAGAAATGCCTGAGGACATTCGGAGCATGATTGTCCCTATTAAAAAAATTGTCGAAGCATTCAACATTCCGATGATTGAAATTGCTGGACACGAGGCTGACGATGTGATTGGTTCAATGGCAAAGTTGGCAGAACAAAAAGGGTTTACCACCTACATGATGACGCCAGACAAGGATTATTGCCAATTGGTCAGTGAGAACATCCTAATCTATAAACCCGGCAGAAGCGGTAACCCCCCTGAAGTTTTGGGAGTTAAGGAAGTATGTGAGAAGTTTGAAGTGAAACATCCCCTGCAAGTTATTGACATCCTTGGATTATGGGGAGATTCTGCTGATAATATTCCTGGAATCCCGGGCATCGGTGAGAAAACCTCAAAATCCCTTATTGCAAAATACGATTCGATTGAAAACCTCATTGAAAATGCTCATGAGCTGAAAGGTAAACAACAAGAAAATGTAATTGCATTTTCACAACAGGGGTTAGTCTCCAAAATGTTGGCGACCATCTTAATCGATTTAACGGTTCCTTTTGATGAAGATCATTTGGTCATGTGTGAGGTAAATGCAGATGCGATTAGGGATGTTTTTACAGAATTAGAGTTTCGGAATTTGCTAAAGAAAATTTTGGGTGAAGAAATTAACTTGGCGACACCTGTAGAATTTCAAAAAACCGAAGGGCAATTGGATTTATTTGGCATTGACAGAATGCTTGAACCCCAAGTGGAAACTCCAAGTGCAGCGTTAAAAACCCTTGAAACCGAGAAACCAAATTACACTTTAATCCAAACGCCTGCAGAAAGAACCGCTTTGCTAGAAATGCTCGTAGAAAGCAAGGTCGTATGCTTTGATACAGAAACCTCTAGCATTGATGCTTTGCACGCAGAGATCGTTGGGCTGTCCTTTTCTATTCGGCCGAAGGAAGCCTACTATGTGGCCATATCACCCGTTTTTTCTGAGGCAAAAGAACTGTTAGAAACATTCAATCCCGTTTTTGAATCCTTAACCATTGAAAAAACAGCACACAATCTAAAATACGACCTTGAAGTCTTGGGGCGATATGGAATTAAAGTCAAAGGGCCCCTGTTTGATACCATGATTGCACAGTACTTAATTAATCCAGAAGCAAAGCAAAGCATGGATTACATGGCTAATTACTATTTGGGGTATCAGACCATTTCGATAGAATCTTTGATTGGAAAGAAAGGGAAGGGGCAAGGAAACATGTCTCAATTAAATCCTGAATCCATTGTGGATTATGCTTGTGAAGATGCTGACATCACGCTCCAATTAAGAGAAATTTTAGCCCCCCAAATTGAAAAACCGCATTTGAAGCATTTGTTTTACGAGCTTGAAATGCCCCTCGTAAATGTCTTGGTAGGAATAGAGCAAGAAGGAATAGCCATCGATGTGCCTGCTTTGAAAAAGTATTCCGTTGAACTGACGGATAACTTAGCGACATTGGAAATTGAAATTAAGGCTTTGGCAGGCATGGACTTTAACATTGATTCACCTAAACAACTAGGAGAGGTGCTTTTTGAACACCTCAAAATTTCCAGTAAAGCAAAAAAAACCAAGACTGGCCAATATGCAACATCTGAGGAGGTTTTGCAAAAACACGAAAATGACCATCCCATTGTATCTAACATCTTAGCCTATCGTCAACTTAGGAAACTTAAAAGCACCTACGTAGATCCTTTACCCACCTTGTGCGACCCCGTTGATGGAAGGATTCATTCCAGCTTTATGCAAACAGTAACAGCCACAGGGAGATTAAGCTCGAACAATCCGAATTTGCAAAACATTCCCATTCGCTCTGCCAAAGGAAGAGAAATCAGAAAAGCTTTTGTACCTAGGGGACCTGAATTTAAAATCATGTCTGTCGATTATTCTCAAATCGAATTAAGAATCATCGCTGCGCTAAGCAAAGACCCTTCGATGATTGCAGCATTCAAGGACAACCAAGACATACACGTGGCCACCGCCGCGACTGTGTATAAAATCCCAATGAACGAAGTAACTCGTGAACAGCGGAGTGCAGCAAAAGCGGTAAATTTTGGAATCATCTATGGACAATCTGCCTTTGGCCTTGCCCAGAATTTAGGAATTTCAAGAACCGAAGCCAAAAACATAATAGATGCATACTTTGCCCAATTCGGAACCATAAAAGCGTACATGGACCATGTAATTTCATTTGCAAGGGAAAACGGCTTTGTGGAAACCATCATGAAACGAAGACGGTATTTACCAGATATTAATTCTGCAAATGCCATCGTACGCGGCTTTGCAGAAAGAAATGCGATCAATGCACCCATTCAAGGTTCGGCAGCAGACATCATAAAAATGGCCATGATTTCCGTGTGGAATGCCATGAAAGAAACTGAGTTAAAATCAAAAATGATTTTGCAAGTACATGATGAGTTATTGTTTGATGTTCATGAAAGTGAAACAGAAATCATGAAAACATTGGTAAAAAATGCCATGGAAGATGCCGTACATTTAGAGGTGCCTATGGTTGTTGAAATGCAAATCGCTGACAATTGGCTGGAAGCCCATTAAAAAATAATAATGAACAAACTTTTATTCCTTTTCATTCCACTGGCACTGCTGTTCGCCTGCGAAAAACCAATTTGGGATTATCGGGTTAAATACATTGGAACCTATGAAGTGACCTCCATAAACACAAGTTGGATTATGGGACAACCTAGCAACGTAGACACCAGTAAATTTGAGGTTAGCATTCATCGCTCTGATGAGTTGTATCATTTGGTTTTTAAAACCGAACAAGGTGAAAGTAAAAGAATGGTTGAAAAGGATGGCACCTTGCATTTTACCTCTCCTGATTGGCATTACCATGAAAGCGGAAAGTTTGAATCCAAGAACCTTTTTAACCTAAGCGGAGGGTATTACGGACTGGGCGGTTCCTCAACGTTTTCATGGATTGGCATCAAAAAAAAGTGAGATAGAAAATACATTTTAACACCTATATGAAGAAAAAAATTGGCGTAGCCATACTCGGATCTACAGGTTCAATTGGAACACAAACCTTATCGGTAATGGAAAGTTATCCAACCTTGTTTGATTTACAAGTAATTACTGCAAACAAAAATGCAGATTTGCTCATCGAACAAGCCCGTAGATTCTTGCCTAACAGCGTGGTTATCGTAGAAGAATCTTTATATAAAAAAGTAAAGGACGCATTGTGGGATGAAGACATTCACGTGTATTGTGGCGAAGACGCATTAAACCAAGTGGTTGAGTCTACTGAAGTTGACATCGTACTCACCGCCTTGGTCGGATACGCAGGATTAAAACCAACCATCGCTGCGATAAATGCGGGAAAAAACATAGCGCTAGCGAACAAAGAAACCCTTGTGGTTGCGGGTAAACTCATTACCGATTTGGCAAAAGAAAAAGGGGTTCAGATATACCCCGTGGATTCAGAGCATTCAGCGATTTTTCAATGCTTAACAGGTGAACAATTTAATCCCATCGAAAAAATCTATTTAACCGCATCAGGAGGGCCTTTCCGTGGTTATGACAAAGAAAAACTGGCCCAAGTAACGAAAGCACAAGCATTAAAACACCCAAACTGGGACATGGGTGCAAAGATTACCATAGATTCGGCAACGATGATGAACAAAGGTTTGGAAGTCATCGAAGCGAAATGGCTGTTCAACCTAAGGGCAGATCAAATAGACGTAATCGTACATCCACAAAGCATCGTGCATTCATTGGTACAATTTGAGGATGGCAGCATGAAGGCTCAAATGGGCTTGCCTGACATGAAGTTGCCTATACAATATGCCTTAACGTACCCATATCGTTTGCCAACACAATTCCCCAGATTTAATTTCATGGATTATCCTCAACTCACGTTTGAAAAACCCGACCGTGAGAATTTTAGAAATTTAGACTTGGCTTTTATTGCCATGGAAAAAATGGGAACCGCACCATGCGCACTCAATGCTGCAAATGAAATAACCGTGGAAGCCTTTTTAGCGGATAAAATATCCTTTTTACAGATTTCGGAAATCAATGAACGCACGCTAAACGAAACACCTTTCATAGAAAACCCTGTATATCAATCCTATGTTTCAACAGACCACGAGGCAAGGGAAATTGCACAAAGACTCATATCGCATCAGTAATTCAAACGAATCCCCGTTGAGGTCGCATAATAATATGCATCAATGGGAAGCGGACGATATAAATCGTAATTATGACTATAGCTCAATGTGATGGACAAATGTTTGTTTACATGAAATAAAAACTGCGTGTCTAACACCCATCTTGGCGTTGTAAAGTGATTATTTATTGGAAATTGGACATAAGTCATTCCTGTAAGTGTTACCCCCTCCCACACTTTCAAAGCAAATTTTGAGGTTAGGTTTAACCTAGGGAGTTTTCTAATAATCGTTGTGCTGTCACCCGGTGAAAAGGCATACCCCGCCAACAAAGGATTCCACTTTTCCAGCTCATAAAACACTCCTACCCCAGAATAAAGATCCGATTTGCTTTTTTCCAACCAACGAAAGCGAACATTCATGGCGGCCAAAAAACGATATTCCATGCCTTGAACGCCATTCCATTGTCCTTGTAACGCGGGGTCAATGCTTACTTTTCTTGTGTCTTGGTCTCTATACCTAATTTGAAAATATCCATTGTTTTGAAGCACCGTTTTACCATTGTAAGTTGCATCCGTCCGACACAAAAAAATAAGGGAATATTTGTTTTTTAAATACCTATCTAATTCCAATTTACTTGTGAAATCCAACAGATTTTTTCGTTGTTTACTCGTTGAAAAAGCCAAATTTATACTTGCTCCATATTTTTTTTTAGAGGTAGTGTCCCTGTATAATTCGCTGTCAATTGTTAAAATCTGCGAAATACAAGGAAAATACGAGCTAAGCATAGCCGCTAAACAGAAAAACTTGATTGCTTTCATTATCTTCACAAAAGTATTCGCCTTATAATCGTTAGATGAAACAACTCCTATTACTTATTCCCTTTGCAATGTTAATTACTGCATGTAACCCGCTTGTCAAGATCCATGTTTCCTATCACGTACCTTATTGTGGCGGGAAACTACCCAACGAGTCAGAAGCGCAGGGCGAAATTTTACCCATGGCTAATCATGGATATATTGTACAAGAATCTTTGCTCCATCCCGCAAAAGAAAAAATTATTTACACCGATTCTGCAGGAAATTGGACAGGCAAACTGTCGAGAAACACACGGTTTATTCTTGTCGACATAGAAAAAACGCTTGATGACGTAACGCTTAAACGAACACATCCATTGCAAGACAGCATCTTGTATGCCTACTTAACTGAAAAAGAAATCATGAATTGGCGGTTGGAAAACGACGGTGTTTTCTCAGTTGAAAAAACACAAAAAGAAGTTGTGCGTTTCCTCATCGAACGGCCCTGCTTTGTCGGTTCGAATCCAATTATACGTTATCAAGGACCTAGGCCGAGGTAATTAAATCATCTGTATCAACATACCCGTTCGCTATGCAGTATTCGATTGCGGATTCTTTAAGCACGTGTTGCTGTTCCTTTTCTTCTAGGCTTGGGAGGCTTTGAATGCGTTCAAAGTGCGGCCAATTGTTGTCATCTCGGTGGCTAAATTGGTAATATCCAGCGGGCGACAACAGGGTGCATATTGCAACATGAAGCACATCCATTTTTTCTTGTTTCGTATAGGCCCGGTGGCCAAATCCCACTTCATTGATTCCAATAAGAAAAAGCAAAGCTGTTAAATCTAAAGGCATTTCAAAGTTCGGCTCTAGCATTTTCAAGAGCTTTTGAAATTTAATTTCGGTATCGAAATCCATAGGGGTGTGTTGTTAATTTAACCTTGTTGAGAGGTGACAGATTTCTGGTTTGTTTTTCGTGCGTAAAGGGCAAAGAACACAAGGTATGCAAAACAAAGCACAACCATCCAATAGGAACCCTGAATACCTACGCCTTTAACTTTTGAGAGTGAACCTTGCCATTGGGAAATAAAGCCTCCCCCCATGATCATCATAATCAATAAACTCGATGCTGTATTTGTTTTTTGATCCAACCCAGCAATACCGAGGGTAAAAATACAAGGCCACAAGGTTGAGCAAAATAAACCAACAGCAATTAGCGCGAAAACGCTTACCATTCCCGAACTAAAAATTCCTATAATTAACGCCAACATTGCCAAAATAGAATAGACCAAAAGTTGTCTTACGGGTGATCCTTCGGTAAACGTATCTGCAACAATTAACACAAGAATTAAAAACAAGTATGGATAAAAAACCGAAACATCATGTCCTGCTATGTAGTTGACCAACATGAAAATTCCAAAAGCAACAAACGGAAGAATCATACTTAACTTGGTCTTTGATGCCTCCGAAATTCCAAAAGCACCTGCCGCTGAAGTCCATCTGCCAATCATTAAGCTCGCCCAAAAAAGGGAGACAAAAGGTGCGATTTGGTTTTCTTGGGTTCCCAATTTTTGCTTCATTAATTCCGGCAAATTACTCGCGGTGGAAACCTCAGCCCCTACGTAAACAAAGATGGCAATCATGGCTAAAATTACTTGGGGCATTTTCAGTACCGACAATACCGAAGCTGGCTTTTGGCCACCGTCTTGTTGCGTGTCTATTTTATCCGGAACATTGGAAAGCTTAAAAAAGACAGCTGCCAAGATAAAAGCACAGCCCAGTATTAAATATGGAATTTTCACGGCGGAAAGTTTTAATGCACTGTCGCTTCCTGCCATTCCAAAAATAGCAAAAGAAAGAATTACAGGGCCTATGGTTGTGCCAACGTTGTTAATTCCACCCGCCAAACTTAAGCGCAAATTGCCCTTCGCAGGATCCCCCATGTGTATCGCCAACGGATTGGCAGCAATTTGTTGGAGTGCAAACCCGAGTCCTACTGTAAATAACCCAATCAATAGCAACGGGAAAGAGGCTGAATTAGCGGCAGGAATAAAAAGCAAAGTACCACAAGCCGAAATGACCAGACCCAAAGACAACCCATTGCGATACCCAATGATTTGTAACAAATCCTTCTTGAGCAGGCCTGACAAGGTAAAATATATAAGAGAACCAACGGTATAAGCCACATAAAAAGCTACGGAAATCCATTGGGCTTCTGATTGTTCAAGGTGGAGGGCTTTTTTAAATACCGGAATTAAAATATCGTTGCTGGAAGCAACAAATCCCCAAAAGAAAAATATGGTTACAAGGGTGCCAAATGCACCAAAATTTGGTTTTTGCATGGTTTGAATTTCCGGAAAAATACAATTTATTTTGCTTACCCCGCCTGTTCAGCAACAGAATCCAATGCGGTTATCGCCAGCATTTTTTCCGCTGTTTTCACGATGGCATTGACATCAAAGCCACATTCTGCCCATAATTCTTCCTGGGTTCCATGATGGATGTATTCGTCTGGAATACCTAAGCGGGTCACTTCTGCCTGGTAACCTTGGTCCGACATAAATTCCAAAACGGCAGAGCCAAAACCACCCATTAAGCATCCATCCTCAATGGTGATGATTTTTTTGAATTTTGAAAAAACTTCATGCAGCAACATGTGATCAACTGGTTTCGCGAAACGCATGTCATAGTGGGCAGGAGACCATCCTTTTTCATTCAAAATACCCAATGCCTCTTGTGCAAAATTACCGGGATGGCCAAGCGACAAAATCGCCAAATCTTCTCCGTGGGTAACTTTTCTACCGGTTCCAATTTTAATCTCTTTGAAGGGTTGCTTCCAATCTAACATCACACCGTTCCCGCGTGGATATCGAATGCTAAATGGCCCTTGGTTTTCAAGTTGCGCCGTATACATGAGGTTCCGCAATTCTACTTCATTCATTGGCGCAGAAACGACCATATTAGGAATGCATCGCATGTATGCAATGTCGTAAGCACCATGATGGGTAGCCCCATCCGCGCCAACAAGTCCTCCCCTGTCTAAACAAAAGACAACATTTAAGTTTTGAAGTGCGACATCATGCAAAACTTGGTCAAATGCCCGTTGCATAAAGGTCGAATAAATATTACAAAAAGGCACTTTACCTTGCGTGGCCAATCCTGCACTAAAAGTAACCGCATGTTGTTCAGCGATGCCAACATCAAAACTGCGGTCTGGCATTGCTTTCATCATGATGTTAAGCGAACACCCTGAGGGCATTGCCGGTGTAATCCCCATGATCTTCTGGTTTTTTTCTGCCAACTCAACTAGGGTATGACCAAAAACATCTTGGTATTTCGGGGGCTCTGGGCTTAAGGGAACAATTTTGACAATTTCACCTGTGTCTTTATTAAACACACCTGGCGCATGCCATTTCGTTGGATTTCCTTCTTCTGAAAACTTGTAACCGGCTCCTTTTTTGGTGATGCAATGTAAAATTTTGGGTCCTGGGATGGACTTCAAATCTTCCAACACCTTCACCATCCCTTCTACATCATGGCCATCAACTGGACCAAAATACCTGAAGTTTAAGGATTCGAAGAGGTTACTTTGTTTGAGCAGGGTGCTTTTCAAAGCATGAGAAACTTTTGAAGCAATTTTTTGGGCATCTGGACCAAAATTTGAGATAACACCTAGCATTTTCCATACTTCTTCCTTCACTTTGTTATAGGTATGGGAAGTGGTGATGTCCGTTAAATAATCTTTTAAGGCACCTACATTCGGATCAATCGACATACAATTGTCATTTAATATGACAAGAAGGTTGGTGTCTTTTTCAATTCCCGCATGGTTCATCGCTTCAAAGGCTAATCCTGCGGTCATTGCCCCATCGCCAATTACGGCAATGTGTTGCTTTTTTGGCACACCCGGCTGCCGATTCGCTACAGCCATTCCCAGCGCAGCAGAAATAGAAGTAGAAGAATGCCCTACGCCAAAAGTATCGTAAATGCTTTCAGATCGTTTTGGGAAACCGGAAATCCCCCCTTTAATTCTATTTGTTGGAAAAACATCCCTTCGTCCTGTCAAAATCTTGTGCCCATACGCTTGGTGTCCTACATCCCAAACCAACTGGTCTACAGGCGTATTGAACACATAGTGGATGGCGACCGTTAATTCCACTACACCAAGGCTTGCACCGAAATGGCTGTTGCCAATTTGAGAAATAACATCAATGATGTATTGACGTAATTCGGATGAAACTTGCGGTAAGTCAGCAACTTCAAATTTTGAGCGCAAATCCGCAGGAGAGTCAATTTGTGAAAGGAGAGAGCCTGGTGAATACGTTTCGTTCATTCTAACAAAGGTATGTGATAAAAGATAAATAACAACCCAAACATAAAAAAGTTGAAATCAAATAAAGAGTCGAATAAGCTCAATTAAATTTGTAATTTTGCGCTTACAAATTAACAACCGATGTTGGAATTTATAAAGCAATTGATGGTTTTTACCAAATTTCGATTGTCTTTTCTTGTCGTACTTTCAGCGCTTTCAGGTTACTATTTTGTTGGGGGAAATGATGTAGGCACCTTACTTAAATTGATTTTTGGTGGTTTTTTAATTACCGCAGCCTCCAACGGGGCAAACCAAATCATAGAAAAGCAACACGACGCAAAAATGTCGAGGACCGAAAACCGGCCCTTGGTTCTTAAAACAATGCAACTAAACACAGCCTATGTCATCTGCGCTTTGGGCTTACTTGGCGGTTCCATCTTGCTTTACCTCATTAATCTAAACAGTTTTTTACTTGGATTAATCGCATTTTTGTCTTACGTTTTTGTGTATACCCCCTCTAAAAGAACCACTCCGTGGTCTGTCTTCATTGGTGCCATTCCCGGTGCCATTCCTCCGATGTTAGGTGCAATTGCCGCAACCAATCATTTTGGATTTATTCCAGGGCTGCTCTTTTTTATTCAATTCACTTGGCAATTCCCACATTTTTGGTCTATCGCATGGGTTGCCCATGACGATTATCAACGTGCCGGGTATTTTTTACTCCCCTCGAAATCAGGAAAATCAAAAAACACTGCCTTTTTTATATTGCTTTATTGCATCTTTTTAATCCCCATTAGCCTTATCCCATGGTTAATTGGCGCGACGGGAAACGCAAGTCTCATCATCGTTGGAATCTGTGGTGTTTGGTTTTATTTTCTCGCCTACAGGTTGTACATCACGTGTGAAACTTCTGATGCTAAAAAACTTATGTTCGCTTCTTTTGTTTATTTACCGGTGGTACAATTCACCTATGTTTTTAATCGCGTTGATCATATAATTAAACAATGTATAGACCATGGATTATTCTAAAGAACTAGCTCCCGATGTTCGGGAAAAAATGAAAAAAAACTTAGTTTATGTTGGGATTTTTAGCATCGTTATGCTTTTTGCCGGACTCACATCTGCCTATTATGTTAACATGGGGGGTGGGTTTTGGTTAAAGTACCCAATGCCTAGCGGTTTCTACCTGAGCACCATTTCGATTTCCTTAAGCTCATTGTGCTTTATCCTTGCGTTGGGTTTTGCTAAAAGAAACAAAATGAATTTGGTAAAATGGTTTGTCTCCCTAACCTTGGTTTTTGGGATTGGATTCGTAGGCTTCCAAATGAAGGGATACCAGCAATTGGTAGCAAAGGGGATTCATGTTGTCAATACTGAAATCATCATTACTGACGGGCGATACGGAAGTTATTTTGAAATCAAATACAAGGGTTCCTTTCTACAGGTAGATGGAAATGATTATATGATGAATGGAAGGAAATTGAGCAAACAAGAAATGAACGAATTGCAGAAGTTCATGGCTCCCTATTGCAGACCTGATCAAAAAAACATCATGAAAGCAAGGGCAGACAAAAACTTCCAACTTCTTTTGAGAAATGAGCCTTTGCTCATTAAGAACAACGCTTTTTACGTAAATGACTCCATTAAAATGCCTTTCATTGACGAAATCCGTCTTGGACAACTTGCGACCAACATCCAGTTTGGGCGAGGTGATTTTGTGACAAAAGGAAAATATGGGGAAGATTTCGTGGTCTATTTCAAAGGAAAAAAATTGGAATATAAAAATAGACAACTCATGTACAAAGGAAAAATACTAAGCCCTTATCTGCAAATCAAAGCATCCGAAACCTCAGACAATGCGAGTGCGTTTTTGTACATCTTAACCATTCTTCATTTACTTCACGTAGGCGCTGCCCTGCTCTACTTATCTAAGCTTGTAATTAGCTCATTTAGAAACAAATACTCCTCTGAAGACTTTTTATCCCTAAAATTAGGTGCAATTTTCTGGCACTTTTTAGGCCTATTGTGGCTTTATTTGTTGCTGTTTTTAATTTTTATTCACTAAACTTGCATAAAATTCTTATCTATGGGAGCACATGCAGCGGAACTAGACTCTAAAACCTTATGGGGTGGTAAAATTTCTCCTTTCTCCACGAGTTATGGAAAATTAATGATGTGGTTTTTCTTAGTGTCTGATGCCTTGACTTTCAGTGGCTTATTGGTAGCCTACGGTTTTACAAGACATGATTGTAGAGAGCTCTGGCCAATCGGCGAAGAAACTTTTAATTCGATGCCATTTTTAGGTCATGGTTTTCCTTTGTTGTACGTTGCCTTGATGACTTTTATCTTAATCATATCATCGGTTACAATGGTATTGGCGGTAGAAGCTGGACATCGAATGGATAAGAAAAATGTGGTTAAATGGATGGTTGCTACCGTAATTGGAGGGTTCTTCTTCTTGGGCTCACAAGCGTGGGAGTGGTATCACTTTATTCATGGTTCTGAATTTGGTAAAATTGAATTGGCAGACCATTCCGTTGCCATCGTGAAAGGTCATTTTGGAGAGGTTCAAAACTTCACTGTTTTTGAAGGTGGAAAACATCATAAAAAAGGTGATGTAATTAAGGACGATTTAATGCACACCTTTCAACATGCTGCAAGCAAAGGAAAAATTAACAATGGCGTGATTACCCTTCATGATGGGTCAAAAGCTTATGTGCACAAAGAAAAAGACCATGGTTTAAAATTAATAATTAAAAAATCTGGAGAAAAATACAGCGCTACCAATAAAACCAAATTAATTGAAGGGAAATTGGCGGAAAAACTATATTACGATGCCCTTTATTCTGGCGAAGCTGACCGAGTGGTCTATGGTGCCAATTTAGAGCAGAATGAATACGGGCCACAACAATATGCTCAGTTTTTCTTCTTCATTACAGGTTTTCATGGTTTCCACGTATTTTCAGGCGTTTTGATTAACATAATCATTATGATTGGTGCAGCAACTGGGAAATACCACAAAAGAGGACACTATGAAATGGTCGAGAAAACAGGTCTTTATTGGCACTTTGTTGACTTGGTTTGGGTGTTTGTATTTACCTTCTTTTACCTTATATAACTTCACACATGGAAAGAGACGATTTAATTGAATATTCTTTAGACACGCACCACAGCGAAGATCAAGGAAAATCCATTCGTAAAAAAATATACAAAGTAACCTTGTTGCTTACCGCAGTGACCGTTATTGAGGTGTTTTTTGGTGCATTAATCAAACAAGACGCTTCCATTTGGCCACTCGTTAAATGGACATTTATAGCATTGACCTTATTAAAAGCTGGTTACATAGTGATGGTTTTTATGCATTTAGGAGATGAAAAAAAATGGTTGCGATATGTGATTTTGATTCCTTATTTTATTTTTATTCTTTATTTGATCTTCATTGCGATTTGGGAATCCACTTACGTTAAAGAGGTGTTAAACACCCTCGGTTAATTCATGCGAAAAATACGGTGGAATAAAAAGGCAGTTTTTGGATTGCTATTAATTTTCAGTCCCGCATTGTTTCTAATTCTCATTTCTACACGCAGTTGCCAACATAAATTTAAACGGCTCGATGATTTTGGGACGCTTACACAATATTCTTTCACAGATGCAAAGGGAAAATCTCACACGGCGAAAGAATTTGAAGGAGAACTGGTAATCATTACCTGCATTCAAAACAGTTGTCCCAGCGATTGCGGCATTTCATTGTGGAAAATGGACCAACTCATCTACCAACACATCCGCAAGAACAACACGAAAAAAATGAAGCACGTGCGAATTCTTTCGTTTGTGACCGACGGCTATGGAAATCCCGTGAAAGACATCAGCACCATTCAGGAAGCTTTGAAGGACCGAGTTGAGGGGTATGACCCAAATACTTGGATGGTTGCCAGCGGGGATGCTCGAAAAATATATGACATTACCCACAACGGTCAAAACTTATTGCAAAAAGGCGATAAATACTACGGAGGAGAAGCATTTCAATCCTTAGTCCTATTGGCTGACAAAGAAAACCATTTACGCATGGTGTTGCCAGGAAACCAAGAAGGCTTAATACGTAGAATGAAGGAGAGCATCGCCTTGCTACAAAAACAATATGACAAAGACCGTGCGGCGAACAATTAACATCATCCTTGGGTTGCTTATATTGTCAACGGGTTGTAATGTGCCAAAAAAGAAATTGCCTTACCTCGGAAATCCAGATGTCGTATATACCAAAAAAAACGGGGTCTTTTACGCTGATACCCTTTATCCAAAAATTCCAAATTTTTCATTTCTAAACCAGGATTCTACTAAAGTAAATCGGAACACATACAAAGGAAAAATATGGGTCGTGGAATTTTTCTTTACGCAGTGCCCTACCATTTGCCCAATTATGAATAAACAAATGAAAAGGGTTTATCAAACCATTCAAAAAAACAATTCAGATATCGAGGACAAATTTCAATTTTTGTCCTTCAGCATAGACCCAGAAAATGATTCGCCATCCGAACTAAAAAAGTATAAAACCGCGCACAAACTTCAATATTCAAACTGGGATTTTTTAACCGGTGATGAAGCGAGCACGCATCAACTGGGCATCCAAAACTTTCTAACCTTTGCAGGTAAAGACGAAGCTTCCGCAGGTGGGTACGCACATTCAGGCTCCTTTACTTTGGTTGATTCAAAAGGCTTTGTTCGTGGAGTGTATGCGGTCACAAATTTTGACCTCTCCGTAAATGAACAAGAATTCAATAGAATGGTTAATGAAATAAATATACTTCTCGATGAATAATTTAGCCCCTTCAAAATTTCCCCTGTATCGACGTTTGATCATCGCCGTATCCATTGTGATTCCTTTGGTCGTTGGCGCCTTGTTCAGAATTAAATTGGAAGCAGACCTAAGTTTCCTTCCGCCGATTTACGCGGGTTTTAATGGTGCTACTGCACTTTTACTCATCTCTGCGCTGGTTTGTGTGAAAAGAAAGAAGATTGCATTACACAGAATGTTTATGCGTCTCTCATTGCTTTTGTCTTTATTGTTTTTGGTATGTTATGTGGCTTATCACCTGACTTCAGATCCAACCTTATTTGGGGACCTAGACCATGATGGGCTTTTAAGCATTTCTGAATTGAACGCCGTTGGAAGCCTTCGGATGGTTTATTACATCATCTTGATTAGCCACATCGGGTTGAGTATGTTGGTCATTCCAATGGTTTTGTTTTCCTACCTGCATGCTTGGTCTGGAAACTTTGATAAACATAAAAAGTGGGTGCGCTTTTCTTATCCTATTTGGCTCTATGTAGCCACCACTGGTGTGGTGGTATACTTAATGATTGCGCCTTATTATTGATTATTTGATTTTAATTTCTACCCTACGATTGGCTTCACGTTGTTCGTCATTCTCTGGGTTCGGAAACATCGGGTGAGAATTCCCAAATCCTACATAATCCAATCTTTCTGAGGAAATTCCGCATTCAATGAGGTATTCAACTATTTTTCGGGCGCGTTTTTTCGACAATCTTTGTGCGCCAAAGGAATGTTTTCCATCTTCATTAACATGTCCTTGAACCTCAATGGATATTGAGGGGTTGAGTAATAAAAAATCTTTCAATCTTTTTAACCTTGGCATGGATTCCTCCATGATTACAGCCAAACCTCCGGCAAAATAAATTTCATCTAATTTGGTAATGGTACCCCTAGAAATTGGGGTGAGTTTAATAGTGTCGTGATGTGTAACTGGTGTGATTAAATAATCTGTGAAATCTTTTGAGTAATAACCCTCTGCATCAATTTTTATGAGTGCTTTTAATTTTTTCTGATTGTTCATCAAAATTTCTGAGCCGCGATAGGTTCCGTCGATCATACTTGAGGCATACAAATACAACCTAGCCACTACCGGAAAACCTGTGATTTCATCTCTAAAATGAATTCCATAAATCGGTTGGTCTCTATGGTACGCTGCATTGAACATTAATGAATCCTTCAATACCTTTCCATCCTCTGTTAAAGGAACATAATCTAAACGAACCTTGATTCCATTCGTTTTACCCTTTGCCGCATTGATGGCGAAGAAGTAATTGAAGTTGTCCTTCACCTCATATTTTTGAAAAACAGAATCCCCCATGGTTCTTTGCTCACAACTTACCAACCTAGCTTTTTTAGATAGGATGGCTGCGCAATCTTCCATAGACTGGGTTTCAAAAACAAACAAAATGATTGAATCAGCGCTGGTATGGCTGTAAAATTGTACCGTGCCTTTGTGTTGCGGCTTGTATTGCAGCCAAATAAAATTGTTTGAAACTACCGGGAGCTCACAATAATGGGTTACACCACTTTTGTCCTTGGAAAATTTACCGGGGAATTTCAAGTCGTAGGATACATTCGGGCTTATTGATACATGTCCTGAACAACTGGAAAAATCCTTTTGAGCATAAAGACAAACAAATGAAGAAAACCAAATTACACCAAAAAATAAATGTCTAAGCATTGATTACAATTTGGCATGGAACGATTCATTTAAGAATAAGTTTCATTTGACCAATGAGTTGCGTTCTTAGTACCAGATGCGAGGGGGTTACAAACAATTCCTTTAAATAAATTTCA
>RFQZ01000039.1 GCA_009924735.1 Flavobacteriia bacterium | reverse complement strand
TGGGTGCGGGTGTTGTGGCCACTAACATCACCATCAATGGCGTTCCAGGATTGGCAAATGCGCCTTTTGGTAACATCGCCTATTTCACCAATGCCAACGCAAATTTTCCAATGGCAAGTGGAATGGTACTAACTACGGGGAATGCGGCAGGGGCCATCGGCCCAAACAACTCCACCAATTCGACGAATGTAGGCAGCTCTCAAAATGTTTCCTTTGACCCAGATTTAAACGCAATTGCGAACGGTTCAATTACGAATGGCGTTATTTTAGAGTTTGATTTTGTCCCTGCGGGAGACACTTTGATTTTTAATTATCTCTTCGGTTCAGATGAATACACTGAATTTTCCCCGTCAAGTTTTAACGATGCGTTTGGTATTTTTCTTTGGGGCCCTGGCATTTCTGGTCCTTTTGCACTGGCGGGCTATCCGAATGGTGGCGAGAACATTGCGGTAATACCTGGCGGCACACCGGTTACCATTAACAACGTGAATTGGGTAACCAATACTCCCTATTATGTTTACAACGAGGCCCCACAAGACACTTACCAAGATGCCATCCAATACGACGGTACTACTGTAAAACTTACGGCCTCTGCCAGTGTTCAGTGCAACCAAACCTATCACATCAAATTTGCCATTTCAAATGTGCTAGATCAAGCCTATGATTCTGGCGTTTTCTTGGAAGCGGGATCCTTTCAGTCTTCTGCGGTAAGTGTGGCTGTTGCAACGGTTTCAGGTGATACCACCATCGTCGAAGGTTGTACCTATGCAGACTTTATTTTTACACGCCCGGCCAATCAAGTCGGGGACACTTTAATCATTAATTATGCAATTTCTGGAAGCGCCATTCAAGGGGTTGATTACAACAATCTTTTGTCTCCAATTACCTTCTTGCCGGGTGTAGATACCGTTATTTTAAACCTCACACCCACACAAGATGGGCTTACCGAAGGATTTGAATCGGTTACCATTTCAGTTTACATCATCAACCCTTGTGGAGACACCATCGTCTCCGAAGGCACAATATACATCGGCGATGGCCCGATCATTAACATAATGGAGTCCGACCCCGTTGTACAATGTTATCCGGACAGCGTTCTTTTAACAGCGAGCGCCTCTGGAGGATATGGTCCTTATGACATAAGTTGGACAACCATGAGTGGAACCCCCCTAGGAAATCAAGACAGTTTGATGGTGAATTTCTCACAAAACGGTGTCGTACAGTACCTAGTAACCGCAGTTGACCAGTGTAATTTCACCCAAACGGATACGGCAACCCTAACCATTAACCAAACGATTCAAATTGATAGCATATCCATTGTTAATTCGAGTTGTGTGCCAAGCGGAGTACTTTCAGCGGTAACCTCAGGTACCACAGGAAACGTCACCTACAATTGGTCCAACGGGCAAAATGGACAAACCATCCAAAACCTTTCCAGTGGTTGGTACCAACTTACCATCACCGACGATGTGTGCAGTGCCTCGGACAGTGCCTTTGTAGGGATCATTTCTCCTCCAATTGCCAGTTTTACGGCAACGCCGAATGGCGGGTGCGCACCCTTATCGGTTGGATTCATTAACAACAGTCAAGGTGGGGATTCTTACACTTGGAGTTTTGGAAACGGTCAAACTGCAACAACCGTTACCAACGCCAATCAATCCATGGATTACATTACCAATGATCCTCAAACCTATGTTGTGACACTCTTGGTATCACAAGGATTAAATTGTCAAGACACCATGTCCATGCAAATACCAGTGAATGTTTGTGATTGCATTGACCCAGAGGCAATAAACTACAATCTTAATGCGAATGTAAGCAACCCAAGTCTTTGTATTTATCCAAGTCCAGAAGTCATTGCTCCGAACGTAATTACCCCAGATGGAAACGACATAAATGACATGTTCTTCCTTCAATATAAAAATGTAGTTTCCATCGAATTGGTGATCGTTAACAGATGGGGAGACGTCATGTTTGATGGCACATGGTACGATTTAACCCTTGCACAACCCATTTGGGATGGTAAATTTAATTCTAAGGAAGCAAACGAAGGGGTTTATACCTATACCTACATTGCCGTAGGCGTTTCAGGTGCAGAAATCTCAGGGCATGGTTTCTTCCATTTAATTAGAAAATAATACGGCCTTGGATTTAGGGAATTGGGGGGAATCCCATGCTGCAGATTTTCTGTTAAAAAAAGGATATATCATCCTGGCAAAAAATTATCGGTTTAAAAAGGCTGAAGTCGATTTGATTGTTCAAAAAGGAGATTGTATCATCGCCGTTGAAGTGAAAACCCGAAGCACATCGAATGTTGCGACGCCAACCCACGCGATCAATCGAACCAAACAGAAAAACCTCATGATGGCCATTAATCGCTTCGTTGAGTCAATAAATGAACCCATCGAAGTGCGGATGGATGTGATTTCAATCCTAAAAACTGAGAGTCAAATTAAGGTGGAACATATCGAGAATGCCTTTTATCCTTTTAATTGACACCAATCTAAAGTATCTTTGTACAAATCTGCTCGTGATGAACACAAACAACAACCCGAAAAAAAGAGTCTTTACCAAAAAGGATGAGTCCGCTCCAAAAGATAAAAAACCCGTAACAGCGCGTGATAAAAGAAAGTACATTGATTTCAAAATCCGTGTAAAGAAAGGAGATCCATTGCCAAGTTTTAACGAAAATGAAATCCGTCTCAATAAGTTTTTGGCCAATGCTGGAATTTGTTCTAGAAGAGATGCTGACGTATTGATTCAGACAGGTATTGTCACGGTAAACGGTAAAATCGTCACTGAATTAGGGTATAAAATTAAGCCAGAAGATGTTGTTCATTATGACGGAGCAACCATCAATGCAGAGTCTAAACGCTACGTTTTACTAAACAAACCAAAAGGATTCATAACGACATTAGATGATCCCCAAGGAAGAAAAACAGTGATGTCTTTAGTGAAGTCGGCTTGCCGAGAGCGTATTTATCCTGTGGGAAGGTTAGACCGAGAGACAACCGGATTGTTGCTTTTCACCAATGATGGTGACATGGCAAAAAAATTAACACACCCAAGGTATCAGGCCAGAAAAATTTACCACGTTGAATTGAATAAACCCTTTAAAATAGAAGATTTTGACAAAATCTTAAAAGGAGTGGACCTTGAAGATGGCCGATCTAAGGCGGATGAAATTTCTTACATTGAAGGAGGAAATTCAAAAGAAGTTGGCATTGAAATTCATTCTGGTAAAAATAGAATTGTTCGAAGAATGTTTGAAGGTCTCGGCTATGTGGTGGTGAAGTTAGACAGGGTTGAATTTGCCAGCTTGACAAAAAAGGACCTCCCCAGGGGAATGTTTCGGCATTTGACAGAAAATGAAGTGAGCTATTTAAAAATGACCAAAAACATATGAGAGCCAATCCTTTCTTTTTGTTTATTTTTTTGCTTTCGTTGTTCTTTTCCTGTGGAGAGAATAAACCAAGCTCTAAACATCCATTTGCCTCGTTTTTTTATCCTGTGGAACAAGAGGCGAAAATATATGTGTATAGGGATGTCATTGGCGGATTAGACGAACAGTTTCATCGCATCTATAGTGTAAAGGATAATGTTGGGCAGCATGTGGTTGTCGAACGATATGCAGCCGATGGTCGACTTTTAGAAGCCTTAAATTTTAACCTGGATTCCTTAGACATACAGGACCATATGGTGGTTAATAACCAACAAAAAAAGACCCAAGCCATGGTTTATAAAACCAAGTATTTCCCATGGAATCAAAAGGAAACAACCTGGTTTGCCACCAAATTTGAAGGGGTTATGGACTCTACCTTGATTTTTTATGAAATGAAACGTACCCTTCGAGGCGATGAGGCGTTGTTGGATGTCATGGGAGAAAATCAAAAGGCAATTAAGTATAAAGACAGATTGAGATATACGATGTTAAACCCTTTTACAAAAAAAGAAAAAGAAATCAATTTGACCCAATACACTTATTATGCTGAAAACATTGGTCTGGTTGAATGGAAAAGCACCACAAATCAGAAGCATTTTAAATTGGAGCAAATTCTTACCCAACAGGAATGGGTTAAAATAATTGCCAGATGATGAAATACAGGATGACGGTATGTTTATTTACTGTCTTTTTAGTATATGGTCAATCTGGTTCATTGAATTCTGCATACAAAGGGAATTTGATTCTACAGCTCGGTTTTAGCTCAAATTATTTTATGAATTCAACGCTGAAAATGAAAGGGTCTGCCTACGATTTTCAACTCGACCATGTCAAAATGACTCAACCCTCCCTTGGGTTGCCTAAACCAGACTTTGGCGATGTAACCAACACGCAATACAAATTGAAAATAGGTTATAATATCAAACGAGGTATATTGCTTTCATTAGGGTTGGATAACATCAAATATACTTTGCCAAATCAAATCTTAACCCTCAATGGGCGAGTCGATCAAAACTATGACCAAATAGGGGGGCTATCAGGGTTTTTTAACCAAACACAATTGAACATGGATACCCTGGGGTTCGGTTTTGATGTTTCAAGCGCAAAATACATTCACATGGAGTTGGATTTGGTCCAAAATCTTTTTAGAACCTCGAAGCGAAATTTTGTGCTAAACGCAGTCTACGGATTAGGCGCAGGGCTTGTACATAGCAATGCAAAGTTTGATTTTGGCTCAGCATTCTATGAAAATGGGATTTCAGGACTGTCAGGGGTTGGTGCACATGCAAATGCAGGTTTGCGATTTGAGTTTTTCAAGTATTTTTTTATTCAACCTAACCTAAGTGGAGGTTTGTTGTTTCAGAAATCGCTAAAAATGGATGTTTCCGAAGCAAACAAAGTAGCCAATCATAACCTAATCTTCGGTCAAACCAGCATCCTTTGCGGAACCATCCTATACCTCAATAAAAAGAAAAACTGCGACTGCCCGCATTTCTAGTTATTTTCCAGCCCTGAAATCAATCTTATAATAGAAGATTGGTAAAAACCCTAATTGTGTTTTTTGACTTACGGGTTGGTAATTTGGAGCATTAATTTGATTGGGGTCAAGCGATGGTGCATAGCTCAAACTTAGCAGGTTTTTCGTGTTCAGGATGTTGACCAAATCCAGTCCAAATTCATGGGTGACGGTTTTAGCATTTTTTCGCCAACTGATTTTTAAGTCCAATCGAAAATAATCTTTGAACTGGTATGCATTGAACATCGAATCTTGAAACATTAAGTCTTTCATTTGTTCTGATTTCGCGATGTCTACCAATCCATAACGTTTCCCCCCTGCCACGGTAACCTTTGTTCCCAAACCAATGACATTGTTTTTACCTAATTTAAATTCCTTGCCTCCTAATAAGTTGGCGACATAATTTCCATTATAAGAGGTGTTTCTCAACACTTTGTCGCTTCCTGTATATTTGGAATCATAAATGGTTCCTGAAAACAAAAAGAAAAAACTTTTGTCAAAATACTTCTGAATGGTCAGCTCTAACCCATAGTTATAACCCGTTCCTGTATTTTGTAATGAATCTGCAAAAACCCGGGTAAAGCCACTTCCCATGTTAATCATTGAAAAGGAACTTGGAACAATTGTAACAGGTACTTGATATAAGTATTGGTAATAGGCCTCTGAACGAACACTAAATCCTTTGTTAAAAAACTTCTCATAGCCTATGCCTGTGTGGATGCTTTTCGTGAACCCCATGTTTTTATTGAAGTAATTTCCTGCGCCAAAGCGATTGTCTAAATAGGTATACATGGGTTGTGCTTGGCTATGCATACCTGCGCCTGCAAATACAGATTGGTTGTTCATTCGGTGCTTCCATCCCAAACGCAACTCTGCGGGACTTAAGCTGTTGCTCATGGAAAAATACTGGCTATGGACCCCAGCGGTAAAATCTGTTTGGTCAGAAATACGCCACTTCCATTGAACAAAAGGTTGAAGCATAACAGCAGTTCCTTTATAATCCCAACGCTTTTCAAACTGATTCGGCACCAAAATATCAATGAGTGCAGAGTCTAAGTTATTGATTACAAAAAAATCTGCGGTATATCCGAATTTAATCAAATGCTGCTTGTTTATTTTGTGATTGATGGCGGCGTAACTTGAAATTTTAGTGGTTTTAAAAGTATAAGCCATCAATTGGTAAATAGAATCAATGTGGATGGTCGTGTCTCCGTTCGCGACGTTCAAGCTTCTCACCAGGTAATTGTGATATGCGTGTTGTTCCTCCTGAGAGACGGCAAGTGTGGTACTAAAGAATGTTTTTTCGTTGAAGGATTTTTTGTAGTTCAATCCTACGATGCCCATCGAGGTGCCAAAATATTGGTCGCGGTCCCCTTCGCCATACAAATCATTGGTGTACTCTGTTTTTTCTGAAATCATGATCGAAATCTTGCTTTTACCGCCCATTCCCCAAAGGGAAAGGTTCCCCCCTTTCTTCAATTTAAAATTGAATTTAAAAGCCAAATCTCCATACGTTGGAATGGCATCTGTTCCTAACTTAATTCCAAAAGTTTGAAAGAGGGACAGCGTAGAATACCGGCCCATTAATAAATAACTTGCTGAGTTCTTCTTGTTTAAAGGGCCTTCAGCCAAGAACTCTGTACCTAACAACCCAAATTGCCCGGTGAATTCGTGCTTTTTGTCGTTGCCATTTCTCAGTTTCAAATCAAAAACTCCGGAAACACTGTTCCCATATTCTGCCGGAAAGGCACTCATTATGAAGTCTGAATTGCCGAGAATCTTGTTGTTCAAGACAGAAACCGGTCCACCAGAACTTCCTGCAATGGCAAAATGATTTGGATTTGGAAGGTCAACCCCTTCAACGCGCCAGACTACGCCAAGTGGACTGTTTCCACGAATGATGATGTCGTTGCGCGAGTCGTCAGCCCCTTGCACGCCTGCGAAATTGGATGCCATTCTTGCGGGATCCATTCTTGATCCCGGGTAACGATTTGTTTCCGAGACGGAAAATTGTTGCGCTGATATTATGGCCAGGTCGTTTAAAACCTCTCCTTTTTTACGTCCAGACACCAATACTTCCGCCTTATTGTTGACCAATTCCTGTAACGCTATGGTGAGAATCAATTCCCTTCCAGAGCTCAATTCAACGGTTTGTGTCTTTGGTTCATATTGCGCTAGCCTTGTAGTCAATGTGTATTTCCCAACCGGGACAGATGCCATTGTGAAGTTGCCTTCATTGTCCGTAACCGCTCTGTAGTTCACCCCTGCTGGGTCTTTGACGTCAAGTTCAATTTTTGCACCTGCCAACGGAAATTGGGTTTCGTTGTCACTAACGCGCCCACGTATGTTTTGAACGGGTAACTGAGCGTTGCAAACAAAATAGGATAAAACAAAAATTAGGAATGCTGTTAATTTCATTTTTTTTTGAACGAATTTAGTAGATTATTTGCATTCTATATTCCAAACGTTAAAATTTTGTTAATGCTTTAACTTTAAACTAAAGTGTATGGTTTTTGCAAAGCGGCGTCAACTTTTTTATCTTTACTAAAACTTTTATCATGAAAAACGTATTTTTTGCTTTTTTGCTTTTTGTTGGAATCAATGGTGTGAATGCCCAAACGGAATCTTTAAAATGGTATGATGACATTTCCATTGCTTCAGAAAAGGCGTTTAAAGAAAATAAGCCAATGCTTTTGTTTTTTACGGGAAGTGATTGGTGCGGATGGTGCCATCGTTTGCAAAAAGAAGTGTTTTTTACCGCAAGCTTTAAAGAATGGGCTGAAAAAGAAGTGATTTTGGTAGAATTGGATTTTCCTCAAAAGAAAGTTTTACCACAAAACATTAAGGACCAAAACGCAACGTTACAACAGCAGTTCGCGGTTCGAGGATACCCTACGATTTGGTTTGTTAATATTACGAAAGAAGATAAAAACTATAATTTACAACCTTTGAATCAAACGGGATATTTAGCAGGGGGGCCAGAGGTTTGGATAGCCAACGCAAATTCAATCCTCGGAGGAGGAAAGTAATCCTTTCGTTGTCGCAACCGCCCCGTGTTCGATGAATTTTCCAGCTTTAGTTTCCGTTGAGAGCATTCCTACGGACATCCCGTGGTGTGGAAGGTAGAGTTGAATGATTTCTTTTAACGTTTGTGCGTCAATTTGAGGCGAATAAGTCGAAACAATCAATGATCCACTGCGTTCCAGTGCATCGGCAGAAAGTGAAACAAGTTCGTCCAACTTATCTTCCAACTTCCATTTACTGGCACTCACGCCTACGCCCCAAGCGGGAGGATCCATTTGGATTACCTGGTATTTTTTATTCCTTTTTACTTCGCGTTGTAAAAACAGCAATGCATCCTCATGAACCCATTTGCAATTGGCAAATCTATTTATTTCCTGGTTTTTTTTAGCCCAATTCAAAGCGGATTTTGAAGAATCTACGTGATAAACCTCTGCCCCACATTGTTTTGCAATCATGGATGAGGCGCCCGTGTACGCAAACAAATTCAGAAACTTTTGTCCTTCTGTCAAGTGGGACTTAATGAAAGCCCAATTGGATTGTTGCTCAGGAAAGATTCCTGTGTGTTTCGTATTGGATAAGAAAATGCGGAACTTAAGTTTTTCGTAGGACATTTCCCACTCCAAAGGCAATGCTTTGATGTTTTTCCATACCCCAAAAACGCCTTTCTGGGCTTGAAAAACAAAATGTGCTTTTTTATTCCATTCCGTGAAAGGAATTTCAGAGGTGAAATAGGCATTTATTTCCGGCCGAATGGTATATATGTTACCCCATCTTTCCAGTTTTTTTCCACCACCGGCATCGACCAATTCATAAGCATCCCAAGGGGAGGATAAAATTCGTTTTTTCAAAGACTATCTTGATTTTGGCGATTTCTTACGTCCACCCATCATTTGGGCCATTCGCATTTGGTTTTTTGATGGGGCGGTTTGCAATTGTTGTTGCATCATTTTTACTTGGTCCTTGACTACCCCTTTTTTATCTATTTTTTTTGCTTCCGCAAGCAATGAAAGTGCTTCGCTTTTCCTACCGGTTTGTGCGCAAACCCCTGCCAAATGCATTCTTGCCACCGCATTGTCTTCTGAGGTTCTAAGCCCAAGCGCTAAAGCTTTACGCAAAAGCACTTCACTTTGTGCAAAACCTATTTCTTGTGAATTCATGATGGCTTTTAAATACAACACGTAGGCATGTTGTTTTTTCGGCAGAAATTGGGGTGATGAAATTTTATTGATGTACTTTTTTGCCTTGTCTTGGTTCCCTAAACGCATTTGATTCAGTGCTAAAATCATGTTTTCATTGCGGAAAAAAGAAAGCGTCACGACCGCCAAGGGGAATAATAGAAAAATCCCCCAACCCCAGTTACCGGTTAAGAACATGAACAATACGCCACCAAGGAATCCTAAGGCGATCGAAATTCGTATGATAAATCCTGTCATAAATTATTGCTTAATCGTTGCGATACATTTTAATTCGATGCAAATCGGAGTGGGCAAGGCGTTTATTTCAACTGTGGTACGACAAGGTTGGTTGTCGGCAAAATACTCACTGTAAAGCTTGTTATAAACTTGAAAATCTCTTTTCATATTGGTTAAAAAGACCGTAACATCTACCAGTTCTTCCCAGCTTGAGCCAGATGCTTCTAAAATTGACCTTACGTTATCAAACACACTTCTGCATTGCGCCTCAAAATCAAATGCAAGGTAATTTCCGTTTTTATCCAATGACAACCCTGGAACGGCAGAATCATTATTGTCAGAACCGGCTACGCGAGGACCGACGCCTGAAAGAAAGAGTAAATTCCCCACCTTTCTTGCATGTGGATATAATCCAACCGGTTTCGGGGCATTATTTGTTGAAATTCCTTTTGTTTCCATTGTTTTGCAAATATAAGCAATCTGAGGTGTGGCTCAAATCATCGGCGGTCAATAAAAAATTTTTTAATTAAGCTTGCACATGCCTCCTTTTGAACCCCGCCAACCAACAAAGTTGCAGGATGAAAGAGTGACGGGTTGAATTTCAAGGCCCCTCGTTTTTCGTCGGTGGCGCCAAAAACAATGCGATCGATTTGACTCCAATATAAAGCCCCCGCACACATAACACAGGGTTCTAACGTAACATATAAAGTACACCCCGTCAAATACTTCGCTTGTAAATAATTCGCGGCCGCGGTAATGGCTTGAATTTCTGCGTGCGCCGTAACATCGTGCAAGGTTTCTGTATAATTGTGTCCCTTCCCAATTATTTGTTGATTGGCGACCACCACCGCCCCTACAGGGACCTCGCCTAATTCCATGGCGATTTTTGCTTGTTCAATCGCTTGCTGCATAAAATAATCATCCGTGAAAGGTGTAATCATTTTCAAACTTAAACATTTTGTTAGTTTTGATAAGGAGTGCCAAGTGGTTTTCTTTAATTTTACAATATGCGTTTTCTCTTTTTTATATTGACTCTCTTGGTTTCTACCGCGTCTTTGATTGCCCAAAAAGATTCAAGGTTTAACTTTAACAAAATTCAATCAGGGCCCTATTTTGGGATTCAACAGGGTAGAAACATCGTCGTGGAGTTGGGTTTTGAACGTCGAAATAAGGAAATTCAATTTAAAAGTCCAAACACACACGCATTTGATTTAGGGGCTAACTATGATTACAAAGCAAAGCTTGTTGGAGCTGATCTGGGGTATTGGTTTCGGCCAAATCGAATTGGATTTACTTTCGGTGCACAAGTAGCTGCTCGTACCAATTTTAACAAAGCCATGTTTGGCGTAAGCCCTTTGATTGGCTATAAAATTTGGCTTCTTCATGCAAATGCCGGCTACAATTGGTATCCTAACAAAATCTCAGGGGTATACACCAACACCTTGTTTGTTAGCGTCCGATTAATGCTCGTGAATAAATCAAAAATTAAAAGAAAGTAATGACAGGAAAGGCCTATTATCTTGTGTCGCACGGAAACGCATCATCATCTTTTGAATTACGCTCTTTTCAGGTTGCTTCACCAATTGACAACGAAGTATTGATTGAGGTAGAAGCCTTCGGATTGAACTTCGCGGATGTTATGGCACGCAGAGGAAAGTATAGAGATGCGCCATCCTTACCTTTTGTCCCCGGTTATGACGTTGTAGGTCGAATTTATAATGTGGGTAACCATGTGAACCAGGATTTATTGGGGAAACGTGTAGCGGCTTTCTGCAGATTTGGCGGGTATTCTAATTGGATTGTTACACCCACAAATGCCATTGTCGTAATTGATGATTTACCCGCGGGCATTGCTTTGGCACTTTGTACCCAAGGCGTTACCGCGCAATACATGGCCGCTCATTGTGCGCATCTGACCGAAGATGATTATGTTTTAGTCCATGCTGCTGCAGGGGGTGTTGGAAGCTTATTGATTCAGTTGTTAAAGGATCAAAAAGTAAAGGTTATTGCCAAGGTTGGCAGTGACGAAAAGGCAAAAGTTGTGAGGGAGTTGGGGGCGGATTTTGTGATCAATTATCGCGAGAATGATTATTTATCAAGTGCCAAGAACATTTCAAAAAAACAAATGATTTCCGCAATATTTAATGCACAAGGAGGCAAATCCGTTCCTTTAGATCTGAAATTATTGCCTCCTGGGGGCCTTCTGTTCTTGTTTGGTGGCGCAGGATTGTTGAAAGCAAAATGGGGACTATGGTCAACCCTAGGATTTTTAAAAAACACGGGTTTGTTTTCGCCTATACCGCTCATGATGCAATCCAAAGGTTTAATTGGAATCAACATGTTGAAAATAGCTGACCACTCGCCCCAAAAAATTCAAAATTGTATGCAAGCCTGTTTTGAAAAACATCGAAAGGGAATCCTAAAACCTCTAAGTGGTTTACAGTTTTCTCATGAGCAGTTGCCCATTGCGCATCAGGTTTTTGAAGATGGAAATACAAGCGGTAAAATCTCGATTTATTGGGAGGATTTGCCTTGAGCAAACAAGGACTTAACAAAGCGAATGATTGGCTTTCTAAATAACACCATCAAAATAATGTAAGGAAAAGCCATTAAATATAAGATGCCAAAGTTCATGTTGTTGGTGAACGACTCTTCAGACAGCCCAGAGCCTTGCTCGGCCATGATCCTACATTGACTGCATCCTTGTGCTTCTGAATAAAAATACAGGAACAAGGAAATCGATAAAAACAACCATTTTTTCATTTCTTCGGGTTTGCTGCAAAGGTAAGAAAGAATCAACCTAAATTTATATTTTTACGGCATGACAAATAAATTGCTCTTTTGTATTTTTCTTGTTGCCTTGGCTTCCTGCGGAAATAAGAGTGACAAGGTTTCCGTTGACAGCAAGTTGTCACTTGATGAGTTGATTCAAAAATACCCAGATAGCATCGCATTGCTAAACAAACGGGCAGATTTGAAACTTAGCGGTTTTCAGTATGAAGCGGCGTTAAAAGATGCCGCCCACGCCTTTCGGTTGGACAGCAGTGACGTAAAAAGCCGATTGCTTTATGCTGAAGCCTTGTTGAATAAAAAGGACTTGGAGATTTTGGATCTTTCCATGGCACAATATCATTTCGGTAAAGTTTTAGAGAAAAATGCTAAGAACCTGCGCGCTTTGTTGGGAATGGCAAACATAATGTCCATTCGAGGCGATAATGAAACCGCGTTTTCATTGATCAATAAAGCACTGAGAATCAACCCAAAATACAGAGATGCCTATGTATTAAAGGGCAGCATTTACCGCAATGAAGGAAACCTTGGTTTGGCAAAATCATCCTATGAAACGGCGGTGCAACAAGATCCAAAATTCTTTGGGGGTTACCTCATGTTGGGCTCATTGTACGAATCTGAAGGGAACCCAATTTGTATAGAATATTATACTACTGCCAGAAAACTCCAGCCTAAAAATGTTGATGTCTTATATTCTTTGGCTTATGCCAAACACGAATTCGGTCACATAGCTGAATCAAAAAGTTTGTATCGGAAAATGGCAAAAATGGACACTTCGTATTTTGAAGCCTTTTTTCAATTAGGCCACATAAAACAGTTTGATGATTTAGACTTAGACAGCGCCATGTATTTTTATAGCATGGCATTAGACATCTTTCCACAACACATAGAATCCTTACACAACCTGGGTTTGATTTATGAAGATAAGAAACAATATTCCAATGCCTTGCTGTCCTACGGAAAAGTGTTGAAATACAATCCGGATTTTCAGTTGACATTGGACCGCGTCGCCGCCATCAAAAATAAAAAATGAAAGGAGACCAGTTTCAGCGGATATTTGGTGAAGTTCTTTTCCCGCTGATTGGGATTTTGTTTTGGGATTGGACCCTCGATTTTGTTTGTTGGTTTTACTGCATAGATCAATTGGTTAAGCTTTGTTTTTTGCCATTCTCAAGTCCCAAGGAGAATAAAAGCGTGAAAAGCAGTGTGTTGGGGATTTCACTGTTGCTTTTGTGTGAAGTTGTACTCATTATATGTATCATCTTTCTAACCTCTCCGGATTTATCAATGTCATTTAAGGCATTTTTCTTTTTTAAAGACATTGGCATGTCCCAAGGATATTTCCTGATTCCTTTGGTTGTTTTAGGCGAGTTTATGAAGTTGAAAATGGATCAAAAGCAAAAGCTCGGTTCACAGAAACGGATTGAAGACCGCATAAAACTTAAGGAACTTACCCTGATAAAAATTTGTTTGTGGGGGCTTTTCATCACCATCCTTCGTTTTGATTGGGTACAGTATCCTTTTTTACGTTATTTTCTTATTGGGTTTTTGGCACTCTCTCATTTGCTTTTTGCGCTACGAAATCGATTTTTCTCAAGGAAATAAACTACTTTTGGAACTCCAATGGAAACAAAGAATGACATTCTAAAAGGGAAACGCGCAGAGAACCTAAATGGAGGTGGCGTTTCTAGAATCGAGAAACACCATGCACAAGGAAAACTCACCGCAAGAGAAAGAATAGAATTGATTCTAGACGAGCATTCCTTTAACGAAATGGGTGCTTTTGTGGAACATCGATCTACAGCTTTTGATTTAGCCAAGCAAAAATTACCAGGAGATGGTGTGGTTACAGGATTTGGAACCATCCATGGTCGCCTTGTCTACATTTATTCTCAAGACTTCACCGTGCTCGGAGGATCTTTATCTGAGACCCATGCCAATAAGATTTGTCGAATAATGGATTTGGCGTTAAAAAATGGCGCACCAATTATAGGACTGAATGATTCTGGTGGCGCAAGAATTCAAGAGGGAGTGGTTTCGTTGTCTGGTTATTCTGAAATATTTTTTAGGAATACAAGAGCAAGTGGCGTTGTACCCCAAATTTCGGTCATCATGGGACCTTGTGCCGGTGGTGCAGTGTATTCCCCAGCACTCACGGATTTTGTATTCATGGTGGAAGACACCTCATACATGTTTGTTACAGGACCTAACGTTGTGAAAACCGTTACCCACGAGGAGGTGACTTCAGAAGATCTTGGCGGTGCCAAAACCCATGCAGAACGTTCAGGCGTTAACCATTTTACGGCCGCAAATGACGTTCAATGCCTAAAGAAAGTACGGGACCTCTTAACGTACCTTCCACAAAACGCATATGAAGAAGCACCGTTTCCAACGGTATTTGATTTTAATGTAAAAAACACGGAGAAAATCAATCAAATTCTCCCTGACAATAGCAACCAACCTTATGATTGTCGTCGAATTGTAGAATGCTTGGTTGATGAATCATCGTTTCGTGAAGTCCAGGAAGATTATGCGAAAAACATCGTAGTAGGCTTCGCTCGTTTGAAAGGTAGAAGCATTGGACTCGTGGCAAATCAACCTGCGGAATTGGCAGGTGTTTTGGACATCAATGCATCCAGAAAAGCGGCAAGATTTGTTCGGTTTTGTGATTCCTTTAACATTCCCTTGCTTGTTTTAGAAGATGTACCAGGTTTTTTACCGGGAACAGACCAAGAATGGAACGGCATCATAACCCATGGGGCGAAATTACTGTATGCTTTTGCAGAAGCTACGGTACCAAGAATTACCGTAATCACCCGAAAAGCATATGGAGGGGCCTATTGTGTAATGAATTCTAAATCGTTGGGAGCAGATTTAAGTTATGCTTGGCCAACCGCAGAAATTGCGGTTATGGGAGCCAAAGGTGCTGCAGAAATTATTTTTAAACGTGAGATCTCAGAAGCATCAAACCCACAAGAAAAATGGTTGGAAAAAGAGGCAGAATATGCCGAAGTATTCGCAAATCCTTATCGCGCAGCTGAACGGGGCATCGTTGATGATGTTATTTTTCCTCAGGAAACCCGCGAAAAGTTGATTCAAGGTTTTAAAATGTTGGAGAAAAAAGCAGAAAATCTTCCCCTTAAAAAACATGGAAACATTCCCCTTTAACACGAAATCATGAAACAGCTCATTGAATCTTTTCCTCGGCAAATACAAGAGGCCCTTGAAATTGCAGACAATGCAACCTTTAAAAAAAGCGATACCCGCATAGAAAATGTGGTTATTTGTGGATTGGGAGGCTCAGGTATTGGTGCGAAGATTGTTGCAAATTGGGTTCAGTCAGAAATGAAATTGCCGGTCATATTGGTGAATGATTACACCCTTCCCGCATTTGCCTCCAAAACCACGCTGGTAATTGCATCCTCCTATTCGGGAAATACCGAAGAGACCTTAATGGCTGTCGAAACGGCACATCAAAATGGGTGTTTTATTTTTGGCATTACGAGCGGTGGAACCCTTAAGACTTTTTGTGATGACAATGGATATGATTGTGTAATTGTACCTGGTGGAAATCCGCCTAGAAGTGCAGTGGCTTACTCATTGGTTCAATTGGTGAATTATTTTGTGAAGATGGAATTCGTTTCAATTGACTTAATGAATCAAATTAAATTAAGCATTTCCCTTATAAATGAACATGAAGCATTCATTCACGAACAGGCGCAGCTAATGGCAAAATTCCTCTATGGGAAAGTGGGTGTTATGTATGGCGAGACGAAATATGAAGGCGTAATCGTTCGTGCGAAACAACAATTCAATGAAAATGCTAAGTTTCTGCTTTGGCATAACGTCATTCCTGAAATGAATCACAACGAACTCGTAGGTTGGGGTGGAGGAGATGAGCGTTTCGCAACCGTATTTTTTAACGCGCCTGATTTGCATCCCAGAAATGCAAGGCGAATGGAAATCACAAAAGAAACCATCGAAAAAAAATGTGGAGCATTGTTTAACCTTTACCCGAAAGGAGAATCCTTGGTTGAACGTTCAATTTACTATATTCACTTGGTCGATTGGGCCTCTTACTATTTATGCGAACTGAATCAAGTTGACATAATGGATATAAAAATCATCGATTATTTGAAGGACGAATTAGCCAAAATTTAATGTCTTTGCCTTTCGTAAAACATACAGACTTAGGCACAGTTGATTACAAAGAAGCCTGGGATTACCAAGGGGTTTTGTTCAATGAAATCATACAGCAAAAAATTTCAGAAAAGGATGTGGAGCATAAGTCAAATCCTTTGAACCATCTCATCACCTGCCAACACCCTCACGTTTTTACGATAGGCAAGAGTGGGAATGAAAGCAATTTGTTGGCAAATGAAAAAGACCTAGATGCCATGGAGGCGACTTTCTATAAGATCAATCGAGGAGGCGACATTACGTACCATGGTCCTGGTCAATTGGTGGTTTATCCAATTTTTGATTTAGATCAGTTTTTCACAGATATTCATAAATATATGCGGTTTTTGGAAGAGTCCGTTATATTGACTTTGTTGGATTTTGGAATTACAGGAACGCGAATGGAAGGACTAACAGGGGTGTGGATTGCCGATGAAATTCCCCGTAAAATTTGTGCGTTTGGGGTTAAAAGTTCTCGTTGGGTGACGATGCATGGAATCGGATTTAATGTAAATACGGATTTGTCTTATTTTGACAGTATCGTACCCTGTGGAATAACAGGAAAAGAAGTCACTTCTATGAAACAAGAAATAGGTACAACCTTGGATCTCCAAGAAGTTCAATCCCGTTTGTTATACCATCTGAAAACCTTATTCGGTTATGTTGAAACGGAATAAAATAGGCTGGATTTTTCAAAAAACATTTCTTCTACTTCTTTATGGACTGGTTGTCATTAACCTGCTCGTACTTTTGAGTGGAAGAACATACCTTTATGATGGTTTAATGAACGTTTACCTGAAAGGGAAATCAGGCCCGGATGTTTATGACATCAATGATGGAAACTCAGTACGTGTTACTAAGGCAAGTCACGAAGCGCATGCGGTTACATCCTCCAAAGAAGTATTGTCAAATTCGGATTTATCTTTTTTTAAAAAGTATCATACTGAATCGTTTCTGGTATATAAATCAGATACCCTTTGTTATGAATGGTATGAAAATTCATTCAGTCAACACAAGCTATCTAATTCATTTTCCATGGCGAAGTCCCTGGTTTCTTTGTTGATTGGGATTGCCATACAGGAGAAAAAAATTAAAAGTTTAGATGAGCCAGTTAAAAATTATATTCCAAAATTCGCTGCTTATGGTCGATCAACCATTACGATAAGGAATTTACTGACCATGTCTTCTGGTTTGGATTGGCAAGAATCTGCGGCGAACCCATTTTCTGAGAATGCAGAAGCATATTACAGCTCAGATGTAAATCGCATCGTTTTAAATCAACGTTTGAATCACAAACCTGGTAAAGTATTTACCTATCAAAGTGGAAACACCCAATTGTTGGCAATTATAGTTCAAAAAGCAACTGGATGTTCCTTGTCTGATTATGCAAATGATAAAATTTGGCGCCATTTAAAGCCGGAAGACGATGTTTTTTGGGGTGCAGACAAGTCGTATCAGGAAAAGGCATTTTGTTGTTTGTATGCGTCTCCAATTGACTATTTGAAGCTGGGACGGTTGATCTTGAATGAGGGTGTTTATGATGGAAAGCAGATTGTCCCAAAATCTTATCTTCAGCAGGCCTTTACACCGATACCTATGCTGACAAAATACCTTACCCCAAACCGTCGCTATGGTTTGCATTTTTGGGTTTATCAAGACAAAAGCGTTTCTATAAATTATTTTCATGGCTTACAAGGGCAATATATACTGGTTTTCCCGAAAGAAAAATTGATCATTGTGCGCACAGGTCACAAAAGAAGCGAAGAGTATGGTGTGGGCGAATTTTTTAAAAACGCGAACCGTTTAGACCTAGGTACCAACTATACCCGCATTGGGCATCCAACCGATTTGTTTCGGTACATTCTTATCGCTCGAAAATCCATTAAATTATCCCATGAAGTTAAGTGAATTAATTCCGCCTGTAGAAGGAATAAATATGGTTGTCTTATTAGATGAAGGCCAAGGTGAACCCTCCTATTATGTTTACCTAGTGAACAATAAACCGGACATTATAGAGGGAATCATTGTAACAAGTGTTGGTTATGGGGAAGATTTGAAGACAGGAGAAAATGTGAAAACATCTGTTTTCAGGCATTCGCTTGAAGTTATGCTCCCAGGTGAATTGGCGAAGATCGAAATGATCAGTCCTGAAGTTTTTAATTTATACAATGAATTTTGGGTTAGTTTTTGGCTTGAAGAAATCCTGTATGATAAGAAGTTTGTCTTTGCGCCGCGTACCATTCTTACCGAAAATTTAACGTATTTGAAGCAATTCGAAAAGAAGGGAATTATGCTGTAGTTCCTCTCATCTTAAGTTTTAAGCATAAAAAAAGCGGGCATTGCCCGCTTTAAACAAAGATCAAAGTTTCTTATTGTTTTGTATATACTGCCAAACAAGTTCCTGTTCCTCCAATTAACGGAATCGTATTGTCATACGTATAGTTAATTTGAATCTGAGTTCCTGAACCATTCATCGTCCCAGTACCTGAGAAAATGATGTCGCCCAAGCCAATGTTAATGGTTTGTTGAGGTAGGGTTACATTCGCACCGTTAACGGTTCCTGTAGCGGTTCCTCCTGCAAGGTTAAAGAAATTAGTGATTTCAATGGCTGTTTGAGATGCACCTGCGTTGATGTCAGGCGTACTTGAAAGTGGGAATTGAGTCCCGCTGCAAGTGGATGTTAAAGCCCAAGTAACATCAGTCCAATTTGCTTGACCGATCACCACGTTAACCGTTCTTTTAGCTGTAGAAGTTCCATTTGCATTCGTTGCAGAATAGTTTACGTAGTATGTACCAACCAATGAAGAATCAACTTGGTTGTCTGTTGAAACCATCACTGAAGATCCGTCTTTGTTGATGGCAGTAGCTCCAGCATCGGTATAGGTAGCATTAACATTTAAGGTAACGCTCGCTGCACCGTTAAGGGTAATGAATGGTTTGTACAAGCAAGAACCGTCGTCTTTTTTGGCTTTTGAATTGTAGTTTACCGCAGTCAAGTCTTTACATCCTTTTTTCTTACAAGAAGTAATGGTAGTAGTAGCAATTGCTACAACAATAAGTAAGGTTAATTTTTTCATGTTTAATTTTTTTTAAAATTATAAAAAAGA
>RFQZ01000038.1 GCA_009924735.1 Flavobacteriia bacterium | reverse complement strand
TAGCCAATCCTTTCCCAACCAGCTCCCCATTTTACCCTTGAGAAACAATGTACTTTTTCCAGGGGTCGTAATTCCCATTACGGTTGGAAGAGACAAATCCATCAAGCTGATTCAAGATGCAAACAAGGGCGATAAAATCATCGGTGTTGTATCCCAGAAGAACCAAGAACAAGAATCTCCTTCGTTTAATGACATCAATACCATCGGGACGGTTGCGCAAATCATTAAACTCCTAAAAATGCCTGACGGCAGTTCAACAGTGATTATCCAAGGGAAACGTAGGTTTGAAATCATCACCCCCACAGAAACTGAGCCCTACATGAAGGCAACGGTTAAGGTTTTCAAGGAACCCGTGATGAACAAAAAGGACAAGGAATTAAACATCATGATAAAAACCGTTAAGGATTTGGCTCTACAAATCATACGGGAAAGTCCAAACATCCCTTCTGAGGCGCAATTTGCAATTGGAAACATTGACAGCCCTACATTTTTGGTGAATTTCATTTCAGCAAATATGAATGCCGATGTGGCAAAAAAACAAGAAATGCTCGAGGAGATGGACCTAAAGAAAAGGGTGGTTATGGTGCTCGAACACTTGACCATGGAAGTGCAGATGCTTGAAATGCGAAACGAAATCCAGAACAAGGTTAAAAGAGATTTGGACCGTCAACAGCGAGAATACTTCCTGCATCAACAAATGCGAACCATTCAAGATGAGCTGGGAGACAATCCGCAAGAACAAGATTTGAATGAGTTCAGGGAACGAGGCATGGCCAAGAAATGGAATGAAAAAGTAGAGAAATCTTTTTTCAAAGAATTGGACAAACTTGCACGCATGAACCCACAAGGAGCGGAATACACCGTTCAAATGAATTTCCTAGATGTCTTATTGGACTTGCCCTGGAACGAATTCACAAAAGACAATCTTGATTTAAAAAGGGCAAAAAGAATTTTGGAACGGGATCATTTCGGTCTCGAAAAAGTAAAGGAAAGAATCTTGGAATATTTAGCGGTACTCAAAATCCGAGGCAACATGAATTCCCCTATCCTGTGTTTTTATGGCCCTCCGGGCGTCGGAAAAACTTCATTGGGAAAATCCATCGCTGAAGCACTGGGCAGAAAATACGTCCGCATGTCTTTGGGTGGTTTACATGACGAAGCCGAAATTAGAGGACACCGTAAAACCTACATCGGCGCAATGCCAGGCAGGGTGATTCAAAGTTTGAAAAAAGCAGAATCTGCCAACCCTGTGTTTGTACTCGATGAAATCGATAAATTAGGCAGAAGCAACCACGGCGACCCCTCCTCTGCCCTTTTGGAGGTTTTAGACCCAGAACAAAATTCCACCTTTCACGATAATTTTGTGGAGAATGAATTCGATTTGTCGAAAGTTTTGTTCATTGCAACGGCAAACAACCTATCTGAAATCCAAGGCCCTTTGAGAGACCGCATGGAAATCATCGAAGTGAACGGATATACCGTAGAAGAAAAAATTGAAATCGCCCGTAAACATTTAATTCCTAAGCAATTAAAGGAGCATGGTTTGTCAAAGGACGTCTTTTCCATTGATAAAAAAGTTCTTGAAAAACTCATTGAATCCTACACCAATGAATCAGGGGTAAGGGGATTAGACAAAACGCTTGCGAAATTGGTCAGAAACCGTGCAAAGCAAATAGCAACGAATGAAACGTACAATGTGACCATCCTCATCGAGGATTTATTTACGTTCCTCGGCGCGGGAAGAAACCGCAGCAAAACCATCGGAAATGAGGTCGCTGGCGTAGTAACGGGACTGGCATGGACTTCGGTTGGGGGTGACATTTTATTCATTGAATCTTCGATTTCCAAAGGAAATGGAAAACTTACCTTGACAGGGAATTTAGGGGATGTTATGAAAGAAAGCGCCGTCATTGCTTTGGCGTTCTTGAAATCTCACAGTGATTGGCTCTCACTTCCCCAATGCGTTTTTAACGAGCATGATGTGCATTTGCATGTTCCCGAAGGCGCCACGCCCAAGGACGGACCGAGTGCAGGAATTACCATGTTGACCTCTCTGGCTTCCCTTTTTACCCAAAGAAAAGTAAAGAAAAACCTCGCGATGACAGGAGAAATCACCTTGAGAGGAGAAGTGTTGCCTGTAGGTGGAATCAAAGAGAAAATCTTAGCCGCAAAGCGTTCTGGAATTAAGGAAATCATCCTTTGTGAAAAAAACAAACAAGACGTGGATGAGATTCAACCTACGTATCTAAAAGGCTTGCAAATACATTACATTGGAACCATGAAGGAAGTACTGGACTTGGCTTTAATGAAAGAAAAAGTAGATGAAGCCATCGTGGTAGAATGCACAAAAAAGACCTAATCCCATTCGTCTAAATCATTCTCTTCCATTAGCTTTTTCCAATTCTCATCTGGATCCATTCGATCTTCGATAATTTGTTTGTATTCCTCGGTGGTAAGGTCATACCGTTCGATTTCCTCGCCAACATACACTTCAATGTCAGCCAACAAGGAAAGCTCGCCCTGACTGCAAAAAGACAATGCTTGTCCACGTGATGTCCCCCTACCCGTTCGCCCACATCTGTGTACATAATTTTCTGGGTTGTCAGGTAAATCGTAGTTGATAACATATTCAACATTGGGAATGTCAATCCCTCGACAAGCTACATCTGTTGTGATGAGCACCTTGTTTTCACCTGCTTTAAACCGATCCAAAATGTCAAATCGCTCACTTTGCTCAATGCTCCCATGCAAAATCTCTGAGGCTATGTTGATGCGAGCCATAGCGGCGTGTACCCTTTCTGCACGGACTTTTGTCCGCACAAAAACAATAAACCGTTGCCCCTCATATTCCGAAATCAGGTTCTCTAAAAAAAACCTTTTGTCATCCATTTCTACCATAAGCACCGCGTGGGCAACGTTCTTTGAAACGGGATTTTTCGGGGATATTTGGATTCGAATCGCGCTCCGAACTACGTCATACGCCAATGATTTAATTTTTTTATCTATGGTTGCCGTAAAAAACAGGGTTTGTTTGTGAATAGGTAATTTGTTCAGTGCATCCTTAATGTCTCTTGCAAAACCAAGGTCCAACATGAGGTCCGCTTCATCCAATACCCACGTATGAATGCCAGAAAGGTCAATAAAACCTTGTGCAATGAGGTCAAACATCCGTCCCGGTGTACAAATCAACACCTCCACAGAATCTTTCAACCGTGCGATTTGGGGATCTTGTTCAACGCCTCCAATAACCGCAAGAACCTTCACTGAAGTGTATTTACCAAGCTGCATGAATACCTCTTCAATTTGTTTAGCCAATTCGCGGGTAGGTACCATTACCAACACCTTCAATCCTTTTTTTCCTTTGGATTTTTCCAGTTTATGCAAAATTGGAATCACGAAAGCAGCTGTTTTTCCCGTACCGGTTGGGGCAACCGCCATTACATCCTCTCCATTAAGAATGTGACGAATGGCTTTGTGCTGGATGTCCGTAGGACGATTGTATCCCAATTCCTCGATGGCTTTTAACAGGGTTGGGTGCAGCGGATAATCCTTGAACTTCATGGTTCAAAGGTAAGGAATCTACTCAATGTTGGTTGAAAAGCTTTTCTACGACCTCAAATCGATACGCAAAAATGGTTTCGAGTTTCTTTCGAATAAACAAGGCATGCATGATGCGACCAAGAACACCAAAAGGCAATTGATAGGAGACAATGTCGGTCATCTCCACGGAGCCTCCGAGGTCTTTAAAATGATGTTCGTGGTGCCAAATTCTGTAAGGACCCACGCGTTGTTCGTCAACGAAAAAGGCATTTTCACGTACGGTTTTAATTTCCGTAACCCAGTTCATGGGAATTCCCAACAAGGGTTTTACCGTATACTCGATCATCAGACCTTCGTACATTTTCTCTGGAACCTCAGTGCGTACAATGAAACCCATGGAGGATGGCGTTATTTTGGAAAGGTTATTTGGCGAGGAAAAGAAATCCCAACACGTTTCCATGTTGGTTTTCACGATTTGGGTGGTTTTGAGTTGGTACATGCAATCATAACACATGAGCAGAATAAATTGTTTTGAAGGAATCAGGACTTGTCGAAGGGCACCTCCCTGTAACGCACATCGTCTATCCAGCGCATTTTGCGCATTTCACCGACTTCTAAACAGAAGTAATCAAAAGATTCCGTAACCACCCCCTTCAAATGATAAATTCCTTTTCCTTGGAATGGATGTTTACGAGCGCCTTCTGGAAAGTGGACGGTGTCAATGGTATTCCCTTCGATGTCAATAAAAGTACCGAAATACATGAAGTCTCCTTTGCTGGTTTTGGATTTCTTGACAGCGACAAGGTAACCATACGTTTCCATTCTCAGCGTTTTGGAGGTAGGCAATTCGCGGGCAAAAACATGGTTTGGCAAAGGATCCGAAAGAAGATCGAAAGGGTTACACAAAGGAAATCCCAACAAATCCAACTGGTCAAATACCCTTTCCATAGAATGCTCTTCAAACGCTGGAAGCACAAAGGATTTCACTGGGGTTGCAAACAAGGTGTTGACCGATGAATGCAAAGGTGCTTTATGCAAGCGGTAATGGGCTTTCCAAAGCAAAGCCTTCCGCGACAACCCAAAAACACGCATGGCATTGATGCGAATGAGAATGGATACTTGGTCCAACGAAATGTGTACACGGTCTAAAAAATCATCCAAATCTCTAAAAGGTCCATTTTTCCTTCGTTCATGCAAAATTTCACGGGCTACATCCACCTCAAAGCCTTCCAAAAGCACAAAACCCAACACCAACCGATTCCCGATCAACACGCAGGCATATTCACCTTCTTGAATACAAGGCGCTTCGATTATCGCCCCAAATTTCCGGGCTTCATGGACATACATTTCCGTGCGGTAATACCCGCCAAAATTATTGAGGGTTGCCGTCATGTACTCCAAGGGAAAATGGGCTTTTAAATAGAGACTTTGGTAGCTTTCAACGGCATACGAAGCAGAGTGACCTTTGGAAAACGCATAGCCAGCAAAGCTTTCAATTTGGTCCCACACAGCCTGCACCAAGGTGATTGCATATCCTTTTTGACCACAGTTTTCAAAGAAAGCTTGTTTTACCTTGGTAAACGACTCCCTTGAACGGAATTTTCCAGACATTCCCCTGCGCAATACATCTGCTTCAGCCAACGACAAGCCTGCAAAATAATGGGCTACTTTGATTACATCTTCCTGATACACCATAACGCCATAGGTTTCTCGCATGATGTCCAACAAAACGGGATGCGCCTCTTTCCTGCGTTCTGGATTCCTATGTCGCAAAATATACTCGCGCATCATCCCTGATTGGGATACGCCTGGACGAATGATTGAACTTGCAGCGACCAATCCGATGTAGTTCTGAACTTGTAGCTTTACCATCAGCATCCGCATGGCGGGAGATTCAACATAGAAGCACCCCAACGCATCCGAATTCTTGAGAAGCTGGCGGATTTTTGGGTCCTTTTTGAAAGCATCAATGTTGTGAATGTCTTCGACATACACATCCGGTTGGTTGTAAGCGATAATGTCCAAGGTTTCTCGTATTTTCCCCAATCCACGCTGGCTTAACACATCAAATTTGTACAGGCCAACATCTTCCGCTTCCAGCATGGAAAACTGCGTGGTCGGAAAACCCTTCGGTGGCAGAAAAGTGGCAGAAAAAAAAGCAATGGGCTTCTCACTGATGACAATGCCTCCGGAATGCACGCTCAAATGAGAAGGCATGTCTTTGATGTAAGCCGCGTAACGCACCACCAATTTCGAAAGGGTGTCCATTTTTTCTACCGGGATGTTGCGATTGCTGATTTTATCAATTTCTTCCTTCGGTAAACCGAATACCTTCCCCAACGCTCGAACGGTAGCGCGGTATTGAAAGGTGTTGTAGGTACAAAGCCAAGCTGCATTTGGGTAGGTTTCAAATAAATATTCTATGATTTTATCTCGGTCTTTCCACGAAAAATCAATGTCAAAATCGGGCGGACTTTTTCGGTACAGGTTAATAAAACGTTCAAAATAAAGGTCTAATTCCAAGGGATCCACGTCGGTAATGCGCAAAAGATAGGCGACAATGCTATTTGCCCCACTTCCTCTTCCTACATAGAAAAAGCCTTTGGAACGGGCATAGGAAGTAAAATCCCAAGCGATCAAGAAATAGGACAAAAAATCTTTCTGTGCAATGATGGCTATTTCCTTCTCAATTCTTTCCAAAATTTCTTTGTTCAATGCCGGGTATCGATACGGAATTCCTTCCAAACACAACGCACGCAAACGGTTTTCATCTGCTGTTTTAGAACCTGTATACGTGGCTAGGTTTTGGGATTTCGCCGCTTCACCAAAAGCAAAAGAAACCTCACAAGCACTGAAAAAACACAAGGTTTTATGCCAAAATTTTAGGTGATGTCCACATAAGCTTTCCAACGCCTCCTTGGAACACAATCGTGCATCTTCATCTGCCTGATCTTGAGGAGAAAGTTTCGACAGCAAGGTGTTATGGTGAATGGCTCTAAGCAATCGATGGGTATTAAAATCTCGTTTTCCATTAAAAATCATGGGCGTAAGCAAAACCACACGTGTCTCATCGATTTTGTTTTGATAACGGATGTCCCAATTCCTAAGCTGGTGAAGGTTGATTTGGAAGTACTCATTGTCTGCCATTGCTCGAGAGATTTTCGCTTCCAAGGGATAGAAAACCCAGCAGTGGTTAAAGTGTGGCAAAGTTTGAGGAAAGCTTTCAGCGCGGTGTAGGTATTGACTCAAAAACAGGTTCATTTCATGAATTCCCATGTTGTTCTTAACAATCAACGTGGCGATGGTTTGCATTCCATTTTTCAATTCGACACCCACAACGGGGTGCAAACCAAGTTTTTGTGCTTCGCGAACAAAAGCCATCACCGAACCGGTCGAATTGATATCTGCAAGAAACACCGATTCGTACCCCGATTCTTTGGCCCAGGCCACCAATACCTCGGGCGCATGCACCCCATATTTCAAACTGAAATGTGAATGAAGTTTCATATCGTTACATTGAAAAGCTAAACCCTGCGATTGGCAAGTAAAGGAGGCACATCACCATCAAAGGGATTCCACCTGCCAATGGTACGGGCTTCCATCCCCAAGGCGCGTATGACGGCGCGGTCCCCATAACGCAGACGCATACGGTCCATGGCTTGATAGAGTCGGGCGTAATCGATGGTTTCATCAAAGAGACTCAGCTGATGATTTCCACCCACCAAATCGCTGTAACGAATTCCAATCAAACGAACCAGCAGTCTTCGGTTGTACAGCCGTTCAAACAACTCTGCCACCAAAGGCAACAGCTCATGATCCCCAGCCGTGTAAGGAATTTTACGTTGCAAGGTTTGGGTTTGAAAATCAGAGAACCGAATCTTAACCGTCACACACCCTGTAAGCTTTAAACCTCTTCGCAATTGAAAGGCAAGGTTTTCCGCCATGGCGCTCAAAATCCCTTTCAACTTAACCACATCAATCGTATCCTGATCAAAAGTTCGTTCTGTCGAGATGGATTTACGCTCTGTATGCTGAACCACCGGAGAAAGGTCTACACCTTGTGCTTTTTTCCAAATGCCCACGCCATTTTCACCCAAGGCTCCCTGCATCATTTCAACAGGCATTTGCTGGATGGCATGAATCTTCCTAATCCCAAGGTTACAAAGGGTTTGGTAGGTTTTTGTACCCACCATGGGTATTTTTTGAACCGACAAAGGAGCCAAAAAACCGCGTTCCTCTCCATAAGAAACACTCAATTGATTGTTTGGCTTCGCTTCCCCGGTAGCGATTTTAGAAACCGTTTTGTTTTCAGACAAACCAAAAGAAATGGGCAACCCCGTCTCCCGTATGATTTTTTGACGCAACTCCGTCGCACATTTCAAGGTGCCGAAAAAACGATCCATCCCCGTGAAATCCAAGTAAAATTCATCCACAGACGCTTTCTCATACACAGGTGCCGCTTCTTTCACAATGTCCGTTACCATACGAGAATATTGGCTGTATATGCCTGAATTCCCTTTGATTACAATCGCATCGGGACAACGTGCTTTCGCCATTTTCATAGGCATCGCCGAATGAATCCCATACAACCGAGCCTCATAACTGCAAGAAGCAACCACCCCTCGGTCACTCGTGCCCCCAATGAGAATTGGTCTTCCTACCAAACGACTGTCTAACAATCTTTCACAAGACACAAAAAAAGTGTCCAAATCCATGTGAACTATGGAGCGCAATACCGGCATCCTTCCTAATTTTTAATTCGATTTTACAAAAATGTATTGCTTATCTTTGATTGGTACAAAAATACTAAATAATTACATTCTAATCAATAATTTTGATTAATTTTTAATCTTTATGAAACCAAAATACCTCCTAATTCTCATTCCCGCCCTTTTATTTTTAGGATGTCACTCCTCGAAAAACAAAAAGAAATCCTCTGATAAAAAGGAAGTTACTCACATACAAATACCCAAAAGCGATACCGTCTACATCGACGAAAAAGGAATGTTCGGAAGCTACAAAGGATTGGAATTTAATGAACAAGGCGACATCGCTCATCAATTCTCAAACAAGGTGGCAAATGTAGTAGGGACCTACCTTAAAGCGAAATACCGTGAAGGCCTATATTTAAAAATTGATTTAAAAAACACGAAAATAAACACCAAAGATTTAGACCAAATTGACAGCGTGGTTTACACCATACACATGCCCTTTGTCAGAACCGAAAAATGCAATGCCTTTACAGGGGTTGAACATTGCGGAAGCTGGAACGATCAACCTAACTACTTCCTGAAAAGAAGGTTGGCGGAACAAATCGAATCCCTCAAAAAAATAAGCATCGGAAAAATGGAAACCAGGTATTACAAAACAAAAGAGAAATTCAAAGAATATTGGATTCAATTTAAACACAAAGACCATCAATCCGACTGTAAATAAAGGCAAAAAAATAATTTTTGTTAAATACGTAATCCAAACCCTTAAAGCGATTAGCTTTGAATAAAAATATAAAAATGAAAAAAGGATACATCGTTCTTATCGCCATAGCAGGCGTATTGCTATTGGGATTTTTTGCCTATTACAACGCATACAACCGAGCGGTGGGCTACCAAGAAAATGTGAATGAAAAATGGGGAAATGTACAATCAGCCTACCAAAGAAGATTAGACCTGATTCCTAATTTGATGAAAACCGTAAAAGGCGCTGCAAACAATGAAAAAGAAATACTCACGAAAGTAACCCAAGCCCGCGCTGGGATTGTGGAAGCAAAAACACCCCAAGACATGGAGTTGATGGGTAAAAAAATCAACACAGCCATTAACATCATGTACGAAGCGTACCCGAACATCCAATCTACCCAAAACTTTAGGGACTTTCAAATACAACTGGAAGGCACCGAAAACAGAATTAAACGCGAACGCGACCTTTACAATGAATCTGTAAAAGATTACAACACACACATTCGTGGATTCTTCAACAGCATGTTGCTTAACAAGGAAACTTTCCCTAAAAAAGACATGTTCCAAGCCATGAGCGGAGCCGATGTATCCCCAGAAGTCAATTTCTAAATACATGCTATCCCAAGCCGATAAAACAGAAATTGTTTCCGCCATCACCGCGTCTGAAACATCAACCAGTGGCGAAATACGCATTCACATTGATTCTAAAGGATCCAAAGACCCTTTCGCCGAAGCAAGAAAAACGTTCGAGAAATTAGGAATGACAAAGACCCAGGAACGGAACGGCGTATTGATTTACGTATGTTTTCCTCGAAAGCAATTGACCATCTTGGGAGATTCAGGAATTGACAAAAAAGTACCTGAAGGTTTTTGGGACGATACCTATAAAATCATGTCAGAACATTTCTCAAAAGGAGATTACAAGACGGGCTTAATATTAGGAATTCAAAAGGCCGGCATCGAATTAGGAAAGTTTTTCCCTTTTCAAAAAAACGACATCAACGAACTAAGCAACGAAATCTCTGAAGAATGAAGCAAACATGCACCCTGTTATTTTTATTCTTTGGCTTAACGCTGTTCGCACAAATCCCTGGTAAACCTTATCCTCCAAAAGCATATAACGATTTAACTTCCACTCGTTTTTTAAGCCCATCTGAAGAAAACCAAATCGAAAAAGAACTGGATGATTTTGAAAAACAAACTTCCAACGCCATTGTTGTCGTTGTCGTTGACGACCTCAAAGACATGGAAATCGAAGCATTTGCCGATGACTTAGGTGAATCTTGGGGTGTAGGAACCAAGGACTTAGACAACGGAATCGTCATGCTCATCAAGCCATTTGGCGAAGGAAAAAGACAGGTAACCATACGAACCGGAAGGGGCTTAGAAGGGATCATTCCTGACTTGGTGTGCATAGACATCATAGATCGAGAGTTCATTCCTGAAATGAAAAACGGCAACGCAATGCTAGCCATTGAAAAAAGCTTAAAAGTCCTAAAAGCGCTTTCAAAAAAAGAATACAACCATTCTACCTATCATAAAAAAGGAAACCTTGGAAAATCTACGGTATTGATCATCGTAGTGATGGTCATACTCATCATTGTTTTCATAGTCCGCAAAGGCGGAAAAGGCGGGGGAACAACCCTAGCTGGCGGAGGAATATTTATGGGAGGTTTTGGCGGAGGTTATGGTGGAGGCGGTGGAGGTGGTAGCTCTGGCTTCGGTGGATTTGGTGGAGGCAGCTTCGGTGGAGGCGGTGCCAGCGGAAGCTGGTAAAAAAAAAGGAAGCATATCGGTTCGCTGCTAAAGAAAGTTGGACATTTTGAAGGACGAACTTTATTTTGGAAACCACATTTCAAATGTAAAATAAATTTTCATTAGAAGTACAATGCAGCCAATTTTATTTTAGCCGCTGTTAGTGGCTGTTATTTGCGTCCCCAGGCTATACCCATTGCCTTAATAAATATATATGGTTTAAATCTAAACTGAATAACATGGGTATTAATTGGCAAAGCATAATTATTGTCTAGTCGAATATTGTAACCATAAGACAATTCAAAAACCTCGTGAAAATAATGAAATCCAATAGAAGGTCTTAATACATTGTTTATTGACTTTAGGTCGTTGTATGCTATATAGTCCGCGCCAAAAATAATTCCTAAATAATTAAATTCCCAGTCCCATAGTTCGAAAGAATATTTATTTGAAATTTTAGGTCCGAAAATAAATTTGTCACCAACTTGAAATTCTGAAGACAGATCGGTCGTAATTAATACATGCCGGTCCCAAATAGCACTTCTTTTTCCTGTATGGTATAATTTTTCAGTAATAAAACCATAGCCAATTTCAAAATTTGTCTTATTAAAAGCACTTATACCATAGTTAAGTCCCCACATAGTATTGGCTTTCCTTTCGTCTTTTTGTCCGAAAAAATTTTGACAAAATAAAATTCCAATTGTCAGAAGTAATATTGTCGGTTTGGAGTTTTTCATAATTGCCACTAACTTCAATATACTTCCTCTCCCTAATAAAAATCTTCTTAAATGTTTTCGATCACAATGGCAGATGCCCCTCCACCTCCATTACAGATGGCAGCAACACCCACTTTTCCTTGGTTTTGCTTCAATACATTGATAAGGGTTACTACAATTCTAGACCCACTGTTTCCAAGTGGATGTCCAAGCGCTACGGCTCCTCCATTCACATCAACTTTTTGAGGATCCAATCCTAATAATTTTGTATTTGCAATCCCAACCACAGCAAACGCCTGGTTTAATTCCCAATAATCCACATCTTCAATGGTTAAACCAGCTTTTTTCAAAGCCTTTGGAACGGCCAACGAAGGAGACGTTGTAAACCATTCAGGCGCTTGTGCCGCATCTGCAAATCCAATGATCTTTGCAATAGGCGTCAAGTTATGGGTTTTCAATGCATTTTCAGACACCAAAACCAAAGCGGATCCTCCGTCATTCAATGTTGATGCATTCGCAGCGGTAATGGTTCCCTCCTTGTCAAACGCTGGTCTTAGTCCTGGGATTTTATCGATAAAAACATTCGTAAATTCTTCATCGGTATCCACGATTTTTGGATCCCCTTTTCTTTGAGGTACAGCAACAGGTGCAATTTCTTCGGTAAACTTACCATCCGACCAGGCTTGTGTAGCCCTTCTGTAGGATTCGATGGCAAAGGCATCTTGCGCTTCTCGGGTGATGTTATGTTCCTTTGCACAAATTTCAGCACAATTTCCCATGGGTACTTTAGAATACACATCCAACAAACCATCTTTGGTAATGCCATCTAACATTGCGATGTTACCGAATTTAGTTCCGGAACGACCTTCTAAGTAATGTGGTGTTTGGGACATGTTTTCCATACCTCCAACGACCACCACCTCATTGTCCCCTGTAATGATGCTCTGGGCACCCAACATAATGGCTTTCATTCCTGAAGCACAAACTTTATTGATGGTAGTACAAGGTACATTGTTGCTAAGCCCAGCGCCTAAAGCAGCTTGTCGAGCAGGCGCTTGACCAACCCCTGCCTGGAGAACATTCCCCATAAAAACTTCATCTACGGCATCCACAGGAACCCCTGATTTATCCATCGCAGATTGAATGGCAATTGAACCTAATTTAGTTGCAGGCACGGTAGAAAGCCCACCTAAAAACGATCCCATTGGGGTACGTTTTGCGGAAACAATGTATACTACTTTTGACATTTTTTTTTGCACGAAGTTACCCATTTATTGCATTCATACGTCAATAATTTCTAGGTATGGATTCGAATTTTTATTTTTGCACCTATGAGTCTATCCGCATCAGCCTCTTTCCTTTGGTGGATTCCTGTCATTTTACTTTCCGTATTTGTTGCATGGTATTTTTATCGCAACAATGATTGGCTTCAATCACAAAAAAAGTGGATCCGACGCATACTCCCAACCCTGCGGGCCATTGCCATTTTTTGCATCCTTACCTTGCTGCTAGACATCGTCTTCCTAAACACCCAGTCAGATCAAGAAAAACCGATTGTTCTTACCCTTATCGATGTCTCTAAATCCATGACACATTTCAAGGACAGCGCTTCCATACAAAACAATGCGAAACGACTCATTGACCAAGTGAAAGAAAGGTTTTCAGATAAGTATGAACTTGCCTTTTACACCATTGGTTCACAATTGAAAAATTCACAAGACTTGAATTTCAATGCGCAGAAATCAAACCATGAATTGGCCTTCAAATCCCTTTCCGAACAATACCTAAACCGAAATACGGGAGCCTTGATTTTCGTTTCGGATGGGAATTACAATGTTGGTGACAGTCCCACCTACGCTGCTGAACAACTAAGCCTCACCCCCATTTACACACTGGGCGTTGGAGACACCACCCCAAAAAAAGACCAAAGCATTCAGAATCTTTATTACAACGACATCGTATTTTTGAAGGACGAGTTTCCCATCGAAGTCGACATCGAAACCTTCAAAATCAAAAACACCACTGCGAAACTCACCTTGCGCTCTAATGGCAAGACATTGGCAACAAAAACCATTCGTTATACAAACAATAACTATCATTTCATTCAAGAAAACTTCAAGGTCATTGCCAATAAGGTTGGATTTCAACCTTATACCATCAGCATAGAATACCTAGCCGGCGAATTCAGTAGATACAACAATACAAAAACCTGTTACATCGAAGTAATTGACTCGAGAAACGAATTATGCTTTGTCTCAAACAGTCCGCACCCCGATGTCTCTGCCCTTCGCAGCGTTGCAGAATCCAATGAGAATTACCATTGCACATATTACACCCCAAAACAAGCACTCGAAAAGAACATCAAACCGGATTTACTCATTTGGAATGACCCCGGAAATCAATTTGACGAAGCGTTTTACAATCAAATCGAAAGAAATAAAATCCCAGTTTTATTTGTGATTGCTCCGAATACCTCGTCGCAAGTTATCACAAAATTGAAACGATTTAGCACCAGTAATTCACGCAACCAAACCGATGAAACGCAAGGCAGGTATAATTCTGGATTTACTGCATTCGATCTCCCCGACGAAATTAAAGGAGAAATGGACTTTTACCCACCTTTGGTTACCAAATTCGGCGCAATAAACCCCATCGGCTCATCCGAAATCTTGATGTACCAACGAATTGGCAACGCTGTAAAATCCGATCCACTTTTGTATTTTGGTAAAAACTCCCAACAAACCCCATACGGTGTGATTTATGGAGAAGGGGTTTGGCGTTGGAAAATTCAAGACTATGTAAAACACCAGAACCACGAGCGATTCAACACCTTGTTCTCAAAATGTTTTTCTTATTTATTGGTAAAACAATATGGGATGGGGCTTACGGTTCAGTTCGACAAGAAATTCAGCAAACACGACCGAATTGGCGTTAATGCAAACTTCTACAATGCGAGCCTCGAACCCATAACGACACCGGAAATCAATTTAAACTTGACAGACCAACGTGGAAAAAAATACCTTTCAAAATTCAACGTCTCTGGGAATGGCTATTACCTCGACCTCGGAACCCTGCCACCAGGTACCTATAACTGGACCGCAAACACCCAATATCAAAAAAAGAAATATGTAAAAAAAGGATTTTTTGTGGTTGAAGACATTTCCCTTGAATTCAGCTCTAATGTTTCCAACCACGGTTTGTTAAAACAATTATCCAAAAACTCAGGGGGCAACTTTAACTTGCTGAAGAATTTTTCACGAACTTTGGATCGCATAGAAAAAAGGGATGACATTGCCATCATTGAACATGAAACCACCCTGTTTCAAAATTTGATTGACAGTGGGTTTTTGTTGTTTCTCATTTTGTTATGCTTAAGTACTGAGTGGTTTATAAAACGTTATTTTGGCGCTATTTAATTTTACAACAATGAGACAATCGAACAAAATCCTATTTCTTACAGCCATTTGCATCACACTAACTGCCGGAACTTCATTCCATGCACAAAAGGTACAAAAGGTCGCTTTCTATAATGTAGAAAACCTCTTTGACACCATTGATGGTACGAATGACGATGCTGAATTCTTACCGCTTGCCAAGTATCAATGGAATTCACAAAAATATTTTGAAAAACTCGCCCACATTCGGCAAGTACTTCTTAGCATAGGAAAGCCAATGGTAGTAGGTTTTTCCGAAGTTGAAAATGCTTCCGTTGTTCGCGACATCATAAAAAATGAAAAAGCATTTAAAAACTATGGGGTGGTTCACTATGAAAGTCCTGATGCCAGAGGAATTGATGTAGCCATGATTTATGACAGCGTGAAATTAAAACTACTGCAATCGGGTAAAATTAGGTTCATTCTACCCGGTGAAACCAAGGCAACAACAAGAGATGTGCTTTGGGGACAATTCCAGTTTAAAAAGACCACTTTTTATGTTATGCTCAATCATTGGCCAAGCAGAAGAGGCGGAACGGATGAGAGCGATGCAAAAAGAATTGCAGCCGCAAAGGTGTCTGCGCATTTTATTGATTCTCTAAACGCAGTTGTATCCTCAAAAGCAGGAATGAAAACAACAGAGAACATGATATTTTTAGGCGATTTAAATGATCATCCAGAAAACACAGCGCCGAAAATCATTGAGGAACGTTTGATTCCGATGATTACCAAAGAAAGCGGCCCAACCCATGGAACGCATTTTTACGACAATGAGTGGGGGATTCTTGATCATATCTATGTTTCTTCTTCACTTACGACAGGAAAATTTCATGTTGTTCCAAATTCAGGGAAGATTTACAACTTTGATTTTCTAATGGAAACCTACAAGGAACAAGTTCAACCGAAAAGAACCTTTGCGGGATCTAAATACCTGGCAGGCTATTCCGACCACTTACCCGTGAGCATTAGCATTGGGTTAAAATAACGATTGAGCAACTAAACTGAAAGCATTTTCGTAAAGGAAGAAAATAAAATGCAGAAATTCTACGATACCTTTAAACGTAAGACTTATCTTCTCATCGGTGTCTTTTGCATTTTCAGCATTTTCAACGCTTTCCTTTCTCAAGTTGTAACACCAATGAGTGTTCGATACCAAACGAATGCAAAAGGAAGCATCAATATCATTTCCAATACTTCACTAAAATGTTCTGCTGGAAACAATTGTACAACAGCCCAAAACGAAATCCCTCCTGCGGGAACTTGGGGAAACCACTCGTTGACCATGGGGTATGTGGACATAGACAACGATGCTACCACCTATATGTCGAGTAGCGACAGTATCGTTCTACCAAATTGTAGCGAGGTTTTATGGGCAGGGATTTACTGGGCAGCTCGGATTTCTGCCGCAACGACGAATTATGCGAACAGAAGCCAGGTGAAACTCAAATTAAACACGGGAGCCTACCAAACATTAACCGCTGACCAAACCATGGATGTTCCAACCATTAATGGACAATCATGGTCTCACCCAAGTTATTATTGTTATAAAAACATCACTTCCATTGTTGCTGGCGCAGGATTAAACACGAGGTATACCCTTGCAAACCTCGTTTCCCAAACGGGAGGAAATTCTTGGGGAGGATGGTCCATTGTTGTGGTATACAAAAATGCACTGCAATCCATGCGTAACCTAACGGTATTTGATGGATTGGCAAACGTAAATCAAAATACTGTATTGAACATTCCATTCAGTGGGTTTACAACTCCACCCACAGGCCCTGTTAACTTTCAACTCGGACTTATAGCTTACGACGGGGACAGAGATTTACAAGGAGATTTTCTACAATTTAATGGGGTAACTGTTTCGGATGCAACCCACAGCGCCACGAATTTCTTTAACAGCAGCTATACATACAACGGAGTGCTTACCCCCTTCCGAAATCCCAATTACAACAACACCCTAGGGAATGATGCCTCTATTTTTTCCCCAAACAATACCGCACTCAACTTTTTGGGAAACAATGCCACATCTGCGACTTTATCCATTAGCACCAACCAAGATGTAATTATTCCTCGAACGATCACTTCTGCGATTGACATTTACGAACCGGATTTACGGGCGACGGTTTATGTGCAAGATTTAAATGGAGGTCAAGTTGTCCCTGGTGACATATTAGAATACACCATGGTTGGTAAAAACATCGGAAGCGATGTATCAAACAATACATTCATGGTAGACACATTGGACATACGAACGACCTATGTACCAGGATCAATATCATACGTTAACGGTCCTTTTATTGGTGCTAAAACAGATGTCAGTGGAGATGACCAAGCAGAATACGATGCCGTTAACAAATGCATCAAGGCACGTGTTAAGACGGGTGCCAATGCCATTATCGGAGGTGCAATGCAAAACTCTCCCAACGGTGTAGATTCTGCGGTGGTTAAATACCGTGTACAAGTAATAAACGATTGCTTGTTATTCAACTGCGACAGTACAATCGCAAATAAAGCCTACATATATGGAGCAGGAAACATTTCAGGCAACCTTAACACCAACAATGGAATTTCAGATTTTTATAATGTGTTTGGTTGCCCAACAACAAGCAATAATCAACTAACCATTCATTCAGGATGCCCTCCGGTTGGGGTTACGCATAATGATCCATTGTGTATTGGTGATTCGCTAATCTTCTCCGTACCTTTCAGTCCCTTAGCCACTTATGCTTGGGCTGGTCCAAATGGTTTTACATCTACATCTCCATCACCTACCCTATATCCCGTTTCACCTTCAATCGCTGGCGTTTATCAGTTAAACATCACTTTTAGCGGCAGTACTTGCGCCTTCTTTAACTTATTAGACACCGTAGTGGTTCACCCAAATCCCACGATTAACCTAGTAAATTTAAGCAATGTTACCTGTTTCAACTTCGCAAATGGAAGCATCCAAATCGCCGCAAACAGCACCGCGCCTTATACCTATTCTTGGAGTAACAGCGCAACCACACCCACCATTTCAAATTTAGGTCCGGGTACCTACACGGTAACAGCTACGGATGCCTTCACCTGTCAGTCCAATGCAACCTATCAAATCATTCAACCCACCTTGTTAATAGCCTCTGCAACGGTGACTTCCAACTACAATGGTCAACAAATCAGTTGTTTTAACGCTTCGGATGGAATTGCGACCGTGGTGCCTTCCGGTGGAACCCTTCCCTATTCATACTTATGGTCAAATGGTCAGACAACTGCCGTTGCAACCGGCCTTAACATTGGTACCTACTCTGTGATTGTAACGGATGCGAATGGATGTACAGCCTTTGACACAGTATTCCTTACTCAACCTACACCCATTGTTTTATCAACCACACATACAGATGTAACCTGTTTTGGTGGATTTAATGGTTCTATCTCACTTTCAGCAACCGGCGGGACCTTTCCCTACACTTTCAACTGGTCAAACAATACAAACAATCAGAACGCAACCAATCTTCCCGCAGGAAATTTCACGGTGATTGTGACGGATGTCAATGGATGTTCACAAAACACTGGTGCAACCATTCTTCAACCAGCGCTTCCAATAACGCCAACGCAAACCCATGTTGATGTTGGTTGCTACGGAGACGCAACAGGTTCTATTAATTTATCGGTGATCGGTGGTACGCCAGGATATACCTATTCATGGAATGTTGGTGCAACTACACAAGATTTGAATAATTTACCTTTTGGAATTTATACTGTTTTCATTACCGATGCGAACAATTGTATTGGTCAACTCTCAATGGTTGTAAACCAACCTGCAGCTCCATTGTCAAACTCTGCAGTTATCACTCCCGTTGGTTGTTTTGGAGGAAGTAACGGAGCCATTAACATGGGCGTATCGGGTGGGACAAATCCATATACATACATTTGGAGCAATGGTATGACCCAAGGGATTATTTCTGGATTACCCACAGGAACCTACAGTGTAAATGTTACCGATGCCAATGGATGTTTATTATCAGGAAGTTATTTTGTCGGTCAACCGATTGCGCCATTAAGTGTTTCAGCCTCTCATGCCGATATATTCTGTTTCGGTGCTTCTACGGGTTCTGTAGATTTAACACCTGTTGGGGGTACCCAACCTTATTCCTATTTTTGGAGCAATGGTTTTGTCAGTCAAGACCTAAATAACATCCCAGCGGGAACCTATTCTGTAACGGTTCAAGATGCGAACGGATGCCAAGACACCATTAGCCAAACGGTTATTCAACTTTCACAACCGATATTGCTTTCTGAAACCCATCAAGATGTTTTGTGTAATGGTTTTGCAACAGGAACCGTTAACCTTACCGTTGCGGGAGGCACCCCAAACTATTCATACAGTTGGTCTAATGGGTCTATTTCACAAGACATTTCAAACCTTTTAGCAGGATCGTACACCGTCGTTGTGACAGATGCAAATTTTTGCACAGATTCCTTAACCGCGGTAATTTCACAACCACTTAACGCCCTAATTATCACGGAAACGCATGTAAACCCTTCATGCATTGGTGGTACGAGTGGAAACATTAATTTAAGTGTGAGTGGCGGTGTACCTAGTTATACCTACCTATGGAATAATGGCGAAACCACACAGGACATTGATACATTGCTTTCAGGTATTTACCAAGTGATGGTTTCCGATGCCAATGGATGTCAAATACCCTTTACCGTTCCTTTGTTAGACCCATCAAACGGGATGGCACTCTCACATACTTTCGGCAATGTAAATTGTTTTGGCGGGGCAGATGGGTTTGTGGATTTAACGGTTACGGGAGGAAATCCAAATTATTTTTACACTTGGTCCAATGGTTCTGTGATGCAGGACATTTTCAATTTAGCGCCTGGAAATTATTTTGTTTCGGTGGTAGATGTCATTGGTTGCGGATTGTTTTTAAGCCAAATGATTACCGAACCAGATTCAGCGCTCAATGTCTCTTCCTCATACAATGATGTCGCCTGTTATGGAGATTCAACGGGTTCCGTTGTGCTAAACGTTGCTGGAGGAACTTTACCTTATGGATTTTTATGGAGTACGGGTTCTACGCAGCAAAACTTACTTAATTTACCGATTGGTACCTACTCTGTAACCATAACGGATGCAAACGGATGTTCACAATACATAACAGACACCTTGTCTCAACCGCCGGGGGAATTGGTAAGTTCCTACCTTCAAACCAATGTAACTTGTTTCGGTACCAATACAGGGGCTGTAAACCTAACCGTTTCCGGAGGAATTGCGCCTTATTCCTATGCATGGACAAACGGATCTGCCAGCCAAGACATAACCAATGTACCTGCTGGAACTTATACGGTCACAGTAACGGATGCTGTAGGATGCTCACATACCCACACCATTACAATCACCCAACCTGCGAATGCACTTTCATTGACCTTTGCGAATACGAATGTCAGTTGTTTTGGTTTTAACAATGGAAGCATCAACCTTACGCCTTCGAACGGAACCTTGCCTTATGTCTACCAATGGTCCAACGGAGCGGTTTCCCAGGATTTAAACAATTTGTTTGCAGGTTCTTATTCTGTAAATGTTACCGATGGAAATGGTTGTCAGGCTACAATCACCGCTCAAGTTAC
>RFQZ01000037.1 GCA_009924735.1 Flavobacteriia bacterium | reverse complement strand
TTCTGCAAATGTGAACATAACACAAGCAGGAACTTACAACGTAGTGGTAACCGCTGCAAATGGTTGTGTTGACAGTGCCAATGTTGTCATAACGGTAGCACCAGTTCCAGCTGTAACGAACATAGATACCACTATTTGCTCGGGACAAAGTGTAGTACTTACCCCTGTTTACTATCCTGCAGGAGGTCAATCCATCTGGACAAATGGGCAAACCACGGCAAACATAACTGTAAATCCAAATGCAACAACTGTTTACAGTGTTTTGTATACTTGGAACGGATGTGTAGCAACGGGAGACATGACGGTTACGGTTAATCCAACACCAACATTAACTGCTAATAATGCAAACATTTGTTTTGGTGATACAGCGTTATTGACAGCCACACCGAGTCTTCCAAATGGAACCTTCAATTGGTTGACAACGAATCAAAACACGCAAAACATTTCTGTAAATCCCCAAATCACAAGCAGCTACAACGTTACCTATACCTTAAATGGCTGTACAAGTCCTCAGGCAACGAGCACCGTAACCGTTACCCCTCTTCCAATCATAACCGTTCAAGACATTACGATTTGCGAAGGACAAACAGGGGTTTTAAGTGCAAATGTAAATGTGCCTGGAGGCACTTATAGTTGGTCTCAAGGGGATACAACCTCTAGCATTAGTGAGTCTCCAATCACCACCACGACCTATAATGTTGATTACGTAGTAAATGGTTGTGTAAGTAATACCGAAACGGCTACGATTAATGTTAATCCTTTGCCAATCGTAAGCTTCATTGCGGACACAACAACGGGTTGTGTTCCGGTAACAATTAATCTTTTAGCGGATACAACAGGTCAACAGGCAACGTATAGTTGGACTTCAAATGGGGCTGGTTCTCAAGTAGGCGCAAATGCCCAAATGACGTTCTCTAATGGAGGTTGTTATGATGTAACCTTAACTGCAACAATGAATGGCTGTCCAAATGCATCGACTATGTCAAATTATATATGCGTTCAGAATTATCCCCAAGCAAGTTTTTCACCTAATCCACCCGCATTTACCGAAGCATCGCAAACCATCAATTTTACAAACAATACCCTTGGTGCGACAGGATATGTATGGAATTTTGGTGATGGATCATTGTCAAATGAAGAGTACCCATCGCATTTATTTCAAGGAACAAATGATGGGTTTACGATTACGTTGATTGCAAGTACATCTATGGGATGTATGGACAGTGTTTCTGTCGAAATGACAGCTGACATTGGAGCGGTTTATTATATTCCAAACACCTTTACCCCAGATGGAGATAAATACAATCAAACATTTAAACCAGTGCTTTCAACAGGTGTTTCATCAGAAGGATATGAAATGTTAATTTTCAATCGATGGGGAGAAATCATGTTTGAATCTCACAACCTAAACGTTGGTTGGGATGGTTCATATGGGGTTGATGGTTTAGATTGTGCAGCGGGAACCTATACTTATAAAATCACTTTTAAACTTACTACGGCAGAGGATAAACGGATCATAACCGGTCATGTTAATTTAATTAGATAGTTTAGGCAACTCATAATTAATGAACTCGTTCTTTTATCTTAATTTTGTAATTCAAAAATCTGAATGAAAAAAATATACGTTGTATTATTGCTACTTGCGATTAATTTGTTGTCAGTTAGTGCCCAAGTTCAAATAAGTGTTGGTAATCAGGTAACAACCTTTTCGTCAATGATCAGAGGTTACCATTTTACGGCACCTACAAACTTCACCATTTGTGGTCTTGAGGTACCGACAAATGCTTCTCAAGGTCTTCAAACCGTAAGGGTTGTAAGATTCAATGCAGGGGCGCCCCCAGCATTTCCGGGCACCACAAACAATTTTGTTCAACTCTTTACCGCTACCAATCAACCCGGAGGAATCATTCCTTGTAACATTACCATTACTGCGGGACAAGTAATTGGCATATATGGGTGTCGTGGTGCATGTGTTAATTCCTATGGCCCAGCCAATTTTGTTACAAGTATCGCAGGTTTTCCAACTACCTTGCAGCGCAGTGGCATGCAATCTTGCCCAACCAATGGTGCGGCAATGTCAAACATTTGGTCAGAGATATCATACAATATTGGCAGAATTTGGATGTATATCAATTGCTGCGCTGCACCCACAGCTACAGCCACCAACAACGGTCCAATTTGCACTGGAACACCTTTGAACTTAAGTGTTGCGCCTGTTCCGGCTGTTCCACTTGCAGGAAATTATACCTATTCTTGGACAGGACCTAATGGTTTTACCTCGAATCTACAAAACCCATCCATTGCTAATCCTACACCTGCAGCATCTGGGACCTATACATGCACGATAAATTCCAATTGTGGGGCTGTAACTGCAACTACGACGGTTATCGTCAATCCAACGCCAACTGCACAAATCTCCAACGTATCTGGAACCACAATCGTTGATTGTAATACGCCAAGCATTTCATTGGTAGCAAGCGGAGGAAACACATACGTTTGGAACAACAACATGGGAACGAATGCCGCCATCGGTGTCTCTCAAGCAGGAACTTACACGGTTACAGCAACTTCAGCAGCTGGGTGCACCAATACGGCGTCGGTCAACATCACCGTCGCACCTACCCCAACGATTTCAGTGAATAATGCCACCATTTGTACAGGGCAAACGGCAACCCTAAATGCAACGACATCCCCAGCGAATGGAACCCTTTCTTGGAGTAATGGTCAATCTACTAATTCCATTACTGTCAATCCAATGCAAAGTACAACGTATTCAGTTACATATACTTGGAACGGTTGTTCGGCAACCGACACTTCGGTAGTAACGGTGAATCCCACACCTACGGTAACTGTGAATAGCGATACGATCTGTAATGGAGATACAACCATCTTAACAGCAACACCAAACCTTGTCGGAGGAACCTTTGCATGGTCGAACAACCAAACTACACAATCTATTAACGTAAACCCCGGTCTACCTGGAAATACTTATTCAGTGGTTTATACTTTAACTGGTTGTACAGCTCAAGCCTCAGGCACCGTTACGGTAAACCCGGTTCCCGTATTAACCATTGCGCCTTTGTCTATGTGCTACGGGGTGTCTGGTACAATTACAGCGACGCCAAGCCTTCCAGGTGGAACCTTTTTATGGGCGACAACCAATCAAACCACGCCGTCTATAACTGTAAGCCCGTTGGTCTCTACCAATTATCAAGCAACCTACACCTTAAATAATTGCGTGAGCAATACGGCAACAGGAATCGTTACAATCAAGCCTTTGCCCGTTATGGACTTTAGTTTAGATACAACATGGGGTTGCATTCCGTTGAATGTAACAATGTCAATTGATTCACCGAATCCAAACGCGTCGTACCAATGGGTATCTACAAATAATTTCAGTGGTTCGGGATCAACCATTCAAAACCTTTATGCTGCCGGAGGTTGTTATAGTGTTTTCGTTGTAGGAACATTAAATGGTTGTGTGGATAGCTCGTCTCAGCTTGGTGCAGTATGTACAGAAAACTATCCAACAGCTGATTTTAGTTCTTCAGTGTCTGTGTTTACTGAATCTTCAGAATCAGTTGATTTCACAAACCAAAGCTTGGGTGCACTTAGTTATGTTTGGAATTTTGGCGATGGAGAAAGTTCATCAGAAGTTTCCCCAAGTCATAATTACATTGGAACCCAAGCGGGCTATACGGTCACTTTAATCGCTTCTACTTCTTTTGGTTGTTTAGACAGTACATCAATAACCATTCGCGCTCAAGTTGGAGGGTTGTATTACATCCCAAATGCGTTCACTCCTGACGGGGATCCTTTTAACCCATTCTTTAAACCTTTGTTTCCAGTAGGGTTTGATGTATACAACTATAACATGCTTATTTATAATAGATGGGGTGAAGTTGTTTTTGAAACAAATAACGTAGAAGTAGGATGGGATGGTTCTTATGGGGTGCTTGGCAGAGATGCTGAGCCGGGTGTATACACTTATTTCATACGCATTAAGATGCCTGATGTTGATAAAATCTGCGTTTTCTCGGGCCATGTAAACTTGATCCGTTAAAAAAGGTTAATCTCAACGCAGTTTAGGATAAGTTTTTGAAATTCGTTAAAAAAAATTGTTTCAATCTATTCGGATTAAGTATTTAACATCTGCCGCAATTTTCTTTGTTGCATGCCTTACTTTTTTTGAAATTTTTCAATTGTTTCAATTATACGAGAGGAAGCGCACGCAAATTGATGTTGTTGCAAAAAGAACCTTAGAAAAAATCGTCTTTAGGCATGAAAAAAGCATAGACTATCAAAAGTTTAAAGCCATTGTAAACCAAGATTTCAGTTCACAATACAGGAAGATACTGGAAAATGAATTTGGCGAAGCACTGTCCACCAAGCAAGAGATTTCTATTCAAGACACCACCATATTCATAAACAACAAGATTGAACCCTATTTAGTAATTCGAGGGACGGCAAAGGACTCTCTTTCAGGGGTTAAAACCGAACAGGTTACGTTAATAAAAGACGTACGTCAATTACAAGACTTCTTCAAGGAATCAAACGTAAAATCTCAAGGTATCTCAAATAAAGTGGCGATTCAATTGAATCAAAAACTCTTACAGCACATTTTCAAAAAGGCCAAATTTGTGAATGAGCTGATGTTACAAGCATTCAAGGAGAATGTTTACGAATCTCCACAGCAGCGAATTAATTTGTCAAATCTAGATTCTATAATTCAGCGAGAGTTGAAAAATGAAGATTTGCCGAAACGATTTACCTTTTGTGTTTTGAATGAACAAGGGGAAGTCTTGCCTTTTGCAAGAAAAAGCAAAAACTATTCAAACAATCAACGAAACAGGAACGCCTACACTACCCATCTCTTTCCGACCGACTTAATCAATGAAAACCTAACCCTTAGGATTGCCTTTCCAACGGAACGGGGTTTTATACTTGGGGAAATGAAGGTATATATTTTGATAACCCTTTTGCTTTTTGTGTTGATGATTTTCACAATGTACATCATGATAAAAACCATTATTCAACAAAGAAAGCTCTCTGAAATGAAATCTGATTTTATCTCCAACATGACCCATGAATTCAAGACCCCAATTTCAACCATCTCCCTGGCTTGCGAGGCTTTAAATGACAAAGACATAGTACCAAGTCAAGTTTCGTTAAGCGTTCAACCCTATGTTAAAATGATAAAAGATGAAAACAAGCGTTTGGAGAATTTGGTTGAAGGAATTTTGCAAAGCGCAGTTCTGAATAAGGGGGATATAAAACCAAGGAAAGAGGAAGTCAACTTGGTAGAAATAATAGAGAAACAACTTGAAGTAGTAGCCTTTACAAAACCGCAAGATGCAGAAATTAAATTTTGTTCAAAGGGTCTTCCTTGTATGATTACAGCGGATAAGCTGCACACAACCAACCTTATTGCGAACCTTATTGACAATGCCATTAAATACAGAAAAGAAAACTTAATCATTGAAATCACCCTTGATTTTTGTAATAAACCTTTCATGTTGCACGTTAAGGACAATGGAATTGGCATTGACAAATCCTTTTTGCCTAAAATATTTGATAAACTCTACCGTGTTCCAACCGGTAACGTTCATAATGTAAAGGGTTTTGGTTTGGGATTAAGTTATGTGAAAGCGATATGCGATGCCCAAGGGTGGGAGATTCAGGTGTTGAGCACGGAAGGATTAGGAACAGAATTTATAATTAAACTTAACGATTAGATTAATGGCTACAAAAAGAATATTACTAGCTGAAGATGATGAAAACCTTGGGAATTTACTTCAGTCTTACTTGAATTCAAAAGGGTTTTTAACCACATTGGCAAAAACAGGCAATGCTGCCTTACGTCATTATCACGAAGCGTCAACGAATTTCGACTTTATTATTTTAGATGTAATGATGCCGGAAAAGGATGGGTTTTCGGTGGCTAAGGAAATACGGATGACGGATAAACACATACCCCTTCTCTTTTTAACGGCTAAAAGTATGAAAGAAGATAAGTTACTGGGTTTCGAAGTAGGGGCGGACGATTACCTTACAAAACCTTTTTCCATGGAAGAATTATTGGCAAGAATTAATGCGATTTCTCGCAGAATCACTTCCCCTGAATCGATACATGAACAACTGTTAATAGGGATACTCGCATATGAACCAAGTAAAAGCAGTCTGATTTTAAAAGCTGGCCCCAAAAAACTGACCACAAAAGAAAACGCGTTACTGCTAATGTTGGTCAAAAATAAAAATGAAGTTTTGGATCGTCAGGCAACTTTGCGGGCCATATGGGGTGATGATAACTATTTCAATGGTCGAAGTATGGACGTTTACATTGCAAAATTGAGGAAGCTCCTCAGTGAGGACCCAAGCATTGAAATTTTAAATATTCATGGCATCGGCTTTAAACTGATTGTAAAATAATTGCCTTACTTTTGCCCATGCAGAAGAAGTTCTTTTCGAATCTGGCGCTCTCTTTATCCCTTAATCTCCTTATTAAACCTTTTTCGGTACTTGTCATTGACGCAGGTATTCAAACGCTATTGGGGAACGAAGTATATGGGAAATATTTCGTGCTCCTTTCCCTTACGCTAATATTTAATATTTTTCTAGATTTTGGAATCAATAATTTTACCATACGTCACATTGCACAAGAGGATGATAAGCTAGGCAATCACTTTAACAATGTAATTGTATTGCGCCTGATTTTGTTTGTTTTGTATTCAATATTGGTGTTGATCACAGCCCTCGCTTTGGGATATAACAACTATGACTTTTACCTCCTATTCATATTGATCTGCACGCAATTTCTGATTCAAACCATTGCTTTCATTCGAAGTATATTCGCAGGGTTACACCTTTTTACACTTGACACCATTGTTTCGGTAATTGATAGATTTCTGCTGATCGTTTTGGTTGGAGGTACAATGTGGTTAAATCCAGGGAAAATAACCCTTTCGTATTTCGTGCAAGTACAGCTTATGTGTTACTTGGCTACGCTGATATTCGCAATTATTATTTTGTTTTTACGCTTTAAGCCGCCGGTTTTAGAATTTAATTGGGGGTATTCTTTTGGAGTTATTCGTAAAAGTGCGCCTTACGCCATTCTTATTCTTTTGATGCTTCTTTACAATCGTTCTGATGCCATTTTACTTCGTCAATTGCACCCAAAGGGTGAGTTTCAAGCTGGATTGTATGCAAAAGGCTATCGATTGCTTGATGCTTTGTATATGTTCGGGATGATCTTTGCAGGAATGTTGTATCCAATGTTTTCGAGATTATTACATAAAAAATCACATGAAATAGTTGATTTGCTACAGTTAAGTGCCAAGTTGTTGATTGGGGGAAGTTTAGGCATTGCATTTATAGGCGTCGTGAATGCGAACGTAATTATGAAAACAATTTATAAACAGCAACAAGACGCTGGTGCTGAATCCATACTGATGTGGTTATTACTCGCTTTCACCATGATGAGCGTAAATTTCATTTTTGGAACCTTATTGACTGCTTCAGGTAAGTTGAGGGCACTCAACCGAATTTCTATCTTCGGTGTCTTGTTTTCAATTGTTTTTAATTTACTATTCGCCTCAGAATATGGTGCAATAGGTTGTGCTGTTGTTGCTTTTGGAACGCAGGCTTTGGTTTCGTGTTTGTTATATTTTGCATCGTACAAAAACCTGAACCTTTCTTTGGATGCTCATACAATTTTTCGAATTTTAGGTGTAGGAGGATTTTTAGCAATGTTGTATTTTGCCTTCCAAATTCCAATGAATACAGGGATCAAATTTTGGGGTTCAAGTTTGATTTGTTTGCTTGCCATGTTTGTGTTTTCAATCATTGACGTGAAGGCTATAAAAAGGACCTGGATGCTAAAATCGGAAACCCAATAAATCCTTATGGATTGCGTTGACGAAAGTCTATTAATAATGTATCTTCGCACTTCAAAAAACGGAATATGACCGAGTCTCAATCAAAATTATCGGAAGAGCGTGAAGGTTTGCTCAAGTTCATTTGGAACAAAAGGAAGCCCATAATGCTTGTGACCCTATTGGCAGCGGTCGCTTCAACCATTGTTTCTTTTCTTATAACGCCTTTGTTCTTGTCTACGGCGATTGTCTTTCCCGCAGCGACCAGCAGCGTTTCCTTTTCAGAACAGCGAAATGCAAAATCGGCAGCTATGGATTTTGGAGAAGAGGAGCAGGCGGAGCAATTGATTCAAATTCTTCAGAGTGCTCGGATAAAAGACAAGGTAATTCATCAATTTAACTTGATGAAACATTATGACATTGATGCCCAAGGAACCAACAAGAATTTTAAACTAAACGAGGCCTATAATAATCACATTTCTTTTTCCAGGACACGGTTTGGCTCTATTCGTATTGACGTACTGGACGAAAATCCTAAGTTGGCTGCAAAAATTGCAAATAAAATTGTGAATTTAATTGACACAGTTAAGAACGAAATGATAGCTGAGCGTACGTTTCCCGCATTTGAGGTAAACAAACGAAAAATGCAGCAAATGGAGATGGATCGAAATGAAATTTTGAGAAAATTGGACAGCCTTGCAAGCATCGGGGTTATTGCTTTGGACGTCCGTTCCAATTTATTCCAAGCTTACGTCGATTCCCGAAATCCAAAAGACCGAGAAGACTTGAAAAGGAAAATCGATATCAACATGAGGTATGGATCTATGTATGACGGTTTGGAATATATGCGTAACGAGAAGATTGTAAAACTTGAAGATTTTAAAGTATCCTATGAACAAGCTGAGTCGGATGCCAACACGAAGTTCAATCATAAGTTTATTGTAGAAAATGCAGTGGAAGCCGATAAAAAAGAAAAACCTAAAAGATCAATCATTGTAATGGTTTCAACCTTAGCAGGGTTCTTTAGTTCTTTGTTTATTCTGCTTCTTTGGGAAAAATATAAAGAACTCAAGGCCAGTTAGATGGGTTCAAAAACGCTGTTAGTTTCAGGGTCAATTGGCTTGGTAATTAGTTTGTTGTTTGGGTATGCATGGTATACAGAAAGCTACGTGTTTCTGTTAATTCCGATTCTTCTTGCAGCCCTTTATTTTTCCTTGTATCATGCTGAAGCCTTATTTTTATCGATAGCATTCTTTACCCCGCTTTCCGTAAACATTGAGGAGTACACCGAAGGTTTCGGATTGTTTCTTCCAACAGAGCCTATCCTCTTTGGTCTTTTGGTTTTATTCTGCGCTTATCAAATAAGGAAGTCATTTGTAGGCACAAAAATTCTGTTTCATCCGATTGTGGTTTTGGTACTCCTTCAGCTCCTTTGGTTCTTTTTTTCTAGTATTACCAGTACACATCCAATCGTTTCATTTAAGGCGATTCTCTCTAAGGCTTGGTTTGTATTTCCATTGTTGATTTTTGGGACTTATTTTTTCACAAATAAATCAAACATTCGAAAATTTATTTGGCTTTATACCCTGGGAATGACCATTTGCATTTTGTATACTGTGTATAATCATTCTTTATTTGCTTTTGGTGAAAAAGAAAGCCATTGGGTGATGTCGCCTTTTTTTAAGGACCATACCATTTACGGGGCGGCCATTGCCTTGGCATTGCCTTTTCCTTTCATGTTGTACTTTTCACGGAAAAACAGTGTGTTAATTCAATTTGTACTCATTGCTTTGGCCACCATTGTGCTTTTGGGATTATATTTTTCCTACACTAGGGCTGCTTGGTTAAGTGTTATTGCTGCTATGATGATTGTTTCTTTGGTGCTTTTAAAAGTTAAGTTGCGTTGGGTGCTTGGAGTCGCATTCGTATCCCTGTTTATGGTATTTTACAATTGGGATTCCATCCAAATGGAATTGGCTCGAAATAAGGAAGAGCACACTACGGAGCAATTTGACCAACGTATTCAAAGTGCGGCAAACGTGAGCACAGACGCCTCGAATTTAGAAAGAATCAACCGTTGGTCTTGCGCCATTGAAATGTTCAAGGAGAGGCCTCTTATGGGTTTTGGTCCGGGAACTTTTGCATTTGAATACGCGCGTTTTCAAGACCCAGAAAACCTCACCATCATTTCAACAAATTTTGGGGACCTTGGCAATGCGCACAGTGAATATTTAAGCGCACTTTCAGAAACAGGGCTACTAGGACTTCTGCTTTTTTTGGGATTTGTAGTAGCGGTGTTTTATATGACCATTCGAAATGTACAAAAGGCAAGGAATCACAATTGGGAACTATTTATTTACAGTTGTGGCATTTTGTTTTCCCTGTCAACGTATTTCGTTCATGCCTTTCTGAACAACTTTCTCGATACGGATAAAGCGGCAGTGCCACTTTTTGCAATGATGGCCATAACCATAGTCATCCAACAAAAACTATCTACTCAACCAGAGGCTGGGATTTAAAGGTGTTGTATTGATTCCATTCACAGAATGTATCTCAAAGTGTAAAACAGACACCCCGTCGTCCGACAATAAGCTCCCAAGGGTTTGTTTGGTATTAATTTTATCTCCTACATGTACACTGACCGAGGCAAGGTTGCTATAAACAGACCGATAGTTACCATGTTTTAGGATCACAACTTTTCCCGCTCCCGCTATGCTGAAAACAGAACTTACTTCACCCTCAAATACGCTTCTGATGTTTGAACCTGCACTGCAGGTAATGTCTATCCCGTTGTTGTTTTCATAAACCTCCTTGAAGTTTGGATGCGCATTTCGGCCGTATTTACTGGTAATGCTTCCATTGGTGACAGGAGAAGGTAATACTCCTTTGTTTGCTTCGAAATTCTTACCTGCAACAGCACCTTCCGATGACAGGGTCTCTGGTTTGTATTTTGGATTTGATTCTGGAGATTTATCCGGTTTGGAATCCTTAGGTTTGGTTGTTTTCCCCGTTGCAGCCGCATCGTTTTCTTTTTTTCGTCTACGTTCTTCCTCTTTTTTAGCTTCAGCAATGATCGCAGACTGAATTTGTGTTTCGATTTTTCGTCGTTTGGATTCATCTTCCTTTAATTGCGATAAAAGTTTTTCCTCTTCTTGTTTTAATTTTGAATAGGATTTTTCTTTCTTGAATTTATCGAATTCGATTTTACTTTTTTCTTCTTTTTTCTCATTAAGCGCAAGCTCCTTTTGACTTTTTTGGTTACTAATCTCTCCAATTTCTTTATGGATTAAGTTTTTATGTTGTTTTATCAATTCAAATTGTCTTTTCTGCAAACGGGCCACCTTTTTCAGATAAGAATTTCTTTTGTTCGCTTCGTTGTAGGATTTTGCAGACAGTAAAAACATCAGTTTTCCATTGTTGTTTCTTCGTTTATAGGCGTAATAGAGCATTTTTCTGTATTGGTTTTTTAACCGCAACAATCTTTTTTGCAAACGAGAAATGTCGTTTTTTTTCTCGGTCATTTTCATTTCAGCGATTCGAATTTGACTGTCGAAGACGCTAACCAACGCCTCTCGGCTTTTGATTTGATTGTCTAATAATTTAACCTCTTGTAGTGAAGCCTTCGAATTCAACTGTACTTTTTTAAGCAAGGATTTCGTTTGCGTTATTTTTTTTTCCAGTTTTCGCTGTTCCTTTTTGAGATTGTCCTGGTTATGTTGTGCAAAAACAGGTGACGTAAGCCATAAAAGTAAAAGACATTTAATTACATTTTTCATAATCTTCCGGTATGGTTAAGAAAATTTCTTGAGGCAAGTTCACTTCGGTTTTTTCATACGTCAGTTCCAATACAAGGTTTTTGTTTGGAGAAGTTACTTTAAAGCGAATTTTTTTTGGCAAGGACATTCCAGAAATATTGATTCTTTCCAGAAATTCGATGTTGATTTCTGTGGCATCTGATTCAACCAGAACCCTCTCGTGGACTAATGATTTTTTGGAAACATCGAAATGATAAAAATACACAATGGGTTTTTCCTCCTGATTTGTAGGTTGTGTTTTGGTGCTTTTTACGACAAGTGTATCGCCATTGGAAACCAGCTCAAAGTCATTATTTAGGTGGAAGTCCAACGGAAAACCCAAAAGGATTTCTTCTAAATTGTTTAGGGAAAGCTCAACGTCCAAAAGGTTTTTCAAATACAGCAAACTTTTTTCACTGTAGCAACGGTCTTTTTTATTTACATAAATGACACTGTCGGTGGTTACGATGGAATTGAACAGGGGTATTTTTGCAAAAGAAATTAGCGCGCTGGTAGCACTGTCGTTGGCACATTTTACGCTTGTTTTAAAAGAAAAATGTTTGTCAAAATCATTATAATTCACATCGATTTTCGCATAGTACCATTTCCAAGATTGGTTATGAATGCTATCGAGTTGCAACAAATAAGAAGGTATATTCTCAATGGTTTCTTCGGGCAATACCAAAGGAGAGACGATTGGGGTTACCGTTGGCACGTGTTGTTTAGCACAACCAAAAAGAAGAAGGCAGGACGCCATGAAAATGAAAAGAATTTTTTTCGGTGTCATATTCAGTGAAGTTGTTTTTTTCTGAGTCTTTCAGTATCATTTCCTGCTTCCAGCGCTTGCTTCCAGTGTTCTTTAGCTTTTTCTTTATTGCCAAGCTTTTCAAAACAATCTCCCAACCATTCTTCTCCTAGTTTTTTGGGATAACCTAATTCTAAAGCATTTTCAATCCATTTAATGGCTGCGGGAATATCATTGCGGGTATAAAACACCCTTCCCTTTATGGCGAGATACTTCGGGTTTTTTGGCTCAGTTTGCAGACATATTTCAATTAAAGAATCGGAAAGCGTTACAAAAAGAGCGTTTTCCAAAATTTCATTCGCCGCATCTGCTTTTAAGGCAACATTGTTGGGTTGCAACTGAAAACTTTCATTAAATAGGATCATTGCATCCTTGGAGAGATTTCTATTGAACCTTGATATGGCTTTTTGAAACAAGAGTTCAGAGGCGATGTTGTTTTGATTAACACACATCAACAATCCTGATTCGCAAAGTTCTTCGGCTTCTTGGAAGCGTGATTTTTTATTTAGTGCGATTGCTTGGGTCAGATACGGAAAAGGTTGGTTTGGAAAGGACTGCATGCACGTTTCACTTTTTTTCAAAAGGGGGTCCCAAAGTTCTTCTTGGTACAAAAGAAACAAAATTTGTTGCCAAACAGGATATGCGTTGGGTTGAATGGGAAGGGATTTCTCATATTGTTCGATGGCTTTTCTAGGCTCTTTACAAAGGACAAAAAGGTCTCCAAGCATAGAATAAGCAAGGGCTTCATTGGGATAAGATTCAGCAAATGAGGTCAACAGGTCTTTGTTGCTTTGGGTACAGCCGTATTTTTTTTGAAAGGAAAGAAAGGTGTCAAATTTTTGTTGAATGGTCGGGCCATTCAACAACAGGCACTCTCCCAAGAGTTTTTCTCCCTTTTCTATTTGACCTGCTTGGACAAGGTAATCCCCGTAAAGAAATTTTGCAAGGCCATTTTCAGGGTCTACTTCACATAAATTGTCTAACAAAGGAATGGCCTTGTCTATTTGGTTGTTTTGAAGATAGACATCTACCAAGTTTGCCAAAAACAAGGGTTCTGTGGGAAACAAGGACAACCCTGTTTCCAACGTTCGAACGGCCTCTTTCGTCTTCTTCCACGCCAAGTAGGTTTTGTATTGGTTAAAACAATTTTCTGGTGAGGCACCGAATGCAAGTTCTTGTTTTTTCAGCGTTGAGAGGGCTTTGCCAAGGTTGGCGGCTTTAATGTAATTTTGATAAGCGCCATAGTAGTATGCAGATTCTGAAGGGAATTTTGATATTAGCACTTCGAAGTGACTTGCCGCAGTTTCAAATTGTCCCCTTTCACCATACATATAGGCAATTTCTGAGGCAAAATAGGTGTTCTTGGGGTCTGCCTTGCCGGCAGCAAGTAGAGAGGCGCTCGCTTCATCAAGTTTCCCTTCCTCCATATAAATTTGAGACTTTAAATAATGGGCAGCATCATGATTGGGTTTTTCAATGAGCACCTTTTCTAAAGATTCCAAAGACTTTTCATAATCGCCCTTTAAATAGAATCGAATGCTTTCGTGGTAGTTTTGAACGGCAAGGCTTTGAACAGTCGTGGGTGTCTCCGTTACTTTGCATGCGCTAAGCATTGCCAACAACAAACAGGAAAATAGCGTCTTATGCATTCCAACAATTATAATCTCCTATACTTAGGTCTTGCGTACTTCCTTTAAGTACAACATGGGATCCGATCATGGAATTTTCCAAATGAAGGTCACGGATTTGTGTATTTTCTTGAATTAAAGCATTCGAAACAATGGATTGATGAATAACCCCCCCCTTACCGATGCTAACATGTGGACCTACTACCGAATTCGTTATGCGGACATTTTCTCCAATAAAACAAGGAGGAATGACTACGCTGTTTTCAATAATGGCATTTGGAGCGACCATTTCTTTTCCTTTTTCAAAGTCCAACTCCAAAACCCGAAGATTGGTAGCTACGGTTACTTCTTTGTTACCGCAATCCAACCATTCCAATACTTCACCTGGTTTAAAGCGTGTTCCTTTCTCTGTTAATCTTCTAAGGGCATCAGGAAGTTGATACTCTCCGCTTTTTATAACATCGTTGTCAACCAAAAAATTAAGCTCTTGATGTAAAGCGTTTCCATCTTTGAAATAATATACTCCAATCATTGCCAAGTCAGAAACAAATTCCTTTGGTTTTTCAACGAAATCAATAATTTCTCCAAGCTCATTCATTTTTACGACACCAAAATTACTTGGGTCAGGGATTCGTTTTACCCATAAAATACCTTCGTCTTCGCTGGAAATATTGAAGTCTGCACGAAACAAAGTGTCAGCAAAAGCAACGACCACTGGCCCGTGCAATATTGCTTCCGCGCAAAGAACCGCGTGTCCTGTGCCTAAAGGATTTAATTGGTGAAAGATATGTCCTGTCGCCCCAAATTTTTTGGCTACGGCCAACAATTCTGCTTCCGTGTCTGCGCCAAAATCACCGATAACGAAACCAATGTTTTCTACTTGTTGCCCGCAAACATTTACAATGTCTTCAACCAACCTATGAACAATTGGAACGCCTCCAACTGGGATCAAAGGTTTCGGGGTTGTTAAGGTATGAGGGCGTAGCCTGCTTCCACGTCCTGCCATAGGGATAATTATATTCATCAAACTTTATTTTAATCCAGTGCTTCCAAAACCGCCGGCCCCACGTTCCGAAGCACTTAATTCTGTTTTTATTTCAAAACCAACTTGCACCACACTTGCAAAGACCAGTTGCGCAATCCGTTCATTGTGAGTAATTTCAACCACTTCGCTGGATAGGTTTATTAAAATCACACCAATTTCACCTCGGTAATCTGAGTCGATGGTTCCTGGACTGTTTAATACGGTGAGGCCCTTTTTTAACGCAAGACCACTTCTTGGTCTTACTTGACATTCCATTCCCAAAGACATTTCGATGTACAAACCTGTAGGCACTAATTTTCTTTCCAATGGATTGATGGTTATAGATTCGATAAGGTTTGCTCGGATGTCCATTCCCGCTGCCCCATCGGTTTCATACGTTGGATAATCGCAACTTCCTTTATTTACTATGTTTACGCTTGTTTTTTCCATCTACTTCAAAAGTAATCATTTGATTCAGCCTGAAATGACCCTGAAAAGGCGCCAGGAGGTGCAGTGGGTATTTTAATGGATATAAGCAAAGACTACCAGATGGGTTTGTCTACAGCGCTTCAAATTGATGCAGATACCAAAAATTATCAGATTCTAGATTCTGTAAAATATGCTTCGGCTTATGCTTATATCTATGCCATCAGAAACAATATCCTCAATTCAGGTAAGGTATATTACAAAAATGAATTTCCTTGGAGGGTTAGAATCATTAAAAATGACAGTGTTTTAAATGCATTTTGTACCCCTGGAGGTTACATTTATGTTTTTACAGGGATTTTGAAGTTTTTGGAGTCTGAAGACCAATTGGCTGGGGTTTTAGGACACGAAATGGGTCACGCAGACTACCGACACAGTACCCGTCAAATGACAAAAATGTATGGAATTCAGGTGTTGTTGGACCTTGTCGCGGGCGACAGGGCATTGGTAAAGGATATTTCTAAAAGTTTAATAGGCTTGACATTCTCTCGAAACCACGAAAAAGAGGCGGATGATGCTTCGGTGAGGTTTTTATGCCCAACCCCTTACAATTCAGCGGGTGGCGCTGGTTTTTTCGAAAAGTTAATAAAAGAAAAACCTACCAAAACACCTGTTTTTCTGAGTACCCACCCTGATCCGGGCAATCGCATCGAGAGCTATTATGAAAAAAAAGCAGCCTTGGGCTGCAGAAACGAAACTGATTTTAAAGAGGCGTATCAGAAAATGCTTACTTCGCTCCCTTAAATCACTTTTCTTATTTTTGTAAAAAACGTAAACACATGTTGGAATTATCCAGAATTCGGTCAGAAAAAGCGGAAATCATTGAGGCATTGAAAAAAAGGAACATTGATGCAGAAAGCACAATACAACAAATCATTGACAAAGATGAGCTTTGGCGTTTGAGAAAACAGGACCTCGATCAAATTCTTTCAGAGTCCAATCAACTTGCAAAACAAATCGGATCCTTGTTGAAAAATGGAAACCATTCGGAAGCCCTTCCATTGAAAAACAGAACGGCAGAATTAAAATCCAATGAAGCTGATTTAAAAACACAGACCGATGCTTTGGAAAAGGAGATACAGCAGTTGTTGTATTTACTTCCAAACACACCCTGCGCAGAGGTAGTTGCAGGAAAAGAAGCGGCTGACAATCAAACGGTTTTCGAGACTTCTTTGGCTGTAGAAAATTCTTTTGAGCGCAAGCCTCATTGGGATTTGTGTAAATCAAAAGACATTGTTGACTTTGAGTTAGGGGTGAAGGTAACGGGGGCAGGGTTCCCTTTTTACAAAGGCAAGGGGGCTAAATTACAACGCGCCTTGATCGCTTTTTTCCTTGACGAAGCCTCAGCTGCGGGATATACCGAGTATCAAACACCGATTTTGGTAAACGAAGCAAGTGGCATCGGTACAGGTCAATTGCCTGACAAAGAGGGCCAGATGTACCATGTAACGGAAGACCATTTGTACCTAATACCAACGGCCGAAGTCCCACTAACAAATGTGTATAGGGATGTGATTCTACCCGACCCAAACTTTTCAATTAAGTTAACCGGTTTCACCCCATGTTTTCGTCGTGAGGCGGGATCCTATGGCAAAGATGTCCGCGGATTAAATCGTTTGCACCAATTTGACAAGGTTGAAATCGTGAGAATTGAGCACCCTTCGAATACTGAAGTCGCCTTGACAGAGATGGTTGACCACGTCAAAAAACTGTTGGATGCCCTTGAATTGCCTTACCGTATTTTGCGTTTATGTGGTGGAGACATGGGTTTTGCCTCTTCGATGACCTACGACTTCGAAGTGTACGCTGCTGCACAAGAAAAATGGCTGGAGGTAAGTTCCGTTTCAAGGTTTGATACATTCCAGTCCAACCGGTTGAAATTACGATTCAAGGATGAGCAGAAAAAATCCAAATTGTGCCATACCTTAAACGGATCAGCGTTGGCTCTTCCACGAATCATGGCCTCTCTTATGGAGAACCACCAAGATTCCGAAGGGAACATACACGTCCCCGTGGCATTGAGAAAATACACCGGTTTTGATACCATATAATTATGAAAAAAGCAATTACCCTTTTCGTTGTGCTTGTATTCGCCTTTGGGTGTTCGGATATCCAACAAAAAAAACAAGTGTCTAGCGTTGAACAACTGCAACACAAACTGGAAAAACTGGATAGCCAATTAAAACAGGATTTTCCAGATACCCTGTCAAGAATGAGATTGACGATGATGCAGGTTGAATTAAAAATCAAACAAAATTTGGTTTTAGACACCATTCAATTGGATTTTGCGGCAAACATGGACGATTACAAACAGGCAAGAAAAGCCATTGGCCCCATCAACAAACAATACCTGGCCTTAAAAAAAGCAATGGCGGAAGAACAAAACACGCTCGGAAAATTGCACAAGGACATTGAAAACGGATATGGCAAAAGGAAATCATATGACCAATACATCGCGAATGAAACAAAAAAAATCAAGCAAATAGAAGCCTTGAATGCTGACTTGTTTAAGGCTGTTCGACAACTTTTAGATACCTATAAAATGATACATCCGAAGCTTAATGCGTTGTCAAATCGTTTAACGTCAACTTTGTGAAATACCTTTTAAGTTTCTTGGTTGTTCTTGCCTCATTTTGTGTTTACGCGCAAACAGAGACAGACATACAACTGGCGCAGCATTATTACCTGAATGGAGAATTTTCAAAAGCCCAAGGATATTACGAAAAACTATATTTGAATGCGCCCACTAAGGTCTATTTCAGCCGATATTTGGATTGCTTGATAAATACAGGAGATAAAAAAGGCGCGGAAAAACTCTACAAAAAGCAAATATCCATTCAGCCAGAAGACATTGCCCTGAAAATCCAATTTTATTTTTTCTATGAACAATCCAACGAGTTGGATAAAGCAAAAAAAGTCAAGAATGATGTTGCTAAGCAACCCCTTTATGACCCAAAACAAGTACAAGACATCTTGTCAAGTTTGTTGGCTATCGACAAGTATGAGTGGGCCATGGACATCGTTGACAATGCAAAAAAGAACTTAAAATATTATCCTTATGAAGTCTGGTACGCACAAATTTACCTTGCGCAGGGGAAAAACTTACAGGCGGTAGAGGAATACATAAAAGCCCTCCAAAAAAAACCAGATTTAAAAGAGTCAATTCAAATTGAAATTGCCTCAAGGTTTGACTTTTCACTGGAAAATGATGAAATAAAAAGTGTTAAAAACACCTTCCTTTCCGCAAGCCAAAAAGATCCAAATAATTTGGTTTATTCTGAAATGTTGATTTGGTTTTTTTTACAAAGCAGAAATTTTAAAGCGGCCTTCCTGCAGGTTTCCGCCCTCGAGAGACGCGTGAATGGAGACGGGAGTTTTCTCATTGATTTTGGTTCTACTTGTTTGGAAAATGAAGAGTTTACCATGGCAAAGGACGCTTTTAAGGAAGTAATCGCGGCGAACATGCTTCGAAGGGACGATGCGCAAAGGATGTTGCTGAACACCTATTTTACCTCCCTTACCACAGATCGAAACGCCACGAAGGGTGAATTGGATGAAATTCTCAGCTTGTATAAAACCACCCTTGAAAGAATTGGAAACGCATCGACCTCTGTTGACATGACCCTGGCTTACAGTGAAATATTGGCTTTTTACGCAAACCGCGCCGAAGAAGCAAGAAGTGTTTTGGAGACAGGGTTAAGTCGCAAGGGACTCACCGACATTCAAAAAGCCAAAGTAAAAATGAAACTTGCGGATGTTTTGGTGCTTATGGACAGTATTTGGGACGCAAGCATTCTGTATATGCAAATAGATTCAGATTTTAAATTTGAAAGCATTGGAAACGAGGCCAAATTTAAAAACGCAAGGGTTTTTTATTTTGATGGTGAATTCGACTATGCCCAGGCACAATTGGATGTCTTGAAAGAGGCAACCTCTAAATTTATTAGCAATGATGCCATGCAGCTTTCCTTGTTGATATTAGAAAATTATGGGCTAGATAGCAATTATGAAGCAATGAGCGATTATGCCAAGTCGGAATTGCTCATAGAGCAGCATAGGTTCTCAGAGGCATTTATTCGCTTAGACTCCATCCCTTTGAAATTCCCGGAAACAGTATTGAGGGATGAAATAATTTATGCCAAAGCAAAGGCGGAGATGTCACAAGGACATTGGGAGGAGGCGTTTTCCTTTTTTGAACAAGTTTCCACAAACTTTCCCTCTGAACTTCTCGCCGATGATGCATTGTACAACATGGCTCGCATCCATCAAATTCATCTTAAAAAACCTGAAGCGGCAATGGAGAATTACCTTAAAATTTTAAATGATTACCCAGGAAGCATCTATAATGAAGATGTCAGAATACAAATTAGAAAACTCAGAGGGGATAAAATTTCCGAGTGAGCCTAGGAAATTTCCCTGGAAAAAGCAGGAATCCCTGTAATATCCATCCCCGTAATCAGTAAATGGATGTCATGAGTGCCTTCATAGGTTACAACAGACTCTAGATTCGCCATGTGTCGCATCATTGAATACTCGCTCGTAATCCCCATACCACCATGTATTTGTCTTGCTTCTCTTGCAATGTTTAGGGCGATTTCTACATTGTTTCTTTTCGCCATTGAAATTTGACCGGTTGTTGCGGTTCCATTGTTCCTTAACGTTCCCAATCTAAAAGTTAACAGTTGTGCTTTGGTTATTTCAGTCAACATTTCAGCCAATTTCTTTTGAACCAATTGGAACGCTCCGATAGGGGTTCCAAACTGGATCCTTTCCTTCGAATAACGAACGGCTTGGTCGTAGCAATCCATTGCCGCGCCCAAAGCGCCCCATGCAATTCCATATCGAGCTGAATCTAAGCAACTTAAAGGCGCTCCCAAACCACTTCTTCCGGGTAAAATATTTGACTTTGGTACGCGAACATTTTCAAAGATCAATTCTCCTGTTGAAGAAGCACGCAAGGACAGTTTACCGTGCATTTCCGGCGTAGAAAACCCTTCCATTCCTCGTTCAACAATTAATCCGTGAATCCTTCCCGTTTCATCCTTCGCCCAAACCACTGCGATGTCCGCAAAAGGAGCATTTGAAATCCACATTTTTGCGCCATTTAGAATAACATCATCACCATCTGATTTAAAATTAGAAATCATACCTGATGGGTTAGACCCAAAGTCTGGTTCAGTCAAACCAAAACAACCCATCATTTCTCCGGTTGCAAGTTTGGGTAAATATTTCATCCTTTGTGCTTCTGAACCGTATTTCCAAATGGGATACATGACCAATGAACTTTGTACAGAAGCCGTTGAACGTAACCCAGAATCACATCGCTCCAATTCTTGCATGATTAATCCATAGGAAATTTGGTCCAGTCCCGCGCCGCCATACGCCTCCGGAATATACGGTCCGAACGCGCCAATTTCTCCTAACCCGGGTAACAAATGCATGGGAAAGGTTGCGTTTTCATAATGTCCATCAATAATGGGTGAAACTTCCTTCTTAACCCACTGCCTTGCCGTATCTCTGATTAATTTGTGTTCATCAGTATACAAATCATCCATTTGATAATAATCGGGGTGTTGGAATAAATCAGTTTTCATAATTCAGAATTTTGGCAAAGTTAAAAAATAAGGTTGTTTGAAGCTAAAGGATTACCATTACTTTTGCAATTAGCATGGAAGTTCACATCAAATCCATTTTCGTTGATCAATGGAAGGTTGTCTTTTTTTTGGCTCAATGCATTTTACTCGCGGCGTTGTCAATAAGAACCAAAGGAGCTTTAATGAAAGCGGTCCTTCATTCTGATGCTTCAGCTTTTGGCGTAAAAATGAACCGTGATGCCAATCAAAAGTTTAATGGTTTGTCGCACGTATTGATGCATTTCTTTTGCATTGGGAATCTTATCTTTCTTTTTAGTGAGGGACTTTCGAAAACCTACTATCTGTACACTGCAAGCCTAATCGCTATGGTTCTCGCTGTTTCATTAATGGTTTTGTGGTTTTTGGATGGTTTACTTTTGCTTATGGCCAGTGCTAACCTGAATTTTTCTGCTGCAAGTTTTCGTTTTGGCAACGTACTTTGGTATCTGTTTGGCTTGTTTGTATTTGCCTGTAATGCCATACTCACCTTTAGCAAAGGCAGTTTCACACTTTTTGGACTTATTTGTCTATTTATCTTTGGGTTGTTTGTTTTGGTCAAAGTACTAAGGGGCGTTTGGTCAGCGTTGAGAAATGGATTTCCATGGTATTATTTAATTTTGTACTTTTGCACCGTCTATGTTGTTCCGATACTGTTTCTAAACGAATGGATTGGCGCAAATTGGTTGGAGTTATTGACTATATAAAAACGTGTTTTGGCCATAAAAACAATTTTGGTTTCTCAACCTAAGCCCGAAGGAGACAAATCACCGTATTTTGATTTGGCTGAAAAGTATAAGTTAAAAATTGATTTTCGTCCCTTCATTAAAGTTGTAGGTGTTGATACCAAAGAATTTCGCGCTCAAAAAGTAAATCTTTCAGATCATACTGCGGTTATCTTAACCTCCAAGGTTGCAGCAGACCATTTTTTTAGAATTTCCGAAGAGACAAGGTTCGAAGTACCCGAAACCATGAAATATTTTTGCATCTCTGAAGCAGTGGCTAAGTATCTTCAAAAATTCATCCCTTACAGAAAACGAAAAATATTTTTTGGAAAGCAAACCATCGAGCAGCTTGCAGAAGTGATGAAGAAACACAAAAACGAAAAATATTTACTGCCATGTACGGATATTCTAAGAGAAGTCATTCCAAGCACACTAACAGAACAGAAGTTTAACTTTACAAAAGCGATTTTGTACAGAACCGTTGCCGCGGACTTGTCTGATTTGGAAGACGTTTATTACGACATGTTGGTTTTTTTCAGTCCAGGTGGAATTGAATCCCTTTTTAAGAATTTTCCTGATTTTAAACAGAACACAACGGCAATTGCTGCCTTTGGCGCAACCACTGCAAGCGCAGTGCTCAAAAACCATTTGCGACTTGATGTTTCCGCTCCCCATCCACAAGCTCCTTCAATGGTAGGAGCCATAGAGCTTTTTGTAAAAGAAAACCTAAAAAAATAAGCTGTCTCTTGCGCTTTGTTTCTACAAACGTTTCCATTCCCCATTGTCTGATTTAAGGTCAAATCTTTATCGCTCAATTTTTTGGTAGAAAGAGGAAAATATTATTTCAAAGAGAAAAGTAGAAAAAAAGTTTTTTTGTTTCGTATTAACTTAAGATACACTAAATTTACACAAACTTAAAATTTAAAAGATGAAA
>RFQZ01000036.1 GCA_009924735.1 Flavobacteriia bacterium | reverse complement strand
TCTTTATTCAAGCTTGCGACCATATCAGAAACCCATTCAGGACGCTTCCAGTCCTCACGATTCTGAAGTCTCGGTTCTTTCACATTATCGAAAACGTAGTTTCCCGTCGTGGCGTACCCGGCGCACGGTCGCAAGATGGACAAGGTTATCCGTATCGCACTGGCAGCATAAATAGCTGTTGACAAGGGTGGGTTATCTACCTGATAATCCACTCACTACCTTATCTTATCTGGAGTAAATCATGACCTACTTAACATCTCGCGAACGCGCAGAGATGATCGTCGAAGACAACACCAAACACGACGACGGTTGGACGTATACCATCAAACAATTGGGCCGCTATTGGGTTATAGCTGTGCATGACGAAGACGGCCATTCGTTGGGGTATCTGTGAACCCGACCGCAGAGGAAATCCTCGATATGCTGCTCGACGGAGACCCCGTCGTCTGGCACATATCGCGGGAGGGTGACGACATCCGTGTCGTTGCCACCATGCCCGACGGAACATCGAGACCTATAGCAGTCCCCATAGCAGACCCTACAAACGATTCTGACCCCTACCATGTAGGGTAGCCCCAACCTAACCTCATTCGGCCCGTATAGGGCCATTCACAGCCCCTCTAGGGGCATCACAATCGGAGAGTGTATGTTTTACGAAGAAATCCAAGCGAAGATTGCCGACTTGCAGGCCCAAGCAGCTAAGGTCAAAGAGGAAGAAAAGCAGCAGGCCATAGATATGGCCCGGACGATGATCAGCGCCTATGGGATCACGGCCAAGGACCTGGGACTAGACAAGGCCCCCAAGGTCAAGACAGGTCCCAAACCTGGGAACAAGATCGCAGCCAAGTATCGAGACCCAGCTACGGGTGCAACATGGTCAGGACGCGGCAAGACCCCCAAGTGGATCAACGGCGCTGACAGGTCCCAGTACGCTATCTAACCCGCATGGTTACTAGGTTCCGGGTTCGTAAAATCCGGAATCTAGGCCCGTAAAATCAGGAATCTTATATTATGAATCCCAATATTATCTTTCAGGCATTGCTAGTTGGTACGTTTGCATTCGGGGTGGCAGGCGCGCTCGTGAATGACCCCGTGTTGTGTGGCATCGGATTGTTTAGTGCATTCGGATGCGTCCTAATCCTCATGTCAACGGATAAAGAATGAAAGGCCAGTGGATTATTAAGGAAGTGTATTTTGAGGATGGTTTTCCCAAGATCATCCGAGATCTAAAACCAGAGACCCCATACACCACCCTTACCGAACGGGAAGAATTGGCAGGAATAAAAACAGCAGAAGAGCTTCAAGAAGTTGGTACCGTACTTCAAGTTGGAGATGGAATTGCACGTATTTTTGGATTGAATGGCGTACAATATGGTGAATTAATTGAATTCGACGGTGGGATGCGAGGAATCGCATTAAACCTTGAAGAAGACAATGTTGGTGCTGTATTGTTGGGTCGTTCTTCAGGTGTAAAAGAAGGAGATACCGTAAAAAGATTAGGAAGAATTGCTTCTGTTTTGGTTGGAGATGGAATGGTAGGTCGCGTAGTAGATACCTTAGGAAATCCAATCGATGGAAAAGGACCCATTGAAGGCGAATTGTATGAAATGCCAATCGAAAGAAAAGCACCAGGTGTAATTTTCCGTCAACCGGTGAACGAACCTTTGCAAACGGGAATTAAAGCCGTGGATGCAATGATTCCAATTGGAAGAGGTCAACGTGAGCTTATCATTGGTGACCGTCAAACAGGTAAAACCACCGTGGCCATCGATACCATCATAAACCAAAGAGAATTTTATGACCGAGGTGAACCTGTATTTTGTATTTATGTAGCCATTGGTCAAAAAGGATCTACCGTCGCTGGAATTGTTAAAAAATTAGAGGACGCAGGGGCAATGGCTTATACAGTTATCGTTGCTTCCAATGCTTCTGACCCAGCACCGATGCAGTTTTATGCACCAATGACCGGAGCAGCGATTGGAGAGTATTTTAGAGATTGTGGTAACCCTGCATTGATCGTTTACGATGACCTTTCAAAACAAGCCGTAGCTTACCGTGAAGTTTCCTTGTTGCTAAGACGTCCACCGGGCCGTGAGGCATATCCTGGAGATGTATTCTACCTTCACTCAAGGTTACTTGAACGTGCTGCGAAAATCATTGCTGATGACAACATTGCCTCGCAAATGAATGATTTACCTGAATCTTTGAAGTCAAAAATCAAAGGTGGAGGTTCACTTACCGCATTGCCTATCATCGAAACACAAGCAGGTGACGTTTCCGCATACATTCCTACCAATGTGATCTCCATTACCGATGGACAAATATTCTTGGAGTCTGATTTATTCAACTCAGGTGTTCGTCCTGCAATTAACGTGGGAATTTCGGTTTCGCGCGTTGGAGGTTCCGCTCAAATTAAATCCATGAAAAAGGTAGCGGGTACGTTAAAATTAGACCAAGCACAATACCGAGAATTGGAAGCTTTCGCGAAATTTGGTTCGGACTTAGACAACGCTACCAAGGCAGTTTTGGACAAAGGTTCCCGAAATGTGGAAATCTTGAAACAACGTGAAGGAGACCCTTATCCAGTGGAAAAACAAATTGCAATCATCTATGTAGGAACCAAAGGTTTGATCCAAAAAGTTCCTGTAAATAAAGTGAAAGCGTTTGAAAAAGAATTTTTGAATTATGTTGAAAATCAACATGCAGATGTACTTGCAGCATTGAAAGCAGGTAAATTTTCAGATGAATTGACGGATGTGTTGGCAAAATGCGCCAAAGAAATTGCAGATAAATATTAATTTTTTTTAGAACGCTAAATGGCTAACCTTAAAGAAATACGAAATCGGATAAGCTCGGTGAAGTCTACCATGCAGATTACCTCTGCTATGAAAATGGTTTCTGCTGCCAAGCTTAAAAGAGCCCAAGACGCCATCATTCGACTTCGTCCTTTTGCTTCCAAACTTCGAGACATCCTAGAAAATGTAAGTGGTACATTGGATCTTTCCGAGAACAAGTATGCAATGAAAAGGGAGGAAAATCGCGTGTTGATCATCGCCATTACCTCTAACCGAGGACTTTGTGGTGGATTCAACAACAACGTCATCAAAAAAGTGCAGTTCTTGATCAAAGATACCTATGCACAAAGTGACGTAAAAGTCCTTTGTCTTGGTAAAAAAATAAAAGATGTCATCAAGAAAACCGATCACTACTACATCAATGAGCACATTGCACCCTTAGAAGATGTCTTGTTGGATTTGACTTTCGAAAAAACAGGGTTGATTGTTGACCAGGTAATGCAATTGTTTTTCGATAAAGAGTTTGATAAAATTGTTGTGGTTTACAACCGTTTCCTTAATACGGCCAATCAAATCGTTGAAGTTGAACCCTTCCTTCCCATTGAACCGAGTGTAGGGACAGAAAATACGGCAACAGATTATATTTTTGAGCCAGGAAAAGAGGAAATTGTCTCTGAGTTGATTCCTAAATCACTAAAAACACAATTGTTTAAATCACTTCTTGATTCCACCGCTGCTGAACACGGCGCACGTATGACGGCAATGCATAAGGCAACTGACAACGCTTCGGAAATCAAGAAAAGTTTGACCTTGTCATACAACAAAGCACGTCAGGCAGCCATTACCAACGAAATTCTCGAAATTGTGGGCGGTGCAGAAGCCTTGAATGCATAACTTGGCATTAAACGGCAGTACATGAGTGACCTAATAAAGATTCTTATCGTTGACGACCACAAGCTCATAAGTGAAGCATGGTCGAGTCTATTAAAGGATGCTCCACAAATTCATGTGTGTGGAACTGCAGATTCCGAAGAAACAGCTTTTGATCAAAGCATCGTATATAAGCCAGACATTGTTTTGATGGACATCAACCTAGGGAAAGGTTCAGGCTTAAACGTTTCTAAGCGCATCTTTGACAGCCTTCCTAAAACAAGAATCATTGGACTTTCTTTGCATGATGACATTACCTATGTAAAGAAATTTCTTTCCTTGGGGGCTAAAGGTTATTTGACCAAAAACACCACAAAAAGTGAATTGATCAGCGCAATTCATGCGGTGTATAAAGGGGAGGTCTACATTGCAAACGAAATTAAAGACCGCTATTTTGCATCTTTGCTCAATGTGGATGACAGTGAAAAGAAGGATCTTACCATGAAGGAGATTGAAATAGTAAAACTCATCGCTCAAGGAAATACTTCAAAGGAAATTGCGGATGCATTGTTTGTTTCTCCGCGAACCATCGAAACCCACCGACATAACATCCTAAAAAAATTAGAATTACCCAATGCAGCACAATTAAGCAGCTGGGCAAAAGACAAAGGATACGTTTAAGAGATGGTCGGACCGGCTCCAAAATCAAGGTCGTCGGTTATTGCACTTAATGAACCTGTATGGTTTTCTGCCATCAACAACATCCCCTCTGAAACCACTCCGCGTATTTCCCTCGGGGGAAGATTCATGAGCACAACAACGGTTTTTCCTAAGATTTCTTCAGGTGTATAATGCGCAGCAATGCCAGAAACAATGGTGCGTTCGTCAATGCCTGTGTCTACCGTTAAAACCAATAACTTATTTGCTTTTTCCATCTTTTTTGCTGCCGTTACCTTCCCCAATCTGAAGTCCATTTTTTGGAATTCTTCAAAAGAAACGTTCGGTTTAACAGCTGCGTAGGTCACTTTTTCTTCCATTGGAATCAGTTTGGATTTTTCTATTTCAATCCACTCATCGGTGATTTTTTCAAACAAGATGAAGGGGGCCCCGATTTGGTTTCCTGGAATGATTGACGTTTCATGACTTCCCCATTCTCTAGCGTCAAGGTTTAGCAATGAGATAAGTTTCTGCGCAGTTTGAGGTAAAAACAAGCGCGCAGTCAAGGCCAATTGCTCTGTGATTTTTAAGGCAACAAACAGGATGTTTTTTACCCCGTCCGGATGGGTTTTAATTAATTTCCAAGGTTCCTTCTCTGCCAGGTATTTGTTACCAATGCGGGCAATCGACATCATTTCTTGTTGCGCTTCCCTGATTTTATATTGATACATTAAGGTCGAAATTCGCGCTGACACTTCATGGATTTCTTGAATAATCGCGGTTTCTTCTGCGTTTAATGGCTCCGGGGAAGGGATGACACCCTCGTAGTATTTGTGGGTGAGAACCACAGTTCGATTTACAAAATTCCCTAAAATGTCTGCCAATTCCGAATTGATACGGGTTTGGAAATCCAACCATGTGAATTCAGAATCTTTGTTTTCTGGTGCAATGGAAGTAAGTACATATTTTAGTTCATCAACCTTTTGAGGATAATTTTCGAGGTATGAATGCAACCAAACGGCCCAGTTTCGGGATGTTGAGAATTTGTTGCCTTCTAAATTTAGAAATTCGTAGGCAGGTACATTTTCTGGCAAAATAAAATCGCCGTGAGATTTTAACAGGATGGGGAAGATAATTGCGTGGAAAACAATGTTATCCTTGCCAATGAAATGAATGAGTTTTCGGTCTTTTGCCTCTTCTTTACACCAATAGTCCCTCCAGTTTTTACCATGGTCTTGGGCCCATTGTTGGGTGGCAGAAATATAGCCAATGGGAGCATCCAACCAAACATACAAAACCTTTCCTTCAGAATCAGGCAATGGCAGGGGAACACCCCAATCCAAATCGCGTGTCATGGCCCTGGGTTTCAACCCTGAATTGATCCAAGACATACATTGTCCAATGACTTGGTTTTTCCATTTCTTGGGGTCATGTTGAGAGATTCCATCCAACATTCCATTTTGAATCCAATCGGTAAGCCACGATTCGTGTAGGTTCATGGGTAAATACCAGTGCGATGTTTCTTTAAGAACGGGGGACTGTCCCGACAATGTCGATTTTGGATTGATAAGTTCCGTTGGACTTAAATCTGAGCCACATTTTTCACATTGGTCACCGTAAGCGCTCTCGTAAGCGCATTTAGGACAAGTGCCCGATATGTAACGGTCAGCTAAGAATTGATGAAAGGATTCGTCGTAGTATTGCATGGAACGATGCTCCTCAAAAACGCCCTTGTTGTGCAAGGTGGTAAAGAAATCAGAAGCGACTTCATGGTGTAACGCTGAAGAGGTTCTGTGAAAAACATCAAAGTTAATTTCGAACTTATTAAAGGTATCCTTAATGAGATGATGGTATTTGTCTACGATTTCCTGTGGGCTGATTCCTTCTTTCTTTGCCCTTAGGGTGATGGCAGCGCCATGTTCATCGCTTCCACAAATAAACAACGCATCGTGTTGGTTCAGTTTTAAAAATCGCACAAAAATATCTGCAGGAAGGTAAACCCCTGCGATGTGGCCGAGGTGAAGGGGACCATTCGCATAAGGAAGAGCAGCGGTTACGGTAAAGGCTGTTTTTGACATGTTCGCAAAGATAATTCAAGTTCTTCGTATACAAAGCGGTAAAACAAAAAAAGGGGCCGAAGCCCCTTTTCAATGTGTAGGAAATGAATTATTTTTTCACAACGTTGAACTGAGCGGTCTTACCATTTTCAAGTGTTACATTGAAAAGATAGAGTCCATTGTTCAATTCTTCCATTCCGAAGTTTGCAGATCCTTGGTTCAAGGTAATGTTTTTGTTTGAAACCACTTTTCCTGTGATGTCTGTTACAACCACATTGGCTGTTCCTTCAGCGTCAATTCTGATGGTTACATTGTCAGATGTTGGATTTGGGTAAGCATTTCCATTGATTTGTGTTCCTTCATTTAATCCGATGTTGTTTTTATCGATTACGCGAAGTACCAATGAATTTGGAGTATCTGCTCCGAAACCAGCTGCAAAATACGCAAGGTCATTTTCAACAGGCGACATTGGTTGTGCGTACCAGTTATAATTCCACGTATGGTCTCTTCCTCCTTCAAATCCGAAGTAAAGGTTTAGGTTAACTGTTTGAGCACACGCTAAGTAACGCACGTTATCTTGCAATACAACCGGTTGGTCAAAAGCACCGTAAACCAAATCACCTTGAAGGTCACTTGTATATTGGTAGAATCCACCTGCTACTTGCGTTAAGGTGTTAAAACCAAAATTAGCATCGTTTAAGTCGGTGAAAACATCTTCCCATTTGTATAAATTCAAAACGATTTCTTCTCCTGTCAAAAGCACAGCGGAAGCGGCGCTCGTGGTAGCTGCGAAATGAAGTCCAACCGCTGCGATTCTGCTGGCATTTGGGTCTTTCAATACAGTACAGATTGAATAGGTAGAGTTGTTGGTGCTTGGTCTAAAGAATTGCGTAGGATTTGCATTTCCTGTGGTGGTATCCATGTTTGCAAAACTGTACAATGAATCTTGAATCACGAAATCGTAACTTAAGGAATTGTCAGCAACATAATCATCAGAGGTACCTGCCGCTAAGGTAACGGTATAAGTCAACGTATAACGTCCTACAGGGTAGTTAGCCAATGAAAACTGAGGTAGGTTTTGCGCTTGTGTAGGGTCTACATCTAAACTGTCACCTGAAGCCAAATTGATGTTGTTGATGGAGTTATTGTACACAACACTTCCAGAAGGATTGGTAACGGTAGCATTTAAAGTCATTCCGTTTTGTGATTGGTTACCGAAGTTATAAACCCTGGTGCCTAAATCAAAATTGAATTCAGTTCCATTTTGAGCAAGGAAAGAAACCACAGCGCCTTGTTTTGGGATCAAGGTCGTAGAAGCAGTTAATCCTGCATCGTTAGGATACAATCCCGTTTTGTTTCCCATGAAAACAACCACTGCGCCACTTGCCATTTGGTTAACCAATGTAGCACCTGCTGCATTGTCAATCATCACAACTGGAATGGTAACGTTTGCACCATCTACACCAGGACCCATTGAAATCACCCCTGGATCACGGTTCACAATGATTACTCCAACCGCACCTGCATTTTGTGCATTGAACGCTTTGGCACCAAACTCACATGTGTTTCTGTAAATCACAGCGATTTTACCTGCCAAGTTGTTTGTTAATGGATTACATCCTTCTTGCGAAATGGGATGTCCTTGAGCATTTGTACCTGGGGTACCGTCTTCAACCAACATCAATGTGTCTTCCACAAACGTGTTTGGTATGGTAAAATCTGGGGTTCCCCAACCACCTGATGGCGCGGCCCAAGAAAATGGATAATTGCCAGCGATAGGCGCAGGAGAAATTCCAGCGACAATAACTTGGGCGGATGCATAAGCTGTGAATAACAGCGCGCTTAAAGAAAGTAGTAATTTTTTCATTCGTTGGTTTTTAGAATTTTTAACTCGGTCGAAATTAATAATAAAATCTTTAATTAACAAAAGATTAACCTTAGAGATTATTTACAAAAATAAAGAATGATGTAAATGAGCCCTGCAAGCGCTGCACTCACTGGAATGGTCAGAATCCAAGCCCACAATAAATTGATGGTAACACCCCAACGAACGGCACTTAGACGTTTGGTGGCCCCTACGCCGATGATAGATCCGGTGATGGTGTGTGTAGTGGAAACGGGAATCCCGAAATTTGAAACGGTAAACAAGGTCAACGCACCAGCGGTTTCGGCACAAACCCCTTCGAGTGGAGTGACTTTGGTTATTTTGGTTCCCATGGTCTTAACAATTTTCCAACCGCCAAACAAGGTTCCTAAACCAATCATAAGGTAGCATCCGAAAGCAATCCAATTGGGCATTGTTTCTGAATGAACTTTGGTCTTTAATTTATAATCAGACAAAAGGTGAAATTTTGAATCTACCATGGAGGCAAACACCCCATTTTTAGGATAATCACGCATCAACGTTTTTCCTTTGAAAATCACTTCTTTCGTTGAGGCATCGTAGATTGAATCTCCGTAGGAGTAAACTTGCAGACTTTCCAATCCTTTTTCAATTACTTTTTTCGAAGGGTAGTTGGGGTTCCATTGAGAGGTTTTTTTACCTTTTTCCGTATAAATCTCACAATTTCGTTTGGCATCAAACACCCTGTCGTGGTCGGCGTAATAGAGTTTGTTGTCAATTACCGCAACTTCCGGTTTGAATTTTTTTAATTTCCCTTCAGGGTTTTTATATTCGACTTGAAGGATTTCCGTAATCTGAAAATCTTTAGAGATTTCATTTTCCTTCCCTTCTTTTCTGGCCGTATTGCCATAAACCAATAATGCAGCGCAAATGATCCCCATAACTTTTTGGGAATCTGCTCCTCCATGACCCAATGAAAACGCAGCAGAGGAAAGCAATTGAAGTCGCTTGTGCATGTGTGATTCTCTTAAAGCGGAAGGTTTGTTTCTAAAACGAATGTAGTGGTAAGAATACACCGCAATAAAGGTTGAAATCATACCTATTAATATGTATTTCATTATCGGTTTCATGTCGACATATTCCATCATGTAGTTCATAACAACAATGGTTATGGTAGAAAGAATGAGAATAACCAACATTTTTTTCCAAAAATTTCGAGAGATCGTGACTACCGTTATCAAGTAGGATATCACACCACCAATCAAAGGCGCTAAGAAAATGAAAAGGATGATTATTAAAATTTCCCTTCCTTGAATTACACTAAACCCTTCGGCTAAAGATCCTTTCGCTATGGCAACATGGGTGATGGCAGCACCGGCAAACCCTCCGATCAACGTGTGCGAAGAAGAGGATGGAATTCCCAATCTCCAAGTCAACAAATTCCAAATGGTTGCTGCGAGCATACCCGCCAGAATTACCCACAAATCGATGGCTCCGTTGTCTACGGTTTTTGCAACGGTATTTCCAACGCTCATGTCGAAAACCCAAAAAGCCAAAACATTGAAAAAAGCAGCCCAAACCACTGCCTGTAAAGGAGTTAAAACTTTGGTAGATACTACGGTAGCAATTGAATTAGCGGCGTCGTGAAACCCATTGACCAAGTCGAACAATAATGCAATTACAATGACAATGATGAGTACGATAAACATGATGGCCCAAAGTTAAAATAAATTAGGCATACTTGACCACAATTGACTCGATAACATTTCCTGCATCCTCACATTTGTCAGTTGCCGATTCGAGTACCATGTATAATTCCCTTCTTTTGATTAATTCTTTGGCGTCAACATCAGAATCGAAGAGTTTTTCGATGCTCATGTCAAAAATCTCATCGGCACTGTTTTCAAATTTATTGATACGGATAACGTATTCAATGATTTTCTCAGTGTCCTTAAGGTTTCGTAGGCTGGTTACTGCTGAACAAACCGCAGAAACAGATTCTTTAATCGCAATCGTAGATTTTTGAATGCCCTCATCTGAGATGGGATCTATTTTGTAAAAATTTATTTTTTTACCTGCAGCATAAACGAAATCTGCGATGTCGTCTAAAGAAGTGGCCAAACTGTGGATGTCTTCTCTGTCAAAAGGGGTGATAAAATTCCTTCCCAATTCGATAAAAATCTTGTGGGTTGTATCGTCGTTTCGATGCTCTAAATCTTGCATTTCTTGAATGATCGAAGCGCGAACATTAAAATCTGGTTCATGCACCAATTGCACCAATTTCCCTGAGATCTCGCTCAAATTGTTGCTTGCTTCCTCAAACAAGGTGTAAAACACTTTGTCTTTAGGTAAAAAATAACTTAAAATTCCTGCCATTCTAAAAAAGGTTTGACAGCAAATGTAAGTGCTAGTTCTTTACTTTCAAACGCTGTGAAAAGGTTTAACCTAAACATAACATTTATCAACAAAAAAAGGAGCCGAAAGCTCCTTTTGTTAATAAAATAGTAAAATAACTACTTGGCAGCGAGGTATTTGTCCAATACAACCTCCCAATTAACAACGTTAAAAAATCCGTTGATATAGTCTGGTCTTCTGTTTTGATAATGAAGGTAATAGGCATGTTCCCAGACGTCCAAAGCCAATATAGGCGTGCCATTACATCCTTCTCCCATCATTGGATTGTCTTGGTTTGCTGTAGAACAAATTTCAAGTTTCCCTTCTTTAACACACAACCAAGCCCAACCCGATCCAAACCTTGAAATGGCTGCTGCTGAAAACAATTCTTTAAAGTGTTCAAAGGAACCAAAACTGCTTTCGATTGCCGATTCAAGTTCTCCGGAAGGTTGGCCACCATGGACAGGACTTAAGATTTCCCAAAAGAAATTATGGTTCCAAAATCCACCGCCATTGTTACGAATCGCTGGAAGGTCTTTACAGTTCAGCAAGATTTCTTCGATGGTCATGGATTCCATTTCCGTCCCTGCGATTGCATTGTTAAGGTTGTTGATGTATGCTTGATGGTGCTTGCTGTGATGTATTTCCATCGTTCTCGCATCAATGTGGGGCTCTAATGCATCATATGCATAAGCCAATTTAGGTAGTTCAAAAGCCATAATTATTTTTTTTTACAAAGGTAAAAATTTGTAGCTGAATCCGCTTGATTATAAAACACCTTTTGCTTTTAAGGCTAGGTATTTATTTATCACATTGGCAGATAATTCTGAAGGGTGGGTCAGAATCGTTTGTATGCCCATCGCATTTAGTTGTTTGGCCATTTTTTGCTTGTCGGTAATCATCTTTCCTGCAACCAGTCCTTTGTAAAAGGAATCTGCATTTTTTGGGGGGAGGTTGGCAAAATGCTGAAGGTCTTCATTGATGAACATAACGAGCACAAGAAGATTCTTTTTCTTCATTTGAAGTAAATAGGGCAGCGCCCGTTTCAAGGTAAAGTGATTTTCAAAATTGGTAAAGAGCAGTAAAAGTGAACGGTTTTTTACTTTGTCGTTCACATGCTGCTGAAGCAGTTCATAATTGGAATCGCGGAAAAAAGTTTGTTGGTTATACAGCAAATCCATGATTTTTTTCAGTTGGGTCTTTTTATTTTCAGCGACCAAAGAAGCGCCTAATTTGTGAGAGAAGGTAAACAACCCAACCTTGTCACTTTTGATCAAACAGATGTTTGCCAATACCAATGCCGAATTAATTGAATAGTCCAGCATGGTTAGTCCATCGCTTTGCATTTGCATGACTCGGCCTTTGTCTACGATGCAATAAATATTTTGCGCTTTTTCTTCTTGGTACTGATTCACCATGAGTTCGTTTTTTCGACTCGTAGCTTTCCAATTGATGGATTTTATTTCATCACCTTGAACGTAGTTTCGGATTTGTTCAAATTCTTTGGTCATCCCAATGCGTCTAATGCGTTTGATTCCAGATTGCACCTTGCTCTGCTGAAACAACATTAATTCATATTTCTTCATTTGGATAACAGATGGGTAGACATGAATCGGGTTCGCATGGTCATATATAAAACGTCGCTCAATGAATCCAAAAAGTGAATGCACCAATAGGTAAGTGTCCCCGAAAGAAAACACCCCTCGTTTTTTGGGCGTATATATATAGGTATGTGTTACCGATTCTTGGGGTTTTATTTTGTCGGCGAAAAACAGCTTTCTTTCAGCCATTTCCGTTGGAAAACCCTCGTAAAGAACATATTTAAAGGTAAAACCACTGGTGTTTGTCAAGGTAACCGATAGGGTATTCTCATCCCCTAAGCTCAGGCGTTCTTGGTATTTTTTCTCATACATAGGTTTTTTGATGAATAAAAAGACCATCAGTGCATCGGCGAGACTCAATATACCCATCCCCCAAAAAACGAATTCGGACAACCAAACCAAGTCTTTGCGGACAAACCCACCCGCTGTCACCAGAATGGCACAGGCGTAACAGATAAAAAAACGTCTAGTAATCCGAATTTCCTTGAACATTGATTACCTAGGGATTTCTATGGTTGCAAGAATTTCTTTAATGATTTCCTCAGGGGTAATCCCTTCCATTTCTGCTTCTGGCGTTAAAATGATCCGATGGTTCAATACCGGTGCAGCGATGTATTGGATGTCCTCAGGCGTTACAAAATCTCTTCCCCGTAAGGCTGCAATTGCTTTGCTCGCGCGCATCATGGAGAGGGAAGCCCTTGGGGACGCGCCCAAATAAATTTTTGCATGGCTCCTTGTCCGATGGGTAATTGCTGCAATGTATTTCAGTAAATTCTCCTCTACCGTTAACGCTGAAATGACATGGTGAATTTTTTGGATGTCCTCATGGCTAAAAATGGGTTGAATGGACGAGACATCTACTGGACCGTTATGGGATTTGTATCGAATCAGAATTTGTTCTTCTTCCGCTAAAGTCGGGTAACCGATTTTTATTTTAAAGATAAAACGATCCAATTGGGCTTCAGGTAAACTGTACGTTCCTTCTTGTTCGATGGGGTTTTGGGTGGCAATGACCAGAAAAGGAAAATCCATTTTGTATTGAATTCCGTCGTAGGTAATTTGACGTTCTTCCATCACCTCAAACAACGCCGCTTGTGTTTTGGCAGGGGCACGGTTAACCTCGTCAATCAGGACAATGTTAGAGAAAATCGGACCTTTTTTGAACACAAATTGAGAATCTTTCATGTTAAAAACACTGGTTCCAAGAACATCCGAAGGCATTAAATCGGGTGTAAATTGAATCCTCGAAAAATCAACTTTGAGCATTTGCGCGAGCAGCTTAGCGCTGAAGGTTTTTGCCACCCCGGGGACACCTTCCAAAAGCATGTGCCCGTTAGAGAATACACCGGCAAGTAGCATTTCTACCAACTCATCTTGACCGATGATGTACTTGCCAATTTCCATCCGGATGTCGTTTACCTTTTGGGCAATCCAGATTAGATTTGAATCGTTTCGTTCAAAATTCAATTTTTCGTTTTCTTGTAATTCACTCATGGTTTCGTTTTATTTTTATATAGGTAAAGGATCAATTCATCCCAATCTTGAGGTTGGAGGTCAATTTTAGTCTTTGTAAAGATCTTAGTTTTGGTTTGTATCTCGATCAAATCTCCTTCGTTAATGTATTTCAACCCTACTTCTTGTGAGGTGCCAAGCAACGAGAAGCATTGGCTGCGGTCGGGAGAAACGATTAAATAAGGCATTTGCAGTCTTAACATCGCGAGTCCTAAGGCCAACCCTCCAAAAGCCATTAGAAAGGGTCCCGCTTCATTCGATTTACTGGAAAGGTAAAACCCAATGACCAAAGTAAATGTGGCTAGGAAAAACACAACAGAGGTGATCCAAAGGTTTCGGCGAACGGTCAATGGAAATTGAAGTGGATTCTGTTTCGTTTGAAGTAATCCCGCCTCGTGATAAAAGGCATGGCAAGAATCCGCTGTTTGGTAAACAAAGGGCATTTCAACTTCAAAGTCATAGTGATTTAACTCATGCACCAATTTCTCAATCTTGGAGCGGTGCACGTTCGACTTGGTCAACAAATAATCAATTTGTGTTTCTGTATCCAACTTGCTGATGTCAAAGTAATAACTCCGTTGGATGGTGTGGTAAAAGTTTTGTTTCAACAAGGAAAAAGCGACATCTGGCGACTCATGTGACCTGTAAATTGAACTGAGTGTGGTAACATAATTTCGGGTCACATTGATGGGTTTTTCTTGCAGAGGAACCACCGTACGGGTTCTCCTTCCGAAAAACACCACAAACAAGAACAAGCCAAAAAGAGCTGCCCACATTGCATTTTTTAACGGTGGATTTTCATTAATGAGCCTTAGCGGACTGTTTTTGTCGCCGTTTTGTTTGCTTTCGCTTGGGAAGTAAGGACTCCACTGAAGGTTCGCAAACGAAACAAAGTAAATGGATTTGGCTTGGGGTAGGTGCGCGACAAGGTATTGTGCATGTGCCAACCCATCGGGATTTAGAAATTGATAATTCACCAAGGCCCTTGGTGCTGCGCTAAGGATGATTTTTCCCTTTCCATACTTGCAAAATCCTTCCGTGGTTAAACCATGAATGGTACCCAGGGGATTCAGTACCTTCTTGGGATCCCTGAATGCATGCCATTTCCCATAAAGGGTATCCGCTTGAAACAAACCAAACAAGTGGAAGGTACGGGTTTGGATTTTTTGTTGCCAAGCCGGTGATTGTGTTTTAATGTCCAGTTTTCTTTGGTAGAAATAGGGGGTTTCATGGTCTGAAAGTACAAGATCCAAAAACCAAGAATAGGTTTTTTCACTGGAAAGCAATAGGGTAGCCCCAGAAATTTCGACCTCTTTAAGCAAACTTTTGAATTGTGCTTCCTCCAAGGTAATGGTGTCACCTATCAGGACATACACATTGGGTTCGTGCTTGGTAATGGCAGAATCTAAATACCTTTTGCTTTCAATGTTTAACAAATTACAATGTGGCGAATGTGTTTGTAACACGGTATTAAAATAGTAAAGTCCCAAAGGATCTTTGCTGTCAAACCCATATTTTACATCCCAATTGGAGCTTTTGATGTAGGTGACAGGTTCATTTTCCCCCGATGACCGAAGGAAATACAACACCAAGCCCACAAGGACAATGAAGCAAGCCACCCATATAATTAAAGAGGATCTTTTCATGGGTTTTGCGCGCGTAATTTTGTTAAAAATGCCGTGAGCTTGGGCCCAACTTCGTTAAATTTTTCTTGGTCGATTTCATATTCACCGTACCAAACGACATCAAATACATGGATGCACACTGCGAATTCCTTTTGCAAGCCCTTGTTTTTCAGTGTGTTTAAGTATTCGTGGTTTGTCTTTTCTTTCGCCCATCTGATTTGATTTAAGCGAATGAGTTCTTTTAAGATTAAGGTGAAATAGATGCGAACGGCTTCACGAAATTTTTCTTTTTTCAAAGCTTTTGCCAATCGATTTTCTAGGTCTGATTGGGTCACCACCTCAGGATTCCAATAGTTGTCTTGTTTTGAACCCCGCTTTTGCCATCGAATTCCCTTCTTAAACCGCTGGTAAAAAATCAAAATAAGGAGCGCAACGACAATGAATACCAAAATAACTTTTAGCAATCCGGTTGGGATTTTACCCAATTTGCCAATGTTTGGCTCATCAACATCGGGGCTTTCAAATTTCGGGACTTCCAAGAGTTCTGGTTCCTTGAGGACATTTTGTTTTTTTGCCTTAGCCTTTTTTAGGTACGCTTGATATTGGGTGTGTTTTCTTTCTAAAGATTTGTCTTCTTGTTGTTTTTGCGCTTGGGTTAAAAACTCATTACCCGGGCTGTCCGAGCTGGAAACAGACAAGGGCAGTTCTGAGCTAACCCAATTGTCATTTTCTTTGTAGGCCCCATTTCTTGGGTAGCTCGTGTTTTTGATGGTTTTCTCAATATTGCTTTTTTGTCCAAACAATACATTGAAAGGGAAAGCAAAGCAAAGCAATAGGTAGATAAAATTTCTATGCATCTGTTTCCATGTTTTCCTTCATGCGGTTTCGGTTTCCAAATTTTGGCAGTTCGCGCTGTAGCTGTATCGCTTCATGTTTCTCCAAGGTTGAAAAATAAGCCACGCATACATAAACACTCCAAAATACCACCGCAAAAAATACCAATAAACAATAAACGAATTGCCGTAAAACATTTCCCCAAAAGACAGTGTCTTCGCCCGTTTTTTCAATGAATACAGAGAGAATTCGCACCATGTGGTCTAGCAAATCAGGGACACCATCGTTGATGCTAAAAACAAATGCGAAGGGTTGGACCAAAACCGCCACAGCAAAGGTGCTTAGGAAAATGCCCATGAGAATAAAAAGATAGGAGCGAAATCCCAGGTTAAACCCTTTTTTACGAGCCTCCTTAAAAGTAATTGTAGGATTGGCTGCCGCAGGTGGCAAATAACAGAAAAAGGGCAAGATGAATAAATAGGGTAGAATCACATACCAAGGCAAGGCAAATATCGGGAGCAATAATAGGCAAACGGCAAGAAAGGTTCTAAAAAACACCTTCTTCAAATACGCCTTAAATGGAGGGGGTGCCATCTCCCCTTTGGTGAGAAACTGATGGTTGATAAAAAGAAATGTGATGCTAATCGCGAACATCCAAAAGAAGATAAGCAATGGGTCCAAGGCATTGTGAAGGCTATAACCCAACATAAATGACAATTGGCTGGACCAATCAAAAAAGTATACATAACTCATGTCTTCTGGGAAAAGATAGGCACGCAGATAAATGAACCCCAAAGCCGTCGGGAATAGCCATTTGAAAACTTTTTGAAGATAGGTACCTAAAAGGGAAAAGAAAAACACAAACGATTCACGGAAAACGACGCCAATGTTCCTGATCTTTAACAGGATGATTTTGGATTCGTTGGGTTGGGGTATTAAATCTTCTTCTGCTAATTTCTCCGGGTGTCTTCTGGCTTGAATTTGAGGAAGAAGTACAAACAAAAACAAAACAATCGCGAAGGAAAAGCAGATAATCAGCAGTTTACTAATGTCGGGAAGCGTGTCGTTATGACGGGTAACATAGCTTTCCAAATAACCGGCCAAGACAATGAATGGCAGTAAACTCAACATGATTTTTGCCCCCCTTGTGAAGGCTGCGCGAAACGCTTGTCCACGGGTGTAACCCCCTGGAAAAATCCAACCTGATCCCGCCGTGATGCCCGCCCCTCCTGCAAGGACAATACAAGATATTTCAAAGGCACCATGGATCCATATCCCTAAAAAACTCGTGATAAACAGGCCTTTTTGGTAGAACATGTTTTGAAAGGCACCGAGCATAATGCCATTTTGAAGCAAGAAATACTGCGTGAAAACCGTCATGAGGATGCCAGAGGCAAAGAGCAAAATGGAAATCATGAGGTTGTTGGTGGTAATGGTAAGAAACATTTGCATTTGCGTCGACCCTTCGTAAATGGCCAAGGGATTTCCTTTTTCAATGTTTTTCACCGTTAGGTCTACGTAATCTTGGCCAAGAATGGAGGCAATAAATTCAGGGTAGATTTCACTGGAAATCCATCCAAGCACTGCATAACCCAAAAAACACAAAAAGGCAAAACGCAAGGACCTCCGTGCTTTGTAAATTTCAATCGGTAAGTCTACGGTCCAGAAATTTAGAAAGGATTTAAAGGATTGTTTTTGGTATCGGTTTACCCCAATTAAGACTTTTTGGGCCAATTGGTTTAAGTAAATCCGAATGCTTCTACGTTGATAATAGGTTTGCGCAAAGCCTAAATCATCCGTGATGTCTAAATATAAATTGCTTAACTCCTCAGGATCGCTGTTGTTGGATCCTTGCATGGCCTCAAAGCGTTCCCATTTCTCTTTATTTGAACGGACAAAATGGCTTTCTTTCATGGAGGAATAAAAGTACTTATTTCAAACGAAAATTTGATTTAACTTCAAAAGTATCATGGTTTTTTTTAAGATTATCCCTAGAACTTCAAAATCTTTGTTTTCTCCGATGGAATTTTCCTAATTTGGTGCGGGCTTTTTCAATCGAGGGTATGGGGGATTTTTTAAGATGCGTTTTGTTTTTCTTTGCAAGTAACCTCGTGGTTGCCCAAATTCAGTTTACGCCCACTTTTTTACGTTCAGATTTTCAATTAGACCAATGGTATTCGCTTGGGGGTGATGATTCAGTTCAGGTGACTACCTTCAAATTTTATGTCTCCAACGTGCAATGCCAAGGCAGGTCGATTTCAGTGAATCCGCTTGACAATGTTTTTCTCTTGGATGCGGCGGATTCAAGCTCCTTAACGATTCCTACTTCACGTATTGAAAAGGAAGCGGATTTTACCTTTCATTTGGGTATGGACAGCAGTTTGAATACCTGTGGGTTTTTAGAAGGTCCCTTTGACCCCTTGTTGGGAATGTATTGGGCTTGGAATACCGGATACATTCAATTAAAAATTGCCGGCAGTGGACGTTTCGGAGGGGTACTAGTTCCTTTTGAATACCACATCGGTGGCTATCAGCATCCCAATGCTGCCTGTGAAAAAGTTGGCGTTGAAGTTGGAAATGAACCGATACAAATAGACATGCATCGATTTTTAAAATCCCTTCCTTATGCATCGGAACCAAGAATTATGCATCCTTGTCCCACAGCAAAGCGTATTCACCAAAATTTCGCGACGTGTTTTCATTGAAAAAATCAATCTTGCCCTTGTTTGTTGTGATATGCGTGTTGCTTTTAAGTTCAGCTTGGGAAGATGAAAGAGGTCTTTTTTACCAACCAGCGCATTGGCCAAAACCAACCTACGATTTCAAAAACAATCCCCTTACGGATGAGAAGTTCCTATTGGGCAAAGCGCTTTTCTACGACCCTGTTTTGTCCGTCGATTCTACCGTTTCATGCGCCAGCTGTCACCTGCAATACACCGCGTTTGCACATGTGGACCACGCCTTGAGTCATGGCATTCAAAGCCGGGTGGGTAAACGGAATGCGCCTGGGTTGATGAATTTGGCTTGGATGCCTGTTTTTCATTGGGATGGCGGTGTACTTAACCTGAATGCGCAACCGGTTAATCCCATCACCCACCCCGATGAAATGGGAAGCTCGCTTAAGGTTGTTTTGGCAAAATTAAATGGCAGTCCGGTGTATCAAAAAGCCTTTAAAGAAGTCTTCGAAACTGAGAAAATTGAAACCCATCATTTGATGAAGGCGCTTGCACAATTTACGGTGTCCTTGGTTTCTGCAAACAGTAAATACGACAAGGTTATGCGGAAGGAGAAAGGGATTCACTTTACCGAACAAGAGGAAGCAGGCCATCGATTGTTCCAAAAGCATTGCAACGAATGCCACAAGGCTCCTTTGTTTACCACCCACGAATTTAAGGCGAATGGCATTGGACTCGATCCGGCCTTGGCTGATTTTGGAAGAATGTCCATCACCCAAAAAAGCAAAGATTCTCTCTTGTTTAAAATCCCAACCTTGCGGAACATCGCCTATTCCTTTCCCTACATGCACGATGGTAGGTTTGCGAAATTGAAAGACGTAATTCAACATTATGCGACGCTTTCTGCTTCAAAGGGCTTGAAAAGCAAAGAATTTTCAAAGCGTCCCATCGCCTTGAACGACAACCAGCAAAAGGATTTGTTGGCATTCTTAAAAACACTTTCAGACACAGAATTTCTATTCAATAAAAAGTATTCGTTTTATTCGCTGAAAAGTAAGTAAGTATTTTCTACTTTTAGGGTCGAAATTAAAAAACCTACTATGAAAAGTACCTTTACCTTACTGCTTATTACCTTCGGAAATCTTTTTGTTGCTTTTGGGCAATTGAACCCGGGGATTACCTCATGGATTCTAAATACCAATGGAACTACAGGAAGCCATTACGTGCAAGGGAATTCAACCCCCATTGTAGACGCTACCCTTGCGAATGTTCAAATGGTACAGTATTCAACGAATTGGGTATATGTTACCACCACAGGGGTGCCTTCTTACATCACTGGACCCTTTTTAGATGGAAATCCGTCCTTGACATCCAACCAAAATGCAATATTTAAAATTTCTTTAAATCCAAGTCCAAATGCAGGTGTAGGTACCGCTACTTCTGGAGGAAACATTGGCATTTTCATCAATGGTGTTGCCATGTTTGATTACCGTGACGGTGTGGCTTGGAATTCAACTACCAATGCCTTGTGTGGTGGTTTGCCAGGAATGTCTCCTTGCCCAGGTGGAGCGGGTTCTTCTCAATCTTGGAACAGAGATGCAATCCTAGCGGAAAAAGGCGGATTTGATTGTTCAAAAGGACACCCAGCGAACGGGAATTATCACCATCACCAAAACCCAAGTGCTTTTGATTTAGACTTAACGGTAATCTCAAATGTGTGCAGCCTTTACGATGCGGACGGATTGTATGCCATTGATTCAACTACCCATTCTCCGTTGATTGGTTTCGCCTATGATGGTTACCCTGTATATGGTGCCTATGGATTTAAAAACGCAGATGGGACGGGTGGGTTAACGCGTATCAAATCTGGATACCAATTGCGAAACATTGCTACGAGAACCGTTTGGGCAGATGGAACAGATGTACCAGATGGTCCTGCCGTCAGCGTAACCTATCCATTGGGTTATTTTCGTGAAGATTATGAATTTGTAAGTCATCCGGGGGCTGCGGATTATTTGGATGAACACAATGGAAGATTTTGCATTACCCCTGAGTATCCAAATGGAATGTATTGCTACTTTGCAACCGTAGATGCCGAATGGAATTCAGCATACCCGTATTTGGTAGGACCTACCTACTACGGCGTGAAAACAGGCGCTAAAGTGAATTCGGTTACCGAAGCAACGACTACGTACAACCCAGGTGTTGGTGTTGACGAATTGGGTTTTACAGAAGTAAAAATTTTCCCGAATCCTACCAATGACATCCTAATCCTTCAAGCGGTTGGATTGTTAAAAGCAGATGTTTCTTTTACGTTAACAGACATTCAAGGGAAGGAAATCGCGACACAAACAATCGAAGCAGGTTCTACCATTGCCTTCTTCGACGTGAGTACGCTATACGCAGGAACCTATTTCGTATCTTATGCAGATGCCAATGGGAAAAAAACAGTTCCAGTTCTCGTACATTAAGTTTTCCTACCAAGGTTGCTTTTCGTAATTTTGGTGCATGCTATTACCTGAAAGACCCATTACCGATTGGCTTCCCTTAACCTTAAAGGAAGCTGAAAAGAGAGGTTGGTCGGAATTTGATGTAATTCTTATTTCCGGTGACTCCTATGTTGACCATCCGTCTTTCGGTACTGCTGTTATCGGTAGAATCATTGAAGATGAAGGATTTCGAATTGGAATTGTTTCACAGCCGAATTGGCGCGATGACTTACGCGATTTCAAGAAGATGGGAAAGCCCAAGTATTTCTTTGGGGTAACCTCAGGGTGTATGGATTCCATGGTCAATCATTACACAGCGAATAAACGGTTACGCTCTACAGATGCCTACACCGCAGGGGGTGAAGCCGGTTTTCGTCCGGATTATGCTTCAATTGTCTACGCCAAAATACTAAAATCGATTTACCCCGATGTTCCAATTTTGTTGGGAGGGATCGAAGCCTCATTGCGAAGGGTAACCCATTATGATTATTGGAAAGATGAATTGATGCCATCTATTTTAGTGGATTCTGAGGCAGATGCTTTGGTGTATGGAATGGGAGAACAACCCCTTCGAGAATTTTTACGATTGCTGAAGAAAGGCGTTCCCTTTCGACAAATCCAAACCCTTCCTCAAATTGCGTTTTTACAAGATCTAAGCGAACCTTTGCCGAAAAACAAAAATTGGGAAACCGTCTCCTTGTCGAGCCATGAAGTATGTTTGAATGACAAAATGGCCTACGCAGCGAATTTTAAAATCGTTGAAGTCGAGTCGAATAAATGGAGTGCGAATCGAATTACACAGGATGTAGGAAATCAACGTTTGGTGATCAATCCGCCCTACCAAACCATGAGCTCAGGCGAATTGGATGCTTCCTTTGAGCTTCCTTACACCCGCTTGCCTCATCCGAAATATAAAAAACGGGGAACCATTCCCGCTTTTGAGATGATCAAATTTTCCATTAACATGCACCGCGGCTGTTTTGGAGGTTGTAGTTTTTGCACCATTTCTGCCCATCAAGGGAAATTCATCGCCTCACGAAGTGAAAAGTCCATCCTGAAAGAATTAGACGAACTCACCAATCATCCAGATTTTAAGGGATACATTTCTGACATCGGTGGACCTTCAGCGAACATGTACAACATGAAGGGCAAAGACGAGTCCATTTGTGCCAAATGTGTAGCGCCAAGTTGTATTCACCCTGTGATTTGCAGCAACCTAAATACCTCCCACGCGGCAATGACCACGTTGTACCAAAAAATTGATGCCCATCCCAAGGTGAAAAAAGCGTTCATCGGTTCTGGAATTCGCTATGATTTATTGGTGGATGATTTTAACAAGAACAATGAAGATGGAAACCATGATGCATACATCGAACAAGTGGTTACAAGGCACATAAGCGGTCGATTGAAAGTAGCCCCCGAGCACACGGCGGATGCTACCTTGCGGGTGATGCGTAAACCGTCATTTAAGTATTTCCATAAATTCAAAGAAAAATACGACCTCATTTCAGAGAGAAACGGATTGAACCAACCCTTGATTCCCTATTTTATCTCTTCGCATCCAGGTTGTGATGAGGTGGACATGGCAGAGCTTGCCGCGGAGACCAAAGACATGGGTTTTCAGCTTGAACAGGTGCAGGATTTCACACCTACCCCGATGACGGTGGCAGAAGTGATTTATTACACCGGCGTTCATCCCTACACCCTCAAGCCCATTCGCACGGCGAAAACGAAAGAAGAGAAACAAAACCAAAACCGATTTTTCTTTTGGTATAAGAAGGAAAACAAGGCATGGATTTCAGAACGCCTGAATAAAGCCAACCGTTTGGATTTGAAAGAAAAATTAGTTGAGAATTTCGACAAAAGCACCAACCTTCCACCTTGGTTGGCCAAAAAACGAGGGAAGTAAATTGATTTCACCTGTCTTGTCCTGGAATAGGTTTACACAAAACGTGAAAAAAATGATAACAAGTAAACCAATTTTAGGACTACGGTCGAATAAAACCAATGTGATATTTT
>RFQZ01000035.1 GCA_009924735.1 Flavobacteriia bacterium | reverse complement strand
CCTAATCCAACTTCAAATCAAGTCCGCCGGTTCATTACGATCAACAGTATCTGTTAGAAGATTTAGGCATCAACATTCTGTCCATTTATTAAGAGAGGAATTCCTGCGTTATCGTACCTCACACAATTTAAGAATTGGAACCTTATTACACTTCTATGGATACATACCTGGCGTACTTTATCTTGGGATGCAATACGGTTTTGTTTTTTCGTATCTAGTGAATTCCCTTAGACTTTTTGTGCCTCAGTGCTGCCTTAGCAGGAGATAATATAGTAAAGATGAAACGAATTGTCGGCTTGAAACCCTTTTAAAACAAAAATTCCCCCACCGTTTTGAACGCGATGAGGGAATGCAGCGCAAATAATTTAAGGGTTATTGTTTTATAGTTCGGACAGCTCTAACAGCTGATTTAGTTACCCCCCCCAGCCAGATGAGATTATTAACCCAAATTGGCTGCAAGGTTCGACCTACAAATTGTAAACATACATAATATGTATATGTTTCTTCTCTGTCTTGTGGGGGTTTACCTAGACCAACAAGAACATTTTCCTTTACAATAGTTTTAGAAAATGTTTCACTAGTAAAATACAAATTGTAGTTTTTTCCATCATGAAATGTAGATTTATTTGAAACGCAAAGAGAATCATAAATTAATTTTAATTCATCTTTCGTAGGCAATCTCCATCCTTCACCCAATTTAGTACAAGTATAGTTAAGAGCTTCTATAGAAAAATGATCTTCAACATACAAAGGAAAATCATTTTCAGCAACTTCTATGTCACCCAAATTGAATGGACTTCCTATTATTTCCTCTGCGAACTTTTCGCCAAAATAAAAAGGATGCGACCGATAATCAATTAATTTACCATCCATTCTGTAATATAAGTGCATCAACACATCTTGTACCCACACCGAACCCTTGTAATATCCTTGTTCATGGTATTCAAAATAATCGCCAAAAAAATGATCTTTCGCCATAGAAAGAGTATCAATATTTCCTTTTGCCTTTAGCTCACCAGAAGGATAATACAACTCAAATGCGCCTTGATTTTTATTGTTTTTTATTGAATTCCATTGTTGTTTTCTTCCAAGAGAATCGTATAAATTTGTTCCTATCAATGAACCCTCATTGTAAGTTTTAATATTTTTTTTATCCGCATTTCTCCGAGATTTTTCAATTTCAGTTGCACGTTCTTCGTTGAGTATTTGTTTTGGTTCTTTCGTCGTATGGTTCCAGTATAAAATTTCATCTTTGTGTTTTTTCCCTTTCAAATATGTTGTTTCTCGCTCCAAATTACCTGTTTCATAATACGCTATTTCAAGACCATTCTTCACATCATTGAAATAGGTTGACTCTAACTTTTTCTTACCATTTTCATAATAAAAACTTTCACGTTTGTTGTGAGCAAGATCATCATAAATTATAGTTTTTCCTGAATTATTGTCAAACTTGCTTTCCAAATTTAAAACATCATAGTACATTGTCAATTGAATTAACTTACCCTTCTCGTTAAAAAATGATATTTTGATTTTTTTATTACCCTGCCATTCTTCCACCTTTGAAATTTTTCCGTTTTTATGGAACGAAGTATATGGGCCAGCTATTCGTCTAGGATCACTTCCACTTCCTTGATAATTTTCAATTTCAGCAATTATACCTTCATGCACTTGTTTAGATTTTTCACGTTCAATGGTTTTTGCAAGAACCTCTAGGTTGCCTAATTTTTTTTGTTGAAGTTCTTTTTTGTCTTTATGAATCTTTATTAAAGACTGACCTCGATCCCAAAGTGTCTTCGAATCCTCTTTCAAATTTCCATCAATCGCTTTTGCTTGTATTTTTTCCCATTTTTTTATACCGCCAGCATCTTCTGAAATAAAATTAGTCAACTCGCTATAACTTGACAATGTATCTTTCGTTAATTCTGATAGACTTTTATCAAGTAAAGATTTTTCAGCTAGTAATTTATTCAAAACGATAGAATCTTGAAATTGCTCACTATTATAGACAGAATCCAAATAATAAGTTTTGTATTCACCGTACAAGACACCATTTTTAACTCCATAAATTGATTTAATTTGGTTATTCGTGTAGCGACTGAATACCAAGCCATTAAAAACTTGGTCATTTTTATAATACCATCCATCCTTATCAATTTTTAATTCCTTTTCCTCTGTTAAATATTGAGAAGTTGCCACATGATGAAAAAGAGATAAAAAAAGTAGTGCTAAAATTAATTTCATATCGAATTAAATTTTGTGTAGATAAGTTACCTCCACTAATGATTATAGTTTATTTTAATCAAATCTACTTAGTTATCATAAAATCTTCCTTCGACTTTCATTTCAACTTGTTCCAAGTTGCCCTACCCTGAAAAACAGTTAACTTTAAATACCTTTTTTTGTTTTGTATGAGCGCAGATACTGGTTTTGATAAGAATATTCAAAAGTTAAAGAAAAACCTTGAATTCAAGTTGGGGTTTGCTGTCTTAACTTACCATGACTGTAAAAAAGCTTCAACGCAGCTAAAACTGCACAAAATTTCACTTTCGCCCCTAACAATTGGTCGTTTATTTTCTGTTTTTAAAGACACAAAACGCCCATACCATAGCACATTAGATCTTCTCACCCGATTTTTAGGCTATGAATCTTTTTCTTCTTTTTGTATTGATACATCTGACTTAGTAGGGAAGCGCTTGTTTAACCCCTCGTTTGAAATCGTGAATGGATCCTTTCAGGCCTTAGAATTGGCCTGCCAACAAGCAGATTGGAAAATGGTGAAATTTATCCTTGATGAAATCAATCCACACAAAGACGACTATGAATTTCCAATGTTTTTGGGGAATATAGTAAGGAATCATCCCCAGCGCAACGCTTTTATTAAAGCACTTATGGAGGTAGAGGTTGGAAGGGTTTATTTTTTTGAACGTTTTGTAGATGAAGATGACCCCGATGGCTATTTTTCTAATGCCCTCAACCTGTTTTGCTCCAACTACAGAAGAGACATAGGCAGCCAAATTTTTAAGGTTTGCTTTCAATTAGCGAAACAGATTTACCAAGAAAATAAATTTGATGTTTCTGAGTGGCGTTCTATTGATCAACTTGGATTGAATTATAAAGAATTGCACTTTCATCAAGTTTCGCGCTGGTTTGAGTTAAAAATTTTGTTTGCCTCACTTGATTTCAATCCCTTACAAAAAGCGCAGAAAATAGTTGAGGAATTACTTGAAATTCTGCCAAAGTTTAACAATAATGATCAATGTTGGATAATTGCCAGACCATTAAAAGCCCTTGCACACATCGGTCTTTTATATGACGTGCTCGGTGTTTCAGAAATAAAAGAGCAAATTAATAACGTATTTGTCGCCATGGATGGCAGAATTTCTTCAATCGGAGATTTGATTGTTCAATTTGTCTGCCATGCTTTTGTTGATAATCATCAATCTTTAAGTAATCCAAAATCAATTTCATCCTCTCATTTTAACGAAACTTATAGCCGAATAGCCATTGAGTCGGCCACCTCGTTATTGTATGTTCAAGATCCCGTTAAAACCCGAATTGAAAAAAATCTAAGGCCATTTGTCCAAAAAACCGGGAACAGTTGGGTCTTGAATATTATTAAATAGAAACGAATGAGCGTGGCTACTCAAACCACTTGATTCACATCAAGAATCTCCTAATCCAACTTCAAATCAAGTCCGCCGGTTCGAATGTAGGGAATCGGAACTTTCGCCAAAGAATCTTCTAAAACCTTAAGCGTTGCCCTCATGGTCCGAATTCGGTTTGCAAGTACAAGATACTCCGCTTCTGCAATGCTTTTGTTTTTACGATGTGTCGCCGTTACCCCAGCCGTGTTGTCATACAACATGTATTCAACCATTCCCAAACGCCCACTCAAACTTGGAACGGTTTCGAATTCATGGGAGGACAATATGTTATTCCCATAAAGTTCCACAAAGCATGAATCCAACTGATCGTTTAGCTTTTGTATCGTTGTAAGCAAACGCATGTCTGTGTTCGGGTAATTTGTTACCGCCTCTTTTATCGAAGCCACGGTTTCTTTGAATGCAGACAAGAGCGTTCCTGCTCCATTTACCTTTCTGCTCAGTTCACTCACTTCTGTTCTAAACACTTTTAATTCTTCTGGATTTTTCGCGACCAAGGTTTGGTTGTTTAATGCCCTCACCTGAAAACGTTGACCGACAATCAAAGTGTCAATGCTGTCGTTTTTTACTGCATAAACACTCACTTCATAGGTTCCTGCTTTCACCAAATACCCGTTTTGATCGCCTCCCACTTGTGTGGTTGAATTGCTTCGTAAGTTCCAAGTGGTTCTGGAAATACCCTTGCTTGGCGAAGAGGTAAACCTTCTAACTTCCATCCCTACACTGTCATTGATTACCCAAACCAATTTTCTTGCTTCCTCCCTCGCTTCGCGATACAATTCTTCCATGGTTGGATATTTCACTTCTTTTTTATCTTTTTCCAATGCCTTTTCTTTGTCCAATCTTATCTCTTTAAGGCTGGATGCATTGTTTTTAAGGTATAAGGTAAAAACCGCACCAAAACTTGGATTGGAGGAAGCCCAAAGGTTATGACCCTGAAAACCCGTTCCCTCCAATCCCAATGGATCTGCAGGAATGTAAAGCAAGGCATCCTTCACATCAAACAAATGTGCCTTTTTTGCAAGGACCTCCTTGGTGAGATTTCGCAAGGGAGCATAATTGTCGAGTACCCAAAACCCACGTCCAAAGGTAGCAGCCACCAAATCGCACGCGGTTTCTTGAATGTCTAAGTCCATGACCGCAATGGTCGGAAGACCACCAAATTTTGTCCAACTTGTCCCTCCGTTTGTTGAAAAATAGGCGCCAAACTCAGTACCTACAAACAGCAAATTTGGATCTTTAAAATCTTGTTTAAGACAATACACAGAACCCCTCTCAGGTAAATCACCTGCAATGTTCACCCAAGTTTTTCCTTTGTCATTTGACTTGAGGAGGTAGGGTTTAAAATCCCCTTGTCGTTCCGCGAGAAAACAAGCAAAAACCACATTTTCATCAAAACGAGAAGCCGTTAACATATTTACCCTTGTGTTCGTCGGAACCCCAGGAAAGGCAGCTGTTTTAGACCAATCTTTTCCATCGTTTTGGGAAACTTGCACCAACCCATCATCGGTTCCTGCATAAAGCAACCCTTTTTTTACAGGAGATTCATCCAAGGCAATGATGTTTCCATAAATGGTAGTGGAAGCGTTTTTCATCACCGCATCAATGCTCCAAACCTGGCCCATCACAGGCAATTTATTTCGGTCTATTTGCTGGGTTAGGTCCGGAGAAATCACCGACCAATCGTCTCCTTTGTTGGTGGACTTAAAAACTTTATTGGCTGCGAAATAAAGTGTGGACGCATCATGTTTAGAAACCAAAAGGGGCGCATCCCAATTCCATCGGTAAGCAGCCTCGTCTTTCCCTGGCATGGGTTGGATGGGAACTTTTTCTCCAGACGCTTTGTCGTATCGAACCAACCAACCATGTTGTGCTTGTGCATATGCGATGTTTGGATTGCTCCAATCCGTAGCCGACTCAAAACCATCACCACCGTTCGTGATGAACCAATCAGCATTGAGGATTCCATGCACATTCATTGTCCCTGAAGGTCCCCCCATGGAATTATTGTCTTGCGTTCCTCCAAAAATATTGTAGAAAGGCTTGGCATTGTCGGTGGTCACTTTGTAAAATTGTATAATCGGTAAATTGTCATAATACCTCCATTCCGAAGCATGTGTGTAGGTTTCATAGATACCTCCATCACAACCCAACAACCAATGGTCTGTATTGCTTGGGTCAATCCACATGGCATGGTTATCTACATGTTTGTGCGACTCTCCCGTAGATTTAAAAGTAACCCCAGCGTCCTCAGTATGGTGTAAATACGTATCCATTGAAAATACTTTTTTTCGATCCAAAGGGTCACACACAATTTCTTGGTAATAGTTACCACTGGTTGAAAACTTACCTTGTTTTGACCAAGACGCCCCTTTGTTTTTTGACAAATAGACCCCGCCCTTCTCATGCTTTGCCTCAACAATTGCATACACCCAATTAGGATCGGCTGGCGAAACAGCGATGCCAATTCTTCCCATCTCTCCCTTGGGTAAACCTACAGCTATTTCATTCCAGGTTTCGCCGCCGTCGGTAGATTTATACACACTGGATTCAGGTCCCCCGCCTACATACGTATATTCGTGTCTGCGACGTTGATGAGCGCTGGCATACAATACATTCGGATTTTCAGGATCCATTGCTATTTCAGAAATACCGGTTTCATCGGATACAAACAATGTGCGCTTCCATGACTTTCCGCCGTCCGTAGATTTATATACACCACGCTCACCTCCAGCGCTCCATAGCGGGCCATAGGCTGCAACCCATAAAGTTTTCTCGTCGGTAGGATGGATGAGAATGTTTCCGATGTGTTCGGACTTTTTCAAGCCCATGTTCACAAACGATTTTCCGCCATCAATGGATTTGTAGACACCATCGCCGTATCCCACCGAACGTTGGTTGTTGTTTTCACCGCTACCCACCCAAACCGTACTTGGATTCGATGGAGCCAAAGCAACACACGCCAAGGAATAACTTCCGTAATTGTTAAAAATTGACTCAAATGTAATTCCATGATTTTTTGTTAACCACAATCCACCACTGGCGGCAGCAACGTACCACATGTCTTTATTTTTCGGATGAACGGCTATGTCAATTACCCTCCCCGAGGTCAAGGCAGGCCCCACCATTCTAAAGGAAAGTGCGTTGGTGGTTTCCTCGGTAAAAAGCGGGGAACTTGGAATGGTAGGTTTTACGGTTTTTTGTGCGAAAACAGACAAAGTAAGCAGTGAAAATACCAGGGTAATTTTTTTCATAAAATGAGAGGAAAAGAAAAAGGCCAATCTAACGAATGGCCTAAATTTAATTATTTAACTTTTAACCCGCGGACGTAACGGTCTCTGCGTTTAATTTTTTGAAGTTTCTTTTTGGCAACTTTTAAGTATGCGGCACGTGGACTGCCTCTCAAAACATCTATTTTAAAGACTTTACCTCCGTAGTTGATTTTGGGTCCGCCAGCTTGGTTCCACTCTACATCAAAATAATACCGGCGTTGTGCTTCATTTTTTGAAGAAAACTTTAATACTTTTCCTTCTCCTGTTTCGAATCTCACAAAGATTTCTCCTTTTGGACCATAGTCGTCAAAAATACAAGGCGTACCCGCCTGAATGATGATGGATTCTTTTTCGGAACTCGAACTGTTAATCAAGGTACCGTTTGTAGTCGTGGTTTGTGATTCATTTTTCAATTCTTCATCCATCACAATGGTGTGTGAAGTAAAAAACTGAACCTTGGCCAATTTCTCCGCGGAATCCAATGCAAACTCATCTCGAATCTGGTTGTTGTAAGGCACTTGTGTTGCGCATGCAAACAACAATGTGGAAAGCGTGGCAATGATGATCAAATTTTTCATGCGAATATTTTAGACAAAAATAGCAAAAGCGACTCAAACTGTAGAACATTATGGTTAAAATTGTATTGTGGAAAATTGTAGGATTAAGGCTTTTCGGCTCTTTATGGGTATTTCAACCTTTTTTCTCGTATTGACGAGTTGCAATGACGACAAAAAAAAGGAGGTCGATTTTGAGTCCTTACGTCCCAAAGCGAAAACATCCACTGCGCCAAAGGTTCAAGATTCAGATACAACTGAACGCTTTTTAAGCAGGCTCCAAGTGGACAGCATTCAATTGTTTTTTGAAGGTTTTGAACCGGACGAGACCCCTCACTTTTTGGATCGATTTTCCTTTACAAAAAGTGCAAAGGCAGCCGATGGCATTGATCGCAATTCGGACCGTTGGATTTTTAAAAAAGGGGACTTTGCCACCTCCTTTGGTCAATGGTTTTTCAAAGACAGCTTGGCAAAAAAGTCAGCCTTGTACAACTGGTTGGATCACTTTGGGAAAGATAAAAAGTCCGTTTCGCTCTATACCCGAATGAGGTTAAGCAATGAAAACCTTCTTATTTTAATCAATCAGAAATCAATATTGAGCGTTGCATCCTCAGCGCCCATAGAAAGTAAAAAATGGGAAGCATACCAACGGCAAATGCATCCTAAGGACACCATGATGCTCAAAATCTTTCAACGCAAAGGAAATAAATGTGATTGGTACAAGAAATCAGGTAACTTCACCTTTGTAAAAATAGCCATATGAAAATAGTCAACAGGGGATACATTCGAATTACACCTACGCAAAAGTTTTGGGAATGGGCAAGAATCCAAGACGAAGAAATAGACGCGTCCATCGATTTTAATGAGCCCAATGTTTATTTAATTGAAGATGAATTTTGGGACGATGCTTTGGTTCTTGAGAAATACTTTAAAAAACTCTGCACTTTTGAATGCTATCAGGTCACGGAAGATGATGCAAAAATCATAACACCGGAAAGTATCGAGGATTTTATGACGTATTTTCAAATTGAAATTGGAAGCACGGTGATTGATTGTTTAAAAACCCCCATTAACAAGGACTAGACCCTTGGCTTAATCAAGTTTGCATTCAGGTACCTCGCGTCATGGGTAACCTCCTCTCCTATCCATTCTGGAAATTCAAAGGTTTCATTTTCATCGGTAAGTTCAATTTCAGCAAGCACCAGGCCTTCATTGGCACCCTTGAAAACATCCACTTCCCACGTAAATTTTCCCAGGGGAATTTCGTACCGGACTTTTTCAACAAAAGCGCTGCACTGAAGCAACAAGGCATCAGCATCTGACCTTGGAATTTCGTATTCAAACTCTTGACGTTTGAGGGCAGTCACACCCAATTTAATGGTGAGGAATGCCGAATCCCCATAGATCCGTATTCTCAAAGATTTGTCAGGATCACTCCACACGTAACCCTGAAGAATTTCTACCCCATTTTGTAAAAGCCCAGAATTTAATTTGAACTTGTCTACAATAAATTTTCTTTCAATTTCCCACATTTTTCCTCAAATCAAAAATATTCAATAATTTTAAGCGTTGAAAGCAACAAATCTAACGTACCTTGCGTCAGAAACAAAGTTATTTAAACCCAAAAATACAGATATGATACGTTTCTTTTCTTTTGCCATCGGATTAACATTTTGCTCCATTGCTTTTGGTCAAAAAATTACTTCCACCATCGTAGGTAACCCAAAAATTCTTTACAACGAAGGTGGTGTAGTAATTTCCTCCCAACTTGTAACTTGCAACGACGCATCACGTCACGAAATCATGAATTTCGAATTGCTTTCTGTTAAGAATAACAATGATGCTCCCGTTGCCATCAAAATGAAAGAAGACATTTATTACGATGGAGCTTGTAGAACATGTGATAACTACGAATACAATTTCACCCTAAATTTAGAAGCAAAAGAATTAAAATCAGGATCATGTGACCGTGACGGTCATCCTGCTTTGTCGATTTTCTCTTCCATGAACGATGGGTATATAAAGGAAAAATTGACAGACACAAAATTACAAGTGGTTAGGTTACACTAACACACATTCAAAATTGAGAAGACCGCCATTGAGCGGTCTTTTTTTTTACCTTTGGGCATGATTCAATTCAAGACCCGAACCCCTAGGTGGATCATTGTTCTCATTGACTTAGGAATTTCTATTGTATCGCTTGCATTGGCATATTTTATTCGATTTGATTTGAATACGAACGTACAAGCCATGCGAAACGAGTGGATCCAAAATTCAGGGTCCTTTGTTTTTTACATTCTTACCAAGTTTTTCGTATTCTATTTTTTTGGCATTCACAAAGGATTGGTTCGGTACACTTCTACCCAAGACCTTCAGCGCATTTTAAAAGCAACATTGACTTGTACCTTGCTTTTTGTAGTCGTCGGTATGTTTCGGGCATATGTTTTTCATACGACCTATTTGTTTCCCAGCTCCATTCTGGTCATGGAATTCATCATTTCACTTTCCTTTGTATTGGGGAGTAGGTTCCTTATCAAATTGTTGTACCTAGAATCCATCAAAACGAACCAAGAACAGGAAAATGTACTGATTTTTGGTGCAGGAACCATGGGCCTCATCGCTAAAAAAACCATCGAGAACGATACGAGAAACCACCAAAAGGTCGTTGGTTTTTTAGAGGACAATCCGAAGTTGATTGGAAACAGAATCGATGGGGTAGCGGTTTACAGTAATGCAAAAATCATTGAAACCCTCTCTGCTCGAAAAGTGAACCGCGTTATCATCGCAATCCGAAATCCCAATAAAGAATCCTTAAAACAACTCATTGATACATGCCTAACCTACCAGGTGAAAGTGCAAAGGGTTCAAGACCCCATCACATGGGTCAATGGAGAATTGACCCCACAAAAAATCACCAAAATCCCGATTGAAGATTTATTGGGAAGGGACAGCATCCGGTTGAATCAAGATTCTCTGCAAGTTTCTTTTGAAAATACAACGGTTTTTATTTCCGGGGCGGCTGGATCCATTGGTGCTGGTTTGGTACAAGAGATTCTGCAATACAACCCGCGTACTTTGGTGTTATTTGACCAAGCAGAATCACCCATGTATGAATTGCAACAAGCTTTAAAATTACTGGATTTCTCAACCGATGTTCGTTTCGTTATTGGTGACATCTGTGACCTCAATCATGTATCCAACACCTTCGCAAAGTACAAACCACAAATCGTCTTTCATGCGGCTGCCTACAAACATGTTCCGCTTATGGAAGCGAATCCAAAGGAAGCGATTCAAACGAATGTGATAGGAACCATGAACTTAGTAAACGCCTCCTTGAATGCAGAAGTCAAAAAGTTCATCCTCATTTCTACCGACAAAGCTGTAAATCCCACGAACATTATGGGGGCAAGTAAAAGACTTGCTGAGATGTACGCACAGTGGAAAAATACCTTGGGTAAAACCCATTTCATCACCACGCGTTTTGGAAATGTACTTGGATCAAATGGTTCGGTAATTCCCCTTTTTCAAAAACAAATTGAACAAGGTGGACCCATTACATTAACGGACGAGCGAATTACACGCTACTTTATGACCATACCCGAGGCATGCCAATTGGTACTGGATGCATCCTACATGGGGAAAGGGGGAGAAATTTTTGTTTTCGACATGGGAGCATCCGTGAAAATCCTCGACTTGGCTAAAAAAATGATCTTATTGAATGGCCTTGAACTGAACAAAGACATCGAAATCAAAATCACCGGCCTTCGCCCAGGGGAAAAATTGTACGAAGAGCTTTTGGCGGATACGGAACAAACCCAAGCAACACACCATCCTAAAATCCTTATTGCAAACACAAGGTTGATTGAACCCTCCTTTGAAATGGATATTGCAGAACTGTTGCGCTGCCTACAACACGAAGATGCAACGGATTTTGTCCGGGTAATGAAAAAAATAATCCCTGAATTCATCAGCCAAAACTCAGAATTTGAAAAACTTGACCTATGATTCCTCCCTTTAAAATTCAAATTAGGTTTTCTGACATCGACATGCTTGGTCATGTAAACAATGTGATTTACCTAAGCTATTTTGAAATGGCGCGGGTTCATTACTTTACAAAACTCATGGGAACCGATTGGGATTGGCAATCAAAAGGTGTGGTATTGGTGAAAAACGATGTGGAATACCTTAAACCCATCACCCTCTATGATCCTGCTGAAGCTCACCTCTTTGTAAGCAACATCGGTAACAAAAGTTTTTCTTTGCGTTACGAGATCCGTGTTTTAGACCAAGTACATACAACGGGTGGAAGTACCCTTGTTTGTTTCAATAATTTAACGAAGGAGACCATTGAAATACCTGAAGATTTTAAAATCCAACTTACTAAATTACACCAACATGGTTAAGTCCAACTATTCACTATTGCTAGTTTTTTTGTGCTTTTTCACACTTCCGTACGCCCAAACCATGAGCCCCTGCGGAAACAAAAAGGTAATGGCCCAACCCAAAGTATATTTGAATTGCTTCGATAAAATTCAGTACGACGAAGAGATCAATACCTATGTTTTGGCCAAAGACGGCTACAGTCCATTTACAGGCACTTGTCAAACTTGGAACCGCGGTGGATTCCTTATCGAACAAATTACCTGCAAAAACGGAAAGAGAGACGGTAGAGATACTTCATACTATGCTTCAGGATGTATTCAATCCGTACAAGATTATGTCATTGGAATCAAAAATGGTCCCCAATTGGTCTTTTTTGACAGCACGGGTCAGATTCAAAAGGAAATTAATTACGCCATGGATAAATTGAATGGCGCTTCCAAGGAATTTAACCGAAGTGGAGACACCATCATGTTTAGCAATTATAAACTTGACATTCCCGATGGTTTGCAACGAACCTACTACCCAAGTGGAAAATGTTACAAAATCGTAGCATATAAGGATGGTTTGTTAAACGGCATACACAAAACGTTCAACCAAGAAGGTGGACCAGAAATTTTTCTTAATTACAAGGATGGAAAGAAACAAGGAAAATGTGTCTACTACCACCCAAATGGCAAAGAAGCATCCGTTTCTTTCTTCGAAGCGGGTTTGCGAAATGGGGTCTTTACAGATTTTAATGAAGAAGGAACCTTGGTAATGAAAGGAGAATTTAAAAAAGACATTCGGATTGGCGAACACATTGAAAATGACGAAAAAGGAAAGTTGATTCATCAAACCTTATTTGACAAAAAAGGGATCCGCCAGTATGAAATGAGAATGGATGAATACGGAGAAAAACAGGTGATTTTTGACATCAATAAGGTAAAAACCACAGGCAATTCTTCCGAAGTGAAAGAAGATGATGACCCCACAAACATAAAGGGCGACAAAAAAGAAGAGAAGAAACGGAAGAAACGACGGAAGAAGGACAAGAAAAATAAGAACATCTAAAATACACATTCACGTACCATGATAGATTTAAGAAGCGACACCGTAACCCAACCCACGCAATCCATGCGTGAAGCCATGATGCAAGCAAAAGTGGGCGACGATGTTTTTGGTGAAGATCCCTCCGTTAACCAATTAGAGCAATATGTTGCTGAACTTTTTGGCAAAGAAGCAGCCATGTTCTGTGCATCGGGTACCCAAACCAACCAAATTGCCATTAAAGTGCATACACAGCCTGGTGCTGAGGTGATTTGTCACCGTGAAAGCCATATTTACAAGTATGAAGGGGGTGGAATCGCTGTAAACAGTGGTGCCTCCGTGCGATTATTGACAGGCAACAGGGGAAGAATCTCCCATGCAGACATCCAAGAAAACGTAAACAATCCAGAGGACATCCATTTGCCACTCACCCAACTTGTCTCCATTGAGGATACAGCCAACAGAGGAGGCGGTGCTGTGTATGAATATTCAGAAATCCTTGCCATCCGCTCTGTTTGCAATAAATTGGGGATCCCCCTACACCTGGATGGTGCACGTGTGTTTAATGCATTGCGCGTTAACCATATCTCTTGCCACGAATACGGACAGAATTTTGATAGCATTTCTATTTGTTTATCAAAAGGCTTAGGGGCTCCTGTAGGGTCTGTACTTATAGGATCGGAATCCTTTATTCACAAAGCGAGGAGGGTGAGAAAGGTCCTTGGCGGCGGTATGCGTCAAGCGGGAATGCTGGCTGCAGCAGGATTGTTTGCCTTGGAAAACCATGTTGAACGCCTGTCCATCGACCACGACCACGCCAAAATGATTGAAGCGGTTTTACAAGACCTTTCATGGGTAGATTCCGTTCTCCCCGTTGAAACAAACATCGTTGTCGCAATGCTCAACAAGGAATCTGAAAGGGATGAAATACTGGCGACTTTAAAACAAAATGGGATATTGGCCATTGCCTTTGGCCCAGGAATGATTCGCTTTGTTACCCATCTTGACGTGCATACCGCTGACATCGAACGATGCTGTGAAATCCTTAAATCCCTTCGAAACCATTGATGAAAAAATTACAATCCGTATGAAAAAGTCAACCTTACTCCTCTCCCTCCTAATGGTGTCCTTCCAGTTTTTATCGCAAAAAGACCCTTGCCTTACGGATGACAAAAAATTAATCAAAGCCATGGAGCCTTTTAAGAATGAGCAGGATCCTGACAAAGCAGCATTGTTGTTCAAAGTGCTGGTTGAAAAATACCCCGACAACGCAGAACTACCCTACCTTATGGCGAAAAAAGCCTACGCACAATCAACAAAGTTATCCAAAGACCCTAAGAAAGCAAACAGCGCAAATCAATACCAAAAACAAGCATTCATCCTATTCACTTCCTCTTATAAAAAATGTAATTCTTTTCACGCCGATAACCTCTATTTCATCGCTTCCATCATGATTGGAAATGGAGACAGTGAAAATGCCATATCCTACCTACAATCTTTTGTTGATTTTCCAGAGGATGACTTCACAAAGATTTCCAGCGACCATGATGAAAAAAAGAAAGCCGCAAAAACCTTCCTCGACAAATTAGAAGCTTCAAAAAGGTTTACCGACAACCCAGTCCCCTTCGAACCCATTTTAATCGACAATGTCAGCTCTGAATTGGATGAGTACTTTCCAATGATCTCTCCAGACAATGACCTCATGTTTTTTACCCGAAAGGTCAATCGAAAAAGCCTCGGTGACATATCGGACAACATCATAGAAGAATTTACAGTTTCAGAACGAATGTCCACAAAGGAGAACAATTTCAACGGTGGAAGCCCGATGCTAAAACCTTTCAACGACGGGACTTTTTTCAATTATGGCACAGCCAGTCTTTCGGCTGACAACAAGGAAATGATCATTTGCGCTTGTAAAAAGGAAACCGTTTACGGCCAAAATTACCTCAACTGCGATTTGTATACGACCACTTTTAAACGAACAGGAAAAGGCGGAAATGATTTCCAGTGGACTCCTTTGGTAAACATGGGTGAGGGAATCAATACAAAAGACGGTTGGGAAGCTCAACCTTCACTGTCTGCCGATGGAAAGCTATTGTTCTATGCAACCTTCCGAACGGGATCTCAAAACAACGACATCTATTTTTCCGAACGAAAAGACGATGGCACTTGGTCAGCAGGCAAACCTTTCACTGCGGTAAATACACCTGGAAAAGACAAAAGTCCATTTTTCCACCAAGATGGAGAGACCCTTTATTTTGTCTCTGAAACCAGCGAAGCACGTCCCGGATTGGGTGGCTTAGACATTTTTTACATTCGCAAAACGGATAAAGGATGGACTGAACCCGAAAACATTGGCTATCCAATAAATACCTCTGGAGATGAATTGGGTTTGTTTGTTTCGACCCAAGGAAAATTGGCTTATTACTCAAGTTACCAAAACGGGAACTGGAACATTTATGGATTTGAATTATATGAAAAAGCCCAACCCAAAGAGGTAGTGATCATCAAAGGGGAACTGAAGGATGAAAAAGGACAAGCAGTTACCGATGCAAAAATTGAAATTGAAAACGGAATGAATGGTACGAAACAAACCATTCAAGTGAACAAAGAAGATGGAAAATATGCGGCAGTAGTAAAAGTAAAAAAGGAGGAACCGCTTACCGTAACCCTAAAAAAGGAAGGTACAGCCTTTACTTCCCAGGTACTTACCAAAGAAAACCTTTCGTCAAATTCCGTGAAGGTGGACATGAGCGTAGAAAAACTTAAACCGGGAAAATCTTACAACATCAATGACATTCTTTTCGGGACAGATTCCTATGTATTGGCGGAGAAGTCTAAACTCATCTTGTCAAGATTTGCGGATTATTTAAAAGAAAATGGAACCCTGAAGATTTCCATTCATGGACACACGGATGATTTAGGGGATGACAACCAGAATTTACTGCTTTCACAGAACAGGGCCAAAGCGGTAAAGGATTTCATTGTTTCTAATGGCATCGATGCGAAGCGAGTGAGTTCGGAAGGATTTGGGGAGAAAAAACCTAAGGTTCCCAACACGAACAATGAGAACAGGGCTAAAAACAGAAGGACAGAGTTTTTGCTAATCAGTGAATAAAAAAAGGGGCCGAAGCCCCTTGAAGTTATTTTGCTTTTGCAGAGAAATTCTTTTTCTCTCGAATTCTTGCAGATTTCCCAGTGCGCTCTCTGAAATAGAAGATTCTTGCTCTTCGTACCGCACCTTTCTTAACAATGGTAATTTTTTCAATGAAAGGTGTATTGACTGGAAAAATTCTTTCCACACCAATGTTTCCTGACATTTTACGAACGGTGAAAGTTTCCGTAGCACCAACCCCTCTTCGTTGTAAAACAACGCCTTGGAATTGTTGGGTACGCTCTTTGTTCCCTTCTCTAATCTTGTAACTAACGATGATTGTATCTCCAGCCCCAAAGGATGGCAAGTCATTACTCGTTAAAATTTCTTTTTGTATTTCGCTAATTAAGTCCATATCGATTCGTTTTCTACCCGAGTGAACGGGGGTGCAATATTACAAAATTTTTCAGATATTTCTCTTGATACAAATAAATATTTGAAAGAATCAAAAATTAATTGATCAAATACATCATGATTATGACAAACACAATCACACCGTAAATGATGACCAACTGTTTATTCGGAACATCCATTTTGGCTGAAGCACCTTTTGATTTTGATTCTTTGGGCGTAGTTTTCGGCTTTTCAGTTCGCACTGCTTTGGGGGGATTCGGTTCGCTTCTTTGCTCAGACGCTTGGGTTAAACGGTACTTCTTCCAATTAAAGCGATACGAACTTCCTAATACAACTTCATCGTTTTCATCCAACAATGCATATCCTTTCAATCGCTTTCCGTTGATGTAGGTCCCGAACTGGGAACCTAAATCTGTAATAAAAATATTTCCTTCAGGGTCTGCAAAAAGTTCCAAATGTTCTTCAGCCACGTTGTCGTCCGGTATGACGATTTGGTTGCTTTTTCCTCTTCCCACCCGAATGTGTAATCTTTTCGACATTTAACTTAATTATGCTTTGCAATTAATTAACAAAAATAAGCATTTCGGTTCATAAATTCCCGTCCATTCCCCTTAAAATCGTTTGCATAGCCCTTGGTGTTTAACTACCTTTGTAATTCATGGGTAAAATAATCGCAATAGCAAACCAAAAAGGAGGCGTAGGTAAAACTACGACTGCAATCAATCTCGGCGGGTGCTTGGGTGTACTTGAATATAAAACCCTAATCATTGATGCAGATCCGCAGGCAAATTCCACTTCTGGAACCGGTTTTGACCCAAAAAACATGGACAACATTTATGATTGTTTGGTCAACAAAGTAAATCCAACGGACGTAATCGTTGAAACCAGTTGTCCAAACCTTCACTTACTCCCTTCTCACATAGATTTGGTGGGTGCGGAGCTGGAAATGATTAACCTTCCCAACCGAGAGTTCTTGTTAAAAGAAGCGCTGGAGAAAATCAGGGACGATTACGATTTCATTCTTATCGATTGCTCTCCTTCATTGGGATTAATAACTGTAAATGCTTTGTCTGCCGCAGATTCGGTTTTGGTACCTGTACAATGTGAATATTTTGCCCTCGAAGGGTTAAGCAAATTGCTAAACACGATTAAAATTGTACAAGGCAGGTTAAACCCCGACCTCGAAATCGAAGGAATGTTATTGACCATGTACGATACGCGATTAAGACTTGCAAACCAAGTAGTAGACGAAGTTAAAACCCACTTTCAAGACTTGGTTTTCGATACCATTATCCACAGAAACACCACCATCACAGAGGCGTCAAGTCATGGAATACCCGTCGTGTTGCACGATGCTTCTTCCAAAGGGACTGTGAATTACTTGAATTTAGCACGCGAAATCCTCCAAAAGAACAATTTGACAAAAATGGGGAATTCGGAGAAAACAATAGACATAGACAATGGCTTCTAATCATAAAAAACAACCTGCACTTGGTCGCGGTTTAAGCGCCTTATTGGCAAATGACGACAAAGATTTGACCGCTTCTGGCAACGTTGGATTTGGTGGAACCTCGCTCATTCCCATCGATCAAATTGAAGCAAACCCTTTCAACCCAAGAACAAACTTCGAAGAAGATGCGCTTAAAGAGCTAACCGCTTCCATCATGGAGCATGGCATCATCCAACCTCTCACCGTAAGGAAAACAAGCAAAGACAAATACCAACTCATCTCGGGAGAAAGACGTTTTCGGGCCTCTCAAATGGCTGGATTAACTGAAGTCCCTGCGTATATCCGGATTGCAAACGATCAGTCTATGTTGGAAATGGCCTTGGTTGAAAACATCCAACGAGAAAATTTAAATGCCATAGAAGTGGGTATTTCCTACCAACGTTTGATTGAGGAATGTGCCTTAACGCAAGAACAATTGGGAAAAAAAGTCTCTAAATCACGTTCCGACATTGCCAATCACCTAAGATTGTTAAAATTACCCGCATTGATTCAAGCGTCTGTGCGCGATGGCGTAATCAGCATGGGACATGCGCGTGCTTTGCTAAGCATCGAAAACGAAGGAGACCAATTGATTGCATTCAATGCCATCATCGCTCAAAATCTTTCCGTTCGCGAAGTAGAAAATTGGAAGAAAAACCCAAGTCCTGCGAAAAAAGTGGTCACAGGAAAAACGCAACATCCCCTCGAATCAACCTTGCATACCCTCATTGGTTTACCCGTGAAAATTCAACAAAATTCCAAGGGAAAAGGGAAAATGGTACTCTCCTTTAACAACGAACAAGAATTAAATCTTTTGGTCGGAAAGCTTAAGAAAAAATGAAAATCTTTTTCACGGCCATTGCCTTGTACTTTGTCTCTTTAGGCTTTGCACAGGATACGACTGAAAACAAAAAACCCAAAGAAATACACCCCTACAAAAAAGCTTTGTTTTTATCAGCGGTGCTTCCAGGCGCTGGACAGGTGTATAATTCAGTGCATACGGAAGGAAGAAAAAATGCCTACTGGAAAGTTCCTTTGATTTATGCAGGATTGTCCGGTGCCGTTTATTTCATCATTCAAAACCAACGTCAAGTTCAATCGATAAAAACGGAATACAACCAGCGAAAAATAGGTGGGAACTTGGATCCAATATGGATGGATTATGACAACATCGCTTTGGTTTCGTTGTACGATCAATATGCGAGACTAAGGGATTTTTCCATCTTGGGTTTGGGAGGAGTCTACCTTATTCAAATGATGGATGCTGCCGTTGAAGCACACTTTTTACACTTCGACGTAAGTAAAAACCTTGCGTTGGATGTACGCCCTGTACTCATGAACCGGACGACCGCTGGTCTTCGATTTGATTTTAAATTTCGTTGAGATAAGATTACTTTTGTTTGTATGAGGATTGCATTGATTGGTTATGGAAAAATGGGAAAAACGATCGAAAGAATCGCGATAGAACGCGGTCATACGATTTCTCACCTCTTTGATTCAAAAAATCCCTTTGAAAATTCCTCGAACTGCGATGCGGACGTTGCCATTGAATTTACGCAACCTGACAGGGTTGTACAGAACATACAAACCGCCTTTGCACAAAACCTACCCATTGTGGTGGGCACGACTGCATGGCAATCAGCCCTTCCCGAAGTTCAAAAAGCACAAGCCATTCACCAAGGCAGCTTGTTGCATGCATCGAATTTTAGCTTGGGCGTAAATCTGTTTCAATCCTTGGTTTCGCATTTGGCAAAACTCATCTCTCCTTACCCTGAATACGCCATCGAAATAGAAGAAATTCACCACACCCAAAAATTGGATTCTCCCAGCGGAACAGCCATTTCAATCGCAGAGAACATTCTTCAAAACAATGTGAATTACCAATCATGGCAAGTCGTTGAAAGTGAAACAGACCTTTTACAAAACGATGCCTTACCGATTACCGCGCAGCGAATTGAAAATGTACCTGGAACCCACCGCATACATGCGAAATCAAAAATTGACACCCTTTCGCTTGAACACGTAGCACATTCCCGCGATGGATTTGCCTTAGGTGCTGTACTTGCCGCTGAATGGTTACAAGGAAAAAAAGGTATTTTTACCATGCAAGACGTATTACAATTAAATCATTAACTATGGGCTTTTTATTCTTCTATTTGCTAATCCTTATTAACCCAATTCTCGGGCAATGGTGGAAATTATTTGCAAAAATGAACAGACCTACCTGGGAAGCATTCATCCCGGGTTATAACTATTACCAAGTCTTTAAAATCACTTGTAAAAAACCTTTTTGGGCACTGTTGCTTTTAATCCCAGGCATTCATCTCGTGATGATGATGGTTGCCAATGTTAGCTTGTTAAGACGATTCGGTAAATTCTCTTGGGCTGACACCCTTCAAGGCATTTTCTTCCCTTATTTGGCTTTTCATAAAATTGCAAGTGACCAAAGTCTAACCCTCGCAAATCCTACCAATTGGAACAATGCAAAAGAATTGGAATTGAGAAAATGGGGCGATCACATCGTATTGTTTATGTGCCTTCCTGTCATCGGACATGTTTTGGTATTTCTTTTTTCCTTCATCGGCCGAGAAAAACCGGGGGCGAAGACACGTGTAAAAGAATGGGGAGATTCATTGCTGTTTGCCTTGGTTGCAGCGAGCATCATCCGGACCTATGTTTTTGAGCCTTTTCAAATTCCTACCGGTTCCATGGAGAAAACCATGCTTGTTGGGGATTTCTTATTCGTGAACAAATTGGCTTACGGACCAAAAGTACCCGTCACCCCCCTCTCCTACCCTTTGGTGCATAACAACGTTCCATGGGTAAACATTCCGTCCTATCTTACTTTTGAAAAAGGATCCTACACCAGACTTCCAGGATTTGGAAAAGTGCATGCGTTCGACGTAGTGGTATTCAATTATCCATCAGGGGATACTGCTGTCTACGACCCACGCATTCCGGACGGATTGATGGGTCATGATTACCATGGCATCGTCAATGATGAAGCCCTTTGGTTGTTTGAAAACGACCCCAAAACCGTACAAATGGAAGAAGATTTTTACGCGAAATATAAATCAGAATCCCTGAGAGAAAGCGATGACCGCATTGCAGATTCCATGGCACGCTTAAAGGCCAGAGAAGAGGTCTTAGGTTATTTTATCCTGACACAAAACCGCTGGAAACAAGAGGCGCGCGCCAAGTTAAAAAGAGGAGAGTTTCCTAAAAACGACGTAGCGCAAACACATAAAGGATTGATTTACAGACCTGTTGATAAAAGAGAAAATTACATCAAACGTTGCATTGGCACCCCTGGAGATGTCTTGGAAATTCGTCACGCAAAGGTTTATCGAAACGGGAAACCCGCGCCCATTTTTCCAAACCAAACGCTTTTTTACAAGGTCCCGAAAAGCACCGTTACTTTTCCGACGGCTTTTGAAATGGAAGAGCGCTTCGGCATCGAAAACGCACCAGACCAAACAACACGCATGGATTTCATGGAAGCGCAAGATTTCTACCTACTGAACCTAACGGCAAGCGAAAAAAAGGCCATTCAGAAAGCCTTTCCCATGGCTAAGTTTGAGGTATACATTGAAGAGGAACCTTACATCAAAACCAATAGAAAACCAAGCAATGGTGACCTCATCAAAAACCTAAGGGTATATCCTAAAGATTTTTATGTGAACAATACGATGACCGATTTTCAAAGGTTTACGGTACCTAAGAAAGGGACATCAATCAAGTTGACTGCAAAAAACATCGCTTGGTATCGTCGAATTATCACCGCCTATGAAGGTCATACACTGTTGGAGAAAAAGGATGGAAGCATTTACATTGATGGTAAAAAAGCAACGACTTATGTATTCAAGATGAATTACTATTGGATGATGGGAGACAACCGTTACAATTCAGCCGATTCAAGGGTTTGGGGATTTGTACCGGAAGACCACATCGTTGGGAGGGCCTCACTTGTCTGGTTTTCGAAAAGTCCATACAAAGGCATTCGATTTGACCGAATCTTAAAATTTGTAAATTGATTCCACGCTTTCCCACAGCCTACTTCCCCAGCATCCTGTATGTTAGGGAATTGGTGAAATGGCAAAAAGCAGCGATAGACGTTTCAGAACATTGGATCAAACAAACCACGAGGAATCGATGTGAAATCCTTACGTCTTCGGGAATTCAAAAACTCATTGTACCCATTCAACACAGCGAGTCCAAACAAACGATTTCTGCAATACAGGCAGACCTTCAACAAAATTGGAAAACACAACACATACGATCGCTCACAACCGCCTACAAAAACGCACCCTATTTCGAAGATTATGAAACAGAAATTTTCGGATTCATTCACAATCATCCCAATGCACTTTGGGAAGGAAACTTAGTGTTCCTGCAATGGATTTTGGATGAATGGGAAATTCCCATAGACATAGAAGTGGCAAGGGATTTCGAACCTTATGAAGAAAAAGATTTGAGAAAAATACAATGGTTTGAAAAAGAGAGATCTATGAAAAAATACCAACAGGTTTTTGGCTTTGAGAAACCCTTTGTGCCCAACCTTTCTGTTTTGGATTTGCTATTCAATGAGGGACCTATGGGAAGGAACTGGATCTTGGCATAAGCTGCTTGATTCGGTAGCCTTGTGTAACATTAAGATTTTGATTCTTCTTAAAACTATTTTATCTTTGAAGTCGCGATTGAGTTAAAAACTTCGCAAATTTAAAACCGATGCTATGAAAGTTTTATGGTTTTTATCTTTTACACTGCTTTTCCTAAATAACACAATTGCCCAAGTGAGTGTTTCGGGAGGTATGGGACTTATGAATGGCTTTGCTACGCAGCGAACCTCCTATGGATTTAACCTTGGCGTTGAAATTCCAAAATCGAGTGATTTAACTTTTTACATTCGCGCAAGTGCATTTTTACCAAAAGTTGAAGCCGATACCAATTACGCCAACATGACGGCACTGAGTCAAACAACTTTCCCTTCGACCTTAACCGTGCCTTACACCCAAAGGTCTTCAACCTATTTAATTGAAGGAGGAACCAGGTCTTACATGATCAACGATTACGACAATGGCTTTGCGCTTTATGGCGGAAGTGTTTTCGGAGTTGGGGTGAATACGACCAGCGCGAAATTTTCAAAAAAAGACTACACAAACCAATACCAATGGGAAGGGCTGTATTCTTTACCAGCGGGTACGAATGCTAAAGGAAGCATTTACTTTTTAGGAATTGGTGTGCAGGGAGGGATGAAATACACGATTCCGGTAAGGGGTACCATTTTCCTAGATGTAACAGGTCTCTATTCCATTCTAAACGTAGCGAACAATGATGCTGGGGCCCAAAGCATGACCTACGCTAAAATGAATTTTTTAGTCCAATTTGGTTACCGAAGGGATTTCTATTGATTGCTTGATTAAGGCCACCACCTCTTCCACCGCTAAGGACCCATCTACTTCATAATCTGCCAACGCATACAATGATTCTCTTTCTGTAAAGAGGGAGGTGATTTTATCTTTTCTTTCTTCTGCTGACAAACCCTCCAGGAGTGGACGATGGGAATCATTTTTTGCAAGACGCTTTTCAAGCACCGCTAAGGACACATTGAGGTAAACCGACACACATTTATCCTTCATCCATATTTGATTGTTTACATCCAGTAAAAACCCTCCTCCAGTCGCAATTACCCCCTTGTCGACAGTGTCTGATTTTTGCACGAAAGCGGATTCTTGGGCACGAAAGTATTCCCAACCAAACCTTTTGACCATTTCTTCAATTGAAATTTGGTGTGTTAATTCCAATTGTGCGTCAATGTCAACAAAATCAAGGTTTAATTCTTTAGCCAATACGTTGCCCACGGTACTTTTTCCGCACCCCATGAATCCGACTAAACAAATTGGTTTTGAATGCATTAGGATTAAAATAGGTTGTCCAAAAAAAATATAATTTTTAAACAATCAAAAATACCAAAATTAAGGTTGTGTAAACTAAAAATTTAGGATATATTTGCACCCTCAAAAAAGAGATTCCGTAGCTCAGCTGGTAGAGCAATACACTTTTAATGTATGGGCCCTGGGTTCGAATCCCAGCGGGATCACAAAAGAAGTCCACTTCGAAAGAAGCGGACTTTTTTGTTTAATACCGAACCAAGCTTGCTTGAGTGAGGGAAAGAACAAAAAAGTCCGAGCCTTGTGCAACAAGGTGGACTTTATGCTTGGATTGAGCCCCAATTCACGGAACACGAGCAAAACAATTCGTTGAAACGTTTAATTCGAATCCAACTATTCGTAAATTTAGAAACTAAATTATTAAAAGATTCGGGGCGAACCACAAGCCCGAAACCTTTTATTCCAAACATGAAGACACGAATAGCAATACTTACACTTTTTCTCTTGACTGTGCAAGCGTTCTCTTTTTGCCAAGATTCCATAAATTCAATTCCGAATCATAAGTTTAACTTGGATTTTTCAATGGGACTTCCAACCACATCAGCTGCTTACACAACAAATTTAAGATCCGTTAACCGATCCATTCACTACATAATCGACGATAGGATACCTTGGATGAGGCAACGAGATGGGAAACAAATGTTTCTTAAAGCAACGAGTCGTTTTCTCATATACGCTGCTCTTGATAGGCAAATAGCATTTAATATGATGCTCTATAACCATGAAGTTATTGGTCATGTTGCTAGCTTAAACAATTCAAACTATGTACTTGCAGCCTATTATCAGCCAATATATTTATACCTAACGAGAAACCATACAAAAGCAATTATTCCTATTTTCCTTAATTTTGATAAAGCTAATCACCAAACATTAAATGTTGCGGCTGTTTATTTCAATAAAAATTCAAATTACAATTATCATTTAACGCAAAGTATAAATATCGCAGCATCTGGTATAATGGCTGAAAACTTGCATCGTATTGATTGTCAAGAACAATGGGTAAAAAACAATTCAATACCTTATTCTGATGCTACTACTTACCTAGAAACATCGTTGGATAATTTTCGATACATACAATTAGGCGATGAATATGGATTTGGAGGAGATATGGGTAGTTATTTGTTTAATTTGAATTTACTTTATAATCCGACTCTATATAATAATGGGAATTTCATATACGACAGCATTGTAAAAGATATTGATGAAAAATTCAAGATAAAATCAAGAGATTTTCAAATAGCAAATTACATTACAGCGTTTTCTGACCCGAATCTTTATTTTAGTTTATTCTCAATAGGTAATTTTATTACTAGAGGGGAACGTTTCATGAAACTTCCATTATTAAGAATAGGAAAAGTGAGATTTATGCCTGCTTTTTCTTTGGTTTTAGCTCCTTTTGGGCTAGAATACAACCTTCGCACACCTTTGGTGCTTCCACATCATAAAATGCATTTGCAATTTAGATATGGAGAAGCATATGGCATAAATTACTACGGCTTGGGAATAAAAATGTCAAATCTTTTAGATAAGAATGATTTTATAATATCTCCACATTTCGAAGTATTTTCACAACCTACTATGTATTTTGGCAATTCTAAATCTAGTAACCAACCGTTTCAAGAAATAGGAGGAAATGGTTTTATGGCTGATGTTTTAATTGAAAAAAAATTCACTTCAAGCCCTATGTATTTGAGTGCTCGAATTGGTTATAAAACTTCTGGGTTTGTTTTGGGAGAAAGCTTAAAAGCAACACCGATAATTCAATTTGGTTTTGGAACTGAACTTACCTATTTAAGAAAAAACAAATTGTAAGGCAATCTAAAATGCATTCTACTTAGTATTATATTTTTTACTTTTTATACTGTATCACGCAATCAACAGGATGAAGCCGCAGAGCATGCTGGTCAAATGGACTCCGTTGGAGTCCTAGGTTATACATAAATATCCAATACCTATACCGCGCGACTCCATAGGAGTCGAACAAAGCACAACCAAGATTCGATTAGCAGATTCCTTGTTTAATCTTCAACTGCGATGAGTAGCATATTTGTATTCAAATACAAGTGAACCAACGGATTCCATTAGGGTCTCATAAAAAATGAAGCTAACTTCTTATTTGGAGTGACCGAATTTAATTAAATGCACAACAAGGTGGACTTTATGCTTGGATTGAGCCCAATTTGGTAAATAGATGCGATTATTTTAAACCTTTACAAAAATAAATGACTATTTTAGAATGAAAATAACAAAATAACCTAGATGTCTGACTTGCTGAAAAAAACCAAATTATTGTCCCTTTTTGTTTGGATTTCCTTCATACATCTCTCCCAAATTGAAAACATCGTAATAAATCCATCTATGGTTTACATGAATGTCTATGATATAGAAGACACCCTGGTATCTTGTAATACTTTTAGCATTTCCTCCAAAAGCTATAAAATGGATATCGATAATAACAGTGTCACAGACTTAACATTTACTACTACCTGGGACGCGAATGGATGGGGTGGATCTCTTAGCATAGCGATGGTTGCATCAGACAGCTGTTACTTTGTGAAAGACACCAATGTTATAGATTCCATTGGTTCAATTTCTCCATCCGGCCAGATAGTATATAATCCTGCCATTTATTCAATGGTCAAAAAATTTGAGTTGAATGACACAATTTCAGTAGAAAATTGCAGTCAACAAGCACCGACAAATATTGTTTATTATAATTACGGTAATTTTCCGAGTCTTATCATTTATCATTCCTTGGATTCTTGGATTTCTGGGGATCATTATATTGGTTTTCGTAAGCGAATTAATCAAGTGAACTATTTGGGATGGATTAAGCTGAGTGTTCCTGATTATTATTCTTTTATAATAAAGGAATATGCCTTGGACTCGGAATGTCCATTAGGGTTTTTGGATTCTCCCATATCTCCCATAAAAGTATATCCAAATCCAGTTGTTGACAAGTTATCGATTCAATGGAGTTACCAGGAAAATGCGGAATTAAAGGTATACAATGTATTAGGCTCCAAGGTTTTTGAAACCAAATTAGAAAATGGATTAAATAGCATTGATTTAAAGGATTTGACCCATGGATTGTATTCTATCCATATTACAAGTTTAGATTTCAGTCTTCAAAAACAAATCGTTAAGTTGTAAAAAACAAGCCTTAGATTGAGCCCCATTCCCGGAACACGAGCATGCTCGTAATCCTGTTAACATTTGAATTTATTAAAATACCCACGAAAAAACATTCGACTCCTATGGAGTCGCTTATTGGGGGACGATTGTACTCTAAACTATCCGACTCCGATGGAGTCCTAGGTTATACATAAATATCCTATACCTATGCCGCGCGACTCCAGCGGGATCACTCTGATGTAAGCGCTTTCGTAAGAAGGCGCTTTTTTTTATGCAATCGAGTTGAACTTGTTCAAACAAGATTCATTAAAAAAAAGGGACCGATGAACTTGTTCATTTGCGCTTGCATCCACTGCACGTCGGTCACCTGGGTTGGTGAAAAATCTCTATTCTTTCAATTAATGGATAAATGCTCCAAGTAAGGGTTAGAGGTTACCATTCATTCTAACCATTGTTCCTTGTATGTGGGCTTTTTCAGGTTCATCACATCCATTTTTTTATTCTTTGAAACGCTTGCTCATTCGCATTCCATCTTTGCAAGTTTAAGCTGTTCACGTGGCCCGAGAGCATCGATTTTAAGATGATAAAATGTAAATGCCCATCAGGGATGGGGTCAAGCACCGAATATTTCGGGTGGATGCCGATGTGTGATGCCCCTAGAAATATCGGCAACCTGTGAACTTCTTCCTCTACAAACTCAGCGTGCGTTACCCTTTCCACCAAACCTTCGGGATAGTGGAAAGGGATTGGCGCTTCAACACCATCTTTCACAAGCCATTTCATCGTCAAATGGCCCCAAATGGGATCTTTCATCATTTGGTAAAAACACTTTTTGGAAGTTTCAATAACATAGAGCCGCAAGGCTTCCTCACGTGACGTCATAACCAAATCCGATTAACCCCATTAAACACCTGCAGTTTTTGAATCTTCGGGAAATCCAATACTTCCCCGTGAAAATCGGGGTTGCCAAAAAGTCCGCAAGTGGTTGTGGTGTGATTGATGGGGCGCTTCAAATCCAGTGTTTCATCGATTGGGCTAGGCTGCACGGGAAAAAAGTCGTAGTTCTCGCGTTCATTCAATTTTAGATCGCATCGATGCGTTCCAATTGATTTTTGTCTCTTAAACAAAGCTAATCAAGCTATTTCCTTCAACCTTTATTGAACTTGTAACCCCTTTATCGTTAGACGCCTTGTAGAGTGCAAGCAACCGAAGCCCTTGTTGATGAACACCAAATAATCCGGTTTTTTTGGCGGAAACATTTGCATTTTCAAGTTCTAAGTCGCCAAGTTTCATAAAGTCATTGTAATAATCTGTAAATAATTCTCGATCCCCTTGTCGAGGGATGTATAGGTGTCCACTAATCATAATTATAAATTTTAATTGTAAAAGTTTAAGTTAAATTTCTAAATGCCCTCAACACATCGATTCTCTGGCTCATTTTGTGAAAAGTTGAATGGCCAAGACATGATTAAGATAGTTGATGCAAGAAATTGAATCATAAATAATCCCCCATTCCTATTTTTACAAATTGTAGCTCCAGAAAAGC
>RFQZ01000034.1 GCA_009924735.1 Flavobacteriia bacterium | reverse complement strand
GTTCAGTTGTAAGCAATTTCACATTGACAGATATCAATGGAAATGTCCACGATTTGTTCAGTTATTTAGACCAAGGTAAAACGGTTGTAATTGATGTTTCTGCTACATGGTGTGGTCCTTGTTGGGGATACCATAACACAGGTGCTTTAAACACATTCTACAACGCACATGGTCCTGCTGGTGCAAACGATGCAATGGTACTTTTTGTTGAAGGAGACCCTTCTACACCTGTTGGGTGGTTGAACGGCCCTGCAGTTGCAGGTCAAACGCAAGGAGACTGGGTTACAGGTGAGAACTATCCAATCATCAACCTTGCAACAGCAGCTTCATTCGAGAACTCAGGAATGAGCATCGATTATTTCCCTGAAATGTATGTGATCTGTCCTAACAGAACCATTCTTGCTTCTGGTGTTGCTGGTGCCATCGGTACGACTGCAAATTTGAACAGTTACATTGGACAATGTCCTGCTCCAGCATCAAACCCTGTTGATGTTGCTGCATTGAATTACAAAGGAAGTTTGACTCATTGTCAAGGTGCTTATACACCAAGTGTTCAAATTCAAAACAATGGTCTTACTGCATTGACTGCAGCTACTGTTACCGTTACACAAGGAGGAGCTACAGTTTCTACAGGTACGTATTCTGGAAGTCTTGCAACCTACGGAACAGCAAATGTAACTTGTACGCCTATTGCGGCATTTACAGGGGGTAATTTAGTGGTTACCGTAACTACACCAAACGATGCCGCTGCTGCCAACAATGTTGTTAACGCAACGGTTTTAATGGCATTAACAGCAGCGTCTCAATATGTAACGGTAAACATTACTACAGACCGTTATGCGTCTGAAACTTCTTGGAACATTAAGAATGCTGCAGGTGCAACCATCGCTTCAGGCGGAGGAAGCTGGACAGATCTTGCTGCTACAGGTCAAACCGTACAAACACCGGTTCAAGTTACTTTGTTGCCTAACCAATGCTATAACTTTGAAATCATTGATGCATTCGGTGATGGAATTTGCTGTACTTACGGAAATGGAGCTTACAGCGTTGTTGATGCAGCGGGTACTTCTTTGTTAAGCGGTGCTGAATTTGGTGCTTCTGAAATCAAGCCTTTCAAAACAGGTTCATTGGGTATCGATGAAGCGAACATGATTGCAATGAATGTTTATCCAAATCCTGCTTCTGAGAACATCAATGTTACGTTTGAAGCAATGAATTCTGAGTATGTAATTACCGTTTTAGATATTCAAGGAAGAACAATTGCATCTAAAGTGTTAACAGGTGTAAATGGAGCTCAAGAAGTTGCTTTCGCAACTGAGAATATGGCAAAAGGAAGCTACATTGTACGCATCGCGTCAAATGGTTTTTCTGCTACGAAAAATGTTGTAGTTCGATAATTCGAATTTACTGAATATGTAAAGGGGGCCTTGAGCCCCCTTTTTTATTAATAAAGAAAATTACTGTAGGGATACCTCACTCGAAAGATGTCTTGCACATGGGCGTAGAGGACTTCTTTTAATTCTTCGACGTTCATCTTGTCCGTTGCAGAAATGAAAACACAGGCGTTGGGTTTCAGCTTAGACATCCAGGAAAGTTTCAGGTCATTCAAATCCATCTCGTCTTCATGGTTCGAAAAATACAAATCAATTTTATTGAACACCACCAAGGTGGGTTTTTCTACCTTGTCAATTTCCAGTAGGGTTTCATTTACAATGCGGTAATGATCCTCAAAGTTCGGATGGGATAAATCAACGACATGCACCAAAAGATCCGCTTCTCTTACCTCATCTAAAGTAGATTTAAAAGATTCAAAAAGCTGCTTAGGTAATTTTCTTATGAACCCAACGGTATCTGTTAAAAGAAAAGGCAAGTTTTCAATGACAACTTTTCTAACCGTTGTATCCAAGGTTGCAAACAATTTATTTTCGGCAAAAACCTCTGATTTCGACAAAAGATTCATTAAGGTACTTTTGCCCACATTGGTGTATCCAACCAAAGCTACACGCACCAATTGTCCTCTGTTTCCCCTTTGTATCGACATCTGTTTGTCGATGTCCCTCAATCGCTCTTTCATTAAGGAAATCCGTTGCTGAATGATCCTTCGGTCTGTTTCAATTTGTGACTCCCCCGGGCCTCGCATCCCGATTCCTCCTTTTTGTCGTTCAAGGTGGGTCCACATACGTGTTAATCGAGGCAGCATGTATTGCAATTGCGCAAGTTCTACCTGTGTTTTCGAATGGAAACTACTGGCTCTGCTAGCAAAAATATCAAGGATTAAAATGCTTCTGTCTATGATTTTTTTCTCTAAAAAATTTTCAATGTTTCGCAATTGAGAAGGACTAAGTTCGTCATCAAAAATGACAGCGTCCATTCCATTGGCAACTACATAGTCTTTAATTTCTTGGAGTTTTCCTTCACCAACATAGGTTCTTGGGTTCGGATAAGGGAGTTTTTGTGTGAATACTTTTTGCGCTATGGCACCTGCGGTTTCTGCTAAAAAAGCAAGTTCATCTAAATATTCTCGAGCAGTTTGTTCGTTAATTTCTCCGTGAATCACTGCCACCAAGACACATTTCTCTACAATTGATTCGTCCGTAAGGTGGGTGGTCATTTTTTTCGCAAGGTAAACACAAAATTTGTCAACGAGTCTATTTTGTTCTTTTCTAATTGTCCCCCAAAGGCCGGCATGGCATTTTTTCCATTGTGGATAATCTCCATAACTTGTGATTTGGTCCGTTTGCTTTGTGTTAAATCCTTGGCGCCAAAAGCGCAGAGATCTCCATTTGGTCCATGACAAGAGGCGCAATGCAAAAGGTAAAGAGATTCTCCAATGGAGACGTCAGATTGTGGCAAGACCTCCTTTGTTTCAGATGTACCACAGTTAGAAAAAAGAAGGAAAGGAAGAGAGATTAGAACCAGTGTCCTCCCAAGTTTCTGAATGGCCATGGAATAAAAGCTAGAATAAGAAGTAAACCTAAAACATACCACAAACGAATGGGCTTAAATTTCTCTTGTGGAGATTTTCCTTTCTTAGCTTTAACATATCCAAGGGTAATAAAAGTTAAGGCAATCACCATTCCGAGGACATGCTCCATGCCATAAAAGCGTTGTACAGGGTCTTTCATCCACCCTGGAGCAAATTGTACCGTTTGAAAATACAAGTACAATCCAATAAGCAATTGCGTATGTAAAGTAACCATGGTAAACAGGTTAATCATCTGATGCGGCTTTTTAAATTCTTTCGCGGTAAAGGCGTTGAAAATTGCCAAAAGCAACAAAACCAGCGAAACCCAACGCAGGCCAGAGTGAAGGTGTACTATTATGTCATTCATGGGGATAAAATTAATCGTTTAATTTTAAAACAGCTAAAAAAGCTTCTTGTGGTACTTCGACACGTCCAACTTGACGCATGCGTTTTTTTCCCACTTTTTGTTTTTCTAAAAGCTTCCTTTTCCTTGAAATATCGCCACCATAACACTTTGCGGTCACGTCTTTTCTAAGTGCTTTTATGGTTTCTCGCGCAATGATTTTTGCACCAATGGCTGCTTGGATAGGAATCTCAAACTGTTGTCTTGGGATGAGCTCTCTGAGCTTCAGGCAAATTCTCTTCCCTAGGTCAAAAGCGTTGTTTCTATGAACCAATGCGGAAAGTGCATCCACTTGTTCTCCGTTTAACAAAAGATCCATTTTTACCAAGTCGGATTCTTTATATCCAATGGGGTGGTAGTCAAAAGAAGCGTAGCCTTTTGAAACCGTTTTTAATCGGTCATAAAAATCAAAAACAATTTCAGCCAACGGCATTTCAAAGGTAATCTCGACCCTGTCCTGTGTCAAATAAACTTGGTTTTTTAACTCACCTCGTTTGTCGATGCATAAGGTCATTATGGAGCCCACATACTCTGTTTTGGTGATGATTTGTGCTTTGATGTATGGTTCCTCAATTCGATCTACACCAGAAGGGTCGGGTAGTTCGGATGGATTGTTCACAATAAAAATTTCATCTGGGGTTTTCCTCATGAAAGAATGGTAGGAAACATTTGGAACGGTAGTAATGACTGTCATGTTGAATTCACGTTCCAATCTTTCTTGGATAATTTCCATGTGGAGCATGCCTAAAAAACCGCAACGAAATCCGAAACCTAGGGCAGCAGAAGATTCCGGTTCAAAGACCAAAGAGGAGTCGTTTAATTTAAGTTTTTCCATAGAGAACCGAAGTTCCTCATAATCTTCCGTGTCCACAGGATAAATACCGGCAAAAACCATCGGTTTAACATCTTCAAACCCTTTAATGGCGCTTTCACAAGGGTTTTCTGGGGAGGTGATGGTGTCTCCAACCTTTACTTCGTTGGCTTGTTTAATTCCCGAAATGATGTATCCAACGTCTCCTGCCCTTACTTCTTTTTTGGGTAATAGATCCATTTTCAAGACACCAATTTCATCCGCAAAATAATCTTTTCCGGTGTTAAAAAACCGCACTTTTTGTCCTTTCTTTATCACGCCATTTTTCACCCGATAATAGGCTATGATGCCACGAAATGAATTGAAAACAGAGTCAAAAATCATTGCTTGAAGCGGAGCATTTTCATCTCCTTTCGGGGACGGAATTTTATGAATCACAGCTTCTAATATTTTGTCGACACCGAGACCGGTTTTTCCTGATGCAGGAATGATGTCTTCCATTTTACAGCCAATTAATTCAATGATTTGATCTGATACTTCTTCAGGCATCGCACTTGCCAGGTCCATTTTATTTAAAATTGGAATGATTTCTAGGTCATGTTCTAATGCCAAATATAAATTTGAAATGGTTTGTGCCTCAATTCCTTGGGTTGCATCTACAATCAACAAAGCGCCTTCGCAAGCAGCAATGGAACGCGAAACTTCGTAAGAAAAGTCAACGTGTCCTGGCGTATCAATTAAGTTTAAGATATAGTCTTCACCTTCGAAATGGTAATTCATTTGAATCGCATGACTTTTAATGGTGATGCCTCGTTCCCTTTCTAAATCCATGTCATCAAGGGCCTGGTTTTGCATGTCACGGTCGGAAATGGTACCTGTAGTTTGCAAAAGACGATCTGCCAAAGTGCTTTTCCCGTGGTCTATGTGTGCAATGATGCAAAAATTTCGAATGTTTTTCATGCTGAATGCGAATTTACAATAAGTCTTTGGATTCTGGCATGAGGCGGTCGAAGATTACATCATGACAATCACATGTCCTGTGATGCATTCTTCTTGTGATTTTACCTTTCGGTAGGTAAGCTTCCATGTGTAGGTGCCATCGGGGACTTTATATCCATTATAGGTACCATCCCAGCTGAAGTCAAGCTCCTCCGAATTAAAAATTCGTTCTCCCCAACGGTTGAATATTTCCATTTTAACCCATTCGACCCCCACAAAACTCCCTGAAAATTGATCGTTGATTCTATTTCCATCCGGTATAAAACAGTTTGGGATATAAATGTAAAATTCCGCTTGAATGTAAATGGGCTTGGTAATGCTATCCAGGCATCCATTCATGTCGGTAGCAATCAGCGTAATCAAATATTCTCCGTCGTTCGCATAGGTGTGTGTTGGATGAACGTCATAGGAAATGGTACCATCACCCAATTGCCAGACATAGCCAAAACCATTTTGTGTTAAATTGTAAAATGAGGTGGGAAGATTCTCCGTCGGGTTGTTTGTTAGAATTGTAAAATCTGCATCGGGCTTAACGATTTGCACCTGCGTAAAGCCACTAATTGTAAACGATTGGCATTCATCCGAAACAAGTACTTGGTAGGCGTTGTTTGCATTGGGCTTAACCCAAATCCCTGATGCGGTGGAACCGTTAGATGGCCATAAATAATAATAATTACCAAACCCTCCATTGGGTGTAACGCTTATAAACACGCTGTCTCCAATGCATATTTTCTGTGTGGGCGTCATGGACAATGTCAATGGAGGACTTGAAATGGTATATAACACGGTATCTGATACCGAATTTCCGCAACCGTCGGACACATTAAAAACATAAGAGGTAGATGTCCCAGGAGAAACTACCAGCGAATCTGCGCTGCCAAGGACATTGCCATTTGCTGTCCACGTGTACGTATAATTTCCATTGCCCCCGGTAACTTGACCATACAAAGTATGATTGATAAAAGGGCAGATTTCATTAATATCGGCGGAAACCGTCAAGTTTAACGGTTGAAAAACAGGGACGGTAATGACCGCAGAGTCTACTGCGTTTTGACCCGTACAATTGTCATTTACCGTGACATAAATGGTTTGGCTGGATTGCGCATTTAACGAAATAGAAGAAGAGGTGGCGCCTGTACTCCAAAGGTATGCGTAGGGGGTTATGCCTCCCGTGATGCTAGGCGTTAAGGAGATGGGTTGATTCGGACAGTTTAGGACGGTGTCGTTTAATTGAACACTGAGGGTAGGTACATCTTGAATAAATAAAGTCAATGGGATAGGGGTTACATTCCCACATGGGTCAGAAACATTAAAGTTAAGCAGGATGTTTTCCAACCCTTCTGTAAAATTGTCTGGGTTTACGGAGATTTGAAAAGTATAAACAGATTGACCCGCCGTGAAGTTAATTGAATTTGGTATTCCAGAATAGTCAACGCCTTGTGTCGCTGATCCGGAAACCGTCAAGGGAATGCTTAAGGCTGAATTGATGTTGTTTTGTCGCGTGACTGTCACCGTTGCTGAAACGCAGCCCTCCGCCATCCAATCGGGGTTTGTAAAAACTTGTTGAGAAATGGTATGGGTTACGGTTACCGGCGTGGTGGTACTCAGACTGTTTGCTTCTAAGAAAATTCCCGAATCCCATGAGCCATCACCTACATCGGCAATGGAGAGTATAAGATGATAGGTTTGACCACATTGAACCGCAGATCGAGCTTCTAAAACATCTGTAAATCCGTCATACTGAATGTAATTTGGTGAAGCGTTGTAAGGGGCCATGGTGCCATCTCCATTTGCATTGTAGTAGATAAAATTGTTGACAGGATTCACATTGTTAATGGATACAACACCTCCTCCGTTCGGAAGTTGTGCAATGTTTTGTAAACCGGCGATACCAGGACCGGAAATAAAAAAACCGAAGACATCATTGTAGGTTGAATTGTTCGGCGGGGCAAATTCAGGGTATTCTTCTGAACCAAAAACATATTTAAATTTTACGGTGTCAGAATAAGGAATGAAGTCAAACTCTAAAGTTGCCGCATTGTAGGTTTGCGTTTGCCCGATAATACCTGATAAAATACCTGAGCCAGGCATGTTGTTGTCTGTACCACTTGATGGCAAGTTGTTTGGTCCCTGTGGACCATTCCCGTTGTTCAAAACGGTGCCAGTTGTCATTACAATTCCTTGAGAAATGCCCAGATTGGTTCCGTTTGCTGTAAAAGAGCCGATGGCCATTGGGCTTCCGTTGTACAAAATGTTACTGACAGTAACACCAGAACCAATTAAGACATTTTGTACTAAGCTTTGAGCAGATTGGCCCGTGCTCGTAACCAATTGAGCCTCCATTTTGTTCGAGAACAAAAGAATAAAGAAGATGAGGAGAAGCTTAATTTGTACAGTCATTGCTATCTCAACGATTGAATTTACTTTACGTTGTTAAAATTTAAGAAAGATATTCAAAAAACCTGATTAATTCAAACCTTGCAAGGTGCAAAAATTGGCATAATGTTGATTGAGCAACATGAGTTCTTTATGGGTGCCAGACTCCACAATCTCTCCTTTTTTCAAAACGATAATTTTGTCTGCGTTTTGAACGGTACTTAGCCGATGAGCAACCACCAAACTGGTTTTTCCTTTCATGACTTTTTCTAAGGCAGATTGCACCAATCTTTCCGATTCCGTGTCCAAGGCTGAAGTTGCCTCATCCAACAATAAAATTTCGGGGTTTTTGTAAATGGCTCGGGCAATGCTAATTCGCTGTTTTTGACCGCCTGATAGCTTATTTCCGCGGTCACCAATGTTATAATCAAAGGTCCCTTCGAGCTCTTGGATAAAGTCAAAGGCGTTGGCATTTTTTGCTGCTGAAATGGCTTTTTCCAAGTTAGGGGCGGTGTCTCCAAAGGCAATGTTTTCCAAAACCGTAGCATTAAAAAGCAAAGCGTCCTGTGCAACAATTCCAATTAAGTGTCTTAGAGAAGAAATTTTAATTCCTTTGATGTCCTTTTGGTCAATAAGAATCGAGCCTCCTGTGGGATCATAAAATCGGGGGATCAAATCCAACATAGTCGATTTTCCGCTGCCTGATTCCCCAACGATGGCAACGGTCTCACCTTTTTGGATGTGAATGTTAATGTTCTTCAAAACGTCTTCCGTACCATATGCGAAACTTACGTTGTTAAAGACCAAGTCTGATTGGAAATTTTGAAGGTCAATCGGAGAAGGCGCATCAATAATTACTTCGTCTTGTTCCATGATTTCATTGATTCTATCCAATGAAACCCTCGCTTTTGCCATATTGGACATTGAGGTAGAGATTCCTTGTATCGGACGCAATAGCTGAGAAAACACAATGATAAACGTGATGAATATTTCCCCGTTTAAACGACTTGAGCTGTGATTTAATATGAGATTTCCACCAAACCAAACTAACAGCAACATAATGAAAGCGCCTAATGTTTCATTGATGAGGGGAGACAGGTCCTTTTTCCTAAACGTTTTCGTAATTAATCGCTGGTGTAAAAGGTTGATGGACTCAAAGCGATGTATTATAAAATCAATGGCACCAAAGGCTTTGATGATCCGAATTCCATTTAAGGATTCATCCATGGTTGAATAAAGCAAGCTGGTCTGTTCTTGGCCTGCTTTTGCTGTTTTTTTAAGGCTTTTACTAATTCTTGAGATAACGAAGGCAGAAACCGGCAGCAGAAAAAAGGAAATAAGGGTAAGCTCGGGACTTAGATAAAGCAAGGTAACAACGTTTATGATTACAGCAATGGGTTCGCGAAAAATGAGTTCAAGCATACTGACAACGGCAATTTCTATTTCTCCAACATCACTGTTCATCCTGGCGATGATGTCTCCTTTTCGCTCATTTGTGTGAAAAGACAAGGGTAGAAGCATCGCCTTTTTAAACAAACTGTTTCGAACATCTCTTACGACAGCCATCCTCAGTTGGGATTGATACCAAACTGCACCATAGCGAAATAAATTTTTAAAGAAAAAGGCAAAGAAAACAGAAAAACATACGATGAGCAGCGCATATTTGGGGTCCTCATGCACAAATTTCGCCATGGAGTACTGATAGGTTTCCTTTATATAGTTCCCTAGTTCAAGTATGGAATGCAATTTTCCTGGCTTTGGAACGGACTGAACCTCTGTGGGTTTCCTGAAAATCAACTGTAATACCGGTATGAAAAGCACAAGGGAAAGCAAGTTGAAAACAACAAACAAGAGATTGCAAAGCACGACCAAAAACGCGGTCCATTTGTACTTAAATGTAAAAGCAAATATTTCTCTAAGCCCTTTCAACGTATGCAAAGATACATTTTGTAATTCCAAACAAGAGGGATAAGACACAAGATTCTTAACTTTGCATCAATGAGCTCAATCCGACAACAAAAAATAGAAACGGCAATCAAGAACGAACTTGCTGTGATTTTACAAAGTAACGCCTCTGAATACTGTCTTGGTGCAATGGTTTCCGTAACCACCATTCGCGTAACAAGAGACCTCTCATTGGCAAGGTGTTATTTGAGCATCTTTGCACACCCAGAACCTCAACAGGTATTAAAGAGCATCGCGACTCATCAGCCTGCGATAAGAGGTGTTTTAGGTCAGAGGCTGAAGAACATGCGCAGAATACCATCCATAACTTTTCACATTGATGATTCTTTGGCCTACGCCGATGAGATTGACAAACTTTTAAAAGAATAAAAATCAACGTTCCTTTTTACATAGCAAAACGGTATTTACTCTCTAAGCAAAAACAGCCTGCCGTTTCCATTATTGCTTGGATTTCAGTGGTAGGAATGGTGGTTACCTCCGCTGCAATGGTCATCCTACTGTCTGCTTTTAATGGAATAGAAGGTTTGATCACTGAATTGTATACTGATTTTGACCAAGAAATCGTCATTACCCCAAAAACAGGAAAAACCGCGACGGCATCCGAAATCAAAACGATTGATTTGTTCTGTAGTAAGTTAAAAGGGGTCCATAACACCAGCGTATTCCTCCAGGAAAGGGTTGTATTACGAAATAAAAAAAAATGGGTGAATGCGGACATGTGGGCGGTTGAGCCTTCGTTTTATCAGATGGCAAAGGTCAAAAATTCAAAACACCTTGTCAATGGCGCGCTCTATGAAAAAGAACAGTTTGCCCTGATAGGCATTGGATTGGCTCAAAAACTAGGAATGAAGTCCATGCAAGAAAACAACGAATCCCTGGTCGTATATACGCCCAAACAAAACATTCGGATTGGTTTTGGGAAAAATCCATTTTATCAAGATGTGGTAGACGTAAGTGGAGCTTTGGATTACAACAAAGAAATAAATGAAGGCGTCTTGCTTGTGGGGTTAGATTTCGCAAAAAAACACCAAAAAGAAGACCGTTTAACCGGACTTTTGATCTCTGCAAACACATTCGAAAGGGAAAACATCAAAGATGCGTTGCTAGTTAAATTCAGCGAAAAATTTAATGTTAAAACCAATCTTGAGAAAAACGAATTGATTTTTAAAACCAGTAAATCAGAAAAGCTTATCGTAATTGCCATCTTGATTTTCGTATTTATTTTATCCCTTTTTAACTTGGTGGCATCACTCACCATGATGTTTTTGGAAAAAAGGGAAACTTTTGTGGTTTTAAAGGCGCTGGGGTTTCATAAAAAACCCTTAAAAAATCTATTTGTGTATGTGGGCATGCTCATAGTTACCTTTGGTTTAACAACAGGACTTTTTGCGGGTACGGTTATGGTTTGGATTCAAATTCATTTTGAGGTACTGCTCATCCCCGGCTCATTCAAGGCCTTCCCGGTTGCGTTTTCAATAAATCAAATGGCAGGCATCTCCGTTTTATTAGTGGTTCTTGGCTGGGTAGCATCAAAAACAACGGCAACTTTTTTATTTAGAATGTTACCAAAATAGCTTAAAATTTCCGGTGACTACAAATAATTAAGTATATTTGCGCGCAAATTAAGATTGAAAAAATGTCGATGATTAAAGGAAGAATTTCACAAGTTATTGGTCCCGTAGTAGATGTAAGATTTAACAACGGAGACACCCTGCCAACCATTTTTGATGCGTTGGAAGTTATTAAACAAGATGGAACACGTGTAGTTCTTGAGGTTCAAGCCCACGTTGGTGAAAATGCCGTTAGAACCATTTCAATGGATTCAACAGATGGTTTTACCAGAGGGATGGAAGCCATTTCTACCGGAAGCTCCATCAAGATGCCGATTGGAGATAAAATCAAAGGACGTCTTTTCAACGTAGTTGGAGACGCTATCGATGGAATCAACCAAGTGGACAAAACGAATGGTTTACCTATTCACAGAGAAGCGCCAAGGTTCGAAGATTTGACAACAGCTACAGAAATTCTATATACAGGGATCAAAGTTATTGATTTGATTGAGCCTTATGCAAAAGGAGGAAAGATTGGTTTGTTTGGGGGTGCAGGGGTTGGAAAAACTGTTTTGATCCAAGAGCTTATTAACAACATCGCCAAAGGACACGGTGGTTTATCGGTATTTGCAGGTGTTGGTGAACGAACAAGGGAAGGAAACGACTTGCTTCGTGAGATGTTAGAAGCTGGCATTATCAAATACGGAAGTGAGTTTATGCATTCCATGGAAAATGGAGGATGGGACCTTTCAAAAATTGACCTTGAAGAGATGAAAGAATCAAAAGCAACTTTTGTATTTGGTCAAATGAATGAGCCTCCAGGTGCACGTGCACGTGTTGCATTGTCTGGGTTGTCAATTGCTGAGTACTTTAGAGATGGTGAAGGCGATGGTCAAGGGAAAGACATCTTATTCTTCGTAGACAATATCTTCCGATTTACGCAAGCAGGCTCTGAAGTTTCTGCCTTGTTGGGGCGGATGCCTTCTGCAGTAGGGTATCAACCGACGTTGGCAACCGAAATGGGTGCGATGCAAGAAAGGATTACCTCAACGAAAAACGGTTCAATTACTTCTGTTCAGGCGGTATATGTTCCTGCGGATGACCTTACCGATCCAGCTCCGGCGAACACTTTTGCGCATTTGGATGCAACCACTGTATTGTCAAGAAAGATCTCAGAATTGGGGATCTATCCAGCGGTTGATCCATTGGACTCAACCTCAAGAATTCTTACCCCAGAAATCGTTGGTGATGAACATTACGATTGTGCACAAAGAGTGAAATTAACTTTACAGCGATATAAAGAATTACAAGACATTATTGCCATCCTAGGAATGGATGAGCTTTCTGAAGAAGACAAGCAAATCGTTCACAGGGCACGTCGTGTACAACGATTTTTGTCCCAGCCTTTTCACGTTGCAGAGCAATTTACAGGAATTCCTGGTGTATTGGTTGACATCGCGGAAACGATTTCTTCGTTCAATGACATCCTCGACGGAAAATACGACCAATATCCAGAAGCTGCTTTTAACTTGAAAGGAGGGATTCAAGATGTAATTGATGCAGGTGAAAAAATGTTGGCAGAAGCATGATTTTAGAAATCCTTACACCTGAAGCCATTGTTTTTAAAGGGCAAGTTGATGCGGTTACCCTTCCGGGGTTAAATGGTAATTTCCAATTGTTAACAGGACATGCCGAGATCATCTCGGCGTTAAAACCAGGTACCGTTAGGTTTAATTCCGGTGAAGCCAACCTCTCCGAAAATCAATTTCTTACGCCAGATTCAAGCCATGCCAATTCCTATTTGTTTTCAATTCAAGGAGGCGTAGTCGAATTGCTTGAGAATAAAATTGTTCTGTTGGCCGAAGTATAATCTGTTAACGCTTGTTAAGTTAGGATTTTCGGTTTTTTGGACCATTTTCTTTAACTATATTAGCGCCTTGAATATAACCAGGTGACCCTACAACTAGACCAAAACAACATACCGAAGCACATAGCCATCATTATGGATGGAAACGGTCGTTGGGCACAACAAAAGGGAGAAACAAGACTGTTTGGGCACGCGCAAGGGGTAGAGTCGGTTAGAGAAACCATCCGCTCCGCAAATGAATTTGGTGTAAAATACATCACCCTTTATGCTTTTTCAACAGAAAATTGGTCAAGGCCAAAAAACGAAATCGATGGGTTGATGGAAATTCTCGTTGAAGCCATTCACTCGGAACTTGACTCTTTAATCGAAAATGGGGTGAAATTAGAAACCATTGGTGACACCTCTAAGTTTCCGGAAGGGTGCTTGAAAAGTCTTGAAATAGCGAAAGAGAAAACCAAAGAAAACGACACGACAACTTTGATTTTGGCATTAAATTACAGCTCGAGGGCAGAATTGACAGATGCCTTTAAAAGTCTTCTACAAGAGGTTCAGGAAGGAAGAATTACACAAGACCAAATTACTGCAGAAACCATTTCAGGACATTTATACACCAAAAACTTTCCTGATCCTGAATTAGTCATTCGCACAAGTGGAGAGCACCGGCTAAGCAATTTTCTCCTTTGGCAATTGGCATATTCTGAATTGCATTTTACACCCGTTTTTTGGCCAGAATTCCGAAGAGAACATTTGCTTGAAGCCCTGTTGGATTTTCAGCGACGCGAACGAAGGTTTGGAAAAACATCAGATCAAGTAAAAAATTAATGATGACGAGAACCCTTTTCTTTATCTGTCTTTCTTTGTGCTCCTTGGCTTATGGGCAAAATCAGCCGAAAAATTTTGGGGAATTAACATTGGATTACGCAAATCCCAGGGAGTTTGAAATTGGTCCCATTCGAGTGGTTGGCGCTGATAACTACGACCATCAAGCCATTAAAGCCGTAGCCGGACTTCGTCAGGGACAAAAAATCACCCTTCCAGGCGACCAAATTAGCAAGGCAATTAAAAACCTTTGGAAAGAAGAGTTGTTTTCAAACATTTCCATTGTTTTGGATAAAGAAATTAATGGAATTGTCTACCTGACCATAGAATTAGCGCCAAGGCCCAAACTCTCACATTTTAAATTTCGAGGGGTCCCAAAACGCGAGGCAGACAAACTTAGGGAAGAAATCTCCCTATTTGCAGGAAAAACGATTACCGAGAACCTAATCTTTCAAACCAAGGCCAAAATCCGGGGATATTTTAGAGAAAAAGGGTTTTACGCCGTACAGGTTCAGATTGAAAGAGTCAAAGACACCATCATGAATGAGTCTGAAATTTTTATCATTGACATTGACAGGGGGGTAAAGGTTGGCATCAAGGAAATCAACTTCATTGGCGCAGAAAGCATAGCCCATTGGAAATTGTACCTGGCCATGAAGGATACCAAACAAAAATCCATTCTAAGGATATTTAAACGCTCAAAATTTACCCTTTCAAATTATGAAAAGGATAAAAAAACCATGCTGGATAAATTCTATGCAGCGGGCCTAAGGGATGCAAACATTGTCAGCGACAGCGTGTATTTTAAGGACCCAAAAAATCTCATAATCGATTTGGTTATCAGTGAGGGTGAAAAGTATTTCTTTGGCGATTTCGAATGGGTGGGAAACACGAAGTACCGGTCTACTTTTTTAGATTCCGTTCTCGGGATTAAGCGCGGAGACATCTACAATAAGACCTTGCTTGACAAAAGAATCAATGGCGGAGAGGATGGCAGAGACGTTTCGGCATTGTACATGAATCGTGGGCATTTATTCTTCCAAATCATTCCTGTGGAGACCAACGTTTCTGGCAACTTTATCAACCATCAGTTTAGAATTATAGAAGGAAAAGAAGCACGATATGGCGAAATCACCGTAAAAGGCAATACAAAAACGAATGATGAAGTAATTTATCGGGAAATCAGGACCAAACCCGGAGATCTCTTCAACAAAGAGGACATCATGCGGACACAACGCGAACTTTCACAACTTGGATTTTTTAATGACCAAGGATTTAAAATAAACCCAATACCTAATCCGGCCAAAGGCACAGTGGATGTCGAGTACATTGTTGAAGAAAAATCATCAGACCAAATAGAACTTTCCGGTGGTTATGGCGGAGCGGGACCCAATTCATCAGGTAAGATCATTGGAACCTTAGGCTTGACTTTCAATAATTTCTCAACACGAAACTTTTTTAAGAAAGCCGCATGGTCTCCACTTCCGGGAGGAGATGGACAGAAACTTTCCATTCGAGCACAGTCCAATGGTCGCTTTTACCAAGGTTATAATTTTTCATTTACAGAGCCCTGGTTGGGAGGGAAAAAACCAAACGCCCTTTCTTTTTGGATAAACAACACAGCATTGTCCTCTAACGGTTACCTTCGTTCCAATGCCGCTTACAACGGGATATCAATTACAGGTGTTGGTTTTGGGCTTCAGAGAAGAAAAAAATGGCCGGATGATTATTTTACTGCGTATTATGAATTGAGCTATCAATACTATGACGTTGTAAACGATTATAGATTCCCCCTCTATCCCAAAGGGTTTTCTAACGACATTGCCTTAAAATACGTACTTCAACGCTCATCTGTCAGCGCTCCAATTTACCCTCAGAGCGGATCCAATTTTACCTTTACCGCAAAATCCACTTTGCCTTATTCCTATTTCGATAAAAATGCGGATTATACCACCATGACCTTGAATCAAAAATATTTATACCTAGAATATTTCAAATTTAAGTTCACCGGAGAATGGTATATCCCACTTACCGCGAATAAAAAATTAGTGTTGATGCCACGGTTTGGTTTTGGATACATTGGTGCGTACACACCGGCCAAAGGAATCACTCCTTTTGATAGGTTTTCGATGGGAGGAAGTGGTTTAACAGGGGTTAATCAGTTAGGGGGTAGAGAAATCATTTCCCTACGTGGCTATGAAGATCAGTCGATATCTTCCAGTGGCTCAGACCCCATCATTGCAAAATATACCTTAGAATTGCGTTACCCGATATCATTAAACCCACAAGCTACGTTTTATGTCACAAGTTTTCTTGAGGCAGGAAACACCTATCCAAATGTGGCAAATTTTAATCCATTCAATGTGAAAAGAACAGCGGGTGTGGGCATAAGGGTGTATTTACCTATGTTCGGAATGCTTGGTTTGGATTACGGAATCGGTTTCGATAAACTAGACAATTGGTCCAGCGGTGCAGGAGGCGCAACGGACATCTCTATCGATAAGAAGGGCTATTATCCAAAATTGAGTTTCACCATTGGCATGAACCTTGGTGAATTGTAAAAAGTGAGAATAATATTGTAATTTCGTCGTTCGTCGGAGCAAAAAGAAAAAATGAGAGCTGTAATTTTTATTGTTTTTATCACCTTGTTTTCAATACCTGCAACGTATTCCCAATCCTTTGCATTTATTGATTCAGATTACATTCTAGGAAGCATCCCAGAATATACCGAAGCAAAAGAGAAATTGGATAAGCTCGCAGAAAACTGGACCAAAGACATCGAAGAACGGTTTAATGCAATAAAGACCCAAAAAGAAGCTTTCAATAAAGAAGAAATTTTACTTCCTGCTGAAGAAAAAGAAAAGAGGAAAACAGAAATAGAAAAATTGGAAAAAGAAACAATTGATCTTCAAACCCAAAGATTTGGCTTGAATGGAGATTATTTCATGAAACGACAAGAACTTATAAAACCGATCCAAGATAGGATTTACACTTCCATGAAAAAAGTAGCAAAAGCAGATGGTTACACCTTTGTTTTTGATAAAACAAACCAAAGCAATCTTATCTATGCAGATAAAGATGCGGACATAAGCAATCGTGTGCTTGAAGAAATGGGAATCAATAAGGAATAATTAAAAACAAATAGATGAAACGAGTACTTGTATTATTAGCTGTATTGTGGTTAGGTGTGAATGCAAACGCACAAATGAAAATTGCGCATGTAAATTCTCAAAGTTTATTGGATTCACTTCCATCTTACCTGAAAGCTGAAAACGATTTGAAAAAATTCCAAGAAGATGGAATGAACGAACTTTCTATTCTTGAAAAGCAAATCAATGACGCCTACGTTCGCTTGGATGGAATTAAAAATGACCTTACACCCACCATGTTGAAAATCGAACAAGATAAAATCATGGGCTTAGAGCAACGCTATCAACAAACACAAACCTTGTTGCAACAACAATTACAAACCTTGGCAAATGAATACAATCAACCCATTTTAGACCGTTTGCAAAAAGCAGTTGAAATAGTTGCCGACCGCAAAAAAGTCAATTATGTTATGGATGTTTCAAAATTGTTATATTCAAAAATGGGCATCGACATTACCGCTGAAGTGAAAATGGAATTGGCGAAACTCGACGCTGAATCAATGAAGAAATAGAAACTCAACCGCGTTTCGAAAAGGGCAATTCATCATTGCCCTTTTTTTATACCTTTATTTTATGAAAAGAGTGTGTAAAATCGGAGTGTTTGACTCTGGATATGGTGGGCTTACCATTCTGAAATCTATCGTTGAAAAACTCCCCAACTACCATTACGTATATCTAGGCGACAATGCCCGTGCTCCTTATGGCAATAAATCCTTCGACCTAATTTATGAATATACGTTGGAAGCCGTACATTTCCTTTTTGAACAAGGTTGCGAATTGGTTGTCCTGGCTTGTAATACCGCTTCCGCAAAAGCCTTACGTACCATTCAACAAAAAGACCTTCCAGGCATAGATGCGCAGAAAAGGGTGCTAGGCGTAATTCGTCCGAGTACGGAAGAAATTGGAAGGTTGACGAAAACAAAAGTCATTGGTGTATTAGGAACCGAAGGAACCGTCTCCTCTGAATCCTATCTAATTGAATTAAAAAAGACCAGTCCGGATGTAACCGTAGTGCAGCATGCTTGTCCCCTTTGGGTGCCTCTTATCGAATCTAACCAACAACATACAGATACAGGTAAAAGAATCATTCAGTCTGATTTAGCGTCCTTGCTCGCCAAAAACGAACAAATTGATACCATCATCTTGGCTTGTACGCATTACCCGATTATTCTAAATGACATCCGATCCTATCTTGGAGATAAAATACAAGTTTTTCCACAAGGCCCCCTCGTTGCTGACAAACTTTTGGATTATCTAAATCGACATCCAGAAATAGAAACCAAGCTGAGTACACATCCAAGCATAGATTTTTTTACCACTGAAAACAAAGCGTATTTTGACACCCATGCCAGCGATATCTTCGGAAAAAACGTAAATTCGATTCCTATTCAATTAAATTCGCATTCACACAAACCCAATCAATCCAATGGAAATTACAAGTGAAATCAGAGAACGACTAGAACAATTAAATGACAAATACGAAGCCATAGGGCAAGATTTATTATCCTATTTGGATGGCTTACTCTATGCCGATGTAACCACATATTGGGATTATATTCAATTAGACACCTTGTTGAGTTTACAAAAACCTAAAACCAAATTTCCCGATGAGGTTGTCTTTATCGTTTATCATCAAATTACAGAACTCTACTTTAAGTTGGCCCTTCAAGAGTTTAAAGAACTAAGCAATGCATCGAATCTTACGAAGGCGCATTTTATTAACAGGGTAGGGAGAATAAACCGCTACTTTGAAGCTTTAATCAAAAGTTTTTCCATTATGGTAGACGGAATGGACCGTGAGGAGTTTTTAAAGTTTAGAATGTCACTGCTTCCAGCCAGTGGTTTTCAATCCGCACAATACAGAGAGGTTGAAATTTACAGCACAGATTTCATTAATTTGATAGATAAAGTACATAAATCAAGGTTTTCAACGGATGCTTCCATTCTCGAAATGTATCCTTATTTGTATTGGAAAGCGGGTGCTACGGATGCGGAGACAGGAAAGAAAACCCTAACCCTCACGCAGTTTGAAGAGAAATATTCCGATTCGTTTATTTCATTAGGTATGAAATGCCGGGAAACCAACCTATGGAGAATGTATCTTTCACTTTCAGAAGAAGACCAACAAGACGAGAAGACCATAGAAGCATTGAAAACCAATGACCTGAATGTGAATGTTTACTGGCCTTTGGCACATTATAAATCAGCCGTTCGATACTTGGCCAAAAAGAATGATGACATCGCCGCAACGGGAGGAACCAATTGGCAGAAATACCTCCCTCCGAAATTTCAAAAAAGAATCTTTTATCCTGAACTTTGGACGGAAGCAGAAAAAGAGGAGTGGGGAAAGGGATGGGTTGAAAATCAAATCACTGAAATCCTTAGAGGGGCTTGATGTAGCACTCTGAAATGTTGGCAAACCCCATGGGGTTTATTTTAATGTTCCTGCACCTTAAATTTACAATCATTACGTAATCCTCATATAAAATTGGCATGACCCAACTTTCTTCCTGCAATATAGCATCGCAATTTGTGAAATAATTGTTTTTTAACCAAGGGTCTGATTCTATAATTCCCATTTCATAATTAAAATTATAAATCGCAGAATTTAACTTTGGGAAAAATGGATTATAATATTGCTCCCTTGGATTTTTACTATAAAAAAGACTAAAATAGGTCTCCGGGTCGGGGTAATCGGGTGCCCAGCCAATTTTCCATAGATGCGCTTTGTTTGCAAAGATTGCGGCGTCTCTTTCACTGGTAGAACACGCATGGACGGCAATTGAAATGCCCAGTTGCTTCTTGATTTCAGTAGCAATGTATTCGCAATATTTTACGGTTGAACTCCCTGCATCTCCTGCCACAAACAAATCGACCTTAGGAAATGGATGTTGCCCATTGTATCCCGCTGATGCAAACAGTTTTTTAGCGCGTACAACATCTATTTCTTTGTTTTGTAACAAAGTGTTGTTATAATAAGGCGAATTGGGTGCAAATCCTTTCTTAGCGGGAATTCCATCGCCATTGAGGATTTCATTTGCAATATAATCGCGGTTTACGATTAAATCGATTGCTTTTCTTACCCTTTGGTCTTTAAATGGAGCGAAATTATTACTGAAAGCCAATAAGGAAACCCTGCTGCCCGGAATTACGATCACCTTGTGCGCAAAGGTTTTCTTCTTAGTGGCATAGGACAGTCCTCCCATGAGCGCATTTAAATTTTGTGAAGGAACCTCATACAATAAATCAACTTGTTGTTCTTGAAATGCCTTTACTTCTTCGTTCTTGTTTTGATACACCTTGTAATTTACAGCATTTAAATACGGCAAGCGATTTCCATATTTATCATGCCGCCAATAGGATGGGTGGTAGGTAAGAAGTATGTTTTCAGGGGAGAGCTTTGAAATCATGAATGGACCCGTTCCTATGGGATGCGAAGCGATTTGTTCTTGGTAATGCGTGTAAGCAATTTTAGAAAAAATCGCATATTTCGAACTGGTTAGAAGGGTAAGAAAATTAGAATAGGGCGCATTTAAAAAGATTTTAATCACGTCGTCGTTAATTACCCTGATGCCCGAAACACCGTTCTCAGTCGGAGATTTTACGCCACTGTTGTAATATTGATTTGCGCCTTCAATTTTTGATACGAGGGCATCGTTGGATTGATTGAAGGGGGTTTTAGAACAAGCAAAATCTAGGGTGTATTTAACGTCATAGGCGGTCATCCTCCTTGATTCATTGCCAAAACAAGGGTCTTCGTGAAATTCGATGTCTTTGCGAAGCGTCAAAGTCAATACGCGCCTGTTTTTATTCCAGGTGTACCGCTCAACCAATCTCGGCTCCACCTTAGATGTTTTGGTGTTTATCTCAAACAAGGGTTCAAATATCTTTGCGGTAACGCGATGGGAGTACACGTCCGTATTGAATAAAGGGAACAAACTTTCGATAGGGTCAGGCGTAGACAAACGTAATGTGTCCCCGTAGATCGCAGGGCCTTTTGAAATCGTTCTTTCGGTAGTTTGAGAACAACTGGTTAGAAGTGTGAGAAAAAAGAAAAATAAAATTTTGTAAATGAAATCGCTCATTATTTGTCGCTATGCTTTTCGATTTCAAAAACAAAAGACTTCCCATTTTTCCAAGCCTCTAAGTAATAAAATCCGTAAGAAAATCCGAGTAAACTGATTTCTTTGGTGTTTTCAATTGTACCAATTAATCTGCCCATTACGTCACGTACAATTACTTTGTCTGCAAAGAAAGGCAGGAACACCCAATTGTCAGATGGATTTGGGTATGGGAAAAGATCCGTCTCTGAGGAAATTTCAAGGTTCGCAATCCCAAGAAACACACTGTCCTGTATCTGACATCCATTAGCATCTGAGACCACTACTTGGTACCACCCCTTGCTAAGGTATACCGCGGTGCTATCGGTTTGTTGACCAGGGTCATTCCATTGGTATGAATACAATGGGGTACCGCCGCTCACTTGCGCTGTTATTATGCCATCGTTTGCACCCAACGCACTTTCAGCATTTACATTAAAAGCAAGGCCGAGTGGCGATGGACTTGAAACGTTAACAGCATATTGTATGGACGTACAACCAAGAGAATCCAATACAGTAACCGTATAGTTCCCTGCGGCTAGTCCGGAAATGACAGGCGTGGCGTAACTCAAATTATTTACCATGTATACAAAATCGCCATTTCCGCCACTTGCATTGATGTTGACTTCCCCATCATTGGTCGTGGCGCACGAGGTGCCATTCACTGTGATTCCCGCTGTGATCGTGTTTGGTTGGGTAATTTGATAGGTCAAGGTGTCAAAACATGGCCTTGCATCGGATACCGTGAGTACGTATGTACCGGGACTGAGGTTTGAAATGGAATCAAGCGAGGACCCAGTACTCCAATTAAACATAACTGGCGGAGAAGCCATTAGCGTGCTCACCTGAATGGCCCCGTCATTGAATCCGTTACAGGTTACCTGCTGCAATACGCTTTGATTTACAATCTCAGGTGACAATGGAATCAAAACAGAGTCTGTTACCACACAGCCATTCGGATGGGTAATTGTAACACTGGCCCAACCCTCTGGCAAGGAATTGTTGGGTTTTGTTGTGATGCCATTTTCCCATAAAAAACCACAATTACTGAACATGCAAGGACAGCCAGAACTGTTCAATATTGCTTGGCCATTTGTTCCTCCAGGGCAGGTTGGGGGAATGACTCCTCCAAAAGAAATAACATATGGATCAATCAATTGTGTGGAATAGATTTCGTAACAACCCGCTGCATCTGTTACCTGTAAGCTATACGTTCCCGAAGGAATGTTTGTCAATTGGTTGTTTGTGCTTCCCGTAGACCACAAATAGGTATAAGGTCCTGTTCCTAAGGTCACGTTTGGAACCAAAGACCCGGATGCAGTACCATTGCACCAAGGCTGAACGACGGAAACATTGGAGATTAAACTGCCGGGACCACAGTCAACAGCGGTATAATGATATTCACCATTGTTTAGGGTACCAAGGTAACTTCCCCAGGCAATTCCTGCGTTGGGTATGGATGCGTTAAGCTCGGTATGATACGCATATACGCCTTTCCAACCCATGGGATTTAAACTGTCTTTCTTTACCAGATATACCAAATCGATAAGAGAATCATTGTCTAAGTCTGTAAACAACGGGGTAGAACCTATGTTTACCCCTGTCCTTGTAGGAACAATTTCCTGAAGGGTACCGTTTTGAAAATCAAACGATTGAAGGCGATGTTTCCAGCGACCATTTTCCATGTAATTTACAGATACAATGGCTTCGTCACGTCCGTCGTTGTTTAAGTCAATGGCATTTCCTGAGGCAAATTGGATATGTCCAATGCTGTCCTTGAAAACGACATTTCCGGTTGCTCCATCAAGCAAAACTTGGTAATAATCAGTATAGGCAGAGCTGGTTCCTTTGGCTAAAAATAAAAACACATCAGGTTGATTGTTTCCCGTGAAGTTTCCTATGACAGGTTCCGCACTCGATTCAGTGTTTGGCAAGTCGTAGCTCCAATGCTGGCTGAAATTACTCCCTTTGATTTTTATCAACTTCCCACTGTAAGATTGTATGAAAATATTGTACTGATTTCCTGGGGTTTTGTAAAATGACGCTGGTGCCACAAATCCAAAATTTGCGTCGTGAGCCAATTGAATTGAAGCACTTAAGTCATTGTTTAGAAGATTGGACAATGGGCAAGCCCAAAAACTTCCACCTAAAGTCTCTCCCCCGGTTCCAAACAACACCCATTTTACGCCATTTCCCTGTATGTCAACAACCTCCGCGCTGCAATAGGTTTCCGCACTGTCAGGCACGACCGCCTTTGCAATCAGTTGACCATTTAGCGCATTGACAACCATTAGATGACCAGGAGGCCGGGTAGTATCCCACACAGGAGCGGCATGATCGCCCCCATTGGCCACCAAAATATCCATGATTCCGTCACCACTGACATCGTCAATGAACTGTGGGTTGTAAAAATTATACAATCCGCTGTCAGCAGGATTCACGTTGTATGGGAAATAATCCCAAAACAAGGCCCCTGTACTTCCATTGATTGCTAACAATTGTGCTTGTCGCCCAACCATAAAAACATCCTTAATGCCATCATTGTTAATGTCTTGAAAGATGGCACTTCCGAAAACTTCATTTCTGGAGGCTCTTTTCCAAAGTAAGTTTCCATTGGCTCCGTTGACCGCCATAATGCCATTGTTGCTAAAAGCGCCATCCGTACCACCCCCAAAAACAATGTCTTGAACCCCGTCGTTGTTCAAATCACAAGACCTGGGCGATGATAGGGTTGGGATAGAATCCACAAAAAACTGCCAGTTGTTTTGGGAATGCAAAGCCGAACCGCAGACCACAACAAGAATAAGAATAATATATTTCATAAATTATATCTAAGATAAGCGCTGTTAAAGTTAGTAAAAACTAACGTCAAGTCGAAACGTAGAATCGTTGAAACAAAATTGAATTAGTGCAATACAAATGGTATCTTTGCGGTCGATTTTATGGGGTGGGACTTAATAAAAACAGGTCATTCTATAAGTCCACATTCATTCGGCTCCGTGGCGCAACTGTATAGCGCATCAGATTTCGGCTCTGAGGGTTGGGGGTTAGAATCCCTCCGGGGTCACAAAAGGAAACCCTGATGGTTGCATCAGGGTTTTTTGTTTTTAATGTGGCACCAATTCATTGGTGTGAACAAATAAAAACAAAAAACACAGGCTTGCGCGGCAAGGCTGGGGTTTCTATGCTTGGATTGAACCAATTTTTTGGAAAACGCGTCAGCGTAATCCCTCCGGGGTCACAAAAGGAAACCCTGATGGTTGCATCAGGGTTTTTTGCTTGCAATGCCCAATGCGCGGGGAAAATGCGAAGCATAATCCCTTTGTTCTTACAAGTAAAAACAGAGAGCACGCAGTAACGTGTTTGAATTTAAAGTAAAGCTCATTTATCTTCCGACAAATCTTGATTTTTATTCAATATTTCAGTGACTATGGTGAAAGAAAATATTTCATTAACATCAATTTCAAATGCTAAAGCAATTCGAAAAATTGTTTTTAAAGTTGGATTAGTATTACCTGATTCAATCCTGCGCAAACTAGAATCATCAATCCCAATTTTTGAAGCAAGTTCTATTTGAGTCATTTTCTTGTTGACTCTAATTTGCTTTATTTTCTTACAAACACCTTTTATATATTCTTCCTCGGTCATCCAGTCCGAAGGTAGATTTTGAAAAGCGAGTTAAACAGAGCATATATGTTCTGTTTTGTAAATAGTTTTGTATATTTGACTCAAATAATACGACGCATGAAATTTTTTTCACTAGTTATCTTGGTCATTACAAGTGGTTATTGCTTTTCTCAAGCAGAATGGACAAAAGACGATCGAAGTAATTTATTCTCCGAATTTACTGCTAAGTTAGGGGTGTATAAAACACTGAGTTCAGAACAAAAAGAATCAATTGCTCTTTGTGGATTAGACGCTTTAACAGCCAAATACGCAAAGAAAGATTTTAATTCGAAAATTGACATTGAAATTGAGCGTATTTATGAATCTACAATTAGTCAATGTGCCAAGAATATTGGAGTGGTGTTAGATGCTAAGCCAAAGGAACAAGTAGATACGCCCGAAAAAGTAGAAGTCAAAGAATGGGATCGTGAATCTAAAGAAAAATTGGCGAAAGATTTTGCTCGAAAAATTGATGAATATTCATTCTTGAGCGAAGCTGATAAAGAACTTCTTTCGATTTGCTACATCAATTTTACTGTTTCTAACCTTTCAAAACCAGCCTATGATGCCATGATTGATATTGAGATGAAGCAATTCGTGAGTTCGACATGTGCGAAGTGCGCTAAATCCAATAATATTTCTCTAGAAAAGCCTGTGACAAAAACACAAACTGAAGTATTCACAATTTCTAAAAAGAACATTATTGGTACCTGGAAAACGGATCAGAATTTCACGATTATATTTAATGACAATGGTACGTATTTGAAAACATTTAAAGATCGAACTTACTCTATTCGATATTTCTCAATTGAAGGTAATACAGCAAATGGAGAATGGTTTCTTGACGAAAAAGGAGTTATTACATTAAATGAAAGTTGGACTGAAATCGAATATAAATTAATTGGTGAACGCCGCTATAAGCTCAACGAAACAGCGAAATATCGTTTTAACTCTGTCACTGCAGATTATTTCAAAATGGAATTAACCGAAGGAACTACCTGTTGTTCTGGAAATATGATTCAGGCCAATAAGGTTGAATAATAATTCAATCTATTAAAATCCTTGATTCACACAAAATTCTTTGTGTTTTCAATACTCGAGAAATCAGGGTTTTGGACATTACGCTTTCTCTAGATTCAACCAATGTATTAGTTAAAAAATTGGCAAACCAAGATGTTTTTAAAAATGCCTAGATTGGTCAATTTGGAGAAATCTATTGGGAAGAGATTGGTGAAATCAGGTAGTTTGAAGGATAAATTTCTACATGCGTTTATAATAGGAGCCCTGAATTTGTGTTTTTCAATTCATCCAAGGTTTAGAAATAAATTTCACGATTAGTAATTTACTATAGAAATAAATCTCAATTACTTGGGTAAGAAAAAACGAAAGGGTGAAAAAATATATTTATTATTAGGCTACGAAAAACGAAACCGTCAATTATTGAGATATTCGGGAAGAAAAAACAATGTAGAGGTTGTTATTTATCTTCGAAAACGCGCTTAGGACGTAATTTTTCAAAGATTCCAAGCGTGATCCAATAAGGAACGACAAAGCCTAAAAGGAATAATAATAACCAAAATGCCATTCCGAAAATTAATAGGAATAAAACAATACCAAAAGTGCTGATCATCTTGTAAATTTGTTTTCGATTACAAAGGTAAATAATAATTAACAACAAACACAAGTCAAATGGAATTTAGAATCGAAAAAGACACCATGGGGGAAGTTCATGTACCCGCTAACAAGTATTGGGGCGCTCAAACCGAACGTTCTCGAAACAACTTTAAAATAGGCCCTGAAGGTTCTATGCCGCTCGAGGTAATTCATGCCTTTGCCTATTTGAAAAAGGCGGCAGCCCATGCCAATTGCGACCTAAATGTGCTTTCAGTAGAAAAAAGAGACTTGATTTCTCTGGTATGTGATGAGATTTTAACGGGACAACATGATGCGGAATTTCCATTGGTTATTTGGCAAACCGGTTCCGGAACGCAATCCAACATGAATTGTAATGAAGTCATTGCAAACCGTGGCCATGTTTTACAAGGCGGAAGCCTATTGGATGAGCCCAAAGTGCTAAACCCAAATGATGATGTAAACAAATCCCAATCATCCAACGACACCTACCCAACGGCAATGCACATTGCCGCCTATAAAACCACAGTGGAAAAAACGATTCCAGGTATTTTACACCTTAGAAATGCGCTTCAAGCTAAAGTAGAAAAATTCTCAATGGTTGTAAAAACAGGCAGGACCCATTTTATGGATGCCACTCCGTTGACGCTTGGACAAGAATTTAGTGGCTATGTTGCGCAACTGGATTATTCCTTGAGAACCCTTAACAATGCCCTTGAAGTCGTAGCGGAATTGGCTTTGGGTGGAACAGCGGTTGGTACGGGGTTAAATACGCCCAAGGGATACGATGTTTTGGTGGCAAAGAAAATCGCAGAATTTACCGGACTTCCCTTTCTTACCGCAAAAAACAAATTCGAAGCACTCGCAGCACACGATGCCATGGTGGAATTGTCTGGCGCTTTAAAAAGAACAGCCGTTTCATTGATGAAAATTGCCAATGACATTAGAATGCTTTCTTCAGGACCAAGATGCGGAATTGGCGAAATCGTAATTCCTGACAATGAACCAGGATCTTCCATTATGCCTGGAAAGGTAAACCCAACCCAGCCAGAAGCTTTAACCATGGTTTGTGCGCAAGTAATGGGGAATGATGTTACGGTCTCCATTGCGGGCTCGAATGGTCATTTTGAACTTAACGTATTCAAACCGGTGATTGCAGCAAATGTGCTACAATCCGCGAACCTAATTGCAGACGCCTGTATTTCCTTTACCGACAATTGTGCGGTTGGGATTGAAGCAAATTTGCCCGTTATCAAAAAACATTTGGATAATTCTTTAATGCTGGTAACCGCCCTAAATCCCAAAATCGGATATTATAAAGCAGCAGAAATCGCAAAATACGCACATAAAAACGGGACTACTTTGAAAGAAGCCGCTGTTGGTTTAGGTCATGTTTCGTCTGAAGATTACGATTTACTTGTTGACCCCTCAAAAATGATTGGTTCAATGGATTAATTGAATTTTGAGCAACAATAATTTACTAACTTTGCAACAAAAATCACCTACTATGTCAAAAATTAAAGTTACAAATCCAATCGTTGAATTAGATGGCGATGAAATGACGCGCATCATTTGGAAATTTATCAAAGACAAGCTTATTCTTCCCTACCTAGATTTAGACATTAAATACTTTGATTTGGGCATTGAAAAAAGAGATGAAACCAATGATCAAATCACCATCGATGCTGCTGAAGCCATTAAAACCTATAAAGTAGGTATCAAATGTGCCACCATCACACCGGATGAGGATCGCGTGGTGGAATTCAACCTAAAATCCATGTGGAAATCCCCCAATGGAACCATCCGTAATATTTTAGACGGAACTGTGTTTAGAGAGCCCATCGTGATGCAAAATGTACCCCGCTTGGTGACCAATTGGACCGCGCCAATTATTGTGGGAAGACATGCATTTGGCGATCAGTACCGTGCAACAGATGCCGTATTCAAAGGAAAAGGAAAATTAACCATGACCTTTACCCCGGAAGAGGGCGGCGAGGTTCAACACTTTGAAGTATACAATTTTAAAGGAGATGGTGTAGGCATGGCAATGTACAACACAGACGAATCCATTAAAGGTTTTGCCAAAAGCTGTTTTAACATGGCGCTTTCCAAAAAATGGCCATTGTACCTTTCTACAAAAAACACCATTTTGAAAAAATACGATGGAAGGTTTAAAGACATCTTTGAAGAGATTTATCAAAATGAATTCAAATCAAAATTTGAAGCAGCAGGGATTTCCTATGAACATCGATTAATCGATGACATGGTGGCTTCGGCATTGAAATGGAATGGAAATTTTGTGTGGGCGTGTAAAAATTATGATGGGGATGTTCAATCCGATACCGTTGCACAAGGTTTTGGTTCTTTAGGCCTCATGACCTCTGTTTTGATTACCCCTGATGGAGAAATCATGGAAGCAGAAGCCGCTCACGGCACCGTTACAAGACATTACAGAGCACACCAGGCAGGTAAGAAAACATCAACCAATCCAATCGCATCCATTTTTGCATGGACAAGGGGATTGGCCTTCCGTGGTAAGTTAGATGGAAATCAAGCATTAATTGATTTCTGTGAAACCCTTGAACGTGTCTGCATCGAAACCGTTGAGTCAGGCATAATGACCAAAGATTTAGCCGTTTGTATTCATGGAAACAAAGTGAATGCTGGTGAACACTACGTCTACACAGAAGCATTTTTGGATGCCTTAGACCTTGGGTTGAAGGCGAAAATGCAATAAAACAAGAGCACTGAAAGCTACTGTATTCCTTCGTAACTTATGTACGGCGTTTGCTGCCGTCATGTGTTTGGCATCATGTAAAAACATAGAAGCCCTGGCACCTGTTAGTTCTGAGATACCCTATCCAGCCCTTAACAATACGTATTCAAACATCACCATTCCGATCGAAATGGATCTTACTTCCTCTTTTATGCAAGCGGAAAAATTAATTCCCACTGTTTATAAAGGAAAAAATGAGGTGTGTGAAGGCGTTAGCAGTACCTATTCGATTGCTCGTAAACCGATTCGCTTTGATGGAAACGGTAAAGGGTTGGATTATACCGTCGATGGAGAACTAAAACTGAATCTTTCCTATTGTCCAAAATGTCAATCAATCACTGGAAAAGAACCTTTGTGCTTGGTTCCAAGAATTTATGCAGATTGTGGCGTTTCTGAACCCAAAAGGCGGTTTACCTTAAAGTATGCTACTTCACTTAAAGTCGGTCCCGACTATTCACTCAATACGAAAACAGTTTTAAAACATTTTGATCTTATAGACCCTTGTAAAATCACGCTGTTTAATTATGATGCTACGCCGAAAATTGAATCCGAAATCAAAAAACAGCTCCAAGTGTTAGAACCTGAAATAGACAAACAATTAAAAACCATTGATATTAAATCAATGGCAAGGGATACTTGGAATTCACTCCTTGATCCGATTGAAGTGCCTGGCTACGGCTTTTTGTATCTTCGGCCAACTGGAATCGGAATGAGTGAAATAGATTTCTCAGGTCAAAAGGCAAATTTTAATTTCACCCTTAAACTTGCCCCCTCCTTTGTAACAGAAAAACTTTCAATGCCAAAAACGCCTCTGCCCGAATTGTCAAAGGTGAACAATGCCTCAGCGCTTGACCTCGCAATGGATGTGAACTTTTCGTTTGATTCGCTCACACAATTAATTCGGGCTGAATTTGTAGGTAAGAGTTTCGATGTTAAACGTAAGAAGATTAAGGTAGAGGATCTCTATATTTCTGGGTCAAAAGACAATCAATTGGTATTAAAAACCCAAATATCCGGGTCCAAAAAAGGGACGATATACCTATTGGCATCCCCAGTCCTAAATGATTCTCTTCATCAAATCGACTTTAACAATGTCTCTTTTGATGTTCATACGAAAAACATGCTTTTAAAGGCTGCAAAATGGATTTTTAAGACCAAAATCACAGAAATGATTGAGGACCAAGCTTCATTTGATTATTTGCCGCTTGTATCAGATGTCAAAAAAGAGATAAATACCTCCTTGAATCAAGAGGTACTAAAGGATGTCCATTTGAAGGGAAATGTTTCTGAAATTTATTTAAAGGAATTGTTTGTAACCCCCTCGCATCTGGTACTAAGAACGCAACTCATTGGTCAAATGAAACTTATTCTTAAATGAATCGTTCC
>RFQZ01000033.1:0-30000 GCA_009924735.1 Flavobacteriia bacterium | reverse complement strand
TCCTTTCTTTTTTCTTAGCGGGGTGCAAATATAACAAGTCTTTTTTGTTTTACAATGGCTTTTCAAAAAAAACGAGCAGGTTGCTTAACGACAAACCTCTTATTTGGTTTCAAAAAACCCAATTTGTTTGTTTGAATTTTATATTTAATGGGCCTATTCACTTTTGTACTTTAGGCTACAAGCTTGTTAACTAGGTGCTTATTTACATTCTTCGCGAATCACGCTACCTGAACAATTTTTCAAGGGTTGATAATTGTTACATTTGAAAAAAGATGTTTTCCATGAAATTATTTTTCCTTTTAACCAGCCTGTTGTCGTTTTTCATGGTTGATTCTCAAAAAACGCTTTATGGAGAAGCACAGGGAACCACCTATACAATACAGTATAATGATTCGCTAAATCGAGACTTTCAAAATGAAATTGACAGTTTACTCTACTTTTTTGATCTTTCTGTGTCTACCTATCAACCTGAATCCGTTATTTCCGCTATCAATCGAAACGAACTTAAAGAAACAGACGACAGTGTTTTTTTATACTGTTTTCGATTTGCTAAAGAGATTTGGAGGGAGACAAAGGGGAATTTTGACCCAACGGTTTATCCATTGGTAAATGCTTGGGGATTTGGTCCTGAGCGAAAAAAGGAGGGTGAGATGAAATCCGCCGCGATTGACAGCATCCTTCAGTTCGTGGGTTTTGAAAAGATAGAGGTCAGTTCAAGCGGTATGATTACTAAGAGAGATGCACGCGTAAGTTTAGACTTCAATGCATTTGCACAAGGCTACAGCGTGGACGTGGTGTCGAACTTTCTACAAAGCAAAGGAATTAAGACTGCGTTGATAGAAATTGGTGGAGAGGTATTTGGACTAAATGACCTGGATTTTTATTGGTTGCTGGGTGTGGAATCTCCAGCATACAATACTGATTCAAAAAACGACACGCAACTTAGCCTTAAGATTCATAACAAAGGTGTGGCGACATCGGGGAATTACAGAAAATATAGGGAAATAGAAGGTCAGAAATTATCGCATCACATTCATCCTAAAACCGGGAGACCCACCCAAAACAGGTTGTTAAGTGCCACAGTCATTTCCAATCACACCATTCTTTCTGATGCCACTGCAACGGGATTGCTTGTTATGGGGTTAAAAAGTTCGAAGAAATACCTAAGAACACACAAGGAAATAGATGCAATGATGATCTATGCTTCAATGAAAGGGAAGTTTAAGGTTTATAAAACAAAAGGATTTCGGAAAATGGAGGTTGACAATAAAGATAAATAACCCTTAATTCAAAACCACTCTTTCTTCTTTGCTGAATGCTCCACGAGAAACCTTAACAATATAAGTTCCTTTTATTTGGTTGGTCAAATCCAGCTCGTATACATTGCCTTGCATCTGTTTTGAAGGAACAACCATTCTACCTTTAAGATCATATACAGAAATTTCATCTAGGGGCAGAATCCCGGTGATGGTTATCTTTCCACTCACAGTTGGATTAGGTGTTAATGTAAAGGAAATTAGGGCATCATCTTGTATCGAAGCCCCTGGATTGGGATTCCATTGCAGTGAGATGTTTGTGAAATTGGCATCAGAGGCGGGCGTTTGGATATCAGCCACTGAGCTTTTATAGAAATCGTACGATGTAGTTACAGTTGAAGCCGCTCCATGGTTCCAAGTAGATTGAATGGTGATTTTATAGTTTCCATCTGCAACTAAATTTCCGTTGGCATCTGTACCGTCCCAAGTAAAGTTTCTAGCTGCAAAATTGGTTAAGGTTGCGCCTGTTATTGCCCCTGCCACGTTACATGACGCTGCCATGCAATTCCCTGAGGGCCCGCCAGAATTGGTCGCCCAGGTAGGTAAATGGTCTGAGGTTACTATCCCTGCGTTTCTTGCGCGTGTTTTTACAAATGCACCGGAACTTGATTGTATCCATACAGCCATTACATTTTTTGTACCCGTGTAACTGGTATGTGCGGTTTGGGTGAAAGAAAAGGTTAGCGTTCCTGCTGTTTGTCCATTGGCTAACAATGAAACCAAAGCCATTAAAAGAAATAAAGGGATTCTCATACTTTTTATATTGATGTGTATTTAGAAAACAAATTACAACGAGATTTTCCTGGTAATCAATTTTTGATTCGCTTGGAAAGTCACAAAATGGAGTCCTTGTTGCATTTGATTAGGTCTGGTGATCGTGTATACACCGTTTTGGGAGAGCAATTCAGAAGCAAAATAAATCCTTTTGCCGTTTGCATCGTGGATACTAACCCCTGTAATGCGATCCAATTCCGTATTCGATTTAATCGTAATTGCTTGCTCTGAGACTCCAACAATGGCATAGCTTGAAGTTATATTCTCCTCTACCCCTGCGTTAGAGGCCTCTTGTAGAATAAATTGAGATAAATAAATCAAATCTCCATTGTCGTTTCCATTGTTATTGGTTTTATTCGTAGCCACGTAAAAAGTAACATTACCCGTTCCAATGGCAGGTGCAGTCCAAGTCCATGACCAGTTCGGCGCTGAAGCGCTTGTGTTACTTGTGGAGGTATGATTCGCGTATTTCTTTGCTCCTCCATTTATCGATGTGTTTCCTGCAACTCCGGTAAAAGCCCCTGCCATCACATTAGAAGAGGATAGTGCTGTAGCTTGAAATCCGCGCTTCGCGGGGTTGGAAACCATTGACAAGGTTACGTTGTACTGTTGGCCAGGAACGTAACTGCTAACCGGGGTCCCTCCTTGGGAAACGACTAACACATTTTCAGCGGTTCCGTCTTGAACCGTACCTGAATGACATTGTGTGCAATTTGCTTCTCCAGGCGCACCGGTTTTTCCGGCGGCGACGCCTCCTGAATTTAGGGGTGAAAGCTGATAATGATGTGTGGTTGGGGTTAATTTCCAAAGAAAAGAACTGATACCAAAAACGAGCAAACCTGAAAGCACAAAAACCACTTTTTTCATAAGACTTATTTTAATTGTTTAATTTACCTTGATACATCCAACATTCAACTTTTTGAATCAAAGAATCCGGAAGTGCGGGACCTCCTTTCGGCATCAGTTGAAAACCGCTTCCACGCATAGAACCCAAAACAGCATTTGCATTTGAGGAAATGTTGGTGTGATTGGTCAGGGTGTAACCCGTTCCATTGCCAACATCGTGACATCCGGTACAATTGGATTGAATCATCGGTAAAATATCGGTTGAAAACTTAACAGTATCCACGCAATTTAACGATAGGTCGGCGGGTACTTTATCCTTTGTACAAGCGAAGGTCAATCCCAGGAGCAAAACACTAAGGAACTTTAAATTTTTCATGGTTTTTGAATTAACACAATCGGTTGTAAGGAAAGCCAAATGAGCGGCATCATAAAGTGGACTGGAATGGCAGCAATGGCGATAAATGTAGTGTCAATTTCTTGATTCACATAGGTAATTGGGTATGCGATGCTCGCAATGGCTATTGAAGAAAAGACTGTGTTAAGAATAATAACCCCCCACTTTCCCCACTTCGAGAAAACAACATACGACATCAAAGTAATGAGCAAAGAAATCGATGTGTAGATAGCCACCACTTTCCAAATGGGAAGCACTTTGCTGCTTTCATCCAATTCCAATCCGTAAAAAAAATAGAGGTAAGTCGCACCGACAATTGAAGATAATAAGGCGACGATTAAACCTAAGAAGAGAAACCTTTTCATGAACTTGCTTATTTTGAAACGGGCAATTCGTAAACAATCTTCATTTTATCAGGAACCGTTTCGCTCTTTTTCCCAACCTTGAAATCAATTCGATTCACATAGAAAGTACCTTTAAAAGTAATTTTACTCCCACTTCCTGAAACAGAGGCCGGAATGGTGCATTCTTTCGTAATTCCCTTTAAAGTGAGGTCTCCTTTTATTTGCAAATCTCCTTTTCCATCTTTTGTAACGCTGGTAGACTTGAACTTTATGGATGGATACGTTTCTTCATCAAACCATTCTTTGGTCATTGCTTTTTTATTCATCATCCCATTGCCTGTACTGATTGTATTCACCGGGATTTTCAAGTTAAATGTTGAGGATGTGGGACTGCTTGCATTGTAGCTCACGTCGCCACTAATTTCTTTAAACTTCCCGGAGGGATCTGCACTTTTAAAAGCAATTGAATGACCCTCGGTTACTTTAAAGTCATCTGTTGGAATTAATGCAATTGAGGTTGAAGTTACCATCAAGCCTATATAAACAATAAATAAAAGGGATTTTTTCATGGGTAAAATTTAGTTTGAATCAAAAGAGAATTTACGACCTACGCAAAAACCTAACCGAAACTGGCCTTTCAACCAGTTTTGATAGGTGTAAGGTATGAATTGTGATTCGCCCAAGCCTGTGGCGTTGGTAAGGTTAATGGTAAAGCTATGGCCAAAGGTATTCCATTCTAACGCTAGGCCTAGGCTGTTTTTATAGATGTCGTTGGGCCTTAGGCTATTCCCCGGAAAGGTTTGATAGTATTCTAAAATCAAAGCAAAGCGTTGGGTAAGTTTAACCCTGGCTGCACCTCCCAAGGCAAACAAAGTATTTTGATCATTTGCGAGCACATAATTTCTGTGAACAAGGGTCGGCATAATGGCAATAGAGACGCGTTCTCCGAAGTGGCGGGCAACGTTAATTTGTGTAAAGTAGGAAAATCGATGTGCAACTTTTGGAAAGTAGTTCACTTGAGAGATGTCTTGAGAAGCCTTCATGTAGGTGAATGAAGATCCTGCTACGGCGGTTAAGGATACAGGACTTGATTTTCCTTGACGTAACACGCGGTACTTCAAAAATCCGTCTAACAAAGAATGATAAGGAGCATTCGTTCCACGAGACCGACCAAATCCAATCATGAAAGATTTTGTTACGCCATATTCTAGCGCAATTCGCATGTCAGACAGGTTGTCAAAACCAAACATATTTTGCCCGCCTCCGTTGGCTCCAAACATATCTCCAAAACGGTGTTCTATTCGAAAATCCATGATGCCTTTCCCTAGGGTTTCAACGGAATGGCCAGAAATGATACGGGTTGATGCAAAGGTTTTCACTTCGATTTCTTCTTCCGTCTCGGTTCCATTTTCGTCGGTTTGTGACCAATTCAGAAATGGAAGTCCGAATAAGAACAAAAACAATGTACATTTGAATGCCATAGACGAATTTGAAATCATGTTCAAATATACCAAAATACCCGCTCATTGGAATCAAACTTAACAAAAGATAACCTAAGACAACTTTTCGTTCAAAAGCGAAACGAGCTTTCCGAGCATGAAATCAAGGTGCAATCCGAAGCATTGTCAAAGTTGATATTTAACCATTTTGCTTTAAAAGGGAAAGTCCTGTCGTGCTTCCTGACCATGGCACATAAGAAAGAGATAGACACTTCGCTTCTGATTTCTTTTTTTCAAGCAGCGAATAAGATCTATGTTCCTGTCAGCAACTTTCAATCAGGTGAAATGACACATTGTCGCTATGTTATTGGGGACGAAATCCAAACGAATGCTTTTGGCATACCAGAGCCTGTAATTCAAAACGAAACGAGCGATCCTGTTGATTTTTATGCCGTATTTATACCCTTGTTGGTTTCAGATAAGTCAGGAAATCGATTAGGTTATGGAAAAGGTTTTTATGACCGTTTTTTGGCGCAATGCCCTCCTTCCCTCTTGAAAATAGGCTTGAGTTTTTTTGAGCCCATCGAAAGCGTTCCTTTTGAAACACACGACATAGCCCTTACGCACCTTATTACACCCCATAATTTCTATGAATTCCCAACCAAAAAATAACCAAGGGAAATACCACTTGTTGATTTTGTTTTTAATACCCATCAACATGGTCGCTTGGTTTTTACCAGAAAGCTACCTCGTAGGAATTGGGGTTAGCCTTGTTTCGTTAGGAATTACTTATTTTTTCCTTTTTCGAGCGTAAGGAGCTTAATGCCATCTCCTTCGAAGTTTAACTTAAACTCTGGCTGTGTGATTTTGTTAATCTCGTCCATTGTTTTTCCAGCATCCTCGGCGTAATGTCTGAGTGCTTTTACGGAAACCGTGTCCCAGTATGCAACTCCATGAATTAAAGACTCCGTTCCAATGGGTGTTGACGGAGGAATGGTAAAATGGTTTTTAAATCGAATGGTTAATGGTTTGCCATCTGGCTTTGCTACCTGGACCCAACAACCTGCATTTTGACACACTGCAGAAAGCGGTGCTTTAAGGGTTGTCGTGTAGGGCGTTTTCGATTTGTCCATGATGTTGACAAGCTCTGCAATTGAAATCGCATCGGTACTTGTTACTTTAAATTCGCCAAAATCTGCTTTAGCATTTTTTACATTTGCACAAGCGAACAACCCTAGGACGAGGCTTAATAAAAAGGCTACTTTCAATTTCATCTTACTTAATTTTCATGTAAAGATCGTAGAAATTGTACAGCTGGTGGTTTGTGCCGTTAAAAGCAATGGTTTGAATTTGATTGGCACCTAAAAACCTAAGCATCACCCGACGAGCATCTTCCGAATCAGCAACCGAGAACACATCAATCGTGTGCTTGTCTTGGTTGAATGAATAGGTAAAGGATTGTACATAATACTTTGCCGTGCTGTTCACCTGAACGCTGTCAATTTCCGTAGGCAATACCCACTGAAAATGTCCTTTTTTCGCTTCTGTATTCAATTCTTTTTCAGACCACAGGACTTTTGCCGTTCCTTTTTGTGCTAAAATTTGGGTTGAAATTCCCAAAACAAAAAACATAAATAAAAACTTATACATACTTTTTTTTATGCTAATTTAGGTAAAAACACCGAAAACATGGCGATTGAACTGACCTTTGAAAAAATAGGGGGTATTTTGGAGGCTGGATGTGATGAAGCAGGCAGGGGCTGTCTCGCAGGTCCTGTGGTTGCTGCTGCTGTGTTGTTAAGTGAGCCCATACCAGGACTCAACGATTCGAAAAAACTCAATGAAAAAAACCGATTGAGACTGGCAGCACAGATTAAGTCGACCAGCCTTGCGTATGGCATTGGGTGCGTTTTCCCAAAAAGAATAGATGAAGTAAACATTTTGAATGCAAGCATCGAAGCAATGCATTTGGCATTGGAAGCTTTGCGTATTTCTCCCGAAATGATTTTAGTGGATGGCAACCGATTTAAACCCTTCAAAGACATCCCTCACCTTTGCATTGTGAAGGGCGACACCAAGTTTCAGAGCATCGCCGCGGCATCTATTTTAGCAAAAACGGAAAGGGACCAAATGATGAAAGATTTGGATGGGCAATTCCCAGAATACCAATGGGCTAAAAACAAAGGCTATCCAACCAAAGACCATGTAGAAAGCATCCAAAAAAATGGCATTTGTGAAATCCACCGCAAGTCTTTTGGCATTGTAAAATCCATTTATCAAAACGAGCCTATTTAGAAAGATAAACATCAGATTGTTCATTAGATTTAACCCAAGTCCTCCACAACAGCTTCGTAAGCTTTAGTTTTGTGGATATGGCTAAAAGAATCGTCGTTTTTGTTTTTGGATTAGGTCTTTTGGGTTGGGTTATTTATGCCTTTTGGTCCATTGTTGATGTGAATCCCAAAGAGAGTTATTTGTCTTATTTTGGGAAAGAAGACCAAAACATCATCGCAATTCACCACCCAAATGATTTTCAACTGGGGGAAATGGGCGTTAATTGCAACGCTAACAACCTCAAACTTTATGCATCGCTTCAAGCCAAACTGCCCAAACCCAATACCGTTTACCTCAGCGCGAGCAGGAATTTTATCGTCATTTCCCTTTCTGAAAAATGGAATTTTTCAAAAATCCGCATGGTGTTTCAAAACGGTATCTTTCCCTTTGAAAAAACAGGTCCAAACACCTTTACATTTGGTCGTTATTTGGGTAAATTCAAAGGAAATCAACTGGCGCTGAGTTATTATGACCTCACCCTTGCAAAAGAAACCAATGTTGAATGGAAAGTGGATCCACAAGCGAGTTTCAGCATCGTGTTTTTATCGAAAGATTTAGAGGTCCGCGATGTCTATGTAAAATCAGAAAAAAGAATTACCTACTCAACCCTTCAAAGCCGAAAGAAAAACCTTAGCCCCTTGGTTGACGACCGTTCGTGTTTTGGGGAGTTCATTCCTTCAGCGGCCGCTCGTTATACCTTCTTCGAGAAAAAATACCTGTCATATACAGATGAGATCTTTGCTAAAAGTCCACTCTTCGGGATTGTGAAAACTGGCATTGTCTTGTTCGAGTTCAACCAGAAGAAGATTTTATTGTTCGACTTGAAAGACGAAAACGAGTTGGTACCTTACCTAAACGATTACTTCCATTTAAAGGAAGAAAATCAGGAAAGGAGTGACTTTCCCCTATTTAAGATTTGTGAAATGTTAAGCTCGGACTTGGAAGGCAGCGAAAACACAGACACAACCTTTTCCGTCGCATCCTTAAACGGCATGGGTTTTCTTGCAACAAAATCTTCTGATTTGGATGCTGTTTTGTTGGAATTGGAAATGCGCAAAAGCATAGCAACCGACCTAAAAAAATACGATTGGCTCAATGAAAACTTACCGCAGAAAGTTTCTTACCGACACACTCGCCAGGGCAAAGCGGAAAGCATAGGTTGGATCAATAATCAGTTTTTCGGAATCAAGGTTGAAAAATCAGGATTGGAAAAAGCGGATGAAGAGACCAACAATGCTAAAAGTTATTTCACGATGAATCCTGGGGAGGCTGTTGTTTCCTATTGCGCACTTTCAGGTCGAGGAAATGTGGTCATTGAATGCCAAAAAAACATCTATGGCTATAAAAATGGAAGTCAAAAATGGAAAAAGCCCATTGAAGAAGCCTTGCTGTTTCCCCCGACCGTTTTAGCCACAAAAAATGCAGAACAGGAGAACATCGCGTTGCATTTTCCGACCGAAATTCAAGTCATTGATAAAATGGGAAGGGAAACCTTTTCTATCACAAGCAACTACTTTCTCCCGCTTGAATCTTGTGTCCTGCAAAACAAACCTGCTTTAATTTGCACAAAAAAATCTGAACTTGTTTTAATTTCAGGGGAAAATGGTAAGGTCATTAGAAGAATCTCAATGCCCGAAGAAATTGAAGAAATCTTCCCGGGAGAATTGAATGGGAAAGCCGTATGTGGCATACTCACCAAAAGCAAATGCTACCTGGTTGACTTAACCAATGGCAAACGAACCGCACTGAAGGTTGAACGATCGCAGTGTCTTGGTTTTACGGAAAGCGGCCAATGTTTATTGAAAGGGCCCAAAGGAATGCAACTTATGGATGGCAAACAAACCATAGATGCGCAGGTTACGGTAGATTGGCAATACGTCGGTGATTTCACACTCAAAGGGGAAACGGGACAACTTTTTCAATACCAAAATTCACTTGCCTGTTTGGTAAATGGAAAGGTGAGATGGAAAAAAACCTATTCGACGCAAGAAATTAGTGCGGTTCATATTTTAAAAACTTTTAATCAAATTTCCACCTTAGCGATGCTCGATGCCCTTGAAAATAAAGTATATTTGTTAGACACTTATGGAAAGGAAATAGACATGGAAGAACGACCTGGACAAAGGGAAGTTCAAATTTCGCCTTTTGGAAACAACGGATGCTCGATTACCACCTATTTGTCACAATTTTTAATTCAATACAACCAATAAAATGAAAAGAATTTTATTCTCCATTCTCCTTGCCATTTCTCCCCTTCTGTTAAATGCGCAATCGTATTTAGGTGTTTCAACCAGCAATTATGCAGGCATCATGGGGGTTCAACTTCAGCCGGCAAGTTTTGTGGACGGTCGTTTTGTTTTTGATTTAAACATCGCTGGAATGAACTTCAACACCTATCAGAACTTTGCCTATTTTGATGCAAAAGGAATGCGTGCAGCACAAGGAAATGGAGGCTATTGGTGGAAAAAATCTTTCGGTGATACCGCATTGTATAATTCATGGGCATCGCCAGATTCAACTTTTATGGATCGATTCTTAATACGCAAATACAACAAGGATTCAAAAGGAATTCTAGGCTTGTATTCAAATACGCAAGTAGACCTGCTCAACTTTAATTTTCACATCACGCCAAAAATAGCCATTGGATTTCTTGTCAGGGGAAGGTCCATCACGAACGTCGACAATATGGACCCAAAATTAGCAGTATTGGCTGAAAACGGCTTGGATTATTCACTCCTTTGGAATCAAAAATTAAATGAAGAATTGGTGAATATGAACCATTTAACATGGACGGAATACGGCTTTAATTATGGTCAGGTGGTGATGGATGACAAGGAACATTTCTTAAAAGTTGGGGGTACCCTTAAATTGCTTAGCGGAAATGCAGCTGCGTATTTTTACACCAACAATTTTGAATACAACCTGAAGAACGCCGATACTTCCTTTTTACTTAAAGGGAATTTCAACTATGGATATTCTCAGAATGTGGACGACATCATTTCGAATAACAACCAAGATTACTTTACACGCGCATCACGATGGGGTGTAGGCGTAGATTTAGGCGCAGTTTACGAATGGCGTGAGGGTTATGAGGATTATCAATATGACATGGATGGCAAAAGCGGCATATGGGCACAACACAAAAATAAATACAAGCTTCGGGTGGGCGCTTCATTGCTAGACATTGGAGGAATGAGATTTACGAAGGGTGGACTCAGCAGGAATTTTGAAGTGAATTCGCAAAATCCATTTGACCTTAACACATTTGAATCGGCCAATTCCATAAATGATTTTGACCAAGTCATAGATTCCTTGATCAATGCGCCGGGTCAAACATGGATTTCTTCCCAAGACACTGCCTCAACCTTTTTGATGCAAACACCCTCTGCCTTTAGTTTGCAGTTTGATTATCACATTTGGAAAGGGTTTTATGTGAATGCTACATCCATGTTGAATTTAATTGGTAAGAAAACCGATACCAAGGTAAAAGTCCCCAATCAAATTTCAATTACCCCAAGTTTCGACATTGCTGGATTTGGATTGCACTTGCCTTTTTCCTACAACAAATATGCTGGTTTAAAAACCGGAATCGCAACTCGTTTGGGACCTTTAACCGTTGGGGTAACCGATTACCGCGCATTGTTTGCCCGAGGAAAAGTACGTGGAGTTGAATTGTTTGCCGGGTTAAGGTTGCCCATTTTGTATTCAGAAATTAAGGACGACGACAAAGACAAAGTCTCTAATAAAGTTGACGAATGTAAAGAAACACCAGGCGTTTGGGCCTTTAAGGGTTGTCCAGATACGGATGGAGATGGGATCAAAGATTCCGAAGATGACTGTGTACTGGAACCGGGTCTTGCAGAGTTTAAGGGTTGCCCAGACAGAGATGGCGATAAAATCATCGATAAACTCGACAACTGTCCAGATTTGGCGGGATTGGCAGAGTTCAAAGGTTGCCCAGACAGAGATGGTGATAAAGTAATTGATACAAAGGACCAATGTCCTGACATCCCAGGCGTTTTGTATCTTGATGGGTGCCCCGACCGAGACAATGACAGCATCACGGATTTAGAAGATTTATGTCCTGACAATTATGGCCCCAAAGAAAACAAGGGCTGTCCTGACACCGATTCGGATGGTCTCTACGATTACATTGACGACTGCCCGAAAATTGCCGGACCGATAGAAAACCATGGTTGTCCTTGGCCGGATACGGATGGAGATGGCCTGTTGGATAAAAACGATGGCTGCCCATTGCTGGCTGGTCCTGTAGAAAACGGGGGATGTCCTTACAAAGATTCAGATAAGGATGGTTTGTTAGACAAGGACGATGATTGCCCGAACACGCCTGGACCGAAAAGCAACAAAGGTTGTCCCGTGATTGAAAAAGAAGTGATTGAAGTTCTTAAAACTGCATTCAATAATTTGGAATTTGAAGTGGCTAAAGATGTGATTTTGGGTGGTTCTTTCGCTTCATTGGATGAATTGGCTGCTGTTTTGAAGAAAAAATCAACATGGAAACTTGAAATATCAGGGCATACTGACAATGCGGGCGACGATGCTTCAAACATGACCTTGTCGAAAAAACGTGCGGAAGCCGTGAAAGCTTACCTGGTTTCGAGAGAAATTGAGGCTTCACGCTTTATTGTGAACTATTTCGGTGAGACAAAACCGATTGCAGACAATGCCACCTCTGAAGGCAGGGCAAAAAACAGAAGGGTAGAAATGAAAATTGTGTTTGAGTAATCGGGGCTGTTTTGACCTTTTAACATTTCGATAACATGCATTTAACGACTATGTGAAGTTGTGAAGCGTATTTTGTACAATCAAATTATATTGTATGCGCCATTTTACCCTTCTAATTTTCTCCTTCGTTACCCTTGGCTTTTTTGCTCAATCAAGTCTTAAAGGAAAAGTACTTGATGGAACAAACAACGACATCATTGAAAATGCAAAAGTTGTTATTCTGAACTCTGATAAGAGAATGCTTTCTGACAGTGCAGGAAATTTTAATTTTAAAAACCTTGCCCCAGGCACCTATGATTTAGAGGTTCGCGCCGCAACGTTTAACATTAAAGTAATTACGGGAATTAAAATCGGTAAAAACGATGACCACGAAATATCTGTGGGAATGGATCCAGCGGACAAAGTGATGGGCCCTGTCGTTGTTCGCAGAACGGTAAGCAAAGAATCCGTAGTTGGAGCCTTACAAATCCAAAGAAACAGCAAGGTGTTGTTAGACATCGTACCTCAAGAAGTGTTAAAACGAACGCCCGCTAGAACGGTGGCAGATGCCTTAAAACAAGTGAGTGGAGCGAGCATTCAAGACAATAAATTTGCTGTAGTACGAGGATTGAATGACCGATACAATGCGGCCTATATAAATGGCGGTCCGCTTCCTTCCTCTGAGGCTGATAGAAAAGCTTTTTCGTTTGACATCTTTCCTGTGAACATGCTTGAAAACCTAAGCATCATTAAAACAGCTTCGTCGGACCTACCAGGTGAATTTGCCGGGGGTATTATTCAAATCAAGACCAGAGACATACCTACCGAGAATTTTCAAAGTTTTACAATGGGAGCGGGTTACAACACGATTACCACATTCAAAGACCGCGTATCTACTAACGAAGGTAAATTGGATTGGTTGGGAATGGATGATGGTTCTCGTGCCATCAGTGGGGACATTCCTACGACAGCTAATTATCCAATAAACATCAATGACCAAGCGGCACTTGCAAAAACATTTACGACAAATTGGACGGTTAAAAACAGCACATTTATGCCAAATTTTAATGCGCAGTATGCTGGAGGATTCAAGAAGAAATTCAAAAACGAAAAAAGAGAACTTGGTTTCATCGGTTCTTTATCTTACAATTCAAACAAAAACTACAATGAAACCGAACGAAGAACCTATACAGGAAATGCAATCGGTGGTGGCGTTTCTCAATTGGAAACGAATTATTTAGATAAGGTTTACAGTACCCAAGTGCTTTCAGGTGCCATGGGGAATTTGGCATTTAAGTTTGATGAAAAAAACCAGTTGAGTTTTAAAAATGTATACTCAATTAATTCAGATTTGCGCTTTATCAACCGTTCGGGACAAACAAATCCGTTGGACCCAAACCCAACCCTTTTGCGATCCAATGCAAATTGGATGACAGAAAATAAGATTTATTCAGGCCAATTAAACGGTGAGCATGGAAACGAAGATACCAAACTGAAGATAGATTGGTTGGTAGGCTACAGCAATGTATACCGAAGCATCCCTAACCTCAGAAGAAATATTTACACGCGCTTAACAACTTTTGATGATCCTGTCAATCCCAATCCTTACGACACCATCTATACCGCAACGATTTCAGGTTCCAGCGTAGGTCCTGATTACGGAGGAAGCATGTTTTTTGCAACCACAAATGAATCTTTGGGAAGCACACGGTTCAATGCAGCCTACAAATTAATTGATAAAAAGAAACATAAATTAGAATTGAAATCCGGGATTTTTACACAATTCAGGGTACGTGAATTTAGCGCGAGACTTTTAGGTTATACAACATATGGTGGTTCGGGTGGTTCGGTTGCATTTAACAACAACCTCCTATACCTACCGGAAGATTCCATCTTTAATCCGGAAAACATGGGATTGATTTCTCCAGGGGTAGGTGGATTTAAATTATCTGAAGGGACTAAAGTTTCAGATTCTTATGATGCCAATTCTCAATTGTATGCTGGGTATGTAATGGCAAACGAACAAATTGGGAAATTGAACGTGTTATACGGATTGAGAATCGAAGACTTTAGACAAAAATTATTTGCCAAAAAGATGACCGGTGCAGACGTAAACGTTAACCTACACAATTTAGATTTCTTACCTTCTGTGAACATGATTTATGCATTAACAGAAAAGCAAAACTTACGTCTTAGCGGATCACAAACGGTGAATCGTCCAGAATATCGAGAGCTTGCACCTTTTGCTTTTTATGATTTCAACACGCAGTTCGTATTGTCTGGAAATGATTCATTGCAACGTGCACTGATTACGAATTTGGATGCTCGTTATGAATTTTATCCTGGGAATGGTCAAATGTTTACAGCATCGTTGTTCTTTAAAAACTTCAAAAACCCTATTGAGCAAATTGCACGTCCAGATGTTTCCAATGAGATTTATTACAAAAACGTCGCCAGTGCAGTGAATTATGGTTTAGAGATGGAATTCAAAATGAATTTTGGGAGTACTTTTAAAGCCGATACCGCATCATTCTTAAATGACTTGACCATGTTTACAAACCTTGGTTTCATCCACTCTTCTGTGGATGTGTCTCAAATCATTGGGTCCCCTTTTAAGACGAGACCGCTTCAAGGACAAAGCCCTTACATCTTTAACCTTGGTTTGAACTACCAAACAGAATCCAATTGGTCAATTTCAGCGAATGTGAATACCGTTGGTTCGAGAATTTATATTCTAGGCTCTGTGCTACAAGCTGAAATCTGGGAAAAAAGTCGAACTTTTTTAGATTTTCAAATTGCAAAAGGATTCTTGGATAAAAAACTTGAAATCAAATTAAATTGCCAAAACTTGCTTGCCCAAAAATTAATCTTCTACCAAAACAATTATACGACTTTGAATGATGACAAAGCGGTTCAAAAAGCAATCAATTACTTGTTTTATGGAAATGCTGCTGGCGATAACAAGTACGAAGCAGACAAGGACGATTTGATTTGGAGAACCAAATTTGGCAGAACCTTTTCTTTTTCTGCGACCTACAAATTCTAAAGTTTTAGCGGATTAACATATCGGTAATGTTAATATAACAAAATGTTAGGAGTACTGTAATTTGGGCTAACCATAAGTACCCCAACTTTGTATTCGAATACTAAACTCATTTTATGAAAAAGATTACAGCATCGTTGATGGCTCTGATGTTAACAGCCATCACTTTTGGACAAAGTTTTTTTGTTCCAACAACCTATCGTGGAGCGTTCGCGCCTGCACCTGCCACTCAGTGGACCGACACATGGACAAACTGGGACCCACAAAACACAGTATATGGAGCGTCTACGGTAACCGTAACAGCGTCCATAACAACCAACACCACTTGGACATCTGGAAATGTTTATTTGTTACAAGGACAAATTTATGTTAAAAATGGTGCTACATTAACCATTCAACCGGGAACAATTATCCAAGGGGATAAAGCGACCGCTGGTTCTGGATTGTTTGTTTGCCAAGGTTCTAAATTGATTGCAAACGGTACACCTAACCAACCAATCGTTTTTACATCTAACCAAGCGCCTGGCGCTCGTTTAGCTGGTGACTGGGGAGGAATTATTTTGATGGGTAAATCTCACCTTAACCTTGCTGGTGGAATCGGAAACATTGAAGGTTTAACTGTTTCTCCAGATACTCAATTTGGAGGTGGCGCTAACCCGGACACGATGGACAACTCAGGAAGTCTTAAATATGTAAGAATTGAATTCCCTGGATATGTATACCAACCAAACAAAGAAATCAATGGTTTGACCTTGGGTGCTGTTGGTAAAGGTACCATGATTGATTATGTACAGGTTTCTTTCTCTAATGATGATGCATACGAATGGTTCGGTGGAACGGTAGATTGTCGTCACCTTGTTTCTTACAGAAATTTAGATGATGATTTCGATACAGACAACGGATTTTCTGGAAATGTACAATTTTGTTTAGGGGTTCGTGACCCACTTATCGCTGACGTACCTGCAGTTTCTACATCTGAAGGATTTGAATCTGACAATGACGCTACAGGATCTGTAAATCTTCCACAAACAAAAGCTGCGTTTTCTAACGTTACTTGGATCGGACCATTGAGAGGAACATGTCCAGCAAGTTCAGTTGGGATCAATGTTGGTTTCAGAAAAGGGGCTCGTATCAGAAGAAACTCTGCATTGAAAATTTATAACTCTATCTTCATGGATGGTTTACAAGGTTTTCACGTGGATGGTACCCTAAGCGAAAACAACGCTACAGCAGGTTCTTTGAAATTCAAAAACAACATTATTGCAGGTTATTTAACCAATTTATCTTTGGTTAGAAACACAGGAAGTACGTTTAACATGTGGACGAACTTTACAAGCAATTCAAATGACTCTACAGCTTGTTCTACCAACCTTTTAACTTTGCCTTATGGTGTTGGTGGAAACTACCAAACTCCGGATTTCCGTCCAATCGTTGGTTCAGCTGCATTGTCTAACGTTTCTTTCGTTGATTCTTACTTAGCTGGAAGAAGCATCCAAGCGCCTGCATCTAATGCAACGGTAGCGTATTGCCAAGGTGCGGTTGCAACTGCTTTAACAGCTACTGCAAGCGCTGGTTGTACAATCGTTTGGTATACACAAGCTCAAGGTGGAGTTGCCATCCCAACCCCTACGCCTACAACAACTTCAGCAGGAAGTACTACTTACTATGTTGCACAACAAGATGCAAACGGTTACGAAGGTCCAAGAACCATGGTTACGGTTACTGTAAATGCTACACCAAGTACGCCGGTAATCACAGCAAGTGGATCTACCTCTTTCTGTACAGGTGGAAACGTTGTTTTGACTTCATCTACCCCAATGGGTAACGTATGGTCTAACGGTGCAACTACTGCAGCCATTACGGTGACTACTTCTGGAAGCTACACGGTGACTTACACGAACGCTAACGGTTGTACTGCAACTTCAGTTGCTACGGTAGTTAACGTAAACAATGCTCCGGTTCCAACGGTACAAGCTTCTGCAATCGAAGCATGTAACGGTGACACTGTAACCATTACTGCATCTACTTCTGATACTTACTTATGGTCTACAGGGGCAACTACACAATCTATCAACGTAACATCAACAACGGCTAACGTAACTGTATTGGTTACAAACGCTAACGCTTGTAACGGTGTTGGAACTTCTGCTCCAATCTCTGTTACTTTCAATGCGAACCCGACAGCAGCTGGTGCTTACACTGTAGTTGGTAACGTTGTAACGTTTACAAATACTTCAACAGGTGCAGCTTCTTATTCTTGGGATTTTGGTGACATGACCAACTCAAGTGCATCTGCTCCTACACATGCTTTCGCTGCGAATGGTTCTTATACCGTAACGTTAACAGCAATCAATGGCTTGTGTGAAGACATGATTACTTTGACTGTACAAATTTCTGCTAGCTTGGATGAAATGACTGGGGTTTCTGTTGAAATGTTCCCTAACCCATCTTCTTCTGAAGTAACTGTAGAATTGGCAGGTGCTAACTTTGAATCAGCAATCGTAACTGACCAATTTGGTAGAACGGTTAAGGTTTCTAACAACGGAAAATTCTCTGTAGCTACTTTGGCAAACGGAATCTACCAAGTTACCATCCTATCTGACAAAGGAACTGCGGTTCGTCGTTTGGTAGTTAACAAATAATTATAAGCCTTAATAAGATTGGGGACACAAATTGTGTCCCCTTTTTTTTGAAAAATACAATCACATGGACAATAAAGGACATACCATATTACTCGTAGACGATGAACCAGACATTCTCGAGTTTTTATCTTACACCATACGCAAAGAAGGATACCGTGTATTCACTGCTGCAAATGGCGAAGAAGGCGTAAAGCTCGCACAACAATTAAGTCCATCGCTTATTTTAATGGACGTTATGATGCCGCAAATGGACGGGATCGAAGCTTGCCAAATCATCCGAAAGGACCTTCAAATTACCCAACCCATCATAGCATTCTTAACAGCACGCGCTGAGGATTATGCACAAATTGCGGGTTTTGAAGCAGGTGCCGATGATTACATTGCTAAACCCATTCGCCCACGTCTTTTGGTAAGCAAAATTGAATCCTTGCTTCGCAGGGTTAGAACCGAAAGGATTAGCGAACCTACCAATCCTTCAGACCTTGTCATTGACCGCGAAAAATTTGTCGTCAAAATAAAAGGACAAGAATTAACCCTTCCAAAAAAGGAATTCGAATTGTTGGAATTGTTGGCCAGCAGACCAGGAAAAGTATTTAACCGCGAACAGATTCTAGCCATTGTATGGGGAAATGAAACCATCGTTGGGGAACGTACCATAGACGTTCACATTCGTAAACTACGGGAGAAATTAGGAGAATCGTATATTCGCACCATTAAAGGCGTTGGATATACTTTTAACCAAAAATGAAAAACCTAAGACCCGGACTTTTACTTTTTACAGGTTGTTTGATTCTATTTCTTGTAACCTTTTGCAGCAGTTTGCTGCTACAAGGAAGTGGCTCATTCACTCCAAATTTAAATGCATTCATTACAGCACTGGTCCCAAGTACCAGTGCTTTTTTTATTTTCTATTTTGCCTTAAAGCGCTTCGTGCAAAATAGGCTGCAAAATATATTCAGGATTTTACAAAGTCCACCCACCCTAAGGCATAAAAACGTTAACGAATTGATTACCGAAGCAGAAAGACATGTGAATGTCTTAAATGATTATAGAATTCGCGAAATCAAACAATTAAAGGTTCAAGATGAGTTTAGGAAAGAATTCATTGGCAATTTATCCCATGAGTTAAAAACCCCCATCTTTTCCATCCAAGGGTTTTTGGACTCCTTGTTAGACGGTGCATTGGAAAATCCAGAAATCAATCGGAATTTTATTGAGCGAGCGTCCATTGCTACAGACCGTATGGTTCAATTGATTGAGGATTTAGACCAAATCACCAAATTAGAGAGTACAGAACTCAAAATTGTAAAGCGTCCCTTCGAACTCACTGAATTACTGAAAGAAATCATTGATACCTTAGAGCTTCAAGCCAAGGAAAAAAACATCAACCTCAAATTGGCAAAAGAATACCCCTTAACCTTTGTCATGGGAGATAGAAATAAATTGTTTCAAGTTTTTACCAATTTACTTCGCAATTCCATCAGTTATGGAAATGTGGACGGTACAACGGAGGTTTTCATCAGCCCGATTGACGATTTGATTTTGATAGAAGTCGCCGACAACGGCATTGGCATTGACCCAAACCATTGGCCAAGGGTTTTTGAACGATTTTACCGTGTCGAAAAGAGTCGAAGCCGTCACGAAGGTGGTACCGGCTTGGGATTGGCGATCGTTAAACACATCTTAGAGGCACACGGACAAAGCATCACGCTTCGCAGTACGGCAGGGGTAGGTACAACCTTTTCTTTTAGCCTTGAAAAAAGCCCTAAAAATTTACAATTAAGTTCGCGAGGCATTCCGATAAACTAGAAAGTTCCAACGCTTTTAGGTAATTTTACACCATGTCTGGCAAAAAGGGTTCTTGGTTTTTATTAAAGCGATTATTTCAATTCATCAAGCCCTATCGAGCGTATTTCATCCTTGCCCTTTCCGGGGTATTGTTGTTGTCCTTTTTAAGTCCACTTCGTCCTTTTTTAATTGGTAAAACGGTTGACCATTTCATCATCAAGCAACAAAACACAACGGCTTTAGGAAAATCATTGCTCGGAATTTTAGGTTTATTGGTTATTGAAACCTTGATCATTTGGCTTTCCTCCTACTATTCTAATTTGATGGCACAATCCATCATTCGAGACATCCGAAATAAGGTTTTTCGTAAAATTCTCCATTTCAAAACTACCTACTTCGATCAAACCCCGGTTGGTGCCTTGGTAACACGCATCGTTTCTGACGTTGAGGCCATTTCAGAGGTGTTTTCCGCAGGATTGATGGAGATTTTTGGGGACATGTTGTCGTTGTTCGCCATCCTTGCCTTTATGTTTGCCACCGATTGGAAATTGAGTTTGCTTACCCTCGTTCCCATTCCGATCTTAATTTTTGCCACACGTCTTTTTGCGCGTGCCATGAAGAAATCTTTTCAGATGGAAAGAACGCAAGTTTCCAAGCTTAACACCTTTGTCCAAGAACACTTAATGGGAATGGGATTGATTCAACTTTTTGGAAGGGAAAAACCCTCTTTTGAAGAATTCACCGAAATCAATAAAAAACACCGAGATGCGCACATCAGTGCCGTTTGGGCCAATTCAATCTTCTTTCCCGTGGTTGAGTTACTCAGTTCATTGTCGATTGCGTTTCTATTGGTTTGGGGCGCACTTTTGGTAGAGGGAAAAACCCAAACACAAATTGAAATGCTGTATGGAAACATCATCTCTTTTACCTTGTGGATAAACCAACTTTACCGTCCCATCAGACAATTGGCGGATAAGTTCAACATTCTTCAACGGGGAACGGTGCGTGCCGAACGAATTTTTGACATCCTCGACGATGATGAGAACCTGGAAGTAGATAAGGGAGAACAAACGGATTTTGTCAATGGCGACATTGCTTTCAAGAATGTCTCATTTTCTTACATATCGGATGCAATGCTTTTTTCCGATTTCAACCTGTGCGTAGAAAAAGGGAAAACCACCGCTTTTGTAGGCGCAACTGGCTCAGGAAAAACCACAATCATCAATTTAATTGGAAGGTTTTATGAAATCAATGGGGGAGAAATTTCCATTGCGGGGATAGACATTCGGAAGTTTTCTAGGGATGTTTTGAGCCGTTCAATTGGATTTGTCTTACAAGATGTCTACCTATTTTCCGACACCATACACAACAACATAACCTTAGGGAATCCTGAAATCTCAAGAGAACAGGTAAGAAAGGCTGCCAAAATGGTCGGTGCCGATGGGTTTATCATGGAGGTTCCAGGAAACTACGACCACATTATTGGTGAACGCGGCGGGGTATTGTCTGTTGGACAACGCCAATTGGTATCATTCGTTCGTGCCATGGTATATGACCCACAAATTTTGATACTAGACGAGGCGACCTCGAGTGTGGACAGCGAATCTGAGACAATGATTCAAAATGCAATCTCAGAACTCACTAAAAACAGAACTTCCATTATCATTGCACACCGCCTTTCTACGGTGCAGCAAGCGGATAAAATCATTGTACTTGACCACGGAAAAATTGCAGAAGAAGGCACACATAAAGTGCTGATAGAAAACGGTGGCGTTTACCAAACTTTGTTTGAAAAGCAATTCAACATCACGCCGAATGAAGCGATTTAAAATTGGCGGTGTTCCCGAACACTTCAACTTGCCTTGGCGTTTGTGTATCGAGGAAAATGTCTTCAAAGATTTGGGAATAGAATTGCATTGGTCTGACATGACGGGTGGAACGGGACAAATGATCAAAGGGCTGGAATCTAAATCTTTAGACATTGCCGTTTTACTCACCGAAGGCATCACTCAAGCCATATTAAAAGGAACCCAAGCTAAAATCATTGACATTTATGTCAACAGCCCATTGCAATGGGGCATTCACATCCCTGTTGATTCCAATGTAGCCGATGTAAAAGGTTTACATTCAGCGAATTTTGCTGTTTCTCGCATGGGATCAGGTTCACATCTTATGGCGTACGTATTGGGGAAGAAATTCAACTTTGCGATGGAAAACATTTCGTTCAATGTCATCGGCGATGTGTACGGAGGAATTTGGGCCCTGGAAAACCATGTTTCAGATGCCTTTCTTTGGGAAAAATATACTACCCAACCTTTTGTAGATAAGGGGAGCTGTAAGTTTTTAGGACAAATTGACACGCCGTGGCCTTGTTTTGTTGTGGCGGGAAGAAATGACGTCGTTGAAAAATATGGGGGTGAAATCCACGAAATGCTTAACCGGGTTCAACAAAGGGCCAAAAAGCTCAAGGATGACACCCACTCCGTTCAAGAAATTGCGTGGCGTTACCATTTGCAAGAACCATCAGTAGAACAATGGCTCAAAGAAACAGAATGGAAATACAGCGAAGCACCTTACAAAGAAAAATTGGCTTCCGTCGTAGCATTCCTTTTGGCGACTGAATTAATCACTGAAACTGAACAATCAAATTGGGCACAAAAATTATTTTAATGGTTTCATTGTCCTTGCTCACGAATACCCTTCGTGCGCAAAGTGGTTGTACGGATCCTCAGGCCAACAATTATAATCCATCTGCGGTCATCAATGACGGAAGTTGTACGTATGCCCCAACCAATTACACGCTTACCCTGGTAAACAACCTTTCAGACACCGTTCAAGAAACATCGGGGATTTTCGAGGAAGGCAATTACCTCTATACCTTTAACGACTCTGGCAATGGTCCGAAATTGTATGAGTTAACTTCCAATGGTACCCTGAACAGAACCATCCATGTATTGAATGCAACGAATGTAGATTGGGAAGCCATAGCGTCTGATGCAAACTACATCTACATAGGTGACTTTGGCAACAACAATGGCAATCGTCAGGATTTATGCGTGTATCGCATTGCAAAACCCGCTGTGCTCAACGCTACCAACGACACCGTCGCTTCGGAAAAACGCGTGTTCAAATGGGAAGACCAGGTGCAATTTACTTCCGCTCCAAATGCAAATAATTTCGATTGTGAATCTTTTTTCGCCACATCAGATTCCTTGTTTCTTTTTACAAAAAATTGGGTGGATTTAAAAACAAGGTATTATGCCTTGCCAAAAACGTGGGCAGATACCGCAATTGCTGTTCTCAGGGATAGTTTCTATGTGAATGGATTAATCACAGATGCGCATTATGACAGCATTCATCAACGGGTTGTTTTATTGGGCTATAAAAACAATGGGAGTAACTTCTATACCAGTTTTGTCTATGCACTTTGGGATTTTTCACCTCACTCCTATTTTTCTGGGAACAAACGCAGAATTGAAGTTGGCAATGTGCTCACCGTTGGTCAGACAGAAGGAATCACTTTGGATGCATTTGCCCATGGTTACCTCACCTCAGAAAAGGTAAGTTCTTTTGTTGTCATTCCACCAAAGCTCTTTTCCTATGATTTCAGTCCCTATTTCTCAGGAGATGCTGGGATTGAAAACACAAAAAAAGAAAACCGAATCTCTTTCTTTTACGATTCAGCGAAAGCCGGGTACACTTTAAAAATTTACGATTCCTTTAAGCAGGCAAGAATCATTGATCTTTCCGGAAAAACGCTCCAAGTCATCAAGTCATCTTATACCGAAGGCATTCTGTCTACTTTTCATGGAAAGGCATTCCTTATCCTCGACGACCAAAGCCATCCATTGTACCTTCCTTAATCTTTATGGAATAAGGTTGTGCTGGCTTGTGCCGTTGGCATGATCACTAGGTCGTGTATTGAAACACGGGAGGGCCGAGTCACTATAAAACGCACCGCTTCTGCAATGTCTTCGGCTTGCAAGGGATCAAATCCTTGGTAAACTTGTTTGGATGTTTCTTTATCTCCTTTAAACCGAACCAAAGAAAATTCGGTTTCCGCCGCACCCGGTGCAATGGTACTTACGCGTACTTTGTGATGCACCAGGTCCATCCGCATGGATTTTGAAAGTTGGTCCACTGCAGCCTTGGTAGCACAATAAACGTTTCCTCCAGCATAGGCCTCTTTTGCGGCAATGCTTGTAATGTTAATAACCATAGAACCTTCATTTTTCATCAAAAAAGGAAGTGTTTCGCGAGTCATGTATAGAAGTCCTTTTACGTTGGTGTCGATCATACGCTCCCAATCCTCCAGCAATCCATCTTGAAAACCTGAACGTCCAACCGCGAGTCCGGCATTGTTTACCAAAATAGAAAGGTTGTTTTTTACCTTATCCTCCAGTCCCTCAATCCAATCGTGGATATCCTCAGCATTCCTTACATCCAGCGTGGCCACCAATACCTTGATCTGCTTTGACGCCAAGGTGTTTTTTAATTCCTCTAAACGATCCCCTCTACGTGCGACCAAAATGAGGTTGTACTTTTCTTCTGCCAAAACTTTTGCGATGGCTTCGCCAAATCCTGCCGAAGCGCCCGTTACAATTGCGTATTTATCCATTTGAAAAATTTAAGTTGATTCAGTTTTACCTTGAATGGTTTTGGTTGTAATAAGAGCAGGGAGAAAAGGAAAAAAGGGAGTACGGGCGCTTTGTAACGTACCATCGCACCAACCACCGGCGCAGTGATGCCAATGATTCCAAATACCAAGAAAACGAACATGAGCGACAAAACCGTCCAATATTTTGGACGTTCGTTGTAAAAAATGCCTACAACGCCCCCAACCATCAGCAACCAAAAAAGAACATTTTCTGCATACGCGGCCACAGACTGTGGGTTTTTAAGCATGGTCACATCTGGATAATACATAACATTCCAAATCCCAACCGGAAGCAGGGATAACAACGACGCATAACTTTGTGTCAACCGGTGGATAGGCACCCGACTCCCGGCATGCACAGCTTCAGCCATTTGGATAAAATCAAACTGTTTACCTTGTAGGATAGAGAGTACATTCCAATTGGGAATACAAAGGGCTTGAATCAAAAACAAAAGCAACAGGCTCGTCATACCAAAGAGCAAAGACTTCCGAGTGCTGCCAAAATGGTTAAAAATAACCCCAATGACCAAAAAAGGAAGCAGGGAAACCAAGATGTAAATTTTCAAATGCATCAGAACAAAAAAGGCAGCCCCAAAAACCAAAGCATGGCGCCATCCATGGGATGAAAGGAAGCGTTTCAATGAAAAGAGCAATAGACCTAAAGCACACATCACCAAGCCCTCCTTCAAAATTCCACTGGACCAAAATACAGTAGACGGGATCAGAAAGGCACAGGCAAACGCCATCCATTTTTCATGGCACAATGCCAAGAAGAATCGAAACAGGTAATAGCTTCCGATGAAAGACAAAAGCAGGAAAAACAAAACGTTCACCGGATAATAACCTTGAGAGACCATATTAACCAAGGCGTTGATGCGAATAACCATGCGATTGTCGTTGGATAAACCGTGGTCATAGGAGCGAAACCAATAATGCATGCGGTCCAGGTAAGGGAGGTCTTTCTTGGTCCAATTCCCAATCATAATCCGGGTAAAAACTTCTGGATTTTCTTTACGAATCTGATTCAATTCTACGCCATCGTCAAAATATTTAAAGACATCAGCTTCCGACCGGTTGGGATACAGTTGGGTATAGGTATACAACAAAAGCAAGGCAGAAATCCATTTGGTGGCAAACCCTATCATTTTACCCAATGGCTTCAAATGTTGGAAAACAGGAAGAAAAAAGAGGGCCAACAAAACCAAAAAACCCAAAATGGACAATCCAAGCATCAATGCGAACATGGGACAAAAGTATCAATATTCCTTAAGCGAAATTGACATTTTTTACATAAATCCCATCGTTAAGCGACAAAGTGTCATAATTTTTCATTTGGTATATTAATTGAAAAAAAGCGCACGAAAAAATAAAATTATGAAAACAGGTCAAATCAATGTTCAAACAGAGAACATCTTTCCGATTATCAAGAAATTCTTATATTCTGATCACGAAATATTCTTAAGAGAATTGGTTTCAAATGCGGTGGATGCCTCTCAAAAATTAAAATTTCTTTCTTCCAACGGAGAGTTCAAAGGAGAACTTGGCGATTTGCGCGTTGAGGTTATACTTGACAAAGAAGCTAAAACGCTCACCATTCGTGACCACGGGATTGGAATGACAGAAGAAGAAATTGACAAATACATCAATCAAATTGCTTTTTCCGGTGCAGAGGAATTCGTGAATAAATACAAAGGACAAGAAGGTGCAGAACAAATCATTGGTCATTTTGGGCTCGGTTTTTATTCCGCCTTTATGGTGGCTGAGCGTGTTCAAATCCAAACATTGTCTCGCATAGAAGGCGCGCAAGCGGTACAATGGGAAAGCAATGGGTCACCCGAGTTTACGCTTACTGACATTGAAAAAACAACACGAGGTACAGACATCATCTTGTTCATCAACGAAGATGCCCTTGAATTTAATGACAAGAACCGCATCCAAGGCATTTTGGACAAATACTGCAAGTTTTTGCCGATTCCAGTGATTTTTGGTACCAAAACCGAATACATCGATTCCCCTGAAGGAGAAAAAGATGAGGATGACAAAATCAAAAGAGTCGCTGTTGAAGTACCCAACCAGGTAAACAATCCCAAGCCTGCATGGACCATTGCTCCGGCAGATTTAAAAGAGGAAGATTACCAATCTTTCTACCGAGAACTTTACCCTACCACTTTTGAAGCTCCTTTGTTTAACATCCACTTGAATGTTGACTTTCCCTTCAACTTGACCGGAATTCTATACTTTCCTAAAATCAAGGAAAATGTCGAAATCCAACGAAACAAAATCAACCTGTACAGCAACCAGGTGTTTATCACGGACAGCGTAGAGGAAATTGTTCCAGAATTCTTAACCCTTCTTCATGGTGTTCTTGACTCGCCAGACATCCCGCTCAATGTTTCGAGATCCTACCTCCAAAGTGATGGAAATGTCAAAAAAATATCTGCACACATCACCAAAAAAGTAGCGGATAAATTGGCAGAAATGTTTAAGAAGGACCGTAAAGATTTTGAGGAAAAATGGAACGACTTGACCATTTTCGTACAATATGGCATGTTGTCAGACGAGAAATTCTCAGAAAAAGCAAAAGGTTTTGCCTTGGTAAAAGATACGGATGGTCACCATTATACAATGGAGGAATACTTGGAAAAAATCGCCGTACTCCAAACGAATAAGGACGAAGAGAAAATCATTCTTTACACCAACGATCCCGAAGCGCAATTCACTTATGTTAAGCAAGCCAAAGACCGTGGTTACAATGTATTACAATTGGAAGGCCCGCTAACGTCGCACTGGATTCAGAAGATGGAACAGTTGAATGAAAAAACACGCTTTTCGCGCGTTGATGCAGATAGTTTAGACAAGCTTATCCACAAAGGAGAAGAGATTCCATCCAAGCTTTCGAAAGAAGAGGAAGATCAATTGAAACCGCTCTTTGAAAATGTAATCAACAAAGATAAATTTACGGTACAAATTGAGAGCATGCCTGAAAATGAGGCGCCAATCATCATCACCCAACCTGAATTTATTCGAAGGATGATGGAACAACAACGCATGGGTGGCGGCGGATTTTATGGTGCCTTTCCAGAGATGTACCAATTGGTCGTTAACGGAAACCATCCTGCCATCGGTAAAATGTTGAAATTGACGGAGGAACCACAAAACCTCTATGCAAAACAATTGATTGATTTGGCGATGTTGTCTCAAGGAATGCTAAAAGGTGAAAATCTGAATGTTTTCATTCAAAGAACCTTGTCGAATCTGACCGAATCTTAGTAATTTTGACTTAAAAATCAAGCATTGTACAAATGGATTCTCGGTATTGGATTTTTAGTCCTCACCCAAAAATTTGGGTATGGAAGCATTGGATTTATTATCGGGTCTTTTATTGATTTCTTAAACCGTCCCAACGCTTCGAAATCGAAGCGTTCCACCGGTGAAAGCAGCTACGATTATTACCAGCAACGTGCTTCCCGTTATGATTTCCCAACCATGCTCATGGCGCTTTCTGCCGTGGTCATGAAGGCTGATGGATCGGTAAAACGCGTTGAGTTGGATTACGTAAAAAACTTTTTCAATGCGCAATTTGGGTCCTCATTTACCAAAGAACATCTACAAACGCTCAAACATTTTTTAGACAGCGGACAAATACCTTTAAACGAGATTTGTGCAGACATTAAAAATCGCCTGAAGGTTGAAGGACGGAGTCAATTGATTCACTATTTGTTTTCTGTCGCCAAGGCAGATGGACACGTCGATGAGACGGAAATGAGAACCATTGAGCAATTGGCCGCAAAGATGGGTGTTCCAGCCATGGAATTCGAAAGCGTCAAAAACATGTTTTATCGGAATGCAGAATCCGATTACAAAGTTTTGGGGATTGATGCCACGGCAAGTGATGAGGAAATCAAAAAAGCCTATCGAAAAATGGCCATCGTCTTTCACCCCGATAAAGTTGCCCAGATGGGTGAAGAATACCAAAAAGGGGCAAAAGAGAAGTTTCAACAAATACAGGATTCGTACGAAAATCTCAAGAAGAAAAGAGGGTTTAAATAATTTCTGCTTCGTGTATTGTTTTCAGGGATTCAAATGAGGTCTTGTCCTCTTCAATAACCAACATCATAGAAAGGTAAAGTTTTTATTTGCTTGCAATAAGTAACTTTAATCGCCCTTCATTTGTTTAAATGCCAAACCCAATGTTATGAAAGTTGTTGTTTTATTTTGTTTTTTCACCTGTTTCTTGAATGGTTATGCACAAAACAAATATGCCATAGAAGATTATTTCATTTCAAGCAATCCATCGGCATTCGCTGAGAAAAAACTCTATGTGAGCAATACCAGTTCGATTGCCGATTTAAACAGCGGCCCGTCATTTACTCCTTTCTTCAACAATTTCTTTGCCTTTAGACAACGCGTCGGTTCCTTTTCTTTTGGTCTGAACAATGGGTATAGCCAATTTATGGATTGGAAAACCGTTGGCGCCAGCATCAGTACTGCCTATACCACCAAAATTAGCCGGAAACTCACCTTGAATGGTGGTCTCAGTGCAAGCTTCCGTAGGGAAAACTTAACTGTTTTTGAAAGTGCTTCGCAATGGAATCCCCCTTCCTATAACATGAATATTGGAATGTCCTTGCTGCATAAAAATTGGACCTTGGGAATGGCTGGCAACAACTTGATTCGTTCAGAAATTATACGCTTTCCATATACGTACATAACTCCCTTTTCTTTGTCGACCCGCTTTTCGTATCGCTTTGACCTAGACTCGGCCAAACACATTTCGCTTACGCCAGCTGTCTTTTACAGCCATACGTTTGTCGAAAAATCCAATAACTTTTTTGTGAGCTTAACCTTAGGTCTCTGGCAACATAGCCTTGGTGTAACTTCCACCTTGAATCACAATGTTGGAGTTTTCTATCAATACAACCTCAAAAACAACTTATTCTTCGGTGCATCCGTTGGAACAACTTACTCCCTGCTTTCCTCTAATATGTTCCAACAAAACTACTATTCGGGAATTCTTCGTTTGGGATATTCCATCCAACCAAAATTGAAATTCATAGGAACGCCCTCATTTTAACATACCTTAGAGTACAGTAAAGGGAAGCGGGGGAATAAATAACCTGGTGTTGCTGAGCTATATTTCTCATGGATTCAATGAAATTAACCCCCGCCGAATTACGCATAAAAACGTGTAAATTGAAAGCGAGAGTTTCAATTTGCACAAAAAGACAAGGTTTCGTATCTTTATGCTTCATATTCAAACTGTAAAGACATGTATATTCCACGAAGAATAGAAGATGAAATTCAAAAATACCTACAAATCTTTCCGATTGTAGCTATTTTGGGACCCCGTCAATGCGGAAAATCCACCGTCGTAAAGCGCTTTATTTCAGCGGATCAACATGGAATTTACCTCGATCTACAAAATCAGGAAGACCTAAATAAGCTCATGGACCCTCGTTTATTTTTCAAAGCTCATGAAGAAAAAGTCATTTGTTTGGATGAAATACAATTGGTTCCTGAGTTATTTGGTAGCTTGAGAAGCATAGTTGATGAAAATAGACTAAATGGTAAGTTCATTTTACTGGGCTCCGCTTCTCGTGATTTAATTCAGAAAAGTTCAGAGTCCTTGGCAGGAAGAATAGGATTTCTTTATTTGACTCCTTTTCTAATGAATGAGGTTTCAGAAACGCCTTTACCT
>RFQZ01000032.1 GCA_009924735.1 Flavobacteriia bacterium | reverse complement strand
GATTCTTGATGTGAATCAAGTGGTTTGAACCCACTTTAGCCGTTTGAATAGCCAATGGAAAAAGATGCCTGAAGCCGTTCCAAAAAGGATGCCTGCAAGGACATCACTCGGGTAGTGTACACCCAAATACATTCTGCTGTAACAAACCAAGCCTCCAATGAAAACCAGCATCCATACCCACACTTTGCGTTTCGCATAAAGCAATGGAAAGACAAAGGCAACAAAACCAAAGAAATTTGCAGCATGGGAAGAGAAAAATCCATATTGGCCTCCTCTGTAAAACACGCCCGGAGCTTCTTCGTGAAAATGTAATTTTGGCCCCAGTACTAGGTTGTGGGAAGGTCGATAACGTTTTACGCCTTCTTTGAAAACTTGTGTTGAAATTACATCGGTGAAAAGTACGGTCAGTGCAATGAAAAGCAATGCCCATAATGCCCCTTTGGGTTTTAACACCCGTATAAGAAAATACAAGGTAACGGCATATACGGGAATCAGAAAGTATTTTTTGGAAATGTACCAGAAGAAGACATCCAACCACTCATTGTGCATTCCATTGATCCACAGGAGAAGTTTTCCGTCGATATTTTCGAGAAAATCAATCATTTAATGATTTCCAGATCAAATCTTTCAATTCATTCAATCCTTTTTGAGCTACGGAGGAAATGAAGAGGGTAGGAAGGTCGGAGGGGAGTTCTTTTTTCATTTGTTCGATCATTACCGCGTCAAGCATATCACTTTTTGTAACCGCGAGGATGCGTTGCTTGTGTAATAATTCGGGATTGTATTTTTTCAGCTCTCCAAGTAGGATCTCATATTCTTTTCTTAAATCATCACTGTCAGAAGGAATCATGAAAAGCAACAAAGAATTCCGTTCAATGTGTCTTAAGAAGCGTAATCCAAGTCCTTTTCCTTCATGGGCTCCTTCAATGATCCCTGGGATGTCAGCCATGATAAATGACCTGTAATCTCGATAAGATACGATGCCCAGGTTTGGACGAAGGGTTGTAAAGGGGTATGCACCAATTTCGGGTTTAGCGGCCGAGAGAACAGAAAGCAGGGTACTTTTTCCTGCATTTGGAAAGCCTACCAAACCAACATCGGCTAGGATTTTTAGTTCAAGGATTTTCCATCCTTCAATCCCTGTTTCCCCAGGTTGGGCAAAACGAGGTGTTTGGTTGGTGGGAGATTTAAAATGGTCATTTCCATATCCACCGCGACCCCCTCTTTCAATGATTTGTTCCTCTCCGTCTTCGGTGATTTCAAACATAACTTCACCGGTTTCACCGTCTTTTGCAATGGTTCCCAGTGGGACTTCAACATACACATCTGTTCCTTGCGCACCGGTTTTTAAGGCACCTGCCCCATGTCCACCATGGTCAGCGCGAATGTGTTTTTGGTATTTTAAATGAAGTAAGGTCCAAAGTTGTTTGTTACCTTTTAAAATTACGTGTCCACCTCTTCCGCCATCTCCACCATCGGGTCCTCCTTTGGGAATGTATTTTTCCCGACGAAAATGGGTAGAGCCTGCTCCGCCATTTCCAGATTTGGTGTGAATTTTTACGTAATCTACAAAGTTATCTGAAGCCATGTTTATTTTATTGGGTCTATCGCATCGTATAGCCGCTGGGTAATTTCATCCAATTGCCCAATTCCGTTAATGGAGACAAATTTGTTTTGAGCGGCATAAAATTCTTTCACCGGAGCCGTTTCGTTTTTATATACTGAAATGCGTTTTGAGATTACCTCGGGGTCTGCGTCGTCAGCTCTGCCACTCACAATTGCACGGTTTTTAAGTCGAACCTTTAATTCTTCCTCTTCAACATCCAAAGCGAGCATTATGCTGATTTCGGTATGCATCTCCTCGAGTAGATGGTCCAGCGCCGTGGCTTGGGGAATGGTTCTTGGGAAACCATCAAAGATAAATCCCTTTGGATTTTCTTGTTTCATCACCTCGTTTTTCAGCATGTCAATCGTTACTTCATCAGGAACGAGTTTCCCTTGATCCATAAACGATTTAGCCAGAATGCCAAGTTCTGTATTGTTTTTCAAATGATACCTAAAAATATCACCCGTTGAAAGATGAATTAATCCATATGTAGAAATTAACCTTTCCGATTGGGTTCCTTTACCTGCGCCAGGAGGACCGAAGAGTACAATGTTTAACATGATCTTATTTTTCTATTAACTGATAAATTTCAGGTAGGTTTCTTCCAGCTTCATCATAATCAAGTCCGTAACCCACAACAAATTTATTGGGAATTTCGAAACCAAAGTATTTGGGTGGCTGTTGTCCTTGAAAGGCTTCCTTTTTAAACAGCATGGCACATACTTCAATGGAATTCGGATTCTGTATTTGAAGAAGCTTGATTATTTTGTCGACGGTAATTCCTGTATCAACAATATCCTCCAAAATTACTAAATTTTTACCGGTAACCGACGTCGTTAACCCAATCAATTCATCCACCCTTCCCGAACTCTCGGTCCCGACATATGAGCGAACTTTCATAAAAGAGATTTCCATTTCTACTTCTACCAATTTCATCAAGTCACTGGTAAACATAAAAGAACCGTTGAGAATCGAAATAAATAGGACTTTTTGCCCCCTGTAATCCTCGTTTAATTGGTTGGCGATGGATTGCACTGATTCGTGGATTTGCTTCTCATCTAGGTAAATCTCAAAGGACTTGTCGTATAGCGTAACTGTTTTATTCATACTTGTTGCAAATTTAGGAAATAAGCGCATTATTGTTTGCAAACGGAAATAGCGATGAATGGTTATCTTTGCCCAAAGAAATTTACAGTGAAGTATTCTTTAGGTGTTTTAGGGGCAGGACAATTGGGACGAATGTTAATTCAGGAAGCCATTGATTTGTCCATTGACATTCATTGCATGGACAGCGATCCTCACGCCCCCTGTTCAACCCTTGCCCAAACGTTTACCCTTGGCTCAATTACCGATTATGAAAGTGTACTGAACTTTGGAAGAAAGCATAAGGTACTCACCGTAGAAATCGAAAACGTAAACATTGAAGCACTTGAACAACTGGAAAAAGAAGGGGTGCAGGTATTTCCGCAATCCCGGGTGCTTAAAATCATCCGCGACAAAGGTGTACAAAAACAATTTTATGTAGACCATGGAATCCCTACCGCAAACTTTATGTGCATCGCAGACAAATCGGAACTTCCTACAAATACAACTTTTCCTTTCGTACATAAAATGCGCGTTGGAGGCTATGATGGGAAAGGCGTAAGGGTTGTAAAAAACCAAACAGATTGGGAACATTCCTTTGATACGCCAAGCATTGTTGAAGATTTAATTCCCTTCACTAAAGAAGTTTCAGTCATTGTTGCGCGAAACCCTTCGGGTGAAATACGTTGTTTTCCCTTGGTGGAATGTGAGTTCAATTCAGAAGTAAATTTGGTTGAATTTCAGTTTTCACCCGCCGATGTATCCTTGGAGATTGCATCTAAAGCTGAGGAAATAGCGAAGAAGATCATCGTGAATTTAGACATGGTGGGTATTTTAGCCATAGAGTTTTTTCTCACCCCCGAAGGAGCATTGATCGTCAATGAAATGGCTCCTCGTCCCCACAATTCTGGTCATCATACCATTGAATGTTGTTATACTTCTCAGTTTTCCCAACACCTAAGATCAGTTTTGAATTTTCCATTGGGCGCAACCGATTTGAGGGTGCCTGGCGCGATGCTAAACATTTTGGGTGAAATCAACCACATGGGTGAAGCGCACTACGAAGGGATGATGGACGTATTGGAAATGAAAGGCGTTTACATCCATCTTTATGGTAAAAAACAAACGAAACCTTTTCGGAAAATGGGACATGTTACCATCATCGGGGAGGATTTGGCAGAAGTGAAGCGCAAGGCGGAAATCGTAAAAAAATCCTTAAAGTGTATCGCTATTTGAATTGTTTTTCATCCAACTTCAACCATTCCAAAGTGGCATTTTGAAAAATATCTTGTTTAACCTCCATAGACAAGTCACTTTCTTCGATGAACTTTCCAATTTCAAGGTCACCCAAGGGGAAAGGGTAATCGGAACCCAAACACACACGTTTAGAACCTTGTAATTTTAAAATGAGTTTCAGTACATCGAGGTCATGGGTAATCGAATCAACCCAAAACTTCCCTAGGTATTCTCGTGGATTGATGGCATTATCGATGGCCACCAAGTCTGGCCGGCAATTAAAACCGTGTTCAATTCTTCCCAAGGTCAGTAAAAAAGATCCCCCTGCGTGGGAGAAACATACCCTTAAATTCGGCAATCGCTCAAGGATTCCACCAAAAATCATTGAACATGCAGCCCTCGATGTTTCTGCGGGCATTCCCACCAACCAAGGAAGCCAGTATTTTTTCATGCTGTCAAAACCCATCATTTGCCAAGGGTGAATCATTACGGCTAAATCTAATTTTTCACACGCTTCAAAAATTGGAAAAAACTTTTCTTCATTTAGGTTTTCATCGTTGATGTTCGAGCCAATTTGGATGCCTACCAAGCCCATCGTTTTCATTCGCTCCAATTCTTTGATTGCTTCGGTTGCGTCTTGCATGGGAACCGTTCCCAATCCGATGTAGTTTTTCGGGAAACGTTCCACCAATGATGCGATGTGATCGTTTAAAAACCTTGACAATTCGGCGCAATCTTGGGGTTTTGCCCAATAAGAGAACATGACCGGCACCGTGCAAACCACTTGAACTTGTGTGTTGTATGCTTCATATTCTTGTATGCGTAGGTTTTCATGCCAACAATTGTCTTCAATTCTGCGAAAAAATTCACCTCCCTCCATCATGTTTGCAGATCCGTCTGGATTTGATTCCAAATGGATGAATTTACCGTACCCAAACTTTTTTGTCCAATTGGGCATTGAATTCGGTAAAATATGGGTGTGCATGTCAATTTTTAGCATAAGTCTTGGGTATTACAAATCCAATTTCATTAGGTAATCGTCCATTACGAATCCATTTCCGATGTCAAAAATGGCTTCTTCGTGTATATAGAATGCTTGCTTTTTATAAAAATGTATCGCTGGATTTTTTTTGTTTACTTGGAGTAAAATGTACTGAGCTTCGCACTTTTTTGATTCTTCAATTACGCATGCGCTCAAGGCTTTCCCGATTCCTTTGTGGTGCAGGTTTGGCAATACATAGAGTTTATGAAGCTTTGTGAATTTATGTTCTCCGTTGACGCATTGAAATCCTACGAAACCGAGGGGTTTTTCAGTTGTTTCGGCTAAAAAGAAACGATGCCCATCAACCAGGTTTTCTTGTAAGGTGCGCTCAGAATACATCCATTGCAACATGTAGGAGATTTGTGCTTCGGTAATGATTTCTTTATAGCTTATGGGCCAAATTTCTTGAGAAAGCTGGGCAATTTTATGAAGCTCATCTTTGGCAATTTCCCGAATCGAAAAATCCATTAGTTGACTTTTAGGAAAGTTTCTTGTTCTAAATGACCGTTCAATTGAATTTGAAGAATGTATTCTCCAGCTTGGATGTTTTTCAAGCTTACCTTTCCATCGTATATCGGTAAATCAAAGAATTGACCTTTTGAATTTACAATTCTGCATGAGGTAGGGAGGTCTTCCAGTAGGGTGAAATGTATTTCTTCTGCCACTGGATTCGGGTACAAGTTCCAAGATTTTGGAAGGTTCACTTCAATCGCTCCCACCAAGTTTAGCGCTTCTTTTACGCAAGCGTATGCGTTTACTTTTCCCTTTCCCCAGGTCGGACTCCCAGCCGCAGGAATGCTGCCTGTGAAATTGTCTATCCTTGCGGTGTTACGTAGGATGTCTTTCACTTGAAATGCGGTTAAATAGGGGTTTGCTTCGAGCATAAGTGCACAAACACCGGCAACAACAGGACTCGACATGGAGGTTCCTGAAAGTCTTGCGAAATGGTAGGTTGTGCCATTAAAAACGATGTTGGAAACGCTGGTGTAAGCGACATCGGTAAAGGAAGACATGGCGCTGCAAATGGATACGCCTGGTGCAGAAATGTCGGGCTTCATGGTTCCATCGTACCTCGGCCCGTGGCTGGAGAATCCTGCCAAACCACCGCCGGCAGAGGATCCTCCGGGTGTTGTGTAGGAAGGCGCATAAGCGGCAACGCTTATGACATCATCTGCGCAAGAGGGTTCTGATATGCCATTGTCTGCGTCTCCACCTACAGTTCCTGAACCTGCATAGGAGAAAGGCATTCCCCAGTTTCCAACGTCATTCGAGAGTTCTGTGACATTCCAAAAATGTACAGTGCCAGAATCAGCGGTGGCTTTTAAAATAATTTTAAGACTGGTGTTCAGGCATTTAACCCTTAATCGCATTTGTGGTTTACCATTTAAAGGATGGGAAGCGTTTGCTGAGAGGTTATACCAAATGGTATCTGCGCCTGTCACCAAAAAGGTGTCGATGTAGGCATTGGTGTTGCTTGTATTGAAAAAAGGGCTTTCCACAAGGGTTGTGTTGCCTGGGTTCGCGACAATGATTCCACCCTGAAAGGAATGTCCTACTTCCCCCCACGCGTGTATGCTTTGTCCCCACATGTTTGCATTGGCGCCATAAGAATAGAAATCTACTTTTGATTTAAGAAGGTCATTGGCAAAGGTTTTTTTGAGGTGAAAATTCACATTCCCATTGTTCCCTGCTGAATTCACGAACACTACACCTAGGTTTGAATAGGCCGTAATGGCTTGGCTTAACAATGAGTTTCCGTCCAAGGTTCCGAAATGGTACAAGCCCCAACTCATGTTGATTACCAACCTTTTTCCATCTGCCTGGGCTTTTTGGTACATCCATTCCCAAGCATCCAAAACGGCAGCCTCGTCGACTAAGAAGGTTACAAACAAAAAATGAGCATCGTAGGCTACCCCTCTGTAAACAGACCCTGCACCCGTACCTCCCGCTATGCCTGCAACGTGGGTCCCGTGGGTAGCGTAGTTGTAAATGTTTGAGGTATCGCTTCCGGCTGCAAGCAACGCGGCAGCGCCATTGTATTCCGTTCCATAATTAAACCCGTTCGGATGCGGTCCTGAAGTTTTGTATTGGTCCCACGCAGCAGCAATTCTCGTCTGGGTTAAGGTGCTGTCATAAAAAACAGGATGGGTATAATCGAACCCCCAATCGGTAACGCCGATGTAAACGTTTGTCCCTTTATATCCTTGCGGCAAATCCAGGCCCATGTGAACACTGTCTGCATGGATGTCGTGAATGGCTTTGTCCAATTGGTGATTGATTTTAGATGCCAAAGCCAAAAATTGTACCCCTTGAAGTTGGTAAAGGTCGCCTAGTTTTTGCACCGGAATTTTCAAACTCACAATCGACTGAATGGGATTTCCTACGATGAATTGATTCGATAACAAACTTCCCTTGTCGAAATTTTCGTTGATTTTCCCTAGGAAAGATACGTAGTAAATGTCATTGATTTTTGAAATCGGATGTTGTTGCAATGCACCTTTTTGAAAGGAATCCTCGGACCATTGTTTTTGAATTGTAGCTATTTCGACTGAATCTTCCGCGCTGATTTCAACCTGAGCCAAGAGGGGGCAGGAAGTGAGAATGACTAAAACAAAGGAACCCAAAAACTTTAACATGCCTTCAAATATAAGAATTTGAGGGAATCTATTGCCTACTCAACGAATGTTTCCTCGGCTTTCTTTTGCACCAAACAATGTTAATTAGCGGTTTCCAAAAATTTGATCCAACGGTTTTCGAAATTTTGGATTGGAAAGGTAGGGGTCGTTTTCGTCGCGGTAACCGATGGGACACAACAGGACCGCTTGAAGACTTTCTTCGCTAAGTTTAAAATATTCGTTCGCCATTTTTGCGTTGAATCCTTCCATGGGTGTAGCATCAATGCCCATCAATGCGCATGTTTGGAGCAATTGTCCAAGGACGAGGTATGCTTGTTTCGAGGTCCAGTTGGCGCATTGTTCAGCGTTCAAGCTGGCAACGTAGGATTTTACGTGGTTCTTAAATCCATCTAACTTTTCAATCGATACATTTCTGGATGCGGCCATCCATTCAAAGTGATTGTCCAAGTATGCATCGTTCAATTCTGTGTAGCTGCAAAGCATAAGTACGTGTGACGCGTCCACAACCTGCGATTGGTTGAAAGCGATTTCTTTGAGCCTTGCTCTGTCTGCTTCGTTTGTGATGTTGAATACCTTAAAAGGTTGTAAACCGAATGCCGTAGGTGTAAGGCGAATGGATGCCAATAAGGTTTGAAAATCCTCCTCGGAAACGTGTTTTTCAGGGTTGAATTTTTTGGTAGCGTAGCGCCATTCCAGTGATTGAATCAAGGTATTGTTCATGGTTAAAATTTCATGGGTATTTCTATTAAAAGCATCCTTCCTTTTTGAAAGGCGTGTATTTCGAAAGCGTCTGTTTCCCAAATGCCTGCGGCGTCTCTGAATCCGAATTGCTCCTCTCCAATGGCTTTGTGGCCGTCAATGTTCATGCAATAGACCCCGTTTTCCGGGTTTTTGAGGTGGTATTTTTGTGTGGTATTTTCGTCCATTTCAATGAGGTGAATCCAGGCGTCTTGGTGAATCCACATCCCTTCATCTTCAGGATCAGGGGACACCAATTGAAGAAAGTTGTTTTTGGTGGCGTTTACATCGTATTTAAATTGACCGTACCTCGGCGCCACTTCTTGTACGTTCGGGAAAATCCATATTTGAAAAAGGTTGATGTCTTCTTTGTTGCTGGCATTGAACTCGCTGTGGTAAATGCCTGTGCCTGCACTCATGACTTGTACTTCTCCAGCTTTCACCACTTCCGAAAACCCCATGCTGTCTTCGTGTTTGAGCTGTCCACGCAAAGGAATGGTAATGATTTCCATATTGTCGTGGGGATGTTTGCCAAAACCCATTCCCGGCGCCACGATGTCGTCGTTGAAAACCCGCAGTGCACCAAAATGCATACGGTTTCTATTTTGCCAAGATGCGAAACTAAAGGAATGTTTTGCCTTTAGCCAACCGTGGTCTGCAAACCCTCGGGTTGCTTCGGGATGAAATTCAATTTTCATAATTTTAAAAACACAAAAGTAGCACCTTTGTTTAGACGGTAGGCATTTGGAGGTTTTCCATAACCTATGTTAAAAGAAATTTTTTCTTTCCGTTTTCAATCAAAAAAAATCCGCGATATTCGTTCAATGGTACTGAGTAGATTTTGGCTTATAATTTTTATTTCCTCTTTGGTTTTTATCCTAGGAGGCTTGTTCTTCAATGATTCGTACACCATTGACCACGTCATCAATGGGAAAAAAGACGATGCTATATTGCGCAATGAAAAGTACCTTTTTCAATTGCCTAAATCCCTTCGAGATACCCTAAAGGTTTCAGGTACAGTTGTCGTTAATAAAAACCTTGACGATGTCGATACAACCTATGTGTTGGGAGAGAAATCGGTGAAGATTTTCAGTGGGGTACAAAAAACAGATGGACTTCTGCCTACCGCGAAAAACAGCGTCATCGATACCATTCTCCCCTTGCTCGCCTATTTGGCATTTTTTGCGGGATTGATGCAATTGCTCATAGATTCAGGGGCTTCTCAAGGTTTAGCCCGCTGGTTAAGTCCGTTTTTTGTTAAGATTTTCCCCTCGGTGCCAAAAGACCATCCTTCGATTTCTTACATGACCTTAAATTTTGCAGCCAACTTCTTGGGGTTGGATTCCGCAGCGACACCTTTTGGACTGAAGGCGATGGAAAGTTTGCAAGAAATCAATCCAGAAAAAACCCGCGCCAGTGATGCCCAGATTATGTTTCTTTGTTTGCATGCAGCTGGGCTTACGTTAATACCCACTTCGATCATTGGATACCGTGCATCTGAACATGCTGCCAATCCCGCCGATGTCATGTTGCCGTGTATCATCACTTCGTTTATAGGTACGATTGCCGCGCTAATCATTGTGGGGATTAGGCAAAAAGTAAAGTTGCTAAGCGGCTTGTTGATTGCCGTAATTTTTACCATTCTGGGTGGAATGTCTGGATTGTTGTGGTACATCAATGGGTTGGATTTTATAGGGAAAAACAGTTTTACAGGGAACTTTTCTGGGGTATTGCTTTTGGGTATTGTATTGGCTACCTTGGTTTTTGCCTTTGTGAAAGAGAAAAAATTTAAGGCGCTCGATACCAATGTTTTTGATTCCTTTGTCTCCGGAGCCCGTAACGGGATTCAGACCGCGGTTACCATTTTTCCTTACATCCTTGGGATGTTGGTCGCCATTTCAGTTTTCCGGAACAGTGGTTTGTTTGAAATTGTCAGTGATGGCATTTCCTTCCTGTTTTCAAACATTGGGGTATCCAAAGAAATTACGGATTCTTTGCCTGTGGCGATGCTTAGGCCATTTAGTTCTGGTGGATCCAGGGGATTTATGTTGGATGCCATGCGGGTGTATGGACCGGATTCCTTGACGGGTAGGTTAAGTTGTATTTTCCAATGCAGTGCGGAAACCACCTTCTATGTCATTGCGGTGTACTTTGGATCGATTAAGGTGCAGAACACGCGGTACACGCTTTCAACGATGTTGTTGGTCGATTTAATATGTGTTTTCGCTGCTATTTTTGTGGCACTATGGTTTTTCTAATGAAATGGTTTAAGAAAAAAGAACGTACAGAAACGCCACAACAAGTAGCGTTGAAGCCCATCCAGTTTCCAGCGAATGTGGTGTTGCTGTGGGCAAAGGCCATTGAAGGCGATAAGGTGATTCAGCTTTGGCTTAAGGAAAATGGATATGAGGCTTTGTTTCATGCTACGAATGCCGTTTATTTGGTACAACACTCACGCGATTGGTTGATGGAAAATGGATATGCCCATTTGATGGCGATGATCAATGCAGCGGAAGGTTTGGAGAAGGCGCAACAATGGTTGTTAATGCACCAGATGGACTTGCTTTACCACATTGGGAGGGCCGTGGACCACGAGACAGACAGTTTTGAATGGTTGGCAAAACACGCAACCCCAGACTTAATCATCCTCGCCAAAAGCATGCAATTTGTGAAGGACCGCATCGAAGAAAACCACAACGACATTCACTTCTTCGGGAAGGATTAGGGGGAGGTTAGTGCTCTTTACGGTATTTCAGGTCCTTTCTTAAGTCCTTTTTAGTGTAATCACCCATTCCGCATCCGCAGTCTTCGTAGCTCTCGGATGTCCAGTTATTCGGGTAAATTTCAATCATATCATCATTTGGATTTTGATGAGTTAACAAAGGTTCTATTTTCATTTTGAAAAAGGTCATATCGAAATTTACTTTGCTTTCATTTGAATTCGGTTTACCCAAGTTAATGAAGATTGCGTTTTTTGCTATTATTTCTTGAGCTAGTTCATTCGAAACTATATAATTCAGTTTGCAGATTTCTGGGGAATCATCTCTGTGAATTTCTACCAATTCAAAATATAAATTATTCAAGAGGGAGAGTTTGGGTAGATACACTTGATTTGTTTCTTCTTCTTCTAGGATTGTGTCCAAGCTATCTCCATATCGATAATAATCGGCAAATTCTGAAACGATTTGTCCTACAGTGATTACAAATCCTGAAGGTTGTTTGCCAAAAGCTCTGTCATAAAGCGTAGTGTATAGTTTTTTGCAATTTTTTTCAGATTCCACATTTCTCTTTTGTTCTGCAGAACTTGCTCGGTACATTTTTTTTTCAGCCCTTTTGGATTTCCATTTTTTTTCTTGGCCAGTTTTGTAATAATTATCGTTTATTAGCTTAAGCTCACTTCTCGTTAATTTAATTGTGGTAAAATTACCCATCCCACATCCACACACTTCAAGGGGCATTTCTTGCCAATTCACATCCGGTTTTTCGAGAATCCAATCATTGTCCGGATTTTGATTTTTTAATGCGGGTTCGATTTTCTCTCGAAAGAATGTAGAGTCAAAATTTACATGGTCTTTATTTGAGTTTGGTTGTCCTATATTAATGTATATTCGATTTTTAAAAATGATTTCTTGGGCAAGTTCTTTAGTTACAATATTATCGAGTGCGCAAAGATTAGGCTCTGAGTTTCTAGAAATTTCTACCAATTCGTAATAGAAGCCATTATATAATGGCTTTGGAGGATATCTAACATCATTGATGGCTTCTGTTGAATCGTGCAGCCCAATCATGATCGTAAATACTGATGATTGTTGACCAACTATTCTGTCATAAAGTCTTATGTATAGTTCTTTGCAATTTTTTACAGATTCCTCATTTCCCTTTTGATTTTCACGATTCAATTTCTCTTCAGTATCTAGATGTGGTTTGGTTAATAAATTTATGCCACATGATTGAACAGAAAAAATAATAAAAGTATAAACGATGAATTTATTCATAAGAATCAAAAATAAAGTAAATGCGTCATAAATGCCTTAGCAAATATATCTAATTTTCATTATTTAAAAATTAAATCAATATTTTGTTAGGATGGGTAAACCGCAATTGAACGATAAGGACTTATTGGTGAAGATCGTTCTTGGTTTGAAGGCCTTAAGAACGCAAAGAAAAGTTACCCAGGAAGATTTCTATAATGATACCGGGATTCATATTTCTCGCATAGAGACGGGGAGGGTAAACATCACGGTAAGTACCCTAAAAGCCATTCTGAATTATTACGGAGTTTCGTTGTCGGCATTTTTTGCAATGAACGAATTGTAACCCACAAAAAAAGGCCGCACATGGCGGCCTAATCTGTAGAAGGTTTAAAAACTTATATTTTGCTCACTTTTCCTGTCAAGATTTTTCCAGAAACCGTGTTCACTGTATAGAAGTAAATTCCGTTTGGCAAAGCGCTGATGTTCATCGCATTATGCGTTGAAGTCATTGCCAATTTACCATCCATTCCGAACAATTCAATGCTGCTCACTTCTTCGTTCACTTGGAAGTTCAATACATCCGTCGCTGGATTTGGATATACATTAACTGCATTTGTTAAATCGTCAATTCCAGCACCTGAAGTGGTCATCGTGAAATTGTCTAACCACAATGTGCTTCCTGGTTTAGGATTCATTCCTGAAGAAATGGCCTGAATAAAGATTGCATTTGGTGTTCCAACTGCGCCTGGGATTGGCATTACACTCATGGTTTGCATAGTCCAAGCTCCGGTTCCAGAAAAGAAACCATCCACTTCGTAAAGAATTACATCGTCCATTTGACCTGCAGCCATGGTATCCGCAATTGCAACAATCACTACCGCTGTATCGCCAGCCATCAATGCACGTTTCTGAGCGAAGGTAACCGTTAGGTTAGCAGGATTTACAACTGGACCCGAAACGATTTGTTGCATGATTCCAGGAATCGTGTCAGAAGGAAAACCAATGATTGCCGCAACGTTAGGGTTGTAAATCGTAGCCAATTTTGCAGATTGCATACCCGCGTATGGCGTTCCAGTTTCCATGGTGTACAATCCCGTTCCCCATCCTGGTGCTGTAGTTGCAACGTTTGGAAAGGCAGGCGTAGCTGCTTGTTCGAAATCACCATTGATGATTTGTGCGTTTAAAGAAACTACAGAGAGTCCGAAAACGAAAGAAAGTAAAATTTTTTTCATAGTTAAAATTAATTATTGCCCTAAATTAAGCATGTTTTCCAAGTTTCTTCATAAAAAGCATGTGAATTTAAGTTTAATCTTTTTTGATGATCACTACATCCACCCTTCGGTTGTGCTTTCTTCCATCTACGGTGTCATTGCTTGCCTTCGGTTTGGATTCCCCAAAATGTCCTATTGAGATTCTGTTGGCGGCTATTCCGTTGAAAATCAAAAGGTCTCTAACCGCATTCACTCGGTTTTTAGATAGGTTTGCATTGTAGGTTTCTGGACCCTTGGCGTCCGTATGTCCTTCCAAAGAAACCATCAATTTTGGATTCATTTGAAGCATGTTTACGAGGTTTTCGATTTCTCCATAACTCTCCTTTTTCACCAACGATTTGTCAAACTCAAAAAGGATCGTTTTGGAAAGGTCTCCTGCCGCTTGGTTTTCTTCTGTTGTTTCCAATTGTGGCGGTGTAACCTCAAGCGGACGTTCAACAAATACGGTGTCAATGCGGTATTCCGTTTTCGTGATGTACAAGGTGTCGATTTTCGCGTTTTCCTTTGGAGGGACTTGCGCGATGGAATCCTTTGTGATTTTTTTCACTTTTGGAGATTTCGTGGGACGGCAGAGTGTCATCTTCAACATCATTTCGTGCGAACCCGTGCTGTAGGTAGAAATGTTGGCCAAGGGTGCTTCATAGGCATAACCGAAAAAGAATTTTTCCTTTAAGGTAATTCCCGCGCGAGCCACCAAGCCCACTTGCGTGCGCAATCCAATGCCAAACTGAAGAAATTCATGGTACTGTGCATCCACGTTTACATCGGCTTGGGTGACATTTTTGATGTTTTTTACCCAAACATTTGGACGAAGTTTCCATTGATCGTTTAGGGTGACATTGTAGCCACTTCCAAGTACAAAGTGCGCGCGCTGTGCGTATCCTTGGGAATTAAGTATTCCAAAATTTGCGTAGGTTTTCATCCATTGTTTTACGCTACCATAAAGTTCAAGATTCCCTTTTTTGTAATAAAGACCAAAATCGGAGCTGAAGTTTCCTGCGCTTTGGTTTCCTCCGTTGACAATGGGGTCAGAAAGGTCGAAAGCAATCGCAGCGCTTGGATTTACGCGGTAGTTGTTATATCCTAAAGAAAGCCCTACGCGTAAACGCTGATCTCCAGAGAGAAAACCGTAGGATACATTGCCCATCGCCGAGACTTGCTGTAGCATTCCAATTTTGTCCATCATGAATTGTCCGCCCACGCCCCAGTTGTTTCCGAGTCTGCTTGACAATGTTAGGTGATTCGTGATGGGAGCACCTTCAATTTTAACCCATTGGTTGTGGTGGTCGACGCTTACTTCAAGGCAATTGTTCATGCCAGAAGTTGCGGGGTTGACAAGAAATGGATTGAAAGTGTATAAGTACGTTTGGGGTACCTGTTGGGCGAAAGTGAAACACCCAAAAAATAACATCAAAAGGAGGATTGTTTTTTTCATGGTCTTACTTTTTAAGTCTTAACAGGTTAATCGCACCGGTATAGCTTTCTCCGTCGCATTCAATGGAATAGAAATAGACGCCATCGGGCAGGGGTTCATTGTTTTTGGTCCCATCCCATTCATTTTGGTACGTCGTGGTTTCATACAATGGCTGTCCCCAACGATTGTAAATCAAAACCTTGCATCCAGAGATTTGGTTGGGATTGTCTATTTTCCAAGTGTCATTCTGACCATCTCCATTCGGGGTAAGGATGTTGGAGACTTCAAAATTGCCCACGCAGGCATTTACCGAAAGTTCCAAAACAGATATGGAATCACAACCATTTGCATCGCTGAGGGTATCAGCATAAATCCCACTTTGACTGTAAGCATTCCCCCCGAACGCATAGCTTTCGCCTTCGCACACATTTGCATTGATGGTATGAACCGCAGGTGGGTTAATGTAAAGCGCCAACACAATGACTGAATCACATCCTCCTGCGCCAACCAAGGTGTCGGTATAAATGCCTTCTGTACTGATGGAAGTGCCATTAAAAGTATAGCTGCTGCCCGCACAAATGTTTTGGTCTTGTAAATGGGTGAGGGTAGGGGAAAATTGTAGGTTGGTAATTACAACGCTGTCACAATTGTTTACGCTGTTTAAGGTATCGAAATACAATCCAGGGTTTGCATACACATTTCCATTGTAGGTAAAGCTTCCTCCGGGACAGATGGAAATGCTTTGGGTGGTCAGCGGCAATCCAGGCAAGAAGTTCAATTGGGTGATGACCACACTGTCGCAGCCCAACGGGGTCAACAATGAGTCTGTGTAAGTTCCCGATTGGGTTTGGTTGGCACCTTGCAAAAACACCGATGTTCCCGCACATGCATTCAGCGAGGCGTTTACGGTTACAGGTACACATGGATTTGCGCAGCCGGAGGCATCAAAGGTATAGTTTTGCGAACATGCGCCATCTCCAAGGGTTACGGTGTAGGTGCCTGCAATGGCTCCTGTGTAGTTTAGGGTTTGGTTGGGATTTAATGTCCCAGCTTGTGCGATCCCTCCCAATGGATTGGTGATGGTGTAACCATAAGGCATGTTGGTATATCCATTCATTCCGCCTGTCGCAGAAAAAGTAACCGTACATGTATTGTTATTGTAGCTAAAGTTAGCGGTCAAAGATTGCAGAAATACCAGTGGAATTCCATCTTCGAGGGTAGAAGTAAGACAGTTGAAACTGCCCCACGAAACAGGCTGGTCTGCAGCGGGAGAAAGGTAGTAAACCGTGTTGAAACTTGGGTTTCCAAAGGTGCCATTTCCGTTCCCAGTGTTTGAAAACTGTCCAGATCCTTGAATGGAGTCGATGTACGTAAAGCCCGAATTCATGACTGGGTCGGGAACTGAGTTATAACCATGAATGAAATAGCCGGGCGCAATGCAATTCGGAAAGGATGCCGTTGATTGTCCCGCTCCATCCAAAAGAATGCCTGGGGTAATCGTATCGCCATAGCACACAAACAAGGTATCTCCATTGGTTACATCGGCATAACCTCCGTTACTCGTATTTGCAAAAACATCGCCTGCATCACTGGTTAATTCTTTGATGTATTCAATGATGTATTGTCCTTCATCACCAGGTGAACCCCCATCAATTTGAATGGCGTAAATCTTCCCTGAGTCAAGACAGCAAATGGTTTCTTGGTGACCACTGTAATTCGCGGTTCCCGATACAAGCGGTGTGATGGGTGGGGTAAAACGTGTACCATTTACGGTATAGGTTGCGGGACCTAATCCGCCGTAGCAGTTGGTGCCGTTCAACAATTCAAAGACATTGAAGCGCAACAAGGTCATTCCGATGTAGGCACGAATGCTAAGTTCAACAGCTCCAGAAGGGGGACCGACAAAATAATGCCATACCGTTTGGTCCGCTCGATTGGCAGGACTTGCATTCAACGCGGGTTCACCGGCTAAATACTCCCGACAAGCCAATACATTCGACCCTGCAACCGCTTGAAAGGTTGGGTTTCCTCCTGCTGGGATGACGGGCACTTCGTACAAGGTATCTTGTAGGGTTAAACACAGAATGTCATTTCCAGGAGGATTGATGGCGGGGTTTGAAATACTTGGATCGAATACCCATGCGTTGATGTTCTGCGCGCTGAGTGGGGTAATGGCATCTGAGGGGTCTACCATGCCAAAGTATTTGTATCCTGGTTCTAAGCAGCTTCCGTTCACAATGGCACTCGGATCTCCACCTAAAAAACTGTTGGTACCTCCCTCATCAGAAAGGATGAATTTTAGGTTTGAACAGAGGTAGTCGTTCGGTACGCCGGGACCAAATTGCTTGTCAAAACCAAAGAGGGCGGCGCTTTCACCGTACAAGGCACTTTGGTAATCAGATTCAAAATAAATCCTACCGCAATTTGGGGCGATGAAGTTTAACCATACACTTTCATTCATGGAAGGATTTCCCAAGCCCACATGTGGATAGTCGTATGCATGGTATTGATTTGGATTGGAGGAACTGTGTTGCTGTCCTGTTTCCCCTGCATTGTTCCCACCGTCCAAAGCACATCCGAAGGTGAGGTTTAGCGAAGGAGGACTGTTTTGCGCTGAGGAAATGGCGGTTGTATTTACGCCAACTGAATTCGATAGGCAAGGAATGTCTTCGATGTCGGGCGCACTGCCTCCTAAACCATTTACGCGAAGTTGAAAATAACCATGGTCATTCGGTCCGTCGGCGGTGAATTGAATGTAATACGTTTGTCCTGGGATGAGCTTTTCGTAGGAGATAAAAGGAATAGGATCACAGGCATCAAAGATGATTTCTGCTTCGGGATCTAAGCCAAGTAAATCAATTCCGTCCGAATACTCGATGTGTGAGAGGTATTCAAATTTATCTTTCAGGGTAACACCGGTTACCACATGTACACCGTCCGTGCAATTCAGTCCGTCAGCGGCGTGGTACACTTCGAAATACGTTCCGATGTCAGTTCCTGCTAAATCGCTGGTGATTTCAACACATCCAGATGCGGGCGCCACAAATTTTGCCCATTGGGAACCTGCATTTTGAACATCCGAAGCGGCCGGTTCGTTGGGTTCTAGGGTGGAGTTGCAAAAACCAAAAGTATAGGTTGTATTTAATCCGAGTTGTGTGGCATTGCAAACGTTATCCGGAAGGTAGTTGACCACCAATGGCAATCTTTCCACCTGTAGGTTGATTTTATACACTTGCGCACATCCGGGGTCGTTGCTGTTGGCTTGAAAAGAATAGTTTAATATTCCTACGGCAGCAGGGACAGGCATGGTCACATTTTGGGAACCCGTGGAACCATCGTTTAATCCCAATACGTCGTAATTTCCAACATCGTCGTTGTCATACGCTTCCCAACTTAGGTTGATGCTGGAAGGAACGTCGTTCGCACAAAGGTAGTTGTGGTCGAAAAACAACCCGTTGTTCGGAGAAAAAGTCCCTCCAGGCGCTGTCATCGTGTAAGGACCGTTGTCGTTGTTTTTATAGGCGTAGTTAAAACCGAAAATCCCAAACAACGCCGGGTTGTTATTGGTTAATCCCACGGTATTGTCGGTTCCGGTAAACTCCCATACATAATCAGAGTTCCCAAGAAAAAGTCCATCGCAATCCACATTGGATAGGGTTTGAACACTGAGTACCTTCACCTGAATGATGGCCTGGGAAAAAATAAGGGTAGGGAATAGGGCTAAAGCGAGTAGTAGATTCTTCATAGGCATGTTTAGGGGCGCACCAAGTTACAAAAAACCATTAAATCTCAAGAGGTTAAATTTCTATGCGTGAGAATCAGGGGTTAAGTGTATTTTTTTTCTCAATGATTGCTTTTGGTTTGAGGAGCGGCGCCATTCTCAGATTCAGTTTAGTCAACGTATGTTTCTCGGATTACGCGTTTACATTCTCGTATTTCCTTTTCTTTTAGTGATCCCAAATACTTTACAACTCGGATTTTGTCAATCGTTCTTATTTGATCGATTACAATCCAGCCATCTTGATCGTTGTGTTTCACTTTTACCCTGGATGGGTATTTCCTGCTGGAAGTGGTCATAGGTGCAATTACAACCGTTCTTAAATGGTCATTCATTTCATTGGGAGAGACAATCACACAAGGACGTGTTTTTTGAATTTCACTGCCCAAGGTAGGGTCGAGGTTCACCAAAATTATTTGGTACTGTTTTACTTCCATTCGTCAAGGTTTTCATCTTCAAATACATCGTTAATAAGGAGTTGGTCGTCGCCATTTTCATGCATTTTTTGGAATGCTTTGTCCCAGTCTTTGCGAGGAACAGAAATGGGGCGTAAAATGATTTGTCCTTTTTCTAAGATCAATTCAATTTTGTCGGTGATGTTATACCTCTCCAAGATTGTTTTGGATAATCGGAAACCCTTTGAATTTCCTATTTTGATGATTGAGACTTCCATGCTTTTATTTTTTGTGACTACAAAGTTATTACAAAAAAGCAAATAACAAGGGTTTGGTTACGGCTTTGTTAAAATGTCCGTCATTAACCGAGGTGTTACCATAAGCGCGTTGTTTGACCGGAATGAAGTTGCGAACATTACTTGTGTCGAAACCAACAATCTTGGCGTTCCTGTTCGTAGCTTTTAAAAACGGTATTCACAGGTGTACCATGAATTAACTGGCTATTAAATTGGGTTCTTGCCAAATAGTTAAACGCACCCATATCACCCGTAAAAGCCGTTTGGTTGTCGTTGTTAGCATTTGCGTGAATGGCGCATAACTTTTGAATGAAATCAAAGAAAATTTGCGCTTTACCCCCTATGATTCCACAGTTTAAAAGGGTTTCATTTGCAAACGTATCCTCGTATTCGGAAAAATCGACAATGTTTTTACGGAGGTTGGCAGAATGGGCCATCATCCAATCATCATTGAGTGTTTTGGGCTCGTCTCCACAAAATATTGCGTTTGGGTTTTCAATAAAAAAGGGATCAACAAAGGGATTGGTAACCAACGTAACATCGGTGATGTCGGTCACGAAAATGTGATTGAAGAACTGGATGTGCTGTTGTAGAAAATCATTGTACACAAAATAGCGGAAGACATTCGGGTTGAATTGGCGATTGTAGGTGATTTTAAAAAATGAAATGTACTCGCTTGTGAATTTTTCACAGGTTTCTACACTGAAGTTGTTGTGAAAAATCACCCCTTGTAAACCTTGTTTCGAAACGGATTCCGCCCAATCGCGCACCAAATCATATTGATCATCGCCTAGCGTTGTATTTCTATTGACATCATAAATACCCGTTATGTGGCAGGCCATGACCACGTCGGTGTTTGGAAGAAAGCGGTGAACTTCGAAAGCCATAAATTATGAATGGGTCAAATTCTCTTTTTTCATCGTCGCGCAAATGCTGTTCGGAATGTTCCGGTGGTAGACATACGTTCTGAGGTCTACTTTTTTTACATTAAACAACGTATTTGCTCTTTCATAGAAATCAGCGTCTGCAGCGAAGCCACTTTTGAAAGACAGGCTTGAAAATACTTTTTTACGGCCGAACAGTGTGCCAAAGAGAACCGTTTCATCCAAATGGATGAGTTTTGTAAGGTCATCCTTATCGGGGACATAATAATCGTCGTTGGTATCCACAATGGTTTCCGTTGTAGAACAAATTAAATCTACGTCTGCCACCTCTTTTAGACAAGCGCTTAAATGATGTGGTTTATATTCGTCGTCGCCATCAAGGATGGTGATGAAGGTTCCTGAACTGATCAATACACCGCGGTTCATTGCTTCTGACTGTCCATGATTCCGTTGACGGATGTAGACAATTTTATCCTCGTATTTCTCAACGTATTGCAACAAAGCGGTGCGGTCATTGTCTTTGCTGCCATCATCGATAACAATGAGCTCGAAATCTTGAAAATCCTGAGACATGACAGAATCAATTGCTCTTTTGATGTAACTAAAATCGGTATTGTAAACAGCCATTAGCACCGAAATCTTTACTTGTTCTATCATCGTTTTTTGTTCTAAGAGTCGTTGCGCAGAAATGAAAACCTTAAAGTTTCTTTGGTTTACATTGCATCCTTTTGCAAACGAAAGCTAGTTTGGCTTGCAAGTAACTCATTTTTCATTTAACTAAGGTCAAGTTGATGTTATTTTATTGATACTGGCGACGCCTCTTTAGTCGTTGTACATAAAGCCATGAAAAGGAAGCTCTTTTGCCTCGCGTGTGGTCTTGTCCACATAATGCATAAACCATTCCCCATTCCTTAAGGTGATCGTCAAAATAAAATCTTGTTCAACCCTATTGCCCTCGTTGGATACTGGTGGGTGTAACTTGGCGCAATTGTCTAATTGAATGTGGTCAGGCGCGACCTTTAACGTGCCCTTAAACTTTTTCGAATTTAATACCCGTTCTCCCCTGATCGTCTTGTTTTCTTGTCCAACAAAAGGCGGACTTGGAAATTCATGTTCACTTTCTATGATTAGCTCAGCGGTTTTTCCATTTTTTTCGCTGAAAGATTGGACCATCAACATCGGTAGCTTTTCGCTCATTGTTTACTCAATTAATTATCACGAATTCTTTTTCGTTCTGAAATCAACCATCGGATGGCTAATTGTTTTTACCTTCCTTCTTGCCTTTCAAAACAAGGTGAAACTAATGGAAATCATTCGCGAGACCATAAGAATTTAGGGTGAATAGGGGAACTCCCGTAATTTTAGCGTATTAAATAGGGTTGGAAAGGCTACGTTGGGTATGCAAGTTCTCTTGTATGCCTATCGAATCAAGGTGATGTGCCCCGTGATGCGGTGTGTTTTGGTCTCGTTATCGGTCCAGTCTAAGACAAAAGTATAGACGCCCATTGGACATTCGTTGCCAGCGTAGGTTCCGTCCCAAGGTGCCCCTGAAGTAGTGAAAATCTTTTCTCCCCATCGGTTGAATATGTAGCACGTATAGGCTTTCAAGTTTTGAATAACGGGGTACCACAAATCGTTGGTTCCATCGTTGTCCGGCGTGAAGGAATTGGGCGCGTAAATGGTCAAAAGGCTGCAATCCAAGAAGTACAAGTCCAATAATATCGTTGAGTCACATCCATTGTCTGCCACCATGGGACGAATGTAGCTTCCGCTGGCGTAGAGGGTGTCAATCCCAAAAACATAGGAACTTCCAATGCATGCCGTGTCGTACAATTGGGTTTCATACGCACCGTTCAAAAACAAACTCAATACATTGATTGAATCACACCCGTTTACCGTGGTTGTGGTGTCAAAGTACACGCCTTCGTTGGTGTAGGTATTTCCGTTAAAAGTATATGAATTCCCTTCGCACAAATGAACTTCTTGGTTGACAACAATCGGCAATACCACAAAAACACTGGTTGTAACAATGCTGTCACATCCATGCACACTGGAAATTGTATCGATGTATTGTCCATTCGCACTGTATGAAATTCCATTTGAGGTCACCGTTTCTCCCTCGCACAACGTAAACTGCTGAAAACCATAACTTGGGTTTGGATGGAATCCCAAGGTGGTAAATTGGATGGAGTCACAGCCCATGGTCGAGGTCAAAGAATCCAAGTATACGCCTGCTGTAGATTGCATCTGCCCTCCCAACATTACGCTGTCCCCTTGGCAAATCATGAGGGAAACATTCGTTTGCGTGGGTGTACACGGGTTGTTGCAGCCTGTAGCGTCGAAGGTTAAGGTAATTGGACATGGACTGTCGGGAATGTTAACGGTGTAATACCCTGGAATGGCTGCGGTATAGCTGAAATTTTGACCTGGATTTACCGTGCCTGAAAAAACGGTGTTGCCAAGTGGATTCACAATGTTGAAGGGGTACGGTTGATTCAAATAACCTGAAACACCTCCTGTAAGTGAGAAAATCAGGGTGCAGTTTTGATTGTTGTAGGTTGAATTCGCTGCAAGCGGTTGAAGGTACACAATGGGAACTCCATTTTCCACGGATGTGGTTTGGCAGTCAAAAGCCCCCCAATTGTTGGGAACATCACCCGCTGGCGACAAATAATACACCGTATTATACAATGGATTTCCAAAGGTTCCAGAGCCATCACTTACATGGATGAAAGAGGATCCAGGGGTTTGCAAAGAGTCGATGAATGTAAAACCTGAATTGTATACCGGATCGGGCGCGAGAGGGTAGGAGTGCACCACGTAACCTGGACTTAAACAAGAAGGAAGGTTTGCCGTTGAATTCCCAATTCCATCCAATAAAATCGAAGGTTGAAAGGTATTTCCGTAGCAAATCAGGGCAGTGTCGCCTACCAAAACATCTGCATAAACCCCATTGGAAACGTTTACGGCAACATCACCGGCATCGCTCTCTAATTCTTGGATGTATTCGATGATGTACTGTCCTTCATCTCCTTGTGAGCCACCATCCAATTGAATGGCATATACTTTTCCAGAATCTAAACAGCACAAGGAGACTTGTTGTCCAGTAAAGGTTGCAGAACCTGAAACAATGGGCGTGATGATCGGGTCATAACGGGTTCCGTTGGTGGTAAAGGTTGCAGGCGCCAAACCACCGTAACAAGAGGTTCCGTTCAACAGTTCGTAAATGTTAAATCGGAGCAAGTTCATTCCAATGTATGCCCTTAGGCTAATTTCCACGGCGCCAGATCCGGGCGCTACGAAGTAATGCCATACCGTTTGATTTGCACAATTCGCAGGACTTGGGTCAATGTTGGGTTCTCCGGCAAGGTATTCTTGGCAGGCCAAAACATTGGTTCCCGCAACGGATTGAAAGGTAGGATTTGCCCCAATGGGGATTACAGGGACCTGATACAGCGGGTTCTGCATGGTGAGGCAAAGAATGTCATTTCCAGGCGGGTTTAGCGTAGGGTCCACCACGCTGGGATCAAAGACCCAAGTTTTAATAGATTGGGAACTCAAAGGTGTAATTGCATCCGAAGGATCTACCATCCCGAAGTATTTATAGCCAGGTTCTAAGCAAGGTGCGAGTACCAAAGCGCTGGGGTCGCCGCCCAGCAATCCATTCGGTCCGCCCTCATCAGAATCGATGAATTTCAAGTTACTGCATAAATAATCCAAAGGAACCCCAGGGGAAAAGGAAGTATCGTATCCAAAAAGTGCAGCGCTTTCGCCATAGAGAATGCTTTGGTAATCGGTTTCGAACTTGATTCTTCCTTGATTGGGCGCAATGAAATTTAACCAAACACTTTCATTCATGGCGGCATTTCCAAGGCCAATGTGGGGATAATCGTAGGCGTGATATTCGCTGGGGTTTGATGAGTTGTGCACTTGACCTGTTTCTCCTGCACCATTACCGCTGTCAAAGGCACAGCCAAAATTAAGTACCGAAGTAGCTCCGCTGTTTTGTGCCGAAGAAATTTGTGTGGTATTGTATGTCACTGTGTTGGATAGGCAAGGAATGTCGATTAAATCGGGTGGACCACCGCCTAAGCCATTAACGCGAAGCTGAAAATACCCATTGCTGTTTGGGTTGTCAGCACAAATTTGAATGTAGTAGGTTTGTCCCGGAATGAGTTTTTGGTAAGAGATTAAAGGAATGGGATTGCAGGCGTCAAAAGTGATTTCTGCTTCGGGATCGATGTTTAAAAAATCTATGCCATCTGAAAAATCAATGTTGGAAAGGTATTCAAATTCATTTTTTACCAATGCCCCTGTTACGGCATGGATACCGTCGGTACAGTTTCCTCCATCCGCTGCGTGGTAAATTTGGAAGTAGGTGCCGATTTGTGTACCCGCTAAATCTGAAGAAATATATACAGACCCTGAGGCTGGCGCTACAAATTTCGCCCAGTTTGAACCGGCATTTTGAATGTCGTTTGCGGTAGGTTCATTGGGTTCCAGGGTAGCAGGACACCAACCGAAAGTATAGGTGGTATTCAACGCAAGTGGGTTTGCACTGCAAATGTTGTCTTGTAAGAAGCTTACCACGATTGGAATGCGGTCAACCCGCAGTTGGATGGTGTAGGTTTGTGGGCAACCTGGGTCTACTGAGTTGGCTGTGAACGTGTATGTCAAAGAGCCCGCTGCTGCGGGAACAGGCATCACGACATTTTGAGCGTTCGTTTGTCCGTCGTTTAATCCAAGAATGTCATAATTTCCAACGTCGTCATTATCGTAAGCTTCCCAAGAAAGATTGATTTGGGTGGGTACGTTGGTCGGGCATAAATAATCGTGGTCAAAAAACAATCCGCTGTTGGGCGAAAAGGTTCCTCCGGGCGATGTCATGGTATAAGGACCGTTGTCGTTGTTTTTGTAGGCGTAGTTAAATCCGAAAATCCCAAACAAAGCGGGGTTGTTGTTGGAATAACCTACGGAATTGTCGGTTCCGGTGAATTCCCAAACATAGTCTGAATTTCCCGAGAAAAACCCATCGCAATCTTGGTAAATGCCTGTTTGTACGGAAAGTACAGTAACGCGTATGGTTGCTTGCGTCCAAGCACTGAAACTGAGTGCAAAACTTAGGAAGGTAAGAAGGTAGGTTCTAGGCGTCAGCATGTCAGTTTTCGGTTACTCAGAGGAGCATCGAAACTGGATTTTCCATGTAGTTCTTAAAGGTTTGTAAAAATGCAGATCCTGTTGCGCCATCTACGACCCTATGATCGCAAGATAAGGTAACTTTCATTACATTTCCTGGTACAATTGCCCCATTTTTTACTACCGGAATTTCTTTAATACCCCCGACGGCTAAGATACAACTATCGGGTGGATTGACAATGGCTGTAAATGATTCAATCCCGAACATTCCTAAATTTGAAATCGTAAAGGTGTTGCCTTCCCAATCGGAGGGTTGAAGCTTTTTATCCTTCGCTTTTCCTGCCAAATCTTTTACTTCTTTTGAAATTTGCATGAGTCCTTTTCCATCCGCAAAGCGAATCACAGGGACCAACAATCCATCTTCTACAGCTACGGCAACGCCTACATGAACGTGGTTGTTTCTTCGGATGACATCACCAAGCCAAGATGAATTAACGGCAGTGTGTTTTTTAAGTGACATTGCAACGGCTTTGATGACCATGTCGTTAAAGGAAACTTTCACTCCTTCCATGGCATTCAAGGATTTTCTTGATGCAATGGCCTGGTCCATATCGATGTCCAAGGTCAAGTAGAAGTGAGGTGCTGTAAATTTACTTTCTGCCAATCTTCGTGCAATGGTTTTACGCATCTGACTGATGGGTTCATCTGTGTAAGATTCCGTTCCTGCAGGAGCGGCATTGGAAGGAAGAATGGTGTTTCCTGTTGGGTGCGGGGAATAATGATCAATGTCTCTCTTTACCACACGTCCATTCTCACCGCTACCAGCGATGTACTGAAGGTCGATGCCTTTCTCTGTGGCCATTTTTTTCGCCAGCGGCGATGCTAAAATTCTTTCATCAGAAGCAACCATTTGTTTTCCGTTGTTCACAACTGCGTTGGCTTGGGCAACGACAGGCGTCGGAGTAGCTACAGGTGCAGCAGTTGGGGTTGTTTCTGTGGCAACAGGCGTTGTGGCAGCAGGGGCGCTTTCATTTTGAAGCAGGGCTGAAACGTCTTCGCCGTGGTTTCCAATGATCGCAAGAATGGCGTTTACGGGCGCTCCTTTTCCCGTTTCAATTCCTATGTGAAGCAATTCTCCATCAAAAAAAGATTCGAATTCCATGGTGGCTTTGTCGGTTTCAATTTCCGCCAATAATTCACCTGATTTTACTGAATCTCCCACTTTCTTATGCCATGCAGCCACCACACCTTCGGTCATGGTATCGCTTAACTTGGGCATGTAAATAATTTCCGCCATGGTTAGGTAATTTTAATATTCTTTAATGTAAGGATAATCGCTTTGAACATAAACATCTTCGTACAATGCTTCAGGCGCTGGGTAAGGTGAATTTTCTGCAAAGACAACGCTTTCATCTACTTCATTTTTAACCCAAGCACTGATTTCCTCTAATTCTTTCTCGTTCAGCCACTTGTTTTTTTGGATGACTTCAAGTACGTGGTCAATCGGGTCATTGTCCATCCAGTCATTTACTTCATCTTTGGTTCTGTATTTTTGAGGGTCAGACATTGAGTGTCCTTTGTAACGGTAGGTTCTGATGTCCAAAAGGGTAGGGCCGTCTCCCCGTCTTGCGCGGTCCGCTGCTTCTGAAATGGCATTGTGAACATCTTCAGGGCGCATGCCATTCACTATTTTCGAAGGCATTTCGTATGAAAGTCCAATTTTTGACAAGTCGGTGACATTTGTGGTGCGTTCTACGCTGGTTCCCATTGCATAGTTGTTGTTTTCAATGATGTAAATCACTGGTAATTTCCATAGCATGGCCATGTTAAAAGTCTCATGCAATGCACCTTGTCGAACAGCTCCATCTCCCATTGAAACAATGGCGACGTTATCAGTTCCATTGTATTGTTCGGCAAATGCAACGCCGGTACCCATGGGGATTTGAGCACCTACGATGCCATGTCCACCCATGAAATTCTTTTCCTTGTCAAAAAAGTGCATCGATCCACCTTTTCCTTTCGAGCATCCTGTGGTGCGACCATACAATTCAGCCATCAATCTTCTTGGGTCGGTTCCCAATGCAATCGGATGTGCGTGGTCTCTGTATGCGGTCATGTGTTTATCGGTTGGGCGTACAGCACTTGCGGTACCTACAGCGATGGCTTCTTGACCAATGTAAAGGTGACAAAAGCCTCCAAATTTTTGTTGAATGTAAAGTTGACCGGTTTTTTCTTCGAATTTTCGAATCAACAACATGTCTGTGTACCATTTAACATAGGTTTCTTTGGTAAATGTACCTGTGGTGTTTTTGGATGTAGCTTTACTCGCTCCGGCTGTAGTTTTGACTGCCATGGTTCAATTATTTGAGTACAAATATAAGAAGTAATCTATTAATAAAACCAAAGAATCTACGGCTTTAAGATGAAGTGAATTTGCGTTTCGTCGCTCGGTAAATCAAGAGGATTCCGATGACAACGAAGGGGATGCTGAGCATTTGACCGGTATTTAACATCAACTCCGCGTCCCTTGCGGTTTGTCCCTCTTTTAAAAATTCAATTAGAAACCTAAAACCAAAAATGAGCAAAAGGAAAACACCGAAAATATAACCCTCTTGCTTCCACTTGTCTTTTCTCCAATATAAGAATAACAAGACACCGAAGGAAATGAAATAACAGATGGCTTCATACAATTGAGCCGGATGCCTTACCGGAATTTCTGACCAATCGCACAGGTATTGTCCATTGCTGAAATTCAAGCAGTCGTGGTGTAAGAAACGAAATCCCCATGGCACATCGGTAATGTATCCTACCATTTCGTGGTTCACAAGGTTTCCTAGGCGGATAAATGCACCTGCAATGGCAATGGGTGCTGCAATTCTGTCCAAAATCCATAGGTATGGTTTTTTGACCGTCTTTTTAGAGAAATACCAAAGGGCGAAGAGAATTACAATGGCAGCGCCATGACTCGCAAGTCCCCCTTCCCAAATTTTAACGATTTCCCATGGATGAGAGAAGTAACCGTCTTCACCCCAATAAGGTCCGTAAAAAAATACATGTCCTAAACGTGCTCCGATGACGGTAGCAGGGACCATGTACATCACCAATTTATCCAATAAATCGTTGGAAATATTTTCTCGTTTAAACATTGCGCGGATAACGAAATAACCAAGAATCATCCCGGAAACAAATAGGAGTCCGTACCAGTTTGGGGTGCGGTAGCCAGGAATGATTTCTGCGTCAAAAGACCAATTGATTGCGAATAACACTTGTATGGGTTTGAATTGAATCCAAAGATAAAATTTTATCCCTTTGCTTTAAATTTTATATTCGTAGATCTTCCTTTTTTGAAAACGAGGTTGCTTTTGCTGACTTTTTTGCGGATTTCTTTTTGCGCATCCAAGGGAAGTTTTTTAATGTCCTTGCATTCTTCAGAACAACAATTCCCCATTTCATGTTTACATTGCTCGCATTGAATGAAAAGGAGATGACAGCCTTCAAAAGCGCAATTGGTGTGTTCATCGCAGGGCGCGCCACATTGATGGCAAACACTGATGATGTCAGGTGAAATTCTTTCGGAACGCCGTTCGTCAAACACAAAATTCTTTCCAATGAACTTATTGGGGATCCCTTGATTTTTACAATCGTTGGCATATTTGATGATCCCACCATCCAATTGGTACACGTTTTTAAAACCCTTGTGTTTAAACCAAGCGGATGCTTTTTCACATCGCACGCCACCAGTGCAATACATGATTACATTTTTGTCCTCGTTTCCTTTTAGAATTTCGGATTCAATTACGGGGAGTGATTCGCGAAACGTATCTACATCCGGTAAAATAGCGTCTTTAAAATGACCTACTTCGTGTTCATAGTGGTTTCGGAAATCAACGAGAATACAGTCGTTTTTTTCGGTCAGCGTATTGAATTCCTTTGCATTCAGGTGTAGGCCTTTGTTGGTGACATCGAATGTTTCATCTTCCAATCCATCGGCAAGAATTTTTGGACGCACCTTGATTTTTAACTTAAGAAATGGAAACTCAGCATCGCCTTTTTCCACGGCAACGTTGAGCCGCACTTCCTGCAGAAAAGGAATGGCATTCAATTGAGATTTAAATGCTTCGAAATGTTGGGAGGGAACCGCTATCTGCGCATTGATTCCTTCACTGGCAACATAGGTACGGCCAATGATGTCCAAAGCAAACCAATCTTTGAAGAGTTGATTTCTGAAACCGTCCGGGTCGCTGATTTTAGCATATTGGTAGAAAGATACGGTCACATACTCATGGCCTTTTTCTCGCAATTTCTTTTCCAGGTCCTCTTTACTAAATTTATTCCACAGTTGCATGCTATGTTTTTAATATAAGAATGAAGCGAAATTAGTCAAATTGAAATTTGAAAAAGATGATGTGCATCACAAAAATGAATTTTTACCTCGTTCGTGTGATCCAATGGTTGAAAATGGGGATGCTTTTAGATTTTTTCTTTCAAACGCATCCAGCCCCCGCCATTATGTACTTCCTTAAAGCCATTGCTTTTTAAGGTGTTTTTTGCCGATGCGCTGCGCATACCCGATGCACAACAAGTAATGATTACCTTGTCTTTCGGGAGAGAATTGAGTTTTTTTGGTAATTCTTGAAGCGGTATGTTTTTGGAACCTTTGATGTGGCCTCCAGCGAATTCCCCGGGTGACCTTACATCAATAATGATAGCTCCGCCTCTAACGAGCGTGGAATAATCGACACTTTTTCCGAATAAATTTGTGAGCAGTCCCATTTCTAAAGGTTGTTTATAAATTGTTCAACGTCCATCCATCCGCCACCATTTTCACATTGAATACCCAACGATTTGAAGTATTGCGTAGCTTGTTCACTTCGTATGCCTGCTGCACAACAAAAGATGAGGGGTTCTTTCAATGCTTTTACTTCATCAATGCGCTGCATAATTTCTTGCAACGGGATGTTCACAGAGTCAACCACATGACCCCCACTGAATTCTGCAACGGTTCTAACGTCTACAATGGTTCCTTGAAATTCTTTCATTTTGTTTTGTTATTAATTGATACCTTAAGTCGCTGCCTAATTTCTGGGTACAAAGTTAAGGGAGTGTTATAATTTTGTATGTATCCCAAGTTACATACTTTTGGTTTTGAAATTAATTTTAATTTTAACCATTATGAAACACATACAAATAGAAAGTATTGAAAAGGCGATTGAAATCGTCGACAACGCCAGTGATGAGCGACTGGAAGAAGTAATTAACCAATATGCTGAATTGCAACCTGCACTGTTAGATTACGTGTTGGCAGCACCTACAGAATATGAAAACGATGACCTTGAAGGACTCATTTTATATTATTTCTGGATTATCATTGAGGCCTTTGTACAAGAAGGCGTAGCTGTAAATGAAATCACAGATGATATGATCGCTGATTTTCAAGAGCCGTTTGCCGCTGTATTGGATGCTTACTTCGAAAGCGATGACGAAGCAACGGAACAAGAATTGGAAGATTTTTGCGACCAACCTCATTTAACCCAATTCATGTCTGTAGAAGTTTCTACCGAAGATGAAGATGGTACAACCTTAGATGAAGAAACAGCAACCCAGTTGTTTATCGTTTGTCTTGGAATGATTGCACTTCTAAACCGAGCAATTAAAGCTTAAATTTTTATAAAAGGCAGGGAGATTACTGCATTCGATTTTTGTATTCGGATGTAGTATAACCCATGGCTTAGGGTTGATACATCCAACGTAGTTCCTATCACTTTTTCTATGGAGGATGGAAGGGAAGAAGTTTTTAACAGTTGACCTTCCAAGTTGTAAACAGTTATCTCTGTGGTACCTTTGTTCGAACCCATGTTGTTAATCGATAGGTTGAGAATATCTGAGGTTGGATTTGGGAAGATGATCGCCAATTCGTCCCCGTAGTAGATAGGACAAGGACTAAACATACGTCCTGGTGAGCCTCCTTCACATCCCGCAAACCAAAATTCGCCAAGGGTTTGATTTTCACCACCCACTGAATATTCAAAAGTAAAGTCCGTTGCAAAAGGAACGCTAGGCCAAGTAGGAACGCTGTCGTAGTTGATGCTTTGTATTAATGTTCCGTTCGAATTGTAAATCCGCATGGCGTCCTTTTTAGAAATCCCAAAAGGCATTCCATATAAAATTTTCCCAGTGAAATCTGGATGGCGATAGTGGAATAGGCCCGAGTCTTTTGCAATCACCATAAATTCTCCCGATTCTAAAGTCATTCCGTCAAGAGGGAAAATGTGGTCGTCCTTTTCATCTTTGAAAATGTATCCATTTAATGAAATGGAAGCACTGCCCGTATTTTGTAATTCTATCCAATCCTCAGCGTTGTAGGGAATTTGGTCCTTGCCAAGGTTGAATTCGCTTACCACAAGGTCTTCACTGCACGGGGAATAAGCTTCTCCAGGTGATCCAGCAATGCATCCGCAAAACCAAACATTTTCATTAAAATCTGTTTTGTTCAATACACCGTTTTCCATGGTGCGTCCAAATCCGTCTGCACATCGCATGGAGGACCAATTGCCATGAAATTTCATGGC
>RFQZ01000031.1 GCA_009924735.1 Flavobacteriia bacterium | reverse complement strand
GCTGTGTTTCTGCAACAAGAACCGCAGTGACTGCCACGGTAAACGCAACAAGCTTCACTTCAACGACAGGAGCTTCTCGTTGTGGAACGGGAACCGTTACCCTTCAAGCAGCAACAGCAGCAGGAACCATCAATTGGTTCGCAGCCTCAACAGGTGGCGCTTCTTTGGGGACAGGAACCAATTTTACTACGCCAAGCATCGCTGCAACGACGACCTATTATGCAGAGGTGACCAATAATGGTTGTACTACCAACCCAAGGGTAGCGGTGGTTGCTACCGTGATTGCAATCCCTACTTTCAGCTCAACTACTGGTGCCTCCATTTGTGGGGGACCAAGTACCTTAACCCTTCAAGCAGCTACAGCAGCAGGAACCATCAATTGGTATGCAGCCTTAACCGGTGGCGCTACTTTGGGTACTGGAACGAGTTATACCACACCAAGCATCGCTGCAACGACTACGTATTATGCGGATGTGACCAATAATGGATGTACCTCCTCACCAAGAACAGCCGTTGTGGCAACGGTTAACGCAATCCCAACCTTCAGCTCTACGACAGGCGCTTCGCGTTGTGGAACGGGAACCGTAACCCTTCAAGCGGCTACCGCTGCAGGAACCATCAATTGGTACGCCGCTTTGACAGGTGGCGCTTCTTTGGGTACTGGAACGAGTTATACCACACCAAGCATCGCTGCAACGACTACGTATTATGCGGATGTTACCAACAATGGGTGTACATCGTCACCAAGAACAGCCGTGGTGGCAACGGTGAACGCAATCCCAACCTTCAGCTCTACGACAGGCGCTTCCATTTGCGGTACAGGCACAGCAACCCTTCAAGCAGCTACAGCAGCAGGAACCATCAATTGGTATGCAGCCCTAACCGGTGGCGCTTCTTTGGGCACTGGAACGAGTTATACCACACCAAGCATCGCTGCTACGACGACCTATTATGCCGATGTGACCAATAATGGATGTACCTCCTCACCAAGAACGGCAGTGGTTGCAACGGTTAATGCCATACCGACAATCACCTCTACTACGGGTGCATCCATCTGTGTATCAGGAACAGGAACCCTTCAAGCAGGTACAGCAGCAGGAACCATCAATTGGTACGCAGCCTTAACCGGTGGCGCTTCATTGGGAACAGGAACGAGTTACACTACACCAAGCATCGCAACAACGACGACCTATTATGCGGATGTAACCAACAATGGTTGCACATCAAGTCCCAGAACGTCAATTGTCGCCACGGTAATACCATCAAGCACAGCAAGCAGCAGCCAAACGGTATGTCCTGGATTATTGCCAAGTGCAATTACTTTGACCAATTATGGCGGTACCCCTCAATGGCAAACAAGTAACGACAATGTGACTTTCACGAATATAGCGGGTCAAACCTCAGCTACGTTACCAGCCAACGCCATTGGCATTATGGCAGGCACGAAATACATTCGGGCCATGGTTACCAATGGAGCGTGTGTTACCCCTTCGAATGTGGTTACCCTCTCCCCTGCCAATGTCAATGTTTTGACCCCCTTAACGGCAAGCTCATACGTTTGGAATGGCCAAAGTTCAAGCGATTGGGGAACACTCAGCAATTGGTATTCCTACAATGGATCCAGTTTGGTTCCGGCAGTCACTCTTCCGAACCAAACTTCCCATACCGTCATTCCTGCGAATACGGGTTGTATTTTGACCCAGCCTATCTTATCGTACGGTTCTGTAAATGTAAATAGCTTAGTATTGGAGCCTGGATCTCAACTTACACAATCAGGAGGTACATTTTGGGTGTGGTCGAACCTTATCAAAAATGGTAACTTAACATCTACGAATGGATTTATCGTATTTTTTGGACCAAACGCAGGCACAATCATTGGCAATGGAACCATTCAATTTGCTAAAATGCGCGTAAATAAATCCGCTGGAGCAACCTTAACCCTACAAATTCCGGTTTCGGTTTCAGATTCATTGCACATGTGGCAAGGTAACATTTATACTACTGCTAACAACCTCTTAACCTTAGGACTCAGCAGTGCATCGCCCGGTACATTAAATTACAACAGCGGAACCATTGTAGGACCTTTCAAACGATTCTTTGCAAATTCGGCTACATCTGGCTTAGCCGGAAGGTTCCCAGTGGGTACAGCGACATATAACCGCTACGCCCAATTTGACTTCGGAACCTCTCCTGGGGTTGACCAATCGCTAACGGTTCAGTATGTTACAGGTACGCCAAACCAAAGCGGCTCTCCCCTCTATAATGGATTGCCATTAAACGCATCGGGATCATTGATTCAAAATTATTCAGCTGATGGATACTGGAGCGTTGTACCAACCAACAATAACTATACGGCGCCAATCACCTTGGTCAACTACGACGTTTCTTTGTTAGCGAATAACCTCACAGGCATGCAAACCCCACAGATTTGCCGCTTAATAAAAAGCGCTGGATCAAACACAGCTGCTCAAAATCACGTTGCGTGGTCAGCATGTGGAACGCATACAGTAATCCCAGGCGGTGCAAATCCAACGTCGTTTGTCATCACAAGTACGGGTTCCCAAGGTTTCAGTTGGTTCAACATTGGCACACCAAACTCGCAAGCCTTGCCAGTAGAATTCTTAGAAATGACTACAGCTTGTGAGGAAGAAGTCGTGCGCATACAGTGGAAGACAGCTACAGAGCATAACAATGATTATTTCAGAATTGAAAAATCAAACACAGGCTACGACTGGACCCTTTTAGGGTACAAGGATGCCGTTGGCAACAGCAATGCAGAACAAACCTATTCATACAACGATGACAACCAACGTGTAAAGAATTACTACCGTTTGTATCAAGTTGACATGGATGGCAGCGAAGAACTGTTGAGTACCTTGTACAGCGATTGTGAGACCATGGAAAATGCATTTGGCGCCTACCCTAACCCAAGCCACGGTAGCTTCTCCATTTTCTGGAAGCAATTTAAATCAACAGGCAACGCCCAAATTATCATCCGAGACATCAATGGCAAGGTGAAGTATAAAGAACAGGTGAAACTAAACATAGGCGCAAACCTATATTTCATCAAAGAAGTTTTTGCACCCGGCGTTTACACGATTGAATTGATAGATGAAAATTACGAGCGAAGGTTAATCAAACACGTAGTTAACTAAATCAAGAAAGGGGGCTTGCGCCCCCTTTTCTATTTGTGAATGTTTTAAAACTGAACAATCAACTCGTAAGGAACGCGCATTTGAATGCCCATTTTCCCTTCAATCTTTCTGATTTCTTCGTAGTACCGAAGCAATTCATTGGGAAGTTCTGTTTGCTTTATCTTAACTTCTTCCTCCTCTGTTTCATCTTCAATCATTTTTAAAATGGTCGCGAATTTGTCTTCCTTCACCAAGGGATAGTAGATTACTTTAGAATCTTGGTCATTGATTGCTTTCTTTGCGTACGCAATCGCTTCATCCATGCCACCGAGTTGGTCAACCAAACCGATTCTTTTTGCATCGCTTCCTGTCCAAACCCTACCTCTTGCCAATTGATTGACACGTTCAACGCTTAATTTCCTACCTTCAGACACCCTCGTTAAAAACAATTTATAGATTACATTTACTTCAGATTGTATCCCTGCAAATTCTTCAGGTGATAATTTCTTATTGGTACTGAGTACAGAATGTTTATTCGTTTGCACGCGGTCAAAGGTTAATCCAAGTTTGTTTTCAAACATTTTCCCTGTGTAAGGAATCATGCCAAATACACCGATTGAACCTGTTATGGTGGTAGCTTCAGCAAAGATGTAATCCGCAGGTGAGGCAATGTAATATCCTCCTGATGCAGCCACATCGCCCATTGAAACGATTACTTTTTTCTTTTTCTGTGTGAGCATAACTTCGCGCCAAATCTCTTCACTTGCCAAGGCACTTCCCCCTGGACTGTTGATTCGAAATACGACCGCTTTGATTTCATCGTTCTTGCGAACTTTTTGAAAATACTTACAGATTCTGTCGCTATTCACGCCATCTCCACCTTTCGCCACTTCGCCTTCGGCAATAATGACTGCAACCGATGGATCTTGAGAATTCACCAAAATTTGGTCTTCATAAAAACCGGTATTTGCATAGCTGTTAAAATCCGCAAAGCGAATGTCTGAAGGGGATTTTTCACCCACTTTTTCCGCAAGTTTGTCCATCATTTCATCTTGGTAAAGCAAACCGTCGATCAACCTGTGTTTAAGGGCGGATTCACAGTTAAGGATTTCCATGTTGTCAATCCAGTTGTTTAAATCAGCGGTCTTAACCTTCCTACTTGCGGCGATGTCATTGGACAATTCCTTCCAAATCCCAGACAGCATTACTTGGTTTTGTAACCTTGCAGAATCACTTAACGAGGTAAGAAAGAAAGGCTCAACAGCACTTTTAAAATCGTTGTTTTCTCCACGAATGACTTGGACTTCAACATCCAACTTATCCAATAACTTTTTAAAGAACACCACTTCAGCTCCCAATCCGGTAAGCATAAAGTTCGATGTGGGGAAAGCATAGGATTCTTTGGCAACTGAACCAATGTAAAATTCGCGTTGGCTGATGGCTTCGCCTTGGTAATAGGAAATGACAAACTTCCCTGAATTTTTCTGAAAATCCTGCAAGGCATTTCGAATGCTCCTTGCGGTAGAAATCCCACAACTTACGTCGTCAATGTCGATGTAAATCCCTTTAATGTGACTGTCTGACTTTGCTTTGTTAATGGCAAGCAATACATCGGGTAAGCCTAATGATTTGTTAAGTCTAAACGTACTGGGATTAAATTCTTCATTGCTTTTTTCTTGAATCTCACCCTTGAGCTTCATGTGAAGGATGGAACCCTTTTCGACGGCATAAGGCTCAGGTCCAAAATTAGAAAACGATCCAATGACCCCTCCCAAAACAAGGAAGAAAACGACCATTCCTAAAAACAATGCAACGCCAAGGGCGACGAGGGTTGGCCAGAAAATACGACCAAATGAAATTCTTGATTCAGACATGATTAACGATTTAAAAGGTTAGCTACTTTGATTGGAAAATTAAACGGATTAAGTTTCAAGGTCAACCGAACTGACCGAACGTAATTGGAATAGAGGTCACCCATGGAATTGCTTTGCACCAACGGAAAGTACAAGCCGAAGACATCGGAAATGTTTATCCCAAGACCTGCATTGTACAAGGTTGCAACCCCAATTCCATTGTCGTACACTCCAAAATCAGCAAAGGCGACAAAAATGTTAGGCTTCACAGGCAATTGAACGGTAAGGTTTGTTGAGGCAGCCCAATAGCCTGACATTTTAAGGTAGTCACTTGCGGTACGAAATCCTCCCATGTCGTCATTGTATTGGTAACCTGTAATTGAGGATCTGTTGAAGTAATAATTTTCAGCGAAAACATCTTGATACCCTGCGCTTCCAAACATGGAAATGTCATACCTGCCATAGGGATTGTACCCGGTAGAGGCAGGATTATACAGAAGGTTGTAGGCTCCATACAACCTAAGCTTCACCGATCTTTCCATATTCTTCCTAAGGTAATTCACACTGAATTGTTGGGTTGCAGACACACGGCTGACATAAGAACGCATAAACACTTGTTGCGAACTTCCATGCACACCCTCGAGTTGCACCTGTCCTTGATACCCGAAATGGGTGCGTGTTACACCGATCGTATGGGTAAGTTTGGCCCCGTATTCTTGGGTTCTGTCAAACCCATATTCGTCCATTCGCGCAAGTAATTTCAACATTAAATCGTGACTGAATCCACGCGGGGTGCATTTCGGTACCAAATTCAGATTCACGTAAGGGGTTGCAGCTGCGAAAAAAGTCTGGGTACTGTTTTTAGGATCCTCTGACAATCCAAAAGATTTCACACTTAGTCCCACTTTTACAAACCTGGGTCCGTGTTTTGGGAAACAGGTTTTACTCATTTCCAGAATGCCTCCAAGGTTGTTTCTTCCAAAGGAATACATGGGTGCAAAGAAATATTGAAAGCTTTTAAAAGGAATCCCAAAATTGTGAAAGGCAACGCCTAATAGGGCTCGGTCAGAGTGGTTAAAAGCCATGATTGGCATCCAAAAGACATTGTTTTTATCCGCTTCATGGTCCCCTATCCCAAATTCGAAGCTAAGGGGTTCTGCTTTTCTAAACATGCGTTTCGTGATGTCAATTCGATTGTTGTCGCGGTTAATCTCAGGTATGATGCGGGTCGGATCTATTGCAAATTCCTTAAGTTTTGAATCATTTGAAAAAGTGAGGGTGGACTTTCTTTCGTTGGCAGGGGTCCATTGTGTCTCCAACGAAACCCCATCCTTGTCCAGCGCTGAAACCCCGATAGGCCCGCGAATGTTCCCCTTGTTTTTAACCCTAACGTTGTAGGTATTGGAAGCTTCTAAAAGCTTTGCCTTGGAAATTTTATAATCCAACACTTCGGTGGTTTGAATCAAATCTTTGAACAACCAATCCAACTTTTTACCGGAAACGCCTTCGACAATCCGTTGCATGTCTTCCGGGTAAGGATGCTTAAATTTATAGGTCTCGTAATACTTTTGCATGCATTGGTCATACAAGTTGTCGCCCAAATAACCGCGCAGGTATTGAAAAACCAGTCCTGTTTTTTGGTACATAATTCCGCCATAATTGGCAGAGCTAAACAAGGGCGAAGGGGTTTCAATGGGCTGATCCATTCCAGTAACGGCCATAAAACGGTACATGATGTCGCCCAAATCGTGGTGATCGAGGTTGTTCATGTGCAAGCGACCGCCTGCAAACATGTCTGACATTCTTGTATTGTCTGGATATTTTGTAAGAACGTAGCGCATTTCATTGGCGGTGTTCATCCCTTCATCCATCCATCCGTGCTCGCGTTCATTGGACCCAAGGATGCCATAAAACCAATTGTGACCTACTTCATGTACGATGACCACTTCCAATTCTTCTTTTGTACTCGAATTACCAATCACCGTAACCATTGGATATTCCATTCCTCCACCTGCGCTGATGGTACCATCCACAGCCGTTACCGCATCATAGGGATAATCTCCATTCCATTTTGAATAATAAAAGGTTCCGTCATTGATGTACTCAATCGCATGCTGCCATTGAAGTGCATTTGCAGGGGTAAAAAGGGCCCAGGAAGTGACTTTTCTTTTTGAAATCGGAAGGCTCACTTCCCCTTTGAGTACTTTAAAGCGTTTGTCGGCAAACCACGCAAAGTCATGCACATTGTTTTGGATGTAGCGCAAGGTTTTACTTTCCGTAGAAGAAACTGGAAAAGAATCCCTGATTTCCCCTGCGGGCAAAGCGATCAATTCGGTAATATTGGCAGCGGTTGCTGTGGCAATGGAATCTAGGTAACGAATTTCTTCCTGATTTTGAAGTACACCGGTGGCTCCGACAATGTAGTTTTTTGGAAGGGTTATCGAAACATCAAATGAGCCAAATTCACTGTAAAATTCTCCTTGGTTTAGGTAGGGAATCGGATGCCAACCTTTTGCATCATAAACAGCAGGTTTGGGATACCATTGGGTAATTTGATACGATTGCTTGATGTGTCCCATTCTCGAAATTTCTCCCGATGGTATTTTCACGGCGAAGGGGGTGGAAACGGTCAGGGCACTCCCCGATTTTAAAGGTGTTTCAAAAGTTAGGATAACAATGTCTGGGTTTTTAGGGTCAAAGTTCCACTTGGCCTTATTCCCATTGATTTTGAAATCTAGGTTTTCCATCCATCCCAAATCGGTTGTATCCTTTGATAAAAGGTCTTTTTTTCCTTCATGGGCGAGTTGTTTCGCAAGTGCAGACGAACCGTTTTTATAGGCATTTGGCCAAACATGGATGTACATTTCCTTGAGGTCATCCGGTGAATGGTTGGTGTAGACAAAAGAAACATCGCCATACAAACGATTGGATTTATCATTCAGGGTAACGTGAAGGGTGTAATCTACTTCTTGTTGCCAATATTGAGAAAAGGAGATGCTGTGAATGCTTAGAAAAAATAACAGCAGGGAGGCGTAAAATAATTTTTGTTTCACTTTGGTTGTTTTCAAATTGTAAACATAAAATTAACGATAATAAAACGGTGTAAAGGAAAAGAGCAAAAATAAAAAAAGCCGTACTAGACGGCTTTTCAAAATATTTAAGGAACGATTATTCAACCACCAGGCGAGCAAATTGACTTCCTGAAAGGGTTGAAGCTTTCACGATGTAATTTCCAGTTGCCCAATTTGAGGTAGAAATCAAGGTGCCATTTGCAACATTGTTTGATGTAAATAAGAGGGTTCCTTTCAGATCCATTACTTCAAGTACAAACGCTGTAGTCAACTGTGTTGAAATCTGGAAAGAATTGTGTGCAGGATTCGGTACCAAATTAAACGATACAAATTGCGCTTCATTCAATCCAGCGTAATTGTCTACACCGTCACAATTTTCATCGATTGCATTGTTAAGGATTTCGTTAGCTCCCGGGTGAATTGTAGAATCTGAATCGTCACAATCCGTACTGTCCAATGAAAAACCAGCGCCTAACACTTCACAGGTAAGGATGGAAGCAGTTGAACCAAAACCATCTAAATCGGCATCTTCATAGTACAATGTTTGGTTTAAACCTTCATCGATGCTGTTATCGCAATTGTTATCAACACCGTCACAAACTTCGATGGCCCCTGGGTAAGAAGTACTGTCAGAATCATCACAATCCGTACTGTCTGTAACATAACCTGCAGGTAGACCACAGTTTGACAAAGGTGCACCCACGTTACCAAAACCGTCCATATCAGCATCCTGATAATAAGTGGTAAAAGCATTTGCTGTTGAATCATTGTCATCACAATCGGTACTGTTTGCAACATAGCCAGCTGGAGCGGTACAACCTGTTTGGGTTACGCTGACATTTCCAAAACCATCCATGTCAACATCTTGATACCAAACCAAGTTTGGATTCACTGCAGCGTTGTTATCATTACAATCCAAATTGTTAAGTACCAATCCCGGTAATGGCAAACAAGAATTTACAGGCGCGTTGGGGTTTCCGTAGGTATCACCGTCAACGTCTGCATAATACATGGTTGGCGTGTTGCATGGTGTAACCTGGTACCAAGTAGCACCTGCCCTGATTTCGTCGATTTCTAGGTTTCCAGTGTTGGTACCTTGACGCAGCCAAATGGATGCAAAGTTTGCTAAACCATTGGTTCCTAAGTTATGTGTTAAGTTAGCCACTGGCTCTAGGGTTCCTGGAATCGGATTTACCCACAAAGAAGCCGTAATGTTAGGCATGGTTGTAGCATCTAATTTTACCACAATAAAAACCGGTGTACCACATGGGTGTTCACCTGCTTCAAAGGTTGGTGTAATCGCACCACCACTTTGGTTACAAATTGCAATTTTAAAGGTATTGGCTGCAGACCCTGCTTTGATATAAACTCGTGAAGCTAGGCTTGTAACGGTAGCACCTGCTGCACCTCCAAAACCAATGTGATAGTCACCGATGGCCGCCGTAGCGGTTAAACCTGTGGTATTTGTTACATTCAGAAGGTAAGAAAAATAACCTACACCGGTAATCCCCACCACTGGTTTGTTTACGTCTTCCGTATTCCCACTCACTAAACCAAAACGGTTACCAACAGAGTTTTCTAATAAAGGAAATCCTAAACTGTTTCCTGAAGTAGACGGTGTTGTCAATGCTTGGATTTGTCCAGCGGTTCCAGAATGCGTAGTCCAACCATTTGCATTTGCAAAACCCGTAAAGTTTACTGCTTCAAAAGCTTGTCCGAAAGACACAACGGCACTTAGCAACGTTGAGATAAGTAGAATTCTTTTCATTTTTTAAAATTTATGTAAAAATAATCTTTAGAAGTTACAAAATTGTGAAGAAAAAATTAACCTAAGCGCATGCTTGGTTTCAGATTAATTCATTTCTGGCTTGGGAAGCAATACCTTACGTGAAAGTTTCCATTTTCTCGTTTTAGGATCCTTTCCAACCACTTTGAAAGAAAGCACTTCACCTTCTTTACAAACATCTTCCATTTTACCTACTTTTTCCCAAGAGAATTCAGAGATATGGATAAGTCCATCTGTACCAGGAATGATCTCAACGAAACAACCAAATTCTTTTACCGATTTCACTTTTCCTTCATAGGTAGCGCCATCTTCAACAAGGGGTGGGAAAGCAATCATGCGAATTCTTCTTAATGCTTCTTCCATGTTTGGACCATTGTTGGAAAGAATTTGAACCGATCCCTCTCCATTTGCAAGTTCTTCAATGGTGATGGTTGTTTGTGTTTCTTTTTGTAAACCTTGGATGATTTTTCCTCCAGGTCCGATGATGGCACCAATCATTTCGTTCGGAACGATGACTGCTTCAATTCTTGGGGCAGATGCTTTCAATGTTTCCCTTGGCTCAGCAATGGTTTCAATGATTTTGTCAAGAATGTGTAAACGCCCTTGTTTCGCTTGGTTCAATGCTTGGATAAGTACTTCATATTCCAATCCGTCTACTTTGATGTCCATTTGACATGCAGTAATTCCTTTTGCGGTTCCTGTAATTTTGAAATCCATGTCTCCCAAGTGGTCTTCGTCTCCTAAGATGTCTGAAAGCACGGCGAATTTACCTTCATCAGCCACCAATCCCATTGCGATTCCAGAAACAGGCGCAGTGATTTTAACACCGCCATCCATAAGTGCCAAGGTACCTGCACAAACGGTCGCCATTGAAGAAGAACCGTTGGACTCAAGGACATCAGAAACCAAACGAATGGTATAGGCATTGTCTGCAGGAAGTACAGGTTTTAGGGCACGAAGCGCTAAATTCCCGTGACCAATCTCGCGTCGAGAAGTTCCTCTAAGTGGTTTTGCTTCACCCGTTGAGAAAGGAGGGAAGTTATAATGCAACATAAATTTCTCTGTTCCTTGGAAGGTTGCGCCATCGATCATTTGCTCATCCATTTTACCACCCAAGGTAAGCGTTGTTAACGATTGTGTTTCTCCTCTTGTGAAGACGGCAGAACCGTGCACGTTTGGCAAATAATTCACTTCGCTCCAAATTGGACGAATTTCGTCGAAATTTCTACCATCTAATCTTTTTCGTTCGTTAAGCATTACCCATCGAACGGCTTTTTTCTTTACTTGAGAGAAGTATACACCGATGAATTTCTCGGCAACCAACATTTCTTCCTCGGTAAAAGCTGCTTTTACTTCTGTTTTAATGGCATCGAACAATTCTGTTCTTTTCGCTTTGTTGGACAATCCCATGCGAGCAACGTCTTTACATTTTTCCATTGCCAACGCATAGACTTTGTCTTTCACTTCATCGTTGTGAACTTCGTGACAATATTCCCTTTTTGGGGATGCCGTAGCAATTTCCGCTGCCAATTCTAGTTGAAACTGGCATTGTTCTTTAATGGCTTCATGTGCAATTTTAATAACGGCAACCAAATCATCTTCGGAAACTTCTTTCATTTCACCTTCTACCATGTTAACATCTTTTGCGGTACCAGCAACAATGCAATCCATGTCTGAATGCTTCATTTCTTCCATGGTAGGATTCACTATGAACTCACCATTGATACGTGCAACCCTAACTTCTGACATTGGGCCATTGAAAGGAATGTCTGAAACGGCAATGGCTGCAGACGCAGCGAAACCACAAAGTGCATCGGGATTGTTGATTCCGTCATACGCAAGCAATTGGATCATCAATTGAACCTCTGCATGGTAATCATCTGGAAAAAGGGGTCTAAGCGCTCGGTCTACCAAACGCATTACAAGAATTTCGGATTCTGATGGTCTTGCTTCTCTTCTGAAAAATCCACCTGGAAAACGTCCAGCGGCAGCATATTTCTCGCGGTAATCAACCGTTAACGGAAGGAAATCTACCCCTTCTTTAGCCACTTGCGCAGCCACTACGGTTGCTAAAAGAACGGTTTCACCCATTCTGACTTCTACAGAGCCATCGGCTTGTTTTGCTAATTTACCTGTTTCTACACTGATGGTTTTTCCACCTGTAACTAATGTTTTTTTAATTCCTAAGTTCATAATTCAATCGTTTTACTGTTTTTTTCGTGTCCCTGTGACACGAAGTTTATTATTTATTTATCGGTTTCCTTCAATCTTCGCACTGTGTGCGCCGTTTATAAAAAAAGGGAAGCCGACCCAAGTCGAATGCCCCCCTTTCAATAAAATATAGTACTTTACGATTAACGTCGAAGACCTAACTCCTTGATTAACGCACGGTACTTTTCAATGTCATTGCTTTTTAAGTAATCCAAAAGACTTCTTCTTTTACCTACCAACAATTGAAGCGAGCGTTGCGTACCGAAATCTTTACGATTTTTCTTTAAATGCTCGGTTAAATGACTGATTCTGTAGGTAAACAATGCGATTTGACCTTCTGTAGATCCTGTGTTTGTTTCTGAACCTCCGTGTTTAGCGAAGATTGCTTTTTTGGCTTCTGGGTTTAAATACATTCCAATATTGTTAAAATAATTATTATGTAGTCAAGTGAACTTTTCACTGACGGGGCAAAGGTAGGGATAAAACCCTATAAACCAAAAGTGGACATCTTATTTTTTTGGCGCAAGGAAGGTGAATGGCTCCATGGGAAGGTTTCGAAGTACCATAAACACAACCAGTAGCGATGCAGCGAAAAGCAACAGGGTATGATTTTTAAATAGGTAGGGCAAAGGCCTCCATTTCTCCAGTTTGAATATTAACAGCAGGCAATCTACCAAGAGCAGGAGCAATGCCAAGGTAAAAAAGGCATTTAAACGAAACGCTGCGTACCAATGGCCTTGAAAAAATTCGTGCAATGCCCTTTGCAGACCACAACCTGCACAGAAGAAACCCGTTGCTGAATGAATCATGCACTTTGGAAGCAGGCTTGATTTAGCGTAGGGGTTGAGAAAGGCATAAACCGTACCCATCGCAATTAACAAAGCGTAGAACAACAAATAGCGATTGCGGTGGCTTTGGAGTATGTTTTTCAAGGAAATAGCGAAGGTTTTAGAACCAAGCTTTTTTATTTTCTTGGTAGGTGCGAACAAATTCCTCATCTGATTTAGTGAGGTAGATGATTCCTTCGATAACGGGTACCATAGAAGTAATCCCATAAAGAGAAAATCCAATGCCACAGGTAACGACACCCACAACCGGAATAATCAACAAGTTAACGGCAAGGTAGATAATGCCTTCTTTGTTGTATCCCATGATAAATTTGTGAATACCCATTGTACCGATAAGAATGGCACAAATGGCAGCCACAATCCGCTTGCTTTCCATTTTAGGTTCTGGCGAAAAAGTCTCTATTTCAGTTTCCATGTGTGTAAATGTAATTTAATTAAACAAAAAATGCCCCGAAGGGCATTTCAATTAGATTGAGGATATTATTCTAAATCACGTCCGTCAGCCATTTTCATTTTCCCTGTTAAAATTTTAATAAGGTCAATTAATGCCCAAACACTTCCAATTCCGCAAACGAAAGTTAAAAGTAGTTGTTGCCACCAGTTTTTGTATCCCATCATGTAACGGTGTACACCTAAAGATCCAACCAACCAGCATACCAATGCCATGATCATTTTCTTTTGTACTGGTTTTTGTTCTTCAGTAATGTTTTGCTCTTCCATAATTTTTGTTTTTAAAGGTTAATGCCCCAAAGATAATTTTTTTTTAGAAACTGCAAAGTTTAGTTTTTTATTAAAAGAACCTTAATCTAAAACCTCATCGTTTGAAATTTCTTGGTCACGGTCATCCGGATGTCTTACGTATTCTGCACTTCCAAAAGCGAGCATTGGATAGAAGATAAAAGGTAAGAAAATCAACCCCAAAGTGAACCCAACTTCCTTGTTAAAGCTTTTTACCAAACGGTTTAAGATCCAAATGCTCCAGATGGAACCGATGTATGGAATCATGGGCAACAAACCAAACCAATTGGGCTTCCCTCCTATTTCCGCCATTACCATGTGGTTGTATACTGGAACGATGGCTGCCCATCCTGGCTTACCCGCTTTTTCAAATATTTTCCACATGGAAACTACCATCACAATAGCCATCACAAGGAAAACGACAATAAAAACAATCATAAAAACCATAATTGAGGACTCATCTCTATTCATAACTTAAATTTTTTTTGAGCTAATTTCGGAAATTTATTTTAATCAGCGAAATGATATTAATTGTTAACTTTGTCGCGTTCGTTGGTGATCGTTTTTCGGTCATAATAAGGAATCCGGTGTAAAACCGGAGCTGTAACTGCAGCTGTAAGTACCTCTAATGGGTTTCAAAAAGCCACTGACTCACCTCGGGAAGGCGAAACCAAATGGGTATGAGCCAGAATACTTGCCTACGAACAGGGAAATGACTTCAGATTAAAGTCGGACTCAATTCGGGGTAAACTACATCCCATTGAAATCCACTTTACGCTGTATTATAAACTTTTAAAAAGGAACAAAATGAAGCTTTTAACTACCGTTTTTGCGTTTTTTATTTTACAAATCGTGCTGGGTCAAAACTACCTTCACCAGGTTTTGGTGCTAAACGAAGGCTATTACGACTACCAAAACCAAACCCTTGTTCATCCGGTAACCGTTGGCAGCTACAATCCTGCTACCCAGCAATACCAGACGGTAGCCACCATTCCTAACATGCGTTTTGCTTCTGACCTTATCATTGATGGGAATGTATACTACGTTGCAGCAGATTCAAAAATCATCAAATTCAATTTAAATACACACGCACCCATTTCCGAGGTGAATTGCCCGGGGGTTCGCAACCTTGCAGTGTATCAAAACAAACTCATTGCAACGCGAGGGGAATACCTAACCACCTACGATTCTTATCTTCATGTGTACGATGCAACCTCACTTCAACTCTTAACAGCGATAGACACGGTAAACGGTCCTAAATGGGCAAGTCAAAACGTTGTCATTTCGAATGGCACTGCCTACATCGCGGTAAACAACGGATACCAATGGGGCAACGAAAAAGGAATCATTGGTCAACTTAACTTGAGCAACATGACTTACGGTAGCGAATTGGACTTGGGAATCGATGGAAAGAACCCTGACAACCTTATTATTTATGGCAACGCGATTTATTCCGTTAACAATAAGGATTGGAGCGGAGCTTCTGTCTCAAAAATTGATTTGGTTAGCAATACAAGTACAACCACAAACATCGCAAATGCAGCAACAGGATGCGGAACTTCGGCTTTGTTAGCAGATAAAATTGTCTACCAAATTGCTGCTACGCAAGACCTAAATGCTTTTGACATGAACCTAATGTACTCCATCGGTCCGATTGCAGGCTACGCATTGTCGTTCTATGAATTGGGAGAGGAACCCATCAGTGGAAACCTTTATGCCAGTGAAACCGATTTCTCTTCTTTCGGAACCGTTCACATCTACAACGCAGCACACCAAGCGATCGGACAATTTAGCGCGGACGTTTCACCAGGAACGTTTGGGTTTGATGTTCGAAGCAATGTTGGAATCGCAGAAACGTCACAAAACACCATGGTTTATCCAAATCCTGCCTCCGGTTCATTCACAATATCTGAAGGAATCACAGGCCTTTGCAGCCTCGTAGGAATTGATGGAAAAACCGTTCGAACCATGGATTCAAACGAATTAACCGTTGAAGGTCTGCCTGCAGGTTGTTATTTCATTGAGAACGAAGGGCGTATGATTGCCAAAATACAAGTGAAATAATTACAATTTAATGATTTTCACTGACTGAATTTTATCATTTAGTTGTGCTCGTAGGATAAAAATACCTTTTTGAATGTAAGGATTCGCGTCTATTGGATAGCATCCAGGAGTCAAAATGGTGCTTGTATAAAAGTTGTGAACACATTTCCCTGTCAAATCATACAGTTGAAGCGTAACCGACAAAGTATCGGAAAGTACCAAATCAGAAGTGCTAAGCAAGGAATTCGAATTAAAAGCAGGGGTAGACAACGACGAGTAATAAACAGGTGCAAACTTAAAGTTCCTGTAAGGTAAAGAAACATCATCCCATTGAGCGTATGCCAAGTACAATTCATCATTACACACCTTATCACTGTTGTTACTGAAAAGGGTGGGATACCAAATTTTTTGAGGACTACCGGGGTTTTTAAGGATTAAGGTTGCCTCCTCCCAATGGGTCAAATCTTCAGAAGTGGTAAGGTAAATGCCTTTTTCATTCCAATCATGATAAACCATTAACCACTTTTTAGTTGGAATGTGGTAAATCACCGAAGGATTTCCACCCGCTTTTTTTCCTTTCGTACAATCGATTGCAGAACCTTTACCACCCATCCCTTTTTCACAAAAGGTTCCTTTATAAAATTTCATCCAAGTTCCTGGTGCTCCATATTCATCGAAGGACTCTGCCATTCCAATTCCATCCGGACACACAAAAAAAGCAACCCATCGATTATGTAATGAATCTCTTACTACTGAAAAATCTCCTGTCCCTCCCCATGTTGGTTTATCTGGTTTTGACTCCCATGTGGTAATGATTTGTCCATTCTTAGTCCAAGAATTACCACCGTCGAGACTGATGCACTGAGCAGCACTTTTCCATGCGATTTTCTCATTGTTCACATAGTTACCAAAAACATGATCTTCCGCATGATAAAAACCTATCCACCGATTTGCATCCAAAGGATGAACTGAATACAGCCAAGCCCCACCGTTATCGAAGGAATTTTCGACTCCCTTGGTCAATTTACAACCCCAAACCGAATCTTGCTGTAAAAATGTTGGGCCACTGGAAATGTAGGAATCATACCCTGCCCATATTTGAACCATAGAACCATCCATCTTTTTAATAAAAGAAATATGCCCATCAGGAAACCCGGGATAAATTGGAATCCCTGGATTTCCTACGATTTGTGAATTTCCAATTTTGAATTCTTGCCCCATTATTTGGCACGAACCAACAGCAAAGAAAGCAATCAAAGCCAAACCTTGGATCCTTCCGAACAATTCTTGCATATGTCTATGGTATTTCTTGAAGAGAGTACGCTTTTTCTGAAATTTTTATAGGTGTTTGATTTCCATATGGTTGAAAAATCATCGTCTTTTAAACTTCCCAATACATGCTTGGCATCCTTGTCAAAACAACACGGCACCACGGATCCATTCCAAGTGATTACACTTCCCGACCACATTCGCCAACAATGGTTTCCTCCCGGATTTTTTAAAACATAGGTCCCGTTCTTTTGTTTTTTGTAGCGACTGTAGCTTTCATTCTCTGGCATCAAAGGATTGCCATGGGCATAATCATACAGTTGGGCCGACTTAATCCTGACCTCATCTACCCCGAGTTCCTTTGCCTTTTTAAAAACAAGGGGGATTTCATGTTCATTTGGCTTCACCGCGAGGCACTGAAAAATCAGTCTGGGCGACGAAGATTTCGCCTCTTTTTTTGCCTCTACCAAATGTCGGGTGGCTTCCCACACTTTTGCAAGATCGCCATGCACGCGGTACTGCGCATAAACCGATTGGGACACGCCATCCACAGAAATAATCAATTGGTCCAAACCAGAAGCTACAATTTCCTTCGCTTTCGCTTTGTCTATAAAATGTGCATTGGTGGATGTCGCTGTAAACATTTTATATTTCTTGGCCGTTTTTATGGATTCAAGGAACTGCGGATGCAAGAAGGGTTCTCCTTGAAAATAATAGGTCACATATCCCACGGTTTTGGAAAGCGATTGAATCCATTTCGCATGGTTATCGAGGTCTAGTTTTCCCGTTGGGCGTGTGAATTCTTTTAAACCACTTGGACATTCCGGGCAAGCAAGGTTGCACGCAGTGGTTGGTTCGATGCTCACATGGTAAGGCTGTCCCCAAACCACCACCCGCTTCATGCCACGAGACATTAAAAAGGAAGCGTACAGCTGAAAAAAGTTCAGCACACGACGTACAGTTAAACATTTCACGTAGGAGAAAAAGACTGAAAAATTCTTCACCTCACGAAGATACGCATTGCAATTGAAAGCAATATTTCGAGGGATGTATTATCTGACGGGTTTTCAATTTATATTTGTAAGGAAATTCATTCTATGCAAATCATACTTGACCACGCCCAGATTCAGCAGAAAATCATTCGATTGGGACACCAAATCATTGAAAACTGCGAAGACCAAACCAAATTATTCATTGGAGGAATCATTGGAAATGGCTCTATTTTGGTTGAAAGGTTGGCTACCGTGATTACCGAAAACAGCAACCTGAACATCGTTACTTTTGAAATCGACATCGACAAAGAGGAGCCATGGAGCCGCCAAACTCATTTTTCCATACCTGAAAAAGATTTAAAGCATGGGTACATTATTTTGGTTGACGACGTGATCAATTCCGGTAAAACCTTACAGTACGCGTTGATTCGTTTTTTAGACCAACCAACATTATCCATAAAGACTTTGGCTTTGGTTGACCGTCAACACCGTCGTTATCCCATCAAAGCAGATTTTGTTGGACTTAGCCTTTCTACTACCTTAAAAAATCGCGTGGATTTGGATTTGACTTCACCTGAGAACATTGCCTATTTGAAATGAAAAAGATTACCGAAAGCAATTCCCTTTACGACGGATTAGAAAAAATGAACACCCTCGAATTGTTGGTAGGAATCAACCGAGAAGACCAAAAAGTAGCCTTAGCCATTCAAAACATCCTACCTGAAATTCAAGATTTTATCGATGCTTGTTTCGAACGTATGAAAAATGGGGGGCGTCTTTTTTATCTAGGGGCGGGCACCAGTGGAAGGCTTGGAATCGTTGACGCAAGCGAATGTCCACCAACGTTCGGAGTACCCCACGGCATAGTGGTTGGACTGATTGCAGGAGGCGATGCCGCGATACGTCAAGCCGTAGAATTTGCAGAGGACGACCGCGAGCAAGGCTGGAAAGACCTCCAAGCATACCAAGTTAATTCCAACGACACACTTGTCGGCATTGCAGCATCCGGAACAACCCCTTACGTTCTTGGTGCCATAGCACAAGCCAATGCGCACGGTTTGCTTACGGGAGGCATCACATGTAACCCGGGCTCACCCTTGTCTTTGCAAAGTTCACATGCCATGGTGCCCGAGGTCGGGCCTGAATTTGTAACGGGAAGTACCCGAATGAAATCAGGTACCGCGCAAAAATTAGTGCTTAATATGATTTCTACCTCTCTTATGATTAAGCTAGGGCATATCAAAGGAAACAAAATGGTAGACATGCAATTAAGCAATTACAAATTGGTCCAACGAGGCATTGACATGATTTGCGGCGAAATTGACGTCGCTCAAGAAGATGCAAAAACCTTACTCGAAACCCACGGTTCAGTGAGAAAAGCAATCGATGCCCACCTTAAAACAACGCAACCATGACATTCGATCCAAACGGCGTAGGTCAAGCCAATGGCAATGTATTCGGATTTCCCAAAGGGGAAGAAACCGCTGACATCATTATTATTCCAGTACCATGGGATGTTACTGCTTCCTATGCAAAGGGCACGAGTCGCGGACCACAAGCCATCCTAGATGCTTCGACGCAATTGGATTTCTTTCATTCTGAACTTCCAAAAGCCTATGAAACCAAAGTTCACTTAACCCCCATCTCTGAAGAGTGGTTAAAAATCAACGACACCTTAAACGACCAAGGCAGGGCTTATTTTGAGGACTTAGAAACATTGGGAGAAACCTCGGCCATGGAGAAACATGCCCACACCATCGAAAGCATCAATGAATTTCATGCCATGTTGACGGTTAATCTTCAGGAAAGGGCTTTGGAACTTTTGGAAAAAAATAAAATCTGCGCAGTACTTGGCGGAGAACATTCCACACCTTTCGGATTGATTCATGCCATTGACAAGACCTATAAAAATTACAGCATTCTGCAAATTGACGCCCATGCGGACATGCGAGAATCATACGAAGGATTTAAACAATCCCACGCTAGCATTATGTTTAATGTGGTACACAATTGTAAAAACCTCGGCGCTTTGGTACAAGTAGGCATACGCGACCTTTCAGAAATGGAAATGAATGAAATGCAAGCGAATGAAAAAATCAAAACCCATTTTGATTGGAACTTAAAGAAAGCAGCTTTTCTGGGCGTAACTTGGGACGCCACTTGCGACAAAATCATCAACGATGTCACGGAAGACGTGTATGTTTCCTTTGACATTGACGGACTTGAACCTTCTTTATGTCCTAACACGGGCACCCCTGTACCTGGAGGACTTACCTTGGCCCAAGTAAGGCATTTGCTATTTAAAATGGTCGACGCTGGAAAAAGAATCATTGGATTCGACCTAAACGAAGTCGCGCCGGGAACCCATGGCGATTGGGATGCAAACGTAGGCGCAAGAGCACTTTGGGAATTGGTGTGTGCCACTGAAAAAAGCCGAAGAAACCATGTTTGAAAAAATAAAATATAACTTCTGGTTACTGGTCTTTATAGGCATCACTTTGTTTTTGCTTTATTTCATCTACCAGTCCATTTCCTTTACATCCGTTTACGCCTATCGCTGGGTGTTTTTTCTATCCACGCCATTCTTAATCAGTGGCATACATCTTTTGATCAAATCAAGATCTAACCGAGCGGAAGGTTTTTCGATTCTCAACTTTGTATTAACCGCAGCGATGATTGTCTACTTCAACACTTCTACGGAGGGATTGGAGTCTAAGTGGACCTATTTTGCGATTCCTGTTTTCAATCAACTGGTCATCAACTTATTCGATGTGATTTGGACCCAGCAATATCGTTTTAGGGTTATCAGTGCTTGTTTTATTTTGGGCCTTTGGCTTTTCTCCTTGGTTTCCATCCTGACGAATTTCAGTTGGTTTTCAACTGTTTTTTTACCGCTTGCGATAGCCACAGGACTCGTTGTTTTGGGTACCTTGCTCTTTGGCAAAAAGAATAAAAAGGATTAATACCTTCCAAATCCAATCAATCGATTGGTGTAGTATTTTGACCCTTCAATGTCTTGAAAAGAAACCCCCTTGCTAGAACTTGAATGGATCATTCTTTTGGGTTTTCCAGCTTCATTCACAAGAATCCCTACATGGGAAACAACATTGTTCAGCCCAAAAAAGACAAGGTCTCCAATCATGGCTTCGGAAGAATCTATTTTTTGGGCTTGCGCAAATTGGTCTTTCGACACCCGAGGAATCACCTTCCCGAAGTGGGAGAAAACATAGGAAGTAAACCCACTGCAATCAAACCCTGAAGGGGAATTGCCAGACCAGACATATGGCGTACCTAGGTATTTTTTTGCATAGTCAATATAGGAAATTCGTTCGCTTAGCAAGGCATTCTCTGGCGCAATCCACTCATTGCTTTGCGGTTTGGCATCGGGGAGGTTTATCGCCTTGTTCATTTTTTGGATGCGCTCGGCAAATGCATCCGCAATTTCGGACGCTTTCCCCCTGTAAAGATTGGCAACCCAATCCTCTAAATCCATTTGAAGGGAGCGAATTTCTGACATGTGTGCTTCCAACAGTTCAGAACCCTTGTTCTTTTTCTTCAATTCCGAAAGAAATACAAAAGCGGCTTCAATCTCAGTTGTATGCTTGTCACGCCAACCTTTGTTTTGCAAGCGCTGTAGCGTTGAAATACTCACATAATACTGTGGAACCAAGGAATAGTCAAACTTAGGATTGGACTTAAGTTTTTTGGCTCGACGGTGGACCAATTCAAAATGTCCTTGGTCATACAATTGTTCGAGGTTGTCAAATTCTTTTACCTGTCCAAAAGCGACAGATGACAGACAAGTGGTCAACAGCAAAAGAAAAGCAAGTAAGGTTAAACGGCTAATACGAATAGATTTTCCCATGGTCGAGCACCACATTTGAATTGTTAAACAGTTTAACGAGGACAGCATTTCCGTAAATCTTAAACTCTGAATCCGACAACATGGTAATTTGGTGATTTACGCCGTTGACCATGGCAGAAACGCCCCCCATGATGTTTCGGTAAGCGATGGTGTTGTTTTTTATCTCCCAAGTTTCAGGGATAAAGTTGGCCACTTGGATTTTTTGATCATCGAGAAAGGTGAACAGGTAATTGTTTTCTCCCCAAATCACTACATCGTCTTTTACATCCCAAAAGGAGGAGATGAAATTGGTTAACAACGTCTTTTCACCGTCTTTGTAAAACCATAAATTCGAATTCAGGTCTTCATAAACGATGAATCCCCTGCCCGCTTTGTATTTGCGCATGAACTGGTTTTCAACGTCTACAAATTGTCCATTTTGATACAAGACAAAGGTTCGTGTGGTGGGGTCATTGAAACACAAAACATCGGTACCCAATTGAAAGTCAATCGTACCATTCCAAGCGCAAATTTCATAAATCAAGCCATTTTCAAAAACCTTAAAAAGATTCCCGTTGTCCTTAAATACCAAAATGTTCTCACCCACCGTTGTTGGAAGCGATAAGTCACCGATGATGGTGGCAAGGGCCATTGTATTTTTCTTCCAATACACATTAAGTGTGTTAAACCGAGTGTCTTCGTATAGAATTAAAGAGTCTTTCACTTGGAAGTTTCTGGCGAAATAGGTTAACGTTTGCAGCCTTCCGTGATCCCACATGTTCAACGTTGGTCCAATCATATAACCCAGCAAATGATCTGAAACTTGGTATTCAACATTTAGGTTGGTGATGTCCTTTCGAATTTTACCATCGTACAACCGCAAATTTCCTCGGGTGTCGATGTAGGCTACCAATTCGTCTCCAGCCTTAAAATCTTTAATGGGTTGAATTTCAATTTGTTTAAACCCTCCATTTTCGAAGGTCATGAAAAAGTTGTTGAAATCTTTGAAAGGTATGACCGATTGAGAAAGCACCGAATGCCACAGGAACATGACAACGCACAACAAGAAACTTTTGGATAATTTCATAGGTTTCAAATTTAGTCAATTTTTATACCACGAAAGCTGCGGGCTGAAATTAATAAGTTTTGGCAATTTGTAGCTGTATTTTGATGCTTTGTGTAATTTAGTGGACTTAAAAATTAACCATGCGCAAAGGATTTATATTTTTCTTATTTGTTTTGGGAGCCTTTACGGCCATGAGCCAAACAAAAATCAATTACATTGAATACGATTTACCCAATGGCATCCATGTGATTCTTCACGAAGAGCATTCGACGCCCATCGTTGCGGTTTCTGTATTGTACCACGTTGGGTCAAAAAATGAAAACACCGATAAAACCGGTTTCGCACACTTTTTCGAACACCTTTTGTTTGAGGGTTCACAAAACATTGGCCGGGGTGACTACGCCAAATTGGTTGAGAAAAACGGAGGTGCTTTAAACGCTAACACATCGCAGGACCGGACGTTTTATTACGAAATCCTTCCTTCGAATCAATTGGAATTAGGCATTTGGTTGGAAAGTGAGCGTATGTTACATGCGAAAGTAGAAAACGTAGGAATTGAAACGCAGCGAAGCGTTGTGAAGGAAGAAAAAAGACAACGGGTAGACAATCAGCCATACGCAGGTTTCATCACCGAGATGTTCAAACGTGCTTTTCCAACCCACCCCTACAATTGGGTTCCCATCGGGTCCATGGAGCACCTTGACGCAGCACAAGAACAAGACTACGTGCAATTCTACCAAGATTTTTATGTGCCCACCAATGCGACCATTTCCATTGCAGGAGACATTCCAATTGAACAAACCAAGAAATGGATCATGACGTATTTCGGTTCCATCCCGAAAGGACAAGCTTTGAATTTATACAGAGACTGTATGGCGATGGACGATGTTAAATTCACATCGAAATATGGAATGTCAAAAGAAATGTTCAATCCAAAAGATTATGGCAATACAAAGGATAAAAATGCTTTGGCATTGATCAAAAAATATTCGGAAACCCCAATCAACATTCGTAGAACCCAAAAAGACAACACAAAAATCAATGGGGTAATCACGGATACCATTTTTGACAACATTCAACTTTCTGCCATTTTCATGGGATATAAAATCCCAGATCAAAAAAATGCCGACAGCTATGCGTTGGAATTTATGAATGAAGTACTTTCTGGAGGAAACAGCTCTAGGATTAACAAAGAATTGATCGAACGCAAACGTTTGGCAAACTATGCTGGGTCTTTTAATTACGGATTAGAGGATGGTGGACTGAACATCTTTTTAGCTTTGGCAAACGATGGCATTTCTTTACCGGAGGTTCAAAAGGAATTGGATGAACAAATTCGGTTGATGAAAGACCAATTGATCAGTGCGGAAGAATACGAAACCGTATTGAATAAATTTGAAAAGCAAGTGGTTGAAAGTTATTCAACCGTTGCAGGCATTGCAGAGAATTTGGCTGACAACCATGTGTATTTTGGAAATGCAGCGCGTACCAATCAAATGTTAGAAATGTACAGAAAGGTCACCCGTGAAGACATTTTACGTGTCGCAAATACCTATTTGACCGATAACGCAAGGGTTATCCTTTATTACTTACCCAAAGAAAAATAAAAAATGAAAAAATTAATATACCTCGCTTTTATCTCGCTTAGTCTTCAAGTTTCTGCTCAGTTGGATCGCTCTGTCATGCCAAAACCGGCAGCGGCAGCAACCATTCAATTGAAAGAATCCGAGGTCTTTACTACGAAAAACGGAATCATTGTCATTCTTTCCGAGAATCATAAATTGCCAAAAGTTTCTTTTGACTTAACCTTGGGATACACACCCGGAATGGAAGGAGCCAAAGCAGGATTGGGAGAACTGACTGGGTCTTTGATCATGTCGGGTACTAAAAACCGTTCAAAAGATGTCTTGGATAAAGAGATTGATTTCATTGGTGCAAGCTTAACAGCAAATTCAACCAACCTATACCTTTCCACCCTTACAAAACACATGGAAAAAGGATTGGAAGTAATGTCAGACTTAACCTCGAATGCAAACTTTCCAACCTCTGAATTCGAAAGGGTGGTTAAACAATACCAATCCAGCTTACTTTCAGTAAAATCCGAAGGAGAAGCCATGGCGAACAATGCCACGGTGAAAGTTAATTTTCCAAACCATCCGTATGGTGAAGTTATGACTGTCAACACCTTGTCGGCTATTTCCTTGGAGGACGTGAAAAATTATTACGCTGCAAATTTCACCCCACAAGGAGCATACATGGTCATAGTGGGCGACATCACCCGTGCACAAGCCGAACAAATGATGGAAAAACACTTTGGAAGTTGGACCGGAAAGGTTCCTTCCAAACCAAGTTTTGCTGACCCAAAGAAATTAGATGGCAACCAAGTGTATTTTGTAAACAAACCTGGTTCGGTTCAATCGGTAATCCATGTAAGCTTTCCACTTGCCATGCGCATGGGTAACCCAAACAACCTTAAAATGAGTGTATTGAATGACGTTTTTGGTGGGAATGGATTCGGTACACGCCTAATGCAAAATTTGAGGGAAGACAAGGCATACACTTATGGCTGCTATTCCGGTTTGAATTTTCAAAACGAAGGCGGATGGGTTTCCATCACGGGGAACTTTAGAAATGCGGTTACCGACTCTGCCATTACAGAAATTGTCAACGAACTGAACCGCTTGTTGTCTGAAAAAGTAAGTGACGATGAGTTGGCATTGACAAAAGCTACCAAAACAGGAAGTTTTGCACGTTCACTGGAACGACCACAAACCATTGCAAGGTTTGCCTACAACATTCAACGCTATGGATTGCCAACGGATTATTATAAAAATTACCTCACCAACTTGAACGCAATTTCATCTTCAGATTTATTAGAATTGGCGCAAAGTTATCTCAAGGAAAACAATTACAACATCGTTGTGGTTGGAAACGAAGAAGTGCTGGAAAAGCTTAAAAAATTCGATTCCGATGGAAAAATCATTCAACTGGATGAATTTGGTGACGTAAAACAAGCCATGGTTCCTGCGGACATTTCCGCAAAAGATTTGGCATTGAAGTATACTTTAGCCGTTACCCAAACCAAAGATTTGAAATCAGCGATGAAGAAAATTGCGAAGGTGAAATCCATGACACAAAATTCAACCTTGAAATCTGACAAAATTCCTTTTCCATTGTCAAACACAGAAATCTACACCAACAAAGGTATCCGTGCTGAAAAAATGGAGTTCGGCGGGAATGTGGCCCAAAAATCTTATTTCGATGGAAAAACAGGATACACTTTTAACATGCAAACAGGAGAACAAAAAATGACGGATGAGGAATTGAAAATGGCAGCATTCGAACAAGCACTTTTCCCTGAAGCGAACCTTGCAAACAATACATCCGCTGTAAAAATGGAATTGCTAGGCATTGAATCTGATGGAGCGAACAAATACTATGTTTTGAAAATCACCCAAAATGAAAATGCCCAATCGATTAACTATTACAATGTTAAAACTTTCATGAAAGAAAAAGTGACGAAAATTCAGACCGTGGCAGGCGAAACAGAATCTGCGACTTCACAGTTTGACCAATTCTTGGATGAGGGTGGATTCTTGTTTCCACGTCACCTGATTGTTGCAACCGCACCCATTACTTTTGACATTAACATCGACAAGATTGAAATCAACGGCGTTGTCGATTTAAAAGGGTTTTAACATGTCAGCAACGAAAAGTTTTGCCTTGGTATTGTTACTGGGCATCCACTTCGCAGGTTTCGGCCAACTATTGTATAGCATTCAAGGCAAACCAGGCACCCCTCCTTCCTACTTGTATGGAACGATTCATCTTATGCCCAAGAAAGATTTTAAGATTCAACCGAGGTTGCAACAAGCCTTTGATTCTTGCTTGACGCTTGCAATGGAAGTAGACTTAAACCTTTCCTTATCCGACAAAATCAAAATGGCACAGGAAACATTGCTGCCGGGAGGAAAGACCTTGAAAGATGTCATGACACCAGAAGAATATAAACGTTTGGTCTCCTATTGCAAGGATTCACTTGATTATTCCGACAAAAAATTTGAGCGTTACGCACATCTGAAACCGTTCTATTTCTCGAGTCTATTGCTTCAAAAAGAAATGAAGAAAAGCAAATCCTATGAAATGGAATTTAACAACATGGCAAAAAAGAAGCAAAAGAAAACCTTAGGACTCGAATCCATTCAAGCCCAACTTCAAACCATAAACACAGTCAGCATTGAAGACCAGGTTGACATGCTCATGGATGAGTTGGGACAACCCATGTTGTTTGACGAGATGTTGCAATCCTACTTGGCTGAAGATTTAGATAAACTCTATGGATTGATCACCAAAGAATCCGCTTCATTCCCTGATTTTACGGAAAACTTACTGAACAAAAGAAACCGCAATTGGATTCCCATCATCGAAGAACAAATAAAATCACAGCCCACCTTTATTGCCGTGGGAGCAGGACACCTTTCTGGAGACAGTGGCGTAATAAATCTTCTGAAACAGAAAGGATACCAGGTCACCCCAATTTCAATGAAGGCGCCATGAAAACACTTTTTTTTTTGCTTTGCTTTTTTGGATTCCTCTCTTAGGTTTTGCGCAAAACAATTTGGAAGTATCGAACGCGGCCATTTTTGAAGGAGAACCCTATCTCACCCACAATCCCTTAAATCCGCAGCATTTGGTTGCCGCTTGGATGGGATACCAATGGACCAAAAAATCGTCATCAAATCATCTGTTTCTTTTAACGGAGGCACCAGTTGGACCCAGCCCGTTTCCCAATCACACCTTGTCCCCTCCTATTCCTCTGCGGATGTCTCCCTGGGTTTTGACCACTTGGGAAATGCCTTCATGTGCTACATAGATTATGACAATGTGACCTTTGCTTCTGGTAATCGTCGCACCGATGAATTGTTTTTTTCAACAATTTGTTTTTTTTAATCGAGTGAAATAGTTAAAAAGTGTAGCTTTGTTCGATGAGTGATTTTGTAGTCTCTGCCAGAAAATACAGGCCCCAAACTTTTGATACGGTGATTGGACAAGCGTCCATTACGACCACGTTGAAAAATGCCATAAAGAATCATCATTTGGCACAAACTTTTTTATTCTGTGGATCCAGGGGCGTAGGTAAAACGACTACTGCGCGTATCTTGGCAAAAACACTCAATTGCTTCCAACTTTCAGACATACAAGAGGCATGTGACGAATGTGAATCTTGTCTTTCGTTCAAAACAGGTAACTCTTTAAGCATCTATGAACTTGATGCCGCATCCAACAACTCCGTGGATGACATTCGTGCAATCATTGAGCAGGTGCGCATCCCACCTATGCTTGGGAAATACAGAATTTACATCATCGATGAGGTACACATGCTCTCGAACAGCGCCTTTAATTCCTTTCTTAAAACGCTCGAAGAGCCGCCTCCATACGCTGTTTTCATACTTGCCACCACGGAAAAACACAAAATAATTCCTACCATTCTCTCGCGTTGTCAAATATTTGATTTCAGCAGAATTAAGGTATCCGACATTGCCAACCACCTTCAAAGCATCGCTGAAAAAGAAGGCATTTCCGCTGAAATGGAAGCCCTACATTTAATAGCCATGAAGTCAGATGGAGCCTTGCGGGATGCCTTGTCTATTTTCGACCAAATTGCGTCGTTTACAGGCAACAACATTACCTATGACAGTACGCTAAACAATTTGCATGTATTGGACTATGAGCATTATTTCAATTTGCTAGACCACTTGAAAAAGGAAGATCTTTCCGCCGCGCTGCTCGAACTCAATACGATTTTGGAAAAAGGATTCGATGGACAAATGTTTCTACAAGGACTATCAGATCACTTTAGAAACCTATTGATTGCCAAAGACCCAAGAACCCTTCCCATTTTAGACATTTCAGAAACGGTACAAAACAAGTACATAGAACAATCCAAAGCGTGGGAAAGGAACCAAATTGTTCGTGGTTTGTTCGCTTTGAGTAAGGCAGACACACAATTCAAGACCTCCAAAAATGCTAGGTTACTCCTCGAAGTTGCCCTTTTGGAATTAGGATCCCTTCAACAGGAATCCGAAAAAAAAAATCCCTAACGGATCCCATTGACATTTTGCCTTCTCCGGCATCTTTGCGAAAGCCTGTACAAGGAACTAACAAGCCTGAAGCTCCTTTGGAGGCCGTAAAAAGCCAGGAAGTCGTCAAAAAAATCCCTTCTACGCAGGCCCCTACGCCCGTGGCGGAATCAACAAATACCATCAGCATCAAATCCGAGATGGAGGCACAAAGAAAACAGACCTCTCAACCTGTCGGAAACCTACCCAGGGAAGTGGTTTCGCTCAGTGACCTCAAAAAGTTTTCGCGACAATATGCCCATGAAGTAAGAGAAGCGGGCAAGGAAACCTTTTTCCACGCGCTGATCAAACGCGATCCATTGTTGGACGATGAGACGATAACCTTAACCTTAGACAACCAGGTACAAGTAGAATACATCCGACCGATCCTTCAAGAATATGTTAATTTTTTAAGACAGAGCCTTAGAAATGGATTTTTAGAAATCAAACTTGACGTCATCGACAACCCTACGGAAGTGCAAAAACCTGTCACTGGAAAAGATAAATTTCAAGCCATGGCGAGGAAAAATCCGAACATTCACACCTTGAAAAATCGATTTAATTTAGACATTGAATATTAATACATGGAAATTTTTTATCACGAGATAAGACGAAAACCTGAAGTCGATGCCTTTCTTCACGAATGGAACAATGCCGAGGATTTTATTGTCTGCCATACCTCCGGTTCCACGGGTACGCCGAAAACCATTCGTTTGGATAAATCAAAAATGCGAAAATCTGCCCAAAAAACAATTGCTTTCTTCAGTCTGAAATCCGGCCAAAACGCTGCCCTTGCGCTTTCTTGCGATACCATCGCCGGTAAAATGATGATCGTTCGTGCCATGGAATGTAAAATGAAATTGCACATCCTCCCTTTGTGTCAAAACCCCTTGGAAGATGTCGTCGAAAACATAGACTTTATTTCCCTGGTTCCGGCACAAGCTGCCTCACACCTCGCATCGGGATCAACCCTTCACACAGACTGCACCTTCCTTATCGGAGGCGCACCCATTTCCTTGGATTTGGAAGAAAAAATCGCACTGCTGTGGAAAAATGCCTATCAATCGTATGGGATGACAGAAACCTATTCCCATGTAGCCATTCGCCATATCAACGGGTCAAGTAACAATCCCTACCACGCCATTCCCGGTGTTACCTTCAGTACAAAAGAAGGGAATTTAGCCATCCACGCGCCTCAATTGTTAAACACAACCCTTGTCACCACTGACATTGTGGAATTGTTAGACGTTTCTACGTTTCGTTTTATTGGACGTTCAGACTTTGCCATCAATTCTGGTGGAATTAAAGTACATCCTGAAAACCTTGAACAGCGTTTGGGTAAATTAATCTCCGGAGACTACATGATTACTTCTGCGGAGCATGCACTTTTTGGTGAAACGACCGCTTTGGTGATTACTGACAAATCACAATTACCGAAACGAAAAGACTTGATTGACAGCGAACTGTTTAACCATTATGAAATCCCAAGGGTTTACCAAGCGGTTGATTTTATTGCACAAACTGAAAATGGAAAAATAGACAGAGTTAAAATGCAGGAAACGATTGACGCAAATGCCTGGAACACGCTACTATAACATTTTAGGATTGCCCAATCAAAGCAGTGATGAAGAGGTTAAGAAAAAATTTCGTTCGCTTGCTAAAGAATTTCACCCCGACAAAAATCCAGACCCTGCGGCTACAGAAACTTTTCAACGTATTTTGGATGCCTATGAACGCATTCTGAAGAAAGATTTTCAAGAAACCCCGAAGTTCAATGCGCGCGCGAATTACCCTTCATCAAATCCAAATGTCAACCACACTGATTTTCACCGAAAAGCTTGGGAGCGTTACGAAAGAATGCGCAAAGAACAAGAATATGAACTTAACAACTTCTACCATTCTCTGCTTACCGGAAAAAAGATGAGATTCAAATACATCGTCGCGGTGGTTTCTTTTCTGGTGCTTACTTGCCTGACCATCGATGAATTCTCAAAAAAGATCCCGGTACAAGACCGCATTTCAAGTTACAACCTAACGCGATATCAAACCGTAGGCGCAGGATACTTGCATGAGGTTCACACCCAAAAAGGGCATACCTTATTCATCGCGAATTATGTACCGAATGCATTTGACAAGCAGCCAGAAATCACACTGTACCAAACAAAAATCTGTAGGCAAAATGCCTTTGTCTCGCATGAATGGGCAGGAAAAGCCAATCCCATTGAAATTCACTTTAATTTTTATTGGGTAAGGGGGGTAATTGTGGCATTTTTGGTTTTATCCATCTTCATTGTATTTGTGCGTAAACACAACGTTTTAATGGTTTTGGGCTCATGGCTTAGCATGTATGTGACCACATTGATTCTTCTGTGTTTTTTGGTATTTCACTTAAGGATTTTTTCCATTTTAACTTTAGGACAATGGCCATGAAAAAGAAAGAAAAAGCGAAGTATGTCATTGAAGAATTGGCACGCCTGTTTCCAAAAACCCCAATTCCGTTAGACCACAGCGACGCATACACCTTACTGATTGCGGTACTTCTGTCCGCACAATGTACAGATGAACGAGTGAACCAAATAACACCGGCGCTGTTTGCCTTGGCAAATACGCCCCAGAAAATGGTACAATTGTCGGTTGAAAGCATTCGCGAAATCATTAAACCTTGTGGACTTTCTCCCAAAAAATCTGCGGCCATTCACCGGCTTTCTGAATTGCTATTGGAACACCATAACGGGGAGGTGCCCAATACCTTTGAAGCTTTGGAAGCATTGCCGGGTGTGGGACATAAAACCGCAAGTGTGGTCATGGCACAAGCCTTTGGCATTCCAACTTTTCCCGTTGATACCCACATTCATCGACTCATGATTCGTTGGGGATTGACGTCAGGAAAAAATGTTGAGCAGACCGAAAAAGATGCGAAAATCCTCTTCCCTGAACATACATGGAATGCACTTCATTTGCAGATCATCTTTTATGGAAGGGAATACTCCCCGGCACGAAGTCCAAAAAAAGAAGTGGATTATATAACTATGAAAATCGGTACAAAAGAAGCGATTGCAGGCTTAAAATAGTTATTAACATTTCCATAATATTATTAACTTATTCATACTTTTGAATTGGAATTATTCCAACACACAATCCTCAAATAAACCTTCAATGGAAAGCAACGAAACATCACGCAAACCTTCTGCGCGCGCTAAAATCGGCACCCTAATCTCCAATGAGATAGGGAGAATCCCGCCTCAGTCGGTAGATTTAGAACAAGTGGTTTTAGGCGCTATGATGTTGGAACGCAATGCGGTGAATGAGACCATTGACATCCTCCATGAAGCAAGTTTTTACGACCCCAAACACCAATATATTTTCAAGGCTATTTTGGATTTATTTGCCGCTACCAGTCCTGTTGACTTGGTCACGGTTACCGAACGTCTTGCGAAAAACGGTGAGTTGGCGGCAGCAGGTGGCGCAGGGTATGTTTCCCAGTTAACCAACAGGGTTGCTTCTTCAGCGCACATTCAATACCACGCAAGGATTATATCAGAAAGGTACATCAAACGAGAATTGATAAGGATCAGCAGTGAAATCATTAGAGACGCATACGACGATACCAAAGATGTGTTTGATTTACTGAATCAAGCAGAATCTGGATTGTTTCAAATTGCAGAGAACAACATGACCAAGCAGGTGAACACCATGTCAAAGGTAGTTAAAGATGCCATTGAGGAGATTGAAAAAGCGCGAAGCAATTCGGACGGCGTTTCAGGAATCCCTTCTGGCTTTGTGGAATTGGATAAGATTACCTCAGGATGGCAGCGCTCAGACATGATTGTCATTGCAGCGAGACCAGGTATGGGTAAAACCGCTTTTGTATTGTCCAC
>RFQZ01000004.1 GCA_009924735.1 Flavobacteriia bacterium | reverse complement strand
ACCGCACATTTCAAGGCATCGACCAGAACAAAAATTCAGGAAAACCAAAAATGATCATCATGAAAACCGAAATGGGACAAGGCGTTGATTTTATGATGGGAACCCATAAATGGCATGGTTCTGCGCCAAACGATGACCAACTCGCTGTGGCCTTAAACCAATTACCAGAAACTTTTGGAGATTATTAATTCATGAAAAAGGGGTTGCTGATATTTTTCTTTGTTCCATTTCTCCTTTTGGGGCAAGGCAAATCCATTACCAGAATCCTTTTTATCCTAGACGCATCAAACAGCATGAATGCTTCTTGGGGAAGTCAAACCAGAATTCAAGCAGCCAAGGAAGTAATCAACCGAGAACTTGAAGATTTAAGAGGCGTACCCGATACGGAAGTAGCACTTAGGGTCTATGGACATCAATTTCCAATAACCAATAATGAACAGGATTGTAATGACACGAAGTTAGAGGTGCCCTTTGGGAAAAATAACCTTGATGCCATTCAGTTAAAAATTAAAAACCTCGTAGCCAAAGGTGCGACACCCATTGCGCGATCCTTGGAAGCTGCAGCAGCTGATTTCCCAGATACCTTGGCAAAAAACATAATTATTCTGATAACGGATGGTTTAGAGTCGTGCGACAATGATCCTTGCGTAATTGCAAAAAAACTTAAAGAAAAAGGCGTTAAAGTCACCCCATTCGTGATCGGTTTGGGGATGGACTTATCCTATTTAGATAAATTTAAATGCATTGGCTCCTATTCGGAGGCAGAGGACAAAGAATCTTTCCGCAAGGTTTTTAAAACAATCTTGAACACAGTTTTGGTGAAAACGACCGCTCAAATTAACTTGGATGACATAAAAGGAATGCCGAAAGAAACCAATGTTACCGTGTTTCTATATGAAGCCGGCACATCTCAATTGAAATATACATTTATGCATACCTTAAACCGACTTGGAAACCCCGATACGTTGTTTATAGACCCGAACACCAAATACGACATGGTGGTGCAAACCATTCCTACGGTTGTTAAAAACAATATTTCGCTTACCAAGCACACGCACAATACCCTAAAGGTAAATGCCGCACAAGGGTTCTTAAGGTTGAATTCGGTGAAGAGTATTTTTAATCCCCAATTTGAAATGCGTGTCATGTCCAAAGGATCGTCAAAAACGTTACATACTCAAAAATACAACGAAACAAACAAGTATTTGGTGGGGACATACGAAGTGGAAATACTTACCCTTCCGAGGATTTATAGAACCGTTGAAATCACACAATCCAGTATAAATTCCATAGAAATAGAAGCGCCGGGTCAATTGGAATACAAATGCACAAAACCCTTGGTGGCGCAGTTATACTTTCAAAACACAGGTGGGACTTGGGATTGGATTTACAACCTTCCGGATGCTGTTTTATCAACCAATGTATTGTTGCAGCCGGGTAAATACAAAATGATTTACCGTCCGCGAGACATGAAATCCACCGGCTACACCAACGAAAAATATTTCACAATCACAGGAAACAAAACCAATGTAATTTCAATCAATTAATCATGGAAATTTTAGGAAACAAAGATACCCGATCAGGGTTTGGAGAGGGGTTAAGAATTTTAGGAGAAACCAACCCAGATGTTTTGGCACTTTGCGCTGATTTAACGGGCTCGCTGAAGATGGATGCTTTCAAAAAAAACCATCCAGAGCGGTTTTTTCAAGTTGGGATTGCCGAGGCAAACATGATGGGCATTGCGGCAGGGATGACTTTGGGAGGAAAAATTCCTTTTACCGGAACCTTTGCGAATTTCTCAACCTCTAGGGTGTATGACCAAATTCGTCAAAGCATTGCGTATGCAAAGAAAAATGTAAAAATTTGCGCATCTCACGCGGGACTTACTTTGGGAGAGGATGGCGCGACGCATCAAGTTTTAGAAGACATAGGGATGATGCGCATGCTGCCGAATATGACCGTGATTGTACCGGCAGATTACAATCAAACCATGCAAGCAACCATTGAAATTGCCAAATTTAATGGCCCGGTATATTTGCGATTTGGTCGACCTGTTGTGCCTATATTTGTTCCTGAAAACGCTCCGTTTGTCATTGGAAAGGCCGATGTCTTGATGGAAGGAACGGATGTAACAATCATTGCCTGTGGTCATTTGGTTTGGAAATCCATTGAAGCAGCAGAGGCCTTGAAAAACATTGGGGTTTCAGCCGAAGTGATAAACATGCATACCATTAAACCCCTGGATCAAGATGCAATTTTGAAATCACTTCAAAAAACAAAATGCGTAGTAACCGCTGAAGAACACATGCGAAATGGTGGACTCGGTGATGCGGTAGCACAAGTGTTGGCGCAACACATGCCTTCCCCACAAGAATTTGTCGCTGTAAATGATACTTTTGGAGAAAGCGGCACTCCGAATGAACTTCTTGCCAAATATGGGTTAGAAACGCAAGACATTGTGAGCGCTGTAAAAAAAGTAATGGCTAGAAAAGTTTAAGCGCCTTTTAACCACGCAGAGGACTTTAAAAACCCCAAGGCTTCTGCCACTTCGTTGGTAGCAATGTAGCATTGGTGATTTCCGCAGATTGAAACTTTCTTTGTGATACCGAGTGATACCGGCAAATCTTTGTGGTATGAAACAATCCAGTTTTTTTGAAACATTCGTTTGTAGGGACCTATTTGGTTTTCTTCCATGTTAAGGAGGGAGATTTCTACAACCCCTTGTTCCAAGAGCATGGCGTTGATTCCCCATTGCGAATAGGCAGAGAGGTTGTTTACCATCTTAGGAACCAAGGAAGCACACATTTCGTTCGCCATGCGCAGCCACTCCTCATTCCTAAAATAACTCCCTAACCTGATGAGGTTTTCACACATAATACTGTTGTTCGCAGGAATCACATTGTCTTGTAAGTCAAGAATTCCAACCATCAATTCATTGATGGAATCTTCAAAATAGCCTTTTTCTGTGTTAAAAAACTGTGAGACACTTTGCGTAAGAAGTTGATGCGCTTTATGCAATCCATCCAATTCGCCACTGGCCACATACAAATCAATAAAAGCTCGTATGACAAATGCGTTGTCTTCCAGCAGTCCAGTAATTTTACTTTCCCCTTTGGAATGGATGTGAAAAATCTCATGCTGTTTTATTTGCACATCGAGGATCCATTGCGTTATTTGTTTTGCATTTTTTAGGTAATCTTCCTTGTCGAAAACTACATAAGCCGCACTGAAAGCAGATATGGCCATTGCGTTCCATGATGTGATGCACTTAAAATCTACAAAGGGTTTCGTTTCATTCGCGCGCCACAAGAACATGGCATTTTGCAACCCATCTAAAACGGTAGGGTCCCAATCCTCCTTTCGGTAAAACACGTAACGTCCATCCTCCCAATAAGCAACATCGCTGGTGAAAAAGGTTTCCGAGAACTGTATTTTTTCCTCCTCAGAAAGCCTGTCTGCTTCTTCTTGTTTCCAAGTGTAATAAGCGCCTTCAATGCCATCGGTGTCTGCATCCGTAGCGGAAAAAAGGGCATCATGATCTGATTGTAAGGTGTTCAATATCCATTGAATGTTCTTTTCGACTTGGTATTTAAGGGTGTCGGAAGGATAGGAATTGTGCGCATAGGATAACAATTCAATCATTTGTGCATTGTCATAAAGCATTTTTTCGAAATGGGGAACTTTCCAAAATTCATCAACAGAATAGCGAAAGATGCCTCCTTCAATCGGATCGTGAATGCCACCAAGACAAATATTTCGCAAGGTTTTAGCTAAGAAATCTTCTGCTTCCGGATTTTGGTAAGCGTTGCAATAAGCCAATAGAAATAACCAATTATTTGGAAGGGGAAATTTTGGAGCCCCTTGTCTGCCTCCCCATTTGTGGTCCCAGTTTCTTTTCCAATTCACCACGCTTGCATGAATGTCATCCTCAATCAATCGATTCGAATTTGATTCGGGCGCTTCATTGATTTCAACCAATCCTTCCCGCACCAATTGTCCATAATCCAATAGTTTGTTGGGAGCGTTTAATTTCGTTTGGACAAGCGATGCAAGCACATTCATCCATTGATCTTTAGGAAAATAAGTCCCCCCATACACAGGCGTTTTATCTGGCAACAGTATACAATTCAATGGCCATCCCCCTTGTCCGGTCATCATTTGAACCGATGTCATATAGAGTTGATCTAGGTCGGGTCTTTCTTCTCGGTCTACCTTTATGGAAACAAAATTCGCATTCGTAAACTTAGCAACTTCATCGTTTTCAAAGGTTTCGTGGGCCATTACATGACACCAATGACAGCTAGAATATCCAATGCTCAGTATGATTAACTTGTCTTCCCTTATTGCCAACTCGAAGGCGCTATCGCACCAAGGATACCAACCGATGGGATTCGTTGCATGCTGAAGCAAGTAGGGGGAAGTTTCTTCCTTGAGTTTATTCATTTTTTTCTTTATTCGAATCTTATTAAATTCGCGCACTCAAAAATACTGCGTATTCAGGTATGGTATTCTCAAGCTTAACATTTTTATATTTATTTCTGCCTTTGAGCTTGGTGTTCCATTATGTTTCAAAAAATGACATCTTTAGGAATCTTTCCCTGACCATTTTCTCTCTTATTTTCTATGCGTGGGCAGAACCGATGTGGATCTTTCTTATGATTTTTACTGCGTTTTTTGACTATTCCATGGGTTTGTTTATTTCGCGGAACACCGGGAAATCTTTGGCCAAGGTTGGCGTCGTACTCAGTGTAATCGTCAATTTATCGCTACTTATTTCATATAAATACGGTGGGTTTATCTTTGACAACTTAAACAGCCTGGTCACCCTTCCTTTTTCACGTCCAACAAATTCCCTTCCCGTAGGGATATCTTTCTACACATTTATGGCCATATCCTATGTTGTGGATGTGTACCGAGGAGATGTGAAAGCACAACGCAATCCGTTGAATTTTCTCATGTTCATCAGCTTGTTCCAACACCTTGTGGCAGGTCCGATTGTGCGATACAAACAAATTGCAAATCAAATAGAAAAAAGAACCATTAATTGGTCAAAAATGAGCGATGGGGTTACTCGATTTTGCATTGGATTGTTTAAAAAAGTGGTCATTGCAAACGTAGCAGGGGTTTTGGTAGATAAATACTTGGTAACCAACCTTTACGAATTGTCAGCCTTTGAAGGGTGGTTTGGAATTGCGATGTTTTCCATTCAATTGTATTTCGACTTCAGTGGGTATTCTGACATGGCCATTGGATTGGCAAAATTGTTCGGATTTGATTTCGATGAAAATTTCCGTCATCCTTACGCGGCGACCTCCGTTGCAGACTTCTATCGGCGTTGGCATATTTCCCTAGGAAAATTTTTTAGAGACTACGTCTACATCCCATTGGGAGGAAATAGAAAACACCATGACCGCAACATTTTCATTGTATGGTTTCTTACCGGATTTTGGCACGGTGCAAATTGGAATTTTGCACTTTGGGGAACGTATTTTGGATTGCTCATGGTGTTGGAAAAACACCTCAAATTCATACTTGATAAAACCCCAAGAATTCTTAAACATTCCTACACCTTGGTGCTAATCGTTTTCAGTAGGGCCATCTTCTATTTTGTTGACTTCAATAAGTTAACCTACTTCGTTGGAAACCTTTTTGTTTCGAAAAATTCGGTTAGTCCAGGTTTTCTTACAGACATTAGCATGCATGCCTTTTGGTTTGTTTTGGTAATCTTATTATGCATTCCTTGGGATGAGGTTTTTGATGCCTCGAACCCTGTACGCATTAAATTCACTAAAAATTATCAATTTGTGAGACCTGCCGTGAATGTGTTCTTGCTATTTTTAGCAACTTTGTTATTGGTTAATGCCACCTTTAATCCTTTTCTATATACCCGATTCTAAATGGCACAAAAAATCAATGTAATTCTGTTTTTTGTATTGGTCTTGGGTTTCCCATTGTGTTATTTTACGCTTCCTGTTGAGCAGCTTTCAAAAACAGAAAAAAGAAAATTAGCAGTCATCCCCAGCTTTAACAACAAGAACTACTTGTCAGGATTGTGGGCGTCGCGCATTGATGATTATGTTGATGACCACTTCCCTTTCCGAAGCAACTTGATTTCCTATTCTGAAATTTTTCAAAGCAGTAAAGGCTTTACCTTGGAACATGCTGAAAAAATTGTGGTTGTTCCCCATAGAAAGAAAAGAGCCAAACCGGACCCTTTCGAGGAAGACAAAGGTTCCATGCAGTTCTTGGACGATTTTGAAGAAAAATATGAAGGTTCACTCTTGATCATTGATGGGTGCGTATATCCAATGGGTGCAGGGAGTGCGAAAATGTCAAAGTACTTTGCCGCCATGGTGGATGAGTATGCCATTGCCTTGAAAGGCAAGACCCGGGTTTTTTCAGCGGTAGCCCCACTTTCCTCTGCATTTATTCCTGTTGAAAAATATCGAAAGTATAATGAGCAAAACAAGCGAACCTTGTTGGCAATCAAATACGCGCTTAAAGAAGGGATTTTTTGTGACGTTTTTGCATCCTTAAACAACCACACCGACAAAAAACTTTATTTCGGATCTGATCACCATTGGAAACCACTCGGGGCATATTACGGTTATGTTGCCTTTTGTAAAGCTGCAGGCATTGATCCGGTTCCCTTGGAAAAAATGGATAAAAAAGTAAAATACAATTTTCTAGGATCGATGTACCAACACACCCAAGACCCGAGTGTCCGTGCGCACCCTGACACCATGGAGTATTGGATTCCAAAAGTAGCTACTACGGCAGAACGTTTTGGTCGAACGGGGACCAATAACCCAATCAAAGCAAAGGTATTTTATGAAAGCAGTTCAGGAGGAAATACCTATTCTACCTTCTTAGGAGGTGACATGCCTTTGATGAAAATCAAAACTTCCGTCAAAAATGGAAAGAAGGCAATCATTGTTAAAAATTCAATGGGGAATGCCTTCTCTGTTTACCTCATTAGCCATTATGAAGAAGTTTGGATTGTAGACCTCAGGTACTCCAAACAAAACCTAATGAAGCTCATAGGAGACAATAAAATCGATGATTTAGTATTTGCCGTAGGTATGTATGCCGCCATGGGAAGTGGGACCATAAAGATGATGCGCAATCTTGGAACGCAAAGTGGGAACTATGTTCCTGAAGTTATTCAGTCCACCCCTGATCCGGTGGTTCAACCAGAGGTTATTCAAGACACAATTCAAGGGCAATGAGAACAATGATGGTTATTGGGTTTGTAGCCCTATCTTGCCTCGGTTTTTCCCAAACCGTTCCCAAAACTTTGAACATAGATTCTTCCTATGCCTTCATTCAAGGTTATGACGCGAAGTCGCTTTCAAAACTGGCATCCTTGTTTGAAAATGTATCAAAAGAAAAAGTCGTTTTTCTGCATTATGGAGGCAGTCACATTCAAGCAGAAAACCCAACCACCATTGCAAGAAATAAATTCCATGAAACCTTTGGTTATGGTGGAAGAGGACTTGTTTTTAGCTACGGCGCTGCAAACACTTATTCTTCAGTGAATTATGCTTCTACATGCACAGGGAAATGGGATTTTAACAAAAGCTTTCAAGGAAGGAAACCTGCGCTCCCTTTGGGAATATGTGGAATGGTAGTCGAAACAAAAGATTCGTTAGCCTCACTTTCTTTTACCATGAAGACACCCATTCAAGCATCCAATCACAAATGTTTTTTGTTTTTTGAAAATGACAGCATTTCTCACGGACTTCAAATTTTTATCAATGGTGTGGAATGTAACCAAGATTTGGCATTTTTCAAGCATGGGGTATCGTTTAACTGGGAGGACTCCATACATTCGATAAAAATTCAAGCACTAAAACAAGAGCAATCCAAACGTTTTCGGTTTTATGGTTTAGACATTGAAAATCAAGAGGGGGGAGGAGTCGTATACCATTCCACAGGGGTAGGGGCTGCTGCCTTTCGATCCATCTTAATCCTTGAGAAGTTGCCGGAGCAAATCCAGGAAATTAATCCAGACATTGTCTTACTGGATTTTGGTACCAATGACATCTTATCCACGAATTCAATAAGTAAATCCTTGCGTAATGAAGTTGAACAATCCATCGCCATGTGGCGAAAATTGAATCCGGATATCCTAATTGTATTAACGAGTACACAAGATTTGTTCTATAAAAATCATGCGATAACCGCCGGAATTAATTTCCGAAACCTTATGGACAGTTTGGCAAGAAAAAATGGATGTTTGTTTTGGAATTGGTACGATTTGTCAGGGGGTATTAACACCATTAAAAACTGGCATCTGGAAGGATATGCCCAAAAGGATTACATTCATCTAACCAAAAAAGGCTACCATGTAAAAGGAAGTTTATTGTTTGACTCCTTTGTAAACACCCTTCATGAAATTCAAACTTCACCCGGTAAAGAAAACGTGGTTGTACCCTTAAAATCGTACGAGCTTTACCCAAAAGACACCCTCGTAAGCGTACCCGTGAAGTCAACCGTGGTGAAACAAGCGATTAAAAAATATACGGTCAAATCAGGAGATACTTTGTCAGAAATTGCACGCAACCAACATACTACCGTTGCCAAACTCAAAAGTTTGAATGCGCTAAAATCCGATGCCATTCGAATAGGTCAAGTATTGAAATTACCATAAATTTCTAAGATCTTAACCCAAGCGCCTTCCTTCGATATGAATTGAATGTTTGTAACGAAGCTTTCGGGTTTTGTGAATTTTATTCAACCCAATTTTTGAAGCCAAAGGAAGGAGTACTTGGATGGTTAAAGTAAAGTATAGTACAGGATGATTACTATGTCAATGGTTGCCGTTACTGCTGCACTTTTGACAATCCATTGCATTGGGGCCACAGCCAAAAGCAGACTCAACGTCGTCATCGTCGGAACGACCACAAGAATCAATGCCCAAGTGTCTTTGATGGCACCTAATCCCACCGTGATTCCGCCCAAACAACCTATGATAAGAATGAATCCAGAAATAATTCCATATCTATTCTGTTCGCTTTCAAAATGTTTTTCTAAGTCCATTGTTTTTTTTGATAAAGTTCAGGAGGAACTCATTTTTTAGCTATGATTTTGGTGGGTTTAAAAACTGATTTTTGTCAGTATGTTTAATTAAAATGTAACTTTATTTTAAAACACTTGACAAGCCGACTTTTATGGTTGTATCTTTGCAAACCAAATTTGCTTCATGAGTAAAATGAAATTATCGGAATTCAATTTTGAATTGCCACAAGAATTAATCGCAGAATATCCTTCGGAAAACAGAGATGAATCCAGGTTGATGGTTGTACACCGTGCTACGGGAAAAATCGAGCATAAATTGTTTAAAGACGTATTATCCTACTTCAGTGAAGGGGACGTTATGATTATGAACAATACACGCGTATTTCCTGCAAGGATGTATGGAAACAAGGAAAAAACAGGCGCGAAGATTGAAGTCTTTTTACTGCGTGAATTGAACCGAGAAAGTTTATTGTGGGATGTTTTAGTGGACCCAGCAAGAAAAATTAGGATCGGTAATAAATTGTATTTCGGGGAGGACGATTCCTTGGTAGCGGAGGTAATCGACAATACCACTTCTCGTGGAAGAACGTTGAGGTTTTTGTTTGATGGTCCTTACGAGGAGTTTAAGAAAATCATCACCGAATTGGGAGAAACGCCATTGCCTAAATACATTAAGCGCGAAGTTGAACCATTGGATGAAGAACGTTATCAAACCATTTTCGCAAAAGAAGAAGGCGCTGTGGCAGCACCCACTGCTGGACTTCATTTCTCAAGAGAATTGTTAAAACGCTTGGAGTTAAAAGGGGTGAATTTTGCTGAAGTCACATTGCATGTTGGTTTAGGGACCTTCCGTTCCGTTGAAGTTGAAGATTTGACCAAGCACAAAATGGATTCAGAACAAGTCATCATTACAGAACGTGCGGTTGAAATCGTAAATCAAGCCAAAAGAAACAAAAAAAGAGTTTGTGCGGTTGGTACGACTTCGATGAGATCCATCGAATCTTCTGTTTCTACGGATGGGATGTTAAAACCTTTCAATGGTTGGACCAATAAATTTATTTTTCCTCCCTATGATTTCATGGTTGCGGACTGTTTGATCACTAATTTTCACACCCCGTTGTCCACCTTGTTAATGATGATTTCTGCATTCTGCGGGCATGATTTGATGATGAAATGTTACCAAGAGGCGATTCGCGAAAAATACCGTTTCTATTCTTACGGCGATGCAATGTTGATTATCTAATTAATCGATTTTACTAGACAATTCACTTTTTAATCCATGCCAACCTACCAGGTGCATTTTAATGTTTCCTACAGGAATTTTCGCTTTGATTAAAATGGGTATGTGGTTTTTGTCTTTCGTTACCCAAAAGTTCACGTCCTCTTCACTTTTAAAATACCGTCCTGTTTGTACAATGGGTACGAACTTCATGCATTTAAACTTTCCTTTTCGGATGCTAATGGTCTGATCTCCGGTGTATTTGATTTTCAGGTTAAACAATTCATCATCCATAAAACAAGGAATGGTAAAAATCTTACCTTTTTTGAGGTCTTTAAAATCTAGGGTCCGCGCGAAATAAAAACATGAAATCATGTCTTGAACGCCCATGGGAGCGTCGAATTTTTTCCCTTTACTGTTCTCTACCTTTTCTGCATAGTGTCGAAAAGTGTAGTCTTGTTTGATTTTATACCCCCCTTCGTCAACGCGGCGTACAAAATACCAAGGCATGATGCTTTTTTGGTCGATGTACGATTCGTAGGTGTCTTCTACTTTGAAAACTGAATTGAATGCCCCAAGCGTTTTTCCAATGCCTACGACATGATACAATTCACGGTTGGCACCTTTCTTTTCCGTGTATTTTACCTCCAACGTGGCCTCCCCGGCATCTACAAATCCATAGCTTATTCGATAGCGAAGTTTTTCGCCAATTTGGAAAGCATCATTGTCAATTTTTGGATATTTAGGCCCATTGGATGAAGACAAACAAAAGAGCCCAACAATGGAAAGCAATAAGAAGGATGCCGGTTTTTTCATGGTATTGATTTTTCGGCTGGAAACAAAGTTTATGCCACGAAAACTTTATTCAAACACCAAAATGAAGTTACTCTTTTTTCCTTTTCCCAACAACATGTATTGTCCATTTATTAAATGGGATTGATTCAATACAAAAGCCTCTGTGACCTTTTCTTTATTGACCGAAATGGCGTTGGCCTTAAGTTCTCTTCTCGCCTCACCGTTGGATGTTAAAAACCCAGATTCAGCAACCAGTGCATCTACTATGGACAGACCCTCATTCAACAATTCTTTTCGAATGTTGGCCTGAGGTACCCCTTCAAAAATTGACAAAAAATCTTCGTTAGAAAGGGATTTTAAAGCTTCTGTAGTGGCTTTGCCAAACAAAATAGCAGAGGCATTGATTGCAGCCATTAGATCCTCTTCACCATGAACCCTTCTTGTTACATCTTCTGCCAACGCTTTTTGAAGCAATCTGACATGTGGGTTTTCATTGTGGCTTATTTCGAGTGCTTGAATTTCTTCGGCATTTAACAGCGTAAAAATGCGAATATAGGTAGCAGCATCTTCATCACTTGCGTTTAGCCAATATTGGTAAAATTTATATGGACTTGTTTTTTCCTTGGACAGCCAGACATTTCCGCCTTCTGTTTTTCCAAATTTGGTCCCATCTGATTTTTTAATCAACGGAGTAGTAACCGCATAGGCTTCAGAGCCCCCTTTTCTTCGAATCAATTCTGTTCCTGTAACAATGTTCCCCCATTGGTCGGAACCACCGAGTTGAAGGATGCAATTTTTATGTTTGTTTAGATAGTAAAAATCATAGCCCTGTACCAATTGATAGGAAAATTCAGTGAACGACATCCCTGTTTCCAGGCGTGATTTCACCGAATCTTTTGACATCATATAATTTACAGAAATGTGTTTTCCAACATCGCGAATAAAATCCAGAAAGCTCATGTTTTCAAACCAATCAAAATTATTGACCAATTCAGCGGCATTGTCTCCTTCAAAATCTAAAAAACGCGCCAATTGTTCTCTCACACAGGCAACATTGTGATCCAAGGTCGCTTTATCCAATAGGTTTCTTTCTTGAGATTTCCCTGAGGGATCACCTACCATTCCGGTTGCGCCACCCACCAATGCAATGGGCTTGTGCCCTGCACGCTGAAAGTGTACCAGGGTCATAATTTGTACGAGGCTACCTATATGTAAAGAATCTGCAGTCGGGTCAAATCCGATGTAACCCGAACAAACTTTACGTTGAATTGCATCCTCTGTTCCCGGCATGATGTCGTGAATCATTCCCCTCCAACGCAATTCTTCAATAAAGTTCATCTTCATACTAACGATTGGTTAATTCTTTAAATACCGTTTCTAAGCTCTTTTTCTCCAATTTCAGTGTCAATATCAACCAACCTTCTTTTTGTGCCTTTTGAGAGAACAGTTTCCTCAGGTCGATGTCGGCATCACCTTCAAGTAACCATCCTTCCCCAACAGGTTTAACATTGCTTATGCCTTGAATGGATTGAAGGTCTTTGGCATTTAATTTTAATTCTAATTCAACATAAATGGTTTGTTTTGCCGCGTTTTCATCCAACTTTTCTGTTTGGTTGTTGGCGACAATTTTTCCTTTATTGATGATGATGACTCGGTCGCAAATCGCTTCTACCTCTTGCATAATGTGGGTGGAAAGCATAACGGTTTTTCGTTTTCCGATTTCAGTGATGAGGTTCCTAATTTCTACCAATTGATTTGGATCTAAGCCAGAAGTAGGTTCGTCAAGTATTAACACTTCGGGGTCATGAATGATGGCTTGTGCCAAACCCACCCTTTGTTTATATCCTTTGGAAAGGGCACCAATCTTCTTTTTCTGTTCAACTTGAAGTCCGACGGATTCAATCATTTCAGCCACTCGTTGGGATGGGTTTTTGACTTTGTAAATGGAAGCAACAAAATGCAAGTATTCTTTGACATACATATCCAAATACAGGGGGTTGCTTTCTGGGAGGTACCCTATTTTGAGTCGGGTTTCCATTTGGTCAATGTCTACTTTTCTTCCACAAACCTCAATGGTACCGCTGCTCGCGGGGAAATAGCCTGCAATCATTTTCATGGTGGTTGATTTCCCTGCACCATTCGGTCCTAAAAAACCAACGATTTCTCCTTTTTTTATTTCAAAGGAAACATCGTTAACCGCGGCCTGATCCCCAAAAAACTTGGTAAGGTTTTTAACTTCAATTGACATTTGATGCGAAGTTAATTATTTTTAAGTGACCATTGAATGATCCGGACATTTCCCAACAATAAAAAGGAATAGTAAAAAGCAAAAAACGAGACCCCGGCTTGTGTTTCCAACGAATCTTCAAAAAACATAGTCAACAAAGAAACAAGCATAAATACGAACAATAACCATGATCTTCGTTTCACAGATTGATAAAACCCAACGATAAACAACAAGACAAACAAGGTGATTCCAACCAAGCCCGTTCCAATCCAAGTGGTTAAAAACATGTTGTGACTCCTGGCTTGGTATTCTTTCGAAAGCGGTGAATGCCGTTCTTCGTATGCGTAACCAAATGTTTGATCAATGTCACCAATTCCAACGCCTGCAAAAAAATGATTCGAGACAATAAAGGTTGCGGTTTTCCAATATTCAATTCTCTGTAAAAGCGAGTGCCCATTTGGATTTTTTGCTTCATACAATTGGTATTTTATTTCCGAAATTCTGGAAAAGAAACCGTTGTTTGCTTGGTATTCATCGGCAAAGCCATTTTCTATGTTCTGGATGTCGGTGGCACTCAGTTTTCGAATGTTGGTTTCATTCACTTCAATGCTTTTGGAACACATGTATCTTTCGGTGGTGCTTTGCAATGGCTGGTTTTTCTTATCCAAACCACCCAAAGGCATTTCGGAACGGGCGTTCCATTCTTTATTTGCCAACTCGAAGTTTTTAAATTCACCACATTCGGCATGATTGGGATTAAGAAGCAGCGTTAAAAAGGTTCCAAACGAAATCAACGTCACGGCTAAAAAAATCCAAAAATACTTAGTCCACCCCTTTAAAGCCATTCGAGCATAGACAATGCAAATGCCCACAATCGCAAGGGCAAGGTAGGCACTAAAAACTTGGCTAAACAAGGTGTAATAGGTAATAAAGGCAACAAAAATCCAAAACAACAGCGGGGATAAATTTTTCTTTGAAAAATTAAAATAAGCAATGGCCACAGAGAAGCTCGCCAAAACCCCAAATCGTATGTGCGACCCAAACCAGCTTAGTTGTCGAATGTCTAATGCTTGGAAGTTTCTTGTTAAGAAGTAATAATGACCAAGATTCAATAGCGCTATAAAGGCAACACTGGCAATTACTATGTGGTTGATCAATATAATGTTTCTTCCTTTTGGGCTAAAGGATATCGTAAACAACATGGGTATGAGCAATAGGGTTGTACGAACGCGAATGCCATCCCAACCACTGTCAAGATCTTGAGTCCAAAGCATGCTAAGCAGATGAATTGCATAAAAGAGGAGGATGATCAAAAAACCAAGGTTATTTTTTATTCGTTTGAAATAGGTTGAAAAATCTCCGTGAAGTAAACAGGTTAAAAGCCAAGATAACATGGAAATTGAAAGCAGAAATTTACTGCAAACCATGCCAATGGCGAATAGGACAACGAACAAAAGGACCAAGGCATCAAACGAAAAAAACCTTTTGTTGAGGACTAATTTCATTTAATGTTAAGCGTTTTTTTATACTGCTCAAGATTTTGCAATAGGTCGATAGCGCTTTTTGTGACGGGGTCCTTTCTAAATGCATGAATGTTTTTTCCCTTTTGGTAGTAATAACGTCCAATGATTTCATTTTCCATTAAATTCCCAATTTCCTCAGTATGCGCTAAAATGAAATCTTGAAAAGGGATTTTAAGTTTTTTCTGAAGTTCAAGAAACGCTGGTTCTACCTTAGCGAATTGGTTTTTTTGTTCAAGTTCAGCTTTTAATTTTGACATATATTTCTCTGAAGTGGATTCGTACATGAAGTTGCTTTTTTCTAGAAAGCCAATAAAGTCTTTCATATCCTTTTCCGTAAACACATAAGATTCAGGACTTGAAAGGGTCTCGTTTTTCGCAACATAGTCATTTGCGTAAAGGAAAATTTTATTTTGTGTTAACAACGCTCTCGTGATGTCAGAAAACAAAGAGTCTTCTATTTTTACATCTGGTTCAATGCCACGCCCATCGATCACCTCTCTTCCGTTTTTGGTTTTAAATTTTTGAAGCAAGCTGTCGGGAATTTCTTTGGAATGGTTTTCATTGACGTTGTCATAATACTCTAGTCTTTGAACGCATCTTCCAGAAGGTGTGTAGTATTTTGCAATGGTCAATTTGATTTTTGATCCGTATTTTAGGTCGAAGGTTCTTTGCACCAAACCTTTTCCATAGCTTGTTGCACCAATTACAACCGCACGGTCCAAATCTTGGAGGGAACCCGCAACAATTTCGCTTGCAGATGCGGAGCCTTCATCTACCAGAACGACCAAGGGTAATTTTTCGGCCAATGGATCAGAAAGGGTTGTATACACCATGTTTTCCTGCTTCGCGCGTCCTTTTGTAGAAACAACCACCTGCCCTTTTGGAACAAAGAAGTTCACGATTTTGACGGCTTCAATGAGTAATCCGCCACCATTTCCCCGCAAATCTAGAATCAAACCCTCCATTCCCTTTCCCTGAAGTTCAAGTAGGTTTTTCTTAATTTCTTCTGAAGCGGTTTGGGTAAAACTGCTCAGGGCAATGTATCCAATTTTATCCTTGAGCATCCCCGCATAGGGAACATCTGGAATTTTTATTTCATCTCGGGTCACATTGAACGATAAGCGCGTACCTTGTCTTTCAATTTCTATGTTTACGGCAGTGCCTTTGGGTCCTTTCATTGCATCTGAAACCGCTTCCATAGATTTTCCCTGCATATCCCTTTTGTCAATGGTTAGAATTTTATCTCCTGCCTTGAGTCCTGCTTTTTGAGCGGGATTCCCTTCATATGGATCGGTAATGTAGGCGAATCCGTTTATGGTTCCAATCAAAGCGCCAACCCCACCATATTGTCCTGTGGTCATCAGTTTATAATCCTCAATGTTCGCCTCGTGATAGTAAACGGTGTAAGGATCTAACTCATTAAGCATTGCATCTATGGCGATTTTGGAAAGTTTGCCATGTTGAATTTCATCTACGAAATACAGGTCCAGGTTTTCGTAAATTTGGTCAAGAATTTCTAAGCTTTTTAATTCTTCAAAGGCTTCAGACTGAGCCCAATTGGTTTGAAAGAAAAACAGTATGGCTAGCAACAGCGACCATTTCATTTGTTTACGCATACTTTTGAAATCAGTTTTTTAATGTTTTGTTCAATTTTCGGCCCTTCAAGCACGTCGTCCCAAAGATAAACGATACAAATTTGTGCATTACAATTCTTTTCTTCGATAAAACCCAACATTTCTTTTTTGTTTTTTCTTAATCCTTCTCTTATGCAACGTTTGATGTAATTTCTGTCGTGGGCTTTCTTTATTTTTTTTTTAGGTACAGCTATCATGTATTGTAAGGAGGGTGATTCATTTTCACCATATAACACAAAAGCGAGAAAAGGAAAGACTTGGCATTTTTTGCCTTTCGAAAAAACCATGTCAATGGATTTTTTACTACATAGTTTAAAGGCTTTTCCAAAGGTTTCATCCATTTTACAAAAGTAGGCATCTTTAGGCTTATCGTTTCACGATGGAATTCACCAGTGTTTCAAAAAGTTCGGTTTCAATGAGGTCGCCATTTTTTAGGTGGTCAATGCTTGTAACAACGCTTCCCTTGTGTCTTGTTATGGAATAACCGCGATTAAGAATGGATTTTGGATTAAGGATGGAAACCGATTTTTCTATTTGACCAAGGCGCTCAAATTCACGGTGTGAAATGTTCTTGCCAAGAAAGTTTAGTTTATGTCCCATTGTGTTCAGTTGATGGTAATTCCTTAGTTTACTTTGGTAAAACACGTCTTTAATCTTGGAATGCAATCTTTCGAGCTTGTTATTTGCATAGGAGAATTGGTTTTTCGAGCTGTTCGATAACTTGTTTTGAGACAATCCTAAAAGAGATTTTTGTTGTTCAATTCTCCAATACGTTGTGCTTGGCAATCGCTTGGTTATGCCTTGAAATTGGTACTTGTATTCTTCCAGTAGGATTTTGGAGGAATTACGTAAAAACTGAGTACAACCAAGGATGTGTTTTTCCTCTTGAATGAACATTTGCATTAAATCATTCGCCAAAACAGAAGGGGTGATTGCATGGCTAAAGGCTACCATTTCGGCAACGGTTAGGTTCGTAGAATGTCCAATACCCGTAAGCACCGGCAGCGGGAAACAAGCAATTTTTTTACACAATGTATAATCATCGTAACAAGACATTCCAACTTCCGCCCCCCCGCCTCTCACAATGACGACGGCGTCAAAGTATGTTTGAAGGGTTTCTATTTGACCCAAAGCGTTGAGTATGGATGTGATGGCTTGGTCACCTTGCAGGGCACAATTAAATAAAAAAGTTCTGATGCCAAAGCGATTTTGATAGGCTTCCATCACAGCAGCAAAATCCGACAATCCTTTGCTTGACGCTGCGGAAATCAACGCGATGCGTTTCGGTAAAAGAAGTTCAAGTTTTTGGTTGTTTGCCAAAACACCTTCCTCATTCAGTTTTTTTAATGTTTCAATGCGTATGCGATGCAAAGCGCCCAGGGAAAAAGAGGGGTCAATTTCTAAAATGTTTAAACTTAACCCATGCACTTCACTGAAGGTGATTTTTATTTGCATCAGAACTTCCTTCCCCTCACTTAAAGGTTCTTGGACGGTTTTTTCAAAAGCACTTTTTATTCTTACGTAATTCGTTTTCCAAATGACACCCGTAAGTTGTGCGGCAATTTTCCCGTCTTCCCGTTGAACCAATTCTGGAAAGGCATGCCCGCTCGGGAATAAATTTAACTTGTAAATTTCGGCCTTAACCCAATAGGTACTGTTGTACCTTGCATCCAATGTTTTCTTTATGGATTGTGCGACTTGTTTTAAAGAAAAAATGGTTTGAGACATCTTAAGCTAAAATACGAAAATCATTTTGAATTGCTTCCTTTCTCATTTTGACAGACAGAATTATTGTCATAACTTTGCATCCCTTTAACTGAATAATCATGGGTGTTAAATTGTTTTCTGGAAGGACGTCTTTGACATTGGCAACAAAAATTGCGGATTGTTATGGCGCAGCCTTGGGGGATGTTAAGGTGACCACCTTTAGCGACGGAGAATTTCAGCCTAGTTTTGAAGAAACCGTTCGTGGACAAGATGTTTTTATCATTCAATCTACGATGCCACCCACAGAAAACTTGTTCGAACTTTTGTTGCTTATTGACGCAGCGAAGAGAGCCTCGGCAAGAAAAATCATTGCAGTAATGCCCTACTTTGGTTTTGCCAGACAAGACCGTAAGGATAAACCAAGGGTAGCCATAGGCGCCAAGCTTGTTGCAAACATGCTCATGGCTGCAGGTGCCGACAGGATCATCACCATGGATCTTCATGCCGATCAAATTCAAGGGTTTTTCGAAGTTCCGGTGGATCACCTCTATGGTTCGACAATTTTTATGAATGAAATGCGCAAGCTGGATACCGATAACATCATCATGGCAGCGCCAGATGTTGGGGGAGCAAAACGCGCAAATTCGTACGCCAAAATTCTAAATTGTGGACTTGCCCTATGCCATAAGCACCGTAAAAAAGCAAATGAAATTGCAGAAATGACCGTAATTGGTAATGTCGCAGGAAAAGATGTAATCCTTGTTGATGACATGTGTGACACGGCTGGAACCCTTACCACAGCTACGGATTTATTGATGGAAAAAGGCGCGAAAAGTGTCCGAGCTTTCTGTACCCACGCAGTACTTTCTGGTCCGGCATACGAACGAATTGAAAACTCTAAATTGACGGAGTTAATTGTAACGGATACCATCCCGTTAAAAAGAACCTCGGATAAGATCCGAGTAATTTCAGTTGACCATTTATTCGCAGACGTAATCAAACGACTTGTGAACAATGAATCAATCAGCTTACATTTTGTAATATCTTAAACTATAATAAATGAAAACAGTACAATTGAGCGGTTCGCTTCGAGCGAACGTAGGGAAGAAGGACTCAAAAGCACTTCGAAATGAAGGCAAAGTTCCTTGCGTACTTTATGGACTTGGCGAACAAACACACTTCGCGGTAAGTAAAATAGCCATGGAAAAAATCGTCTTTTCCCCAGACGTCTATCAAGTTAATTTGGACATCGAAGGAAAACAAGCCAAAGCCATCATTAGAGAACTGCAACAACATCCAACCAAAGGCACTGTGCAACATGTGGATTTTCTTCAGTTAGATGATGCCAAAGAAGTTCGTGTTAAATTACCCGTTCGTCTGAAAGGTTCATCCAAAGGTGTTATGGCAGGAGGTAAACTTATGCAAGTATTTCGTAGCCTCAATTGTGTTGGTTTACCAACGGCAATTCCAGATGAAATTATGCTTGACATTTCTCCTTTGAGAATTGGTCATTCTATCCGTGTGAGTGCAATTCAAATTGAAGGGGTTAAGTTTTTAGACCCTTCAAATGCAGTCGTTGTTTCTGTCAAAATGGCAAGGGGAGCAACGAAAGGAGCAGACATCGATGACGATGATGACAATTAATTTTTTAAGACCGCAATCGCGGTCTTTTTTTTTGACTCATAGTTTCTAACTTCCAAAAGGTTTAGCCATTATCTTTGTAAAAAAAACAACCATGAATATCTCAGAAATTCTAGCCCATTTTAACATTCAAGAAACCAACAACGGCACGTTCATAGGCACCAAATCAATAGCCTCCAATGGAACATTGATCGATTCATATTCTCCTGTGGATGGGAAGAAAATGGCTTCGGTGTATGCTGCCTCTGTTAGCGATTATAATCAAGCCATCGATGCTGCCAATGAAGCATTTTCACATTGGAGAAATGTTCCAGCGCCAAAGCGTGGAGAAATCGTTAGACAATTAGGGGATAAGCTTCGTGAATTTAAGGCACCACTTGGCGAATTGGTTTCCTATGAAATGGGAAAATCGCTGCAAGAAGGCCTTGGCGAGGTTCAAGAGATGATTGACATCTGTGATTTTGCGGTTGGATTGTCAAGGCAGTTGTATGGTTTGACCATGCACTCCGAAAGACCTGGGCATAGGATGTACGAGCAATACCATCCTTTAGGAATTGTAGGGATTATTTCAGCATTTAATTTTCCGGTTGCCGTTTGGAGCTGGAATACCGCATTGGCTTGGGTTTGTGGTGATGTATGCATTTGGAAGCCATCGGAAAAAACACCGCTTACAGCCCTTGCGTGTCAATACATTACGAATTTGGTGTTTCAAGCAAATGAAATACCTGATGGAGTTTCTTGTTTGGTTATTGGAGATGCCGAAATTGGCAAAGCCATGGCAAGTGACCCACGGGTGTCGCTTGTGTCTGCAACAGGATCTACAAAAATGGGTAAGTCCGTTGGAGCAGCGGTAGGCGAAAGATTGGGACGTGCCTTGCTTGAACTTGGAGGAAACAACGCCATTATCATTACGCCAAGTGCAGATTTGAAAATGGTGGTTCCAGGTGCAGTTTTTGGCGCTGTTGGTACTGCAGGACAACGTTGCACTTCAACAAGAAGGTTGATTATTCACGCATCAATCTACGATTTGGTTAAAGATGCACTGGTTAAGGCATACCATCAATTGGTGATTGGGAATCCATTGGATTTAAAAAACCACATGGGTCCTTTGATTGATACGGATGCGGTGAATACCTACCTTCAAGCCATTGAATCCGTTAAAAACGAAGGCGGAAAAGTCATCGTTGAAGGGAGTGTGTTAAATGGAGAAGGATTTGAATCGGGATGTTACGTAAAGCCTTGCATCATTGAAGCTGAAAATCATTACGCCATGGTTCAACATGAAACGTTTGCCCCAATTCTTTACCTTATTAAATACGATGGTGAGTTACAAAATGCCATTGCTTTGCAAAACGGCGTTCCTCAAGGACTTTCATCCGCCATCATGACCAATAACCTGAAAGAAGCAGAAGCATTTTTAGCAGCTTCAGGCTCTGATTGTGGCATCGCAAATGTGAACATTGGTACTTCAGGAGCAGAAATCGGAGGTGCATTTGGAGGGGAGAAAGAAACCGGTGGGGGTCGTGAATCAGGTTCTGACGCTTGGAAAGTATACATGAGAAGACAAACAAACACCATCAATTATTCCGATGGATTGCCATTGGCGCAAGGAATAAAGTTTGATTTGTGAATTAATTAGCTTTAGTTTCATCTTTTGCTTTCATATCTTTGCCCGAAAGTAGAGATATGCAATTATTAACCGTGGGAAGTGTTGCGTTTGATGCAATTGAAACCCCTTTTGGTCATTCAGATAAAATCGTTGGCGGCGCAGGTACCTATATTTCCCTAGCAGCTTCCTTTTTCAATAAAAATCAAGCACTTGTGTCCATTGTAGGGGAGGATTTTCCTACATCCATGATTCAAACTTTGAACGATAAAGGCATAAACACCCGTGGCATTCAAATTCCCTTGGGAGGAAAAACATTTTTTTGGTCAGGCAGGTACCACAACGACATGAATTCTCGGGATACCTTGGCTACTGAACTCAATGTTTTGGGTGATTTTAACCCCGAAGTTCCTGAAGAATTTAAAAACGCACCCTTTCTTATGCTTGGAAATTTAAGTCCCGACGTTCAGCGAAAAGTAATTGAACAAATGACTACGCGTCCCAAACTCATCGCCATGGACACCATGAATTTTTGGATGGACATCGCGATGGATGAGCTAAAAGTTACCCTAAAAATGGTGGACTTGTTAATCATTAACGATGAGGAAGCCCGACAATTAACCGGTCAATATGCGTTAAAAACTGCGGCAAAAAAAATATTTGAAATGGGTCCGAGTGCAGTGATTATCAAGAAAGGTGAGCATGGCGCATTGTTGTTTCAAGGTAGCCAAGTGTTTTTTGCACCCGCATTGCCATTGGAAGAAGTTTTTGACCCAACCGGTGCAGGAGATTCTTTTGCGGGTGGATTTATGGGCTACCTCTCAAAAATTGGAGACCCAAGCTTCGAAAACATGAAAAAAGCCGTCATCGCAGGTTCAACCCTAGCCTCCTTTTGTGTAGAGAAATTCGGCACCAAGCGAATTGAAGAAATTACAGAAGAAGAAATACAGCAAAGAATGCAGTCGTTTGTTGAATTGTCAAAATTTGAACTTATTTAAAATGCAAGAATTACAAGAATTTATAGATCAACTAAAAAAATTCGAGCTCGCGGATGAATTGATTACCATCGGCAAGGAAATCAATCAACTTAAAGTGAGTTTTGAAGATTTTCTTTTGGAAACAGAGCGCAAACTTCAAATCGAAATCTTAGAGGCAAGAGAGAAAGGTGAGACCATCGAGCCGGTTGATTTTACGGACATTAAAAATGCATTTTTCGAGGGATATAAAGAATTGCAAGCAAAAAGAAAGGTTCAGATTTCTTTGAAAGATACACTCGAAAAAGAAAATTTGAGGCTGAAAAAGGAGCTGTTAGATCGCATCCGAAAGGTAATTGAATCAGAGGAAAACATCAGTACGGCCTTTCAAGCCTACAAAGAATTGCATGAAACCTGGAAAAAAATCGGAGACATTCCTCGAGACCAAAGGGACGCCATTCAAAAAGAATATTCGAGGCTGATAGAGATCTTTTTCTATACCATGCGTATTTATCGAGAGATCAAAGACCATGATTACAAAAGGAATCTTCAATTAAAACAAAACATAATACATAAACTTCAACAGTTAAGAAACCAAGAGTCTGAAATCCGTGAAGTTGAACAGCAACTGAGAACCCTACAAGATGAATGGGAAGAGATTGGTCCTGTGGCGAATGATTTATGGGAACAGATAAAAACCAGTTATTGGGAAACCGTAAGGTCCATTTACGAAAAAATAAATGTTCACTATGAAGCCCAAAGACAAGTCTTTGTGCAAAACATCGAAAGCAAAAAAAGCCTTGTAGCTGCGGTGAATCAACTTGTGGAAGAAGCAAAACTTGCGACGCAAAACAAAGAATGGGATCGATTGACCGAAGCGGTGGTCGCCCAACAAGAAGCTTGGAAAAAAATTGGCCCAGGGTCTCGTAAGGAAAATGAAGTCGTTTGGAAAGAATTTAGAAAAGCTTGCGATGAATTCTTCAACCTAAAAAAGGAACACAACAAGGCCCAGAATGAAGTGTTTACGCAAGCCGCGAATCAGAAAAAAACACTCATAGAAAAGGCAAAGTCCTTTCATGGCGCAACCGATTGGAAAACCGCTTCGCATAACATTATTCAGTTGCAAAAAGACTGGAAAACCATAGGTTTTGCTGGAAAAATCGACAATAAATTATGGAGTGAATTTAGAGCTGCATGCGATGTGTTTTTCAACGCACGTGAAGAAGCCAATAAATCCCAAGACCTTGAGCGGGTTGAAAATGCCAACAAGAAAAAGGAAATCATTCAATCCATTATGGCTTTGGAAACCACCGATAAACGTGAAACCCTAGTGGCACTTAAAGATTTAGCGGCCGCTTTTGCGCAAACAGGTCCTGCGCCACATAACCATAAAGAAAACCTTTACGCTGAATTTAAGAAGGCATTGGATGATAAATACAATTCACTTTCATTGGATGCCAAAGAAAAAGATGAAGTTCTGTTTAAATCGAAATTGGACGGGATGTTTGCGAGCCCTGACCGCGCTAAATTGTTGCAAAGAGAAAAAAGCGAGATTCGAAAGCAAATTGAGAAAATTCAACAGGAATCCAATCAGATGGAAAACAACCTCGCCTTTTTTGCAAAATCTAAAGGTGCTGATGCCCTAAGGGCTGATGTCGATAAGAAAGTTGCCCAAGCAAATCGTGAAATAGAAAAACTCAAAAACCGCCTTAAACTCATCCCGAATGAATAGCCTTTCCAATGCCATTCTATTGACATTGTTTTTTCCGATTTTGGCGATTTCAATCATCGTTGGATTTAATTTTCCATTGGAATTCATTCGAACCTCGGGCGAAAATCTACCATATAAACAATTGATCTTTTTGACGTTGGCTTTAATGGTATTAATTGTTTCAATGAACAGAAGCATTAAAAGATGGATGGGCTTACGCATGGCAAATAAAACCGACCGATTTAGGTTTTCTACCCCCATCAGCAAAGAACGAAGAATCCGTGTGCTTGTCTATACCCTATTAGAATCCGTCGTTTTGGTTGTGATTGCACTTGGTCTCTTTACCTTAACCGATGATTCCCTTCCATGTGCGCTGGCTTATGGTATTTTTGCTGTAGACAATGTGCTTTTTCTGTTGTATGGAAATCGGAAATTTCGCGTAAGCATGAGCTCAAAGGCCCTTCTGGTGGCAGACAGAGAAGTCTCAGTGCTCTATTTTAATGGGCTTAGAAAAATCAGCATCTCCCAACAAACCCTTTATTTTGACTACATCAAGGAACTTCAGCTATCCTTCCCAATGAATTGCTTGCCTGAACCAGAAAGAAAAGATTTTGTGATTGCGCTTGAAGCGATGGTTGACAAGGAGAAGGTCCTTTTGTATAACTTAGGGGAATGGAAGAAGTAAAAATCTTAATCATTGAGGATGACCTTTCGTTTGCTGGATTGCTTCAAGACCAACTTACCCAAATAGGATTTAATCCTTACAATTTAATTTGCGTTGATTCTATCGCGGACACCCGCCTCGTGAAATTGGAATTTGAACCCGATGTCATTTTATTAGACCTAAACATCCGTGATTCTTTTGGAATTCAAACGTATGATGAGGTTCATGCTATTTTTAAAGACACCACCTTGGTCGTGCTTTCGGGATTAGATGATAAAAAAGTATCGCTTGAAATCGTTGCCAAAGGAGCCCAAGATTACCTTCTAAAAACGGAAATTAACACAGGCGTAATAGAGAAAACCATTAAATATGGGATGCTGAGGAGGACTTTTAGGCTTCAATTGGCGGAATCTGAAAAAAAATACAAAGACTTGTTTTACAATTCCCCGCTTCCCATGCTCATGTTAAGGATGAGGGACTTTAAAGTTTTGTTTTGCAACCAAGCAGCACTCGACTTATATGAAGCCAAGAGTGACGATGAAATGGTGGGTAAATCGTTGAATGATTTTTTCGTTTCAGAAAACAAACTGTCCATTACACACCCAAAAAAGGGAAGCGAACCCTTACTTTTCTATCAAACCACCAACGGGGGAAAGGAACTCATAACGGAAATAATTCTCAATAAACTACAGGAAGACAAAGAGGCTATAATTGCTTTGGTTGTCGATAAAACGGAGGAAATTCGTTTCGAAAAAAGCAAATACGAGATCATCGCCCAAGCAGAAGAAGGAGAGAAAAGGAAAATTGCCAGGGAATTACACGATGGTCTAGGACAACAATTGGTTTTATTAAACTTATTGATTCAAAATATACAGCCGGATGCCTCCCAAAAGGAAGCGATGGATAACATTAACCAAATCCTGCAATCTTCCATTAGAGAGGTTAAAGAAATGGCATACAGCCTCCTTCCACCAGATTTAGACAAAGGGTTTTTAAATGCGGTTGACCGATTGGCGCATCGAATCAATGGACTGGGAGAATTAACAATTGTAGTCGACATTTCTGATGAGGTACATGAAGATGATTTTGCCAATGTTGATGCCTTCAACTTATATAGAATTTTACAAGAAGCGGTGAATAATGCAATTAAACATGCAAAGGCCTCTGAAATTTCCATTCAAATTGGAAAAAAACAAGGTAAAATTCAGCTGCGTATCCGCGACAATGGAATTGGGTTTTCAATGGGCGAGGTTGAAGAGGGGCTTGGGCTTCAAAACATGCGACACCGTATCTCCATGTCCAACATAGTGGGGGATATAAAAAGTCAACCCGGCCAAGGCACGACCGTTGAACTCAAATTTGAAGCGTGAAAATTCTAATCATCCGATTCAGTGCCATTGGAGATATCTTGTTGACATTTCATGTCGTACATGAAATTCAAGCATCCCATCCGAATGCGGAAATACACTTTCTTACAAAGCCCGAACACTCGAAATTATTTGACTTTTTAAATGTTCCAGTGCAAGTTCATACGTTGAAATCCAATTTATGGGAGACCTCATCCTTTCTCAAGGCTCAAAAATTTGATACGGTTATTGACCTGCATAACAACTTGCGAACAAGAATGATTCAAGGATTCATGTTGCGAAAGGAATGGCACCGATTTCCGAAATTAAACTTCAACAAATGGCTTTTGACGCAATTTAAATGGGATACATTGCCAAGAAAACATGTGGTTGATCGGTATTTCCAAGCATGTAAACATTTGTCATTCACCCAACATTCCCAAGAAACACTCCGTATTAATCCTGAGGTGAACCTTCTGGACTTTTTGCCGGATTCATCCCCTTATGTCGTTTGGGTACTGGGTGCCAAATTCAAGACAAAACAGTTTCCCGAAGAAAAAATACTTGAGGTTTTGAGACGATTGACGGTGAAAGTGGTATTTATTGGAGGAAAAGAAGAAGCCGAAATAGGGGAGTCCTTGGCAAGAAATTATTCCGAAGGCATAAACCTGGCGGGTAAACTAAGTTTAAATGAATCTGCCCAAATGGTGAAAAGCGCAAAGCTGGTGGTAACCAATGATACAGGATTGATGCATTTTGCTGCCTTTTTCAATAAGCCAATCCTTTGTATTTGGGGAAACACTACGCCTTTGTTTGGGATGTATCCTTACCATTGCTCAGATGTGACCCATTTTGAAGTGCCTGAATTAACTTGTCGTCCTTGCTCAAAAATTGGCCATGCCCAATGTCCCAAATCCCACTTTAATTGCATGATGAAACAAGACACACAGAAAATAAGCGAGGCAATTATTTCGAAATTTCATTCATAAAAAGAAGGGTCTCTGCAATCGCGTTCTCATCAAAAGTGGTCTCGATTTCACCATATTCCAAAGGACTTCCTGTTTTTGTTGGTTGAAACAAATGATTTAATCCTGGCAACGAAACAATCTTTTTTGTCTTACCAATGGGTGGATTACAATGCAACCCAATGTTTTTTAAATTAGAAGCCTCCGCAACTTGAAGGTCAAGGGAGCCATTCATAGCCATGAAATGGCATTTTATATTTTGTAAATCCTTCTCGGGATTGTAATTTAAAAAATAAATCATCCATGGATTTACGAACGCTTTGTAGGTTTCATCAACCCATTGCGACCGGTTTACTAGGCCGGCTTTTTTGAGCTCTTTTTCACTGTTTGTTTTGGATGTCTTTTCTAAATAAGCCTTTGCATTCTTTTCAATAGAATCTCCCGCAAGAATGGGATAAAATTCATCGCAAAAGTTGCTTATTGCTTTCAGCTCTTTTTTACTTGATCCATTTGCTTTTGAAATGAGAATTTGTTGTTCTTTTAACAAAGTGGAGCCTAAAATACCGGGGCCAGCCAAGGAAACCACGCCAAATACATCAGGGTGTTGCGCGGCAACCATAGTGGCAATCATCGCCCCTTCGCTGTGACCCATTAATGTGATTTTTTGGGCATCGATCACTGGGTTTGTTTTTAGAAATTCCATAGCCGATACTACATCTTCAGAGAAATCTTTTGACGTAGCCCCATCAAATTTCCCATCCGTTTTCCCCGTTCCTCGGTCGTCGTACCTCAAGACAGCATAGCCCGCTCGCGTTAATCGATCTGCCAATAACAAAAAAGGCTTGTGCCCAAGGATCTCTTCGTTTCGGTCTTGTGGTCCACTGCCTGAAATCAGAATAACACAGGGAACAGTCCTTGAATCCAGGTTGTTTGGTGTGGTAAGCGTTCCACTAAATTGTATGCCCGCTTTGGTGTTTTTAAAAGCAACCTCCTCAGAAAGGTATGGAAAAGGCGCTTTAGGTTCTTGGGGTCTTTTTGATGATTGTTTTTCCAAAACACTTCTGCTAAAGAATAATTCTGTTGAGAATGTACCTTGGCGGAATGTGCCCCCAAGGTTGCCGTCTTGTAGGGTTTTACCTTGGTAGCTTAGGCTTAAGTCCGTTAAGGTAAAGGTTAATTCATTGCCTTTTATTTCAACGCTGGTTAATGGCATTCCAAAGGCTTTTTGGTCTGGACTGTCCAAGGTTCCTGTCCATTTACCTTCCTTTTGGTTCAAGTGTAGAATGAGCGTAAGCTCTTGTCCATAAACTTTTAACAAGGCATTCCAATCACCCTCAAAAGATTGTGAATACAAATTACTACTAAGAAAAATGGCGATGCCAAGCAGGATGGTTTTAGTTTGATTCATCGAGGAATATTTTTTTAAGTTCGGTCGCCTCAGAAGGTTTCATTTTTCCTGCTAAAATCAGATTCAATTGTCTTCTGCGCAATGCCCCTTCGTAGCGTTCGATTTCTTCTTCCGTTTCTGGAACAATCTCAGGCACTTGGATGGGACCCCCATTTTGATCTACCGCCACAAAGGTATAAATGGCTTCATTGCACTTTTCACGTACGCCGGTTACAGGGTCTTCCATGTATACATCGACAAAAATTTCCATGCTGCTGTTAAATGCCCGTGAAACTTTCGCTTCCAGGGTAACGATTGACGCTTGCGGTATAGGCTTCTTAAAGGAAACATTGTTCACAGATGCGGTTACAACCACCCTTTTGCAATGACGATGAGATGAAACACTGGCTATTACGTCCATCCAGGCCAATAATTGGCCACCAAATAGATTGCCTAACGTATTGGTGTCGTTGGGAAGTACTACAATGGTGGTGATGGAGAGAGATTCGGAGGGTTTTTTCGACTTCATGATTCAAATATAGAAATTCACGTAATACTTTACCCAAGTTATATTTGATAGAATATATTAATATACTATTTTAGCATCGCAAAAACATATCCATGAAATTTACCTTCTCCCTTTTTGTTCTTTTTTCCATTTTCCTTGCTTCGGCGCAAGTAAGAACCAAAAATTCTTTTGATCCAACCAACGCCCGTGAGGGTGAACATGTTGAATATTGTCATACCCATAAAAAAATGGCTGCATTGAGCATGAATCAAGATTATTTGGTGCAAAAAAAGTTAGACTCGTTAGAAGAATTACACCTTTCGCATCAATCGATTGAAAAAGGGGTTGTTTATAAAATACCAGTGGTTTTTCATGTGCTACACAACAATGGCGTTGAAAACATATCGGATGCCCAAATTTTAGATGCATTGTCAATTCTAAACAGAGACTATCGACTTCAAAACCTCGATGCAAACAATGTGCAGCCCGAGTTTCAAGGCATGCCAGCAGATGTAGAGGTTGAGTTTCTTCTTGCTACCAAAGCGCCGAATGGGGCTTGTTTTAAAGGGATTACCCGAACCATGTCAAGCATGAGTTATAATGGAGCCGATGGTGGTCTTCAAGTAGATGCCATCATTGCTGGAAATGATGTTTACCAAGGACAATGGCCAGGAAATAAATACTTAAACATTTTCATCTGTGGCGAAATCGGAGGAGCTGCAGGATATACTACCAATCCTTCAGGTTTTTCTGCCAACCAAATGACCAATGGAATTTGGGTTTTACATGATTATGTTGGATCCATTGGAACCAGTTCTGTGGGTACAAGCAGAACCCTAACCCATGAAGTAGGTCACTGGTTAAATTTATCTCATACGTGGGGACCGAACAACAATCCCGGAAATGCCTCAAGTTGCTCATCAAGTGACCAAGTTCAAGATACCCCAACTTGTATTGGTGTTCAAGCCTGTTTGTTAAGCTCCAATACCTGTAGTACTGACAACGCATACTGGGGAGGAATCGATATGAAGGACAATGTGGAAAATTATATGGATTATTCTTATTGTTCTAAAATGTTTACCCTTGGGCAGGTGACACGTATGCGTACTGCCTTGCAAAGCAATAATACAGGAAGAGCCAACATTCGTTCTCAAGCCAATTTAACCGCCGTTGGCGCTGGATTAACACCGTATTTGTGTAAAGCAGATTTCTCTACAGACCGTTCCACCATTTGCGTGGGTGATACCATTCAATTTTCTGATGAATCCTATAATTTAGTTTCAGGTTGGAACTGGAGTTTTGCAGGAGGAAATCCAACAACATCCGCAATCCAAAACCCAACGATTACCTACACTACCCCAGGTTTGTATTCTGTGACTTTGGCCGCAACAGATGGTGTGACAAACGATTCTGAAGTTAAAAGCAATTACATCCGCGTTCTTCCTTCACCTAGCTCTCTCCCTTTTTGGGAAGGATTTGAGGCCTATGCTTCTTTGGCTAATTTGACCAACTGGGAAGTTTATAACCCAAACAATAACAATGCTTTTACCATCGAAAACACCACTGGTTATAGCGGCAATCAATGTGCTAAACTTGTGAATTTTGGACAAGCGCCCTCTAACATCGATGAACTCATTTCATCTCCTATCGATTTATCTGTAATTCCTGCAAATGGTACCGTGACCCTAAGTTTCCGTTATTCTTACCGTAAAAAGCTTGCTGCTGATTATGAATACCTAAAAGTGTTTATTACAGGAGATTGCGGTAACAATTGGGTTCAACGTAAAACCTTAGGTGGAAATCAACTAAGCAGTGTCGCCCTAGCAACCACTTGGAAACCCAGTTCACAAGCAGATTGGGTAACGGTTCATATGACCAATGTAACAAGCAATTATTTTGAACAAAACTTTCGTGTGAAATTTAAGTTTGAAGGAGAAGGAGGAAACAATTTTTACCTAGATGACATCAATCTTTACAGCGGGGCACCTTCCAATACCTTGGTATTAGGCTTAACAGAACAAAGCATCGCCGGAATTGTGGTTTATCCAAACCCAGCACAGGATGAAATTTCAGTAAAATACAACGCCTTGATGGCAGGAGCGTACCAAGTATCAATTGTTGACATGGCTGGAAAAACAGTGCAAAACTACGCCATTCAATCGGCTGCGGGTGAAAATGTTATTTTAATGGACATCAACGCACTTTCTTCAGGGAAATACAATGTCAAAATTCAAGGTGCAGAAGGATTTACAACGGTTCCTTTCGTTAAGAAATAGGCTTCTCAAGCGCTTGTAAAACTTTTTGTGTCATTGCTTTGCCTAAAATCGATTCAATCTCATCTTTCGGCGTTGCCGTTAACTTAGAAAGGCTTCCGAAATGCTGGTAAATTTTTTCTATTGTTTTACTTCCCACCCCTTTGATTTGCTCAATTTCTGATTGAATGAAATGATTGCTTCGCATGTTTCGATGGTGTGTAATGCCAAATCGATGCGCCTCATCTCTGATCCTTTGAAGTAATTTCAAGCCTTCATGGTCACGTTGGAGCTGTACAGAATAACGATCGCCAGGAAAAAACACCTCCTCTAAACGTTTTGCCAATCCAATGACAGCCACCTTCCCACGAAGCCCGACACTTTCAAGGGCTGAAACGGCTGCGCTGAGCTGCCCTTTTCCTCCATCGATTACGATTAGGTCCGGCAAAGCCTTTCCCTCTGCCAGCACACGTGTATAGCGACGTTGGACAATTTCATACATCGATGCGAAATCATCAGGGCCTACTACGCTTTTTATGTTAAAGTGACGATAGTCTTTTTTGCTTGGTTTGCCATTTTGGAATACCACGCAGGCGGCAACGGCATTTGTACCCTGAAAATTGGAATTGTCAAAGCATTCAATATGGTTGGGAACCACAGGAAGTCTGAGGCCTTCTTGCAAGGCATTTACGGCATTCATTTCAACCGAAGAAACGGGTTTCTCTTTTCTAGGAATAGCAGTGTTTCTCGCATTTTTAACTGAAAATTCTACGATTCTGGCCTTTGTTCCAATCTTAGGTTGGACAAAATGGTAGGGTCCAATCACCCGGTTGATGTTTAAATTGGTCAAAATTTCATAGGTATTGCTCGAATACTCCTCGTTCAGATACTGGATCAGTAGAGGTGCTATTTCTTCCTCAGATTCGTCAAGTTTTAGTTTGAGCTTATTTGAAATCGCAAATGCAATTTGGCCTTCTCTTACCCAAAGATAATTGTAATAAATATGGCCGTCGTCTTTGGTTAGGGTTAATACATCCACGTTGAAATTACCTTCGCTGGCAATGGCTGAGGTGGATCGGTACGCTTCAATGGCTTCTATTTTGTTTTTGATCTCGAGCGCATTTTCAAAATCTAAAGCATCTGAAAAAGCTTTCATTTGCAGCTTTAAGTTTTGAATCAACGTGAAGGTCTTTCCATGAAGGAGCAATTTGATCTCCTGAATGCTTTGTGCATAATCCGTTGCTGATTGTTTCGACACACACGGGCCTAAACAACGTTTGAGGTGATACTCCAAACAAACCTTGTATTTTTCTTTCGCGATTTCTTTCTCTGATAGAAGTAAATTACACGTGCGAAGAGGATAGGTTTCTCGAATCAAATTTAAGAGTACATTGATGTTCCTCCCCTTTGGATAGGGCCCAAAGTATTGGCTGTTGTCATTTGTCTTTTTTCGGGTTAAAAACACCCTGGGGAAGGGTTCTTTTTTTATACAAATCCATGGATACGTCTTGTCGTCTTTTAAAAGAATATTATACCTTGGTTTGTGTTGTTTTATGAGGTTGTTCTCTAACAGTAAGGCGTCGATTTCAGAATCAACCACCAACCACTCAATGGACTTGATTTGCTTAACCAACACCCTCGTTTTCGCGTCAAGATGGGTCTTTTGAAAATACGAAGAAACGCGTTTTTTGAGATGGTTTGCCTTGCCTACATAAATTAGGTTATGCAGGGAATCAAAAAACTTATAAACCCCAGGGTCCAATGGGAGTAAATCCAGAAAATCGTTACCATCCAACGTAATTTTCATCTAACAAAAGTACATAAAAAAAGCCCCTTCCTTAGATTTCTCATTGGGTAGGGGCTCTAAACCGTGTTGGTAAAATTAGTTTTTCATGATGCTTTTTACCAATGTACCTTCTGTGGTGGTAACATTGACATGATACATTCCTTTTGCAAAATTGATTACAGGAATGGTAACAATGGAAGCGTCAAATTGTGTCGTTGTAAACACTACTTTTCCAGTAAGATCTGTAATGGTAATTCCAGAAACCTGGTTGTTCAAAGAGCCTAAATCTATGTTTAAAGCATCCTCTGTAGGATTTGGGTATACATTGATCATGGATTCATTTAATGTATTTAATCCTGAACTTGCTGTAATGTTTACCATGTAATCTTCGGTTTCACCATAAGGAAGGGTTCCACAAGGAACGATGGCACCTGCCCCTTGGTAGGAAATTCGAACACGCATGTGTGTCATTCCTGTGGTCGCTGAAGCGGGCACTGTAAAGTTGAATACATTGCTCCAACCCGCTGCTACGATTACATATCCAACTTGCTCTCCTGCATCTGCGAAGTCCAAATCATTGTTATAATCAATCCACATAGCAAGCTCATCATTTGTATAGGCAATGTTCCCTGCTTGGCCAATGATGCCTGGTGTTATGGTAGCACTGTAGGCAGATCCTTTCGCCAAAGAAGTAGACATTGCAGTGTAATCTGCATAACCGCCGGCCGTACAAGCACCAGAGTTGTTGTTGATCGTATTCAATAATACGGTTTTGATGTACTCATCGCAGGTGTCAGCAGCAGCAGCGCATGGCCCAGTCGCTTGAACCACGGTAATGTAGTTGGTTTTAATTTCTGAGTCACTTCCCAATGCATTTGTAGCAACCAGGGTTACTGTGTATTGACCAACGTTATTAAAGGTAACAATCGGATTTTGAGAAGTGGCACTTGTGCCTCCAGTGTATACCCATCCGCTTCCTGAAATGGTCCAAGCCCAAGAGGTTGGAACCCCCGTGCTTAAATCCGTAAAAGAAACATTGTTTCCTGTATTTACTGTCAATGGCGCCCCAACAAAATTAGCTACCGGTGGGGTAGGGTTAGAACATGGGTCACTTGATCCGTTAAGTGTTAAGGCACCTGTATTTGCAGGATCTAAGTAGGTTTTCAGGCGACGGTTAGCAGCCGCTCCGTTAGATGTCCAATGGTAGGAAACCTTTCCGTAGGAATCTGGCGAATTTTGAGCGGAGCAAAAAGAACCTCCGCCTGTTAATGTACCGATAATTCGACCCGCAGAATTGTTAAACAATGGCGATCCCGAAGAACCCCCTTCCGTTACACCGTAACCGTTAGAATTAGAAGACCAAGTAAGTCTCCAGTGCGTATTTGGCGTGCTCCCGCCCCATGTAGTTGAAACCGTAGTTCCATTGAAAGTTGATATTTTCTTAATGTCACCTGCTGGATGATGGATTCCTACACCGCCTGTGGTCGCTGTATTGTTGGCATCCCAACCATTCCAATAGGCATTGAAATTTGCAGACTTTAGGGTAGTTACAGTCGTTGCTTGGTTTGCAACGGTTCCTAATTGTACCAATAAAAAATCGGAACCAGTGGTTCCTCCTCCATCTCCTGCATCAGCTAATTTCACACTTCCAGAAATAAAATAATTAGCTAAAGTTCCAACAGAGGCAGGATTTGAACAACTCGGTGCTTCGTATCGAAAATAGAATTTCCATTGGTTGAAATCTGCAGTGGTGCAGTTTACACCACAGTGTAATGCGGTTAAAAACAATGGTTTACAATCATTGGCAACATTGTTCACCAACGACCCACTACACCATCCAGCACTGGCTCCTTCAACTACGTAAATACGTGCAACCCCTCTCTTTTGATTTTGCCAGTTGTCTCCAACAGGACTGCAGTTTACATTGACTTCACAAGCATCTGATTCATTGATTTTTGCATGACTTACGTTACCCGTTGAGCGGTAATTGTAAATGATTCTGTCGATAAAGAGTTCAGATGTTTGAACATTTGGTGATTCAGTCAAGGTAATGATCATATCATCTCCAAAACACAAGGCCGCATTGTACATAAAATGAGACTCAACATCCTTCGAGGTAAGCACAGGGTGTACCAATGCGCCTGCCAGGTTGCGAATTTCTAGAGTTGTATTTCCATACAATTTAAAAGTGCTGAAAAGAAAACTCAACGCTTCAGCTTGGCTTGAATGCACGCGTAATTGCCATTGGCGATTACCATTTGAAAGCGTAGACCATAGACCGCTGTTCAAAGGAGAAACATTTACGGTTTGTGCGACCCCGATTCTGTATAGCATTCCTTGGTTGTCCCTTACCACATCTTCGTTGTGAATCTGCGTCATGTTGGGAACAGCAACTTCTAAGGTAGGAATGTCTTTACTGACATTAAATTTGTTAATCGAAGGCAATTGGCAATAAAACGTAAAGGAAATTGCCATACCCGTAAAACCGAGTAAAAGTTTTTTCATAGCTGATAGGATTTTAGTTAATTTCACTGACAAATATACATTTTCAAATTGAAATCAGCATTAAGAATTTGTTTAATTGAAGACGATTCTACCCTTCAGAATTTCATCCGTTTTAACTTGGAATTGGAAGGTTACGAAGTGATTTCTTATGCCTCTGGATCAACCGCTTTTTTGGAATTGAGCAGCATTCTTAAATGTGACCTTGTGATTTTAGATAATATGTTGCCAGGGAAGAATGGCATTGACTTATGTAATGAATTGAGGAAAGTAAGTAAAATACCCATATTGTTTTTATCTGCGAAAGGGACCACGCATGATCGCATTGAAGGATTGAGAGCAGGGGCAAATGACTACCTTCCGAAACCTTTTGATTTGGAAGAGTTGTTGCTTCGTGTGTTTGCGCTCTTACCGAAGAAACAGTTAAGTTTTAAGGTCGGTAAAATTTCGATTGACATGGATACTTTAGAGGCAAAAGATGCACAATCAAGACCCATTCATCAATTTTCTAAAAAAGAAATTGCTTTGCTTCAATTGTTTCTTCAAAATGAAAACAAGGTGTTGTCACGAGATGAAATTTTGGATAAAATATGGGGAGAAGATGTATACCCTACCAGCAGGACGATTGACAATTTTATTTTAGGGTTCCGAAAAATTTTCGAGCCAGATCAAAAAAATCCCATTTATTTCCATTCGATTCGAGGGGTTGGGTATAAATTTACAAACCAAAAAGACTAATATGTTTACAGGAATTATCGAACAAATGGCCACGCTAAAATCGATGGAAAAAGAAGGAGAAAATGTACATTACATTTTCCATTCCGATTTAACGGGTGCACTTAAAATTGACCAAAGCCTTGCCCACAATGGCTGTTGTTTAACCATAGTGGACCTCTGGCCCGAACAAAACCTGTACAAGGTAACCGCGATTAAAGAAACACTTTCTAAAACCAATTTGCGCGATTGGAAATTGGAAGATCAAATTAACATTGAGCGTAGCCTTGCCTTTAATGGCCGTTTGGATGGTCACATTGTACAAGGCCATGTGGATGTCACAGGGGTCTGCACTTCCATTGAAAACCAATCTGGAAGCTGGAAGTATAGTTTTCAATACAACACACCGGACTTAACCATCGAAAAAGGATCCATCACTATAAATGGGGTGAGTTTAACCGTTGTAGATGCAGGGGTGAATCATTTCAGCGTTTGCATCATTCCATACACTTACGAGCATACCAATTTCCATTCGTTGAAAGCAGGAGATGAGGTCAATTTGGAGTTTGATGTTTTGGGAAAATACGTTTCAAAATATTTAAAAGTGTATGAAAATAAGTGAAGCCCAGGCATCCGTTGACCAATGGATACAGTCCCATGGTGTAAGGTATTTCGACCCGCTTACAAACATGGCAATATTAACCGAAGAGGTAGGCGAAGTCGCCCGAATCATGGCAAGACGCTATGGCGAACAAAGTGAGAAAGAATCAGATAAAGGAGCAAGTTTAGGAGATGAATTGGCAGATGTAATGTTCGTTTTGTTTTGTATTGCCAATCAAACGGGGATTGATTTAAGCGCTTCTTTCGAAGCGAACATTCGCAAGAAAACAGAACGAGACCACCTCAGGCATAAGGACAATCCCAAGTTAACATAGCAAATCTATTTCTGGTTTGACCGGGGATGTGCTGCATTGTATGCTTTGGTGAGTTGCGCAAAAGAATTGTGTGTATACACTTGTGTTGCTGCCAATGAGGCATGGCCTAACAGTTCTTTTAAGGTTTCTAAACCCGCCCCATGGTTTAACATATGCGTTGCAAAGGTATGGCGCAAGACATGCGGGCTACGCTTATCCAAGTGTGTCAAAGCCCCTAGCAAAGCATGGATTTTTCGGTAGACAAAAGCGGGATAGAGTTCCTTGCCATTGTCAAGCGTAAAAAATCGGTTAGTTTTACTGATGTTTTCACGAAGGGGGAGGTAAAGCATGATCTTCTGATGCAATGTCGGTGAAATGGGAATCAATCGCTCTTTGTTTCGTTTTCCCAACACCTTGATTGTTTGTTGAGTCACATCGTCCCGTTTGAGCTGAATCAGTTCGCTTAAACGTACCCCCGTTTGGTAAAAAAATTCAAAAATCAATTCGTCCCTCAGTCCTTGGAAATTGTTTCCAAAAACGAGCGCAGTTTTTTGCGACTCCAGGTCTTGTTCCTTTGCAAAGGTTGGCAAACGCTTTTCGGTTTTAGGACCCGAAATTTTTAACATGGGATTTTCTTCGGTTAGTCCTTCCTTCCGCAACCAAGTATAAAAAGTTCTTAGCGTCGCTAACTTCCGGTTAATGCTTTTATTGGATTGTGAATTTTCCATAAGGTGTACGATCCATCCCCGAATGAAGGAAGCGCTGAGCGGAACGAATTCCGAACACGTTTGGATCTCAGCAAATTTCATGAACTGCGAAAGGTCTGATGAATAGGCCTTCACGGTATGTTCAGAAAATCTTCTCTCGAATCGCAGGTAGTTGTAAAAACCAGAAAGCATAAAAAAAGGGGCTTAAGCCCCTTGTTAACGAATATGTATCAGTAAGGTTACCCTTGTTGGGATTGCATTCTTTGTTTGTATGCTGCACGAATAACTTCTTGACGACGAGAGATGGATGGCTTTTCAAATTCCTTCCTTCCTCTAAGCTCATTCATTACTTTGGTTTTTTCAAACTTTTTCTTGTACTTCTTTAAAGCTCTTTCGATGTTTTCGCCTTCTTTTATAGGTATAATTAGCATAGGATGTCTTTATAAATTTAATTTCGGGTTGCGAAGATACGGCATTAAGCCATAAATCCAAAAATTATTTCATTAATTCTCTTGAAATAACGACTTTTTGTATTTCTGAGGTTCCCTCCCCAATGGTCATCAATTTGGCGTCACGTAGAAACTTCTCCGCTGGATATTCTCTCGTATACCCGTAACCTCCCATAATTTGTACCGCTTCGTTTCCGCAACGTACAGAAACCTCGGAAGCATAGTATTTTGCGTAAGCCCCTTCCTTTGTAACTGAAAGCTTGTTATTTTTTCGATAGGCTGCTTGAAAAGTCAAAAGTTCCGCTGCACTGATTTCAGTCGCCATATCAGCTAACTTAAATGAAATGCCTTGGAAATTTGAAATCGATTGTCCAAATTGTTCTCTTTCTTTTGCATATTTTACGGAAGCCTCGAACGCACCGCGGGCAATTCCACAACTTAAAGAGGCAATGGATATTCTTCCGCCATCCAAGACCTGCATCGCTTGTTTAAAGCCCATTCCCACTTCTCCAATTACATTTTCAGCAGGAACTCGAACATTGTCAAAAATCATCTCAGCGGTTTCACTTGCGCGAACCCCAAATTTATCTTTGATTTTTACAGCTGAAAAACCATGCATATCTTTTTCGATGATAAATGCAGTAATGCCATTGCTATCTAAAAGCTCTCCTGTGCGAACCAGGATAACAGCAACATCTCCGGATAAACCATGGGTAATCCAATTTTTCGCGCCATTGATGATCCAGTCGTTACCATCTTTAACTGCGGTGGTTTTCATACGCATCGCATCAGAACCGGTATTGGGTTCGGTTAAACCCCAAGCCCCAATAAAATCTCCAGAAGCCAATTTTGGAAGAAATCTTCTTTTTTGTTCTTCATTTCCATGGTAATAAATATGTCCAGTGCAAAGGGAGTTGTGTGCAGCCACGCTTAGGCCGATTCCACCACAAACTTTACCCAATTCCATCAGTGCCGTTGCGTATTCAAAATATGAAAACCCCGATCCGCCATAGCTTTCCGGTACAAAAATTCCTAACAGTCCGAGGGAACCCATTTTTTTCATGGTTTCTACAGGAAAAAACTCATCCTGATCCCACTGCATCATGTTGGGTTTGATTTCTTTTTCAGCGAAGTCACGCACCATTTGTGCAATCATTCTTTGGTTTTCATTTAATTCAAAGTTCATAAGGCGAAATTAAGGATATTGAACGATACTGTTTATTTGTTGACTATAATTTGAAAGCATTGCATTTCCATTTAAAAAGGACAGGCTGATTAAAAAATCAAATCCGGCAATGGTGCCACCACATTTGGTAATTAATTCGGCAGCGGCGCAGGCAGAGCCTCCAGTGGCGAGTAAATCATCGTGAATGAGAATTTTATCACCTGGTTTGATCGCATCGCTGTGCATTTCAATGACCGCGGAGCCATATTCCAACTCATAAGAATGAGAAATTTTGTCAAAGGGTAATTTTCCTTTTTTGCGAATTAAAATAAATGGAATTCCTAAGGCCATGGCCAAAGGAAAGCCAAATAAAAACCCTCGGCTTTCTATTCCAGCAATTCCTTGTAAATCAAAATCAGCATAAAAATCCACTAAATGCTGGGTGATGTCTCGGCATAAAGAAGCATCGTGCATGATAGGCGTGATATCCTTGAAGACGATTCCTGGTTTTGGAAAATCGGGAACATCTCTAATGGCCAATGAAACTTGTTCTTTCAAATTCATACTACAAAGATAGGTATGGAAGTAGTTTCTCAAAATCTTCTTCGTTAATTAAATGTGAATCCTTAATTTCTTCAAGGGTATGGTAGCCTCCAATTTGTTTTCTCATTTTCACTATTGAGTTGGATTGTGCCCAATTAAGATAAGGATGTTTGTTCAATTCTTCTGTTGTGGCTTTATTTATAGAGATTTTGTGAACTTTTGTTTGACTGAAATCCAACCGCTCACATAAAATTTGGTAGGTAGCCTCATTCATTTTATACACCTCTAAAAGTTGTTCTTTTTTATAAATGCCTCCCAGTGCAAGGTGGTATTTCATGACCATTTTCGCGAAAAAAGGTCCTATGCCTTTGATGTTTTCCAACCTACTGCTGTCTATTTCAAACAATGGAATTTTTTCGACCTCCACCACAATTTTTGGCGTTGTCGGTTCGAATTTGAATTCATTTGTGGGTTTTTCATAATACGTTGAGTCTTTTATGATGTCAAAAAGTTCTTTGGGAATCACAAAAATCTTTTCTAAATCAGCATTCGACCGCAAGGGATACCTTGTAAATTTTAAAACCACTTGTGCTTGCTTGGGGCTTAATCCCAAATACATCCAATCGGATAAAGCGTATTGATTAGGATTAAATTTCTTCGGGGGACGATGGTATGTTTTTTTTCGTCTTTTCTGATGATAAACATTATGTTTCACCATCGATTCTATTTGTTTCTCCTGCGTAACCGTAAATTTTATTTCTTCACGGGGAGTGATGTTTCGAAGAATTCTGGGGATAAGCACAATCATCAGTGCAATGACAGACCACAATAACAAACTAAGGTTACTTCTGCTCGAGAATTTTAAGTTTTTCCATTTCATATGGTGCGTTAAACGTCACCAAAAATCAACTATTGCGAGCGCGTGTGAAGAAATAAAAAGGGATTCCCACCAAGACGAGTAGAAGCCCCGCGCCTGAATTTCTGAAATCACAAATAAACAAATTGATGCAAATGGCAGTTGCAATCACAATATACAAGGCAGGAACCAAGGGGTATCCAAAGGCTTTGTAGGGACGTTCCGTAAGGGGTTCTGTTCTCCGTAGTCTAAATAATCCTGAAATTGTCAAAATGTAAAACAACAAACTGGCAAAGGTGCTGTAAGTCAAGAGGTCGCTGTATTTCCCAGAAAGACAAAGCAATGAGGCCCACAAGCATTGAATCCATAAAGCATTTGAAGGTACTGAATGTTTGTTAAGTTGTCCGGCTTTTTTGAAAAACAACCCATCTTTTGACATGGCATAGTATAACCTAGACCCTGCCAAAATCAACCCGTTGTTGCAACCAAAGGTGGAAATCATGATCAGACCAGCCATGAGCCAAATACCAACATTTCCAAACATACTGAAGGCAGCGGAGGTTCCCACACGGTCATTGGAGGCAAACATAATCCCTTGGGCAATTGGATTGGTTGCATTTGGATTTCCTTGAATGGGTAAGAGCATTAGGTAAGCAACATTTGCCAAGATGTAAATGATCGTAACGATAAGGGTGCCTAAAAACAAACTTCGAGGAATGTTCTTTTTGGGATTTTTTATCTCCCCTGCGATGAAAGTAACATTGTTCCACGCATCGGATGAAAACAAAGAAAAAATCAGCGTAGCTCCTAAAGCACTCAACAACGAAAGTCCTGTCAAATTCTCTCTGTGAAATACATTACCTGTTTTAACCATGCGAAAGGCAGACCAAGCATCTTTAAAGTTGAGCGTAAAAAAATTCATTCTAGACCCAAACCAGAATCCCAAGCCTATTAAACCGACCAGCGCAAAAATCTTAGCGAAGGTAAAGATGAGTTGTACCCATTTTCCATTCTGAAGTCCAAAAGTATTCATAGCGGTTAAAAAAACAATGGATCCAATGGCGACAACTTGGGCTAAGCTTACATCTAGAAAGCCTGTTTGTAGGAGGTTTTGGTTTAATACGGGGAAAAATATGGAGGAATACTTGGCAAAAGCAACCGCCACTGCTGCAATAACTCCGGTCTGGATGACTGAAAATACGGTCCAGCCATATAAAAAGGAAGTTAGCCTTCCATAAGCCCTTTGAATGTAGATGTATTGTCCGCCAGCATTTGGCATCATTCCAGCCAATTCACCATAACTCAATGCCGCGAAAATGGTAATGATTCCAGTGAGCACCCACAAAACCAAGAGCCAAGCAGGTGATCCTATGTCGCGTAACATGATGGTAGAAACAATAAAAATCCCTGACCCAATCATCGATCCGGCTACCAGCAGTGTAGCGTCTAATAACCCTAAAGATTTTTTTAATTTCGTTCCCATCACGTTTGCTTTATCACTCATCTCCACTTCGTTCAATGCATTGAAAAAATGTACAATGCGAATCTAATTTTACTTAGGGTGAAGGTGAGAGTTTTTACGACTGTAAGCAAAATAGATCACCAAGCCAATGGCCATCCAAATACCTGCAGCTTTCAGGGTTTGGATATCTAAGGAAACAATCATTGCGGTACACACTAAAATACCCAATACAGGCACAAAAGGCACCAAGGGTGTTTTGAAAGGTCGTTTGATTTGTGGATTGCTTTTACGCATGATCAGAATTCCCAAACAAACCAAGATGAATGCAAACAAGGTCCCAAAAGAGGTTAAATCACCTGCGACACTTCCTGGTACAAAAGCAGCGAAAGCACCTACAAAGGCAAACAGCATCCAATTGGCAATATGTGGGGTTTGAAATTTAGGATGTAATTTTCCAAATGCAGCAGGAATTAATCCATCCTTGCTCATCGAAAAGAACACACGACTTTGGCCCATTAACATCACCAAGATTACAGAAGAAAAACCAGCCAAAATAGCAAGGGTAACACCTGTTCCAAGCCATTCGTAACCAGCCATATACGTTTTAATGGCATAAGATACTGAGGCTTCCTTTCCTGCAGTTGCAAATTCACTCCAATGTGCAACCCCCGTGAGAACATGTCCGAATAGGATATATAAGACCGTACAAATGGCTAGGGATCCAAGGATTCCAATGGGCATATCTCTTTTCGGGTTTTTTGCCTCTTGGGCCGTGGTACTTACTGCATCAAAACCAATAAAGGCAAAGAAAACAATTCCTGCACCGCCAAGTACACCGCCCCAGCCCCATTTAAAGAATCCTTCATGTCCAAAAACGCCTTCGGGTATTAAGTATGGGGTATGGTTTGAAGGTTTGATAAACTGCCAGCCTATAACGATAAACACGAGAACAATGGCAACTTTAATAAATACAATGATTGAATTGACCAATGCAGATTCTTGGGTGCCTCGAATCAACAATAAGGTTAAGGCCAATAAAATGAATAATGCGGGCGCATTAATGATTCCGGACGTTACACTTACTTTGCTTAATAGTGCTGTTGGTAATTTATCATATTGAGCCGCACTCAGAAATCCTTTTTCAATGCCTTCCCAATGACCGGGTAACTCCTTTATTTGTAACATCGTTTGATGAGAAACATGATACATGCTTTCAAAGGGAGAGTGACACCATTCATAGGGAATGGCGTTCCCCAGGAGGTTGTTGAGGTATTCACTCCATGCAATCGATACCGTTGCGGCACCAAGTGCGTATTCCATGATCAATGACCACCCGATGATCCAAGCAACCAATTCGCCCATGGTAACAAAGGAATAGGCGTAGGCACTTCCAGAAATTGGAATCATGGATGCGAATTCGGCGTAACACAACCCGGCTAAAGCACAACCAATGGCTGCAATGACAAAAGAAATGGTAACGCCAGAACCAGCTGCTTCCGAGGCTGCTGCTGCCGTGCGTACAAATAGACCTGCACCAATGATGGCGCCAATACCCAATGCGATGAGACTTCCAGCACCAAGGGTGCGTTTCATTTCACTGTTTTCAGCTTGCGCTAATAAATCAACCAATGATTTTTTTCTCCAAGGACTTTTTGACATATTTTTTAATTTGAAAGAGGATAAAGATATTCTTTTTAAGAAAATTGTCCTAATTCCATTAAAGAATCCAAAGTTTCTTCGATTCGTTTGGGTGTATACTTGAGAATTTTAAATGACTTCGACAAATCAAAGCCGGTATGTGGAGGTCTTTTAGCGGCTTGGTTTAAGGTGGTTGTGTCAGACTTTTGCACCAAATTCACATCTGCTCCTATGTGTTTCGCTACGCGAATTCCTATTTCATGAATCGAAAGGGTTTCGGGTCCACACAAGTGAAAAATACCTGTTTCACCTAACTGTAAAATTTGCATGCATCCCCAGGCGAGGTCGTCTGCCCAGGTCGGTGCTCGGAATTGATCGGTAAGCAGGTTAACTGTTTTATTGGATTTTAATTCGGTTAGCAACCAAGTGAAGATGTTGGATTTGTTCAGCGCATAACCTTTGCCATACACAATGATGGTTCTTGCAATGGCCCAATTGCTATTTCCAGAATGCAACATGTGTTGTTCAGAGAGAAATTTTGAATTGCCATATACACTTAACGGATTCGGAAGGTCTTCTTCAGCATAATTTCCTGTTGCACCATCAAAAACAAAATCGGTCGACAAAAGCAGAAAGAAAACTTCCTTTTGCATAGAAAGGTCAAAAAGGCGATTGGAAGCATGTTGGTTAACTTCCATGCAGTCTACGGGATGTTGTTCGCAAGCATCGACATTTGTCATGGCAGCAGTATGAATGCAATGGGAAAAGGTATGCTTAGCAAAGAAGTCAATCACATTTACTTCGTCTGTTAAATCTAGAGAGGTGTACAATGATTCTGGACATTCGGGATTTCTATTTGGCCCCTTGGAAACCGCTAAAAAGTCAATGTGGTTCTCCGTGCAAAAAGCAACCAGTTTTTGTCCCAACAAACCATTAGAACCTGTGATCAATACTTTCATAATTCCCAAATCGAAGTTTTTGATTTAGCCTGCATTTTAAAATAGTGTTTATGCTCAAGGATCCAAGCCATTACCAGATAGAGTAGAATCGGGGATCCTAATCCGATAAAGGTTAAATAGATAAAACCCAAACGGACTTTGTATAGGTTAATGCCTAATTTTCTTGCCCACCAAACACAAACACCGTAGGATTGCAGTTCGAAAAAAAAGATTATTTTTTGAAGTTGTCGTTTCATTTACACAAAAGTCTTTTGCCTATTGGACATTTCAGACACTTATTTTGCGTACAAAGTTCGGTATAAATTTCTAAATAGGCTTGTCCTTGCAAAGCATTTGACATCGGAAAACCTGCGTTTTTAAAATGGGTTAGGGTTTTGTTTTTTTCTGAAGGCATCAATTTGTGAAAGGCTATTAATTCTTGTTGGGTATTCGCATCGGTATGATGTAAATAAAAGTAGGGGAGAATGGCATTGTTAAGGATGTATCCAATTTCAAAGTTGGTGCAACCCACTTGTTTAAGATGCTCAATCATGCAAATCAAATGATTTTTTAGGTTCTTGGGTCGTTGCAGTATGAATTCCATTTCTAGCCCTATTGCTTTTAAGAACTTTTGGTAACTGAACCATTGCTTGTGTATTGAGCGCTGTCTTCCCATTTGATCCTGCTGAGAGAGCAACGACGGGTTCTTTTTTTGTACTGCTTCTAACAAAAGAAGTCCATTTCGCATGCCTCCAAAACCCAATGCAAGGAATTCAGGAAAACCTAAAAAACGATGTTTTTCGAATTTGCGATGGATTCTGCTCTGAACGGTTTGAATGAGGTATGCTTCTGAAAAGGGAGCGCTTGTTTTTGAAACATTTTTACAAATAAGGGGTTTGTAGATGTTTAATTTCTGAGAATCCTTGAGTAAATCGAACATGTTTGGAGAGACCACGAGCGTAGGCAATGGCTTTTTATGGACGTGAACCGTTTTGTCATGAATGGCAACCACATGAAGGACTACATTTTCATAGCGCGCATCGTTTTGATGCTTGTGCGCATACCAGTCAGAAGATTTGTAATGGATTTCTATTGAACCATACCATTGGAGATCATCGAAGGAAACGCGGGCATTGAAAAAGTCTGGACCAGATCGGTTTTCGTTAAACTGACCTGTATGGTGGACGGTTACTTCACTTTTTGAATAGTGCTCCAGTCCTTGAATAATTTTGTTTTTCCACGCCCAATGGAGAACAGCTTCCCTCACCTATTAAAGATACAAAAAAAGCCGGGGAAACCGGCTTTTAAAATATCAACAATAAAATCGAATTATCTCGGAAGAGGGTCCGTGTATTTGAAGTTGTTTGGATCAGGCGTACAAGGTTGAGATGCATCGAACATTTTTGGGTCCTCTGTGCCTTCCTCCATTACAATTTTTACCGTTGTTCTACGGTTCATTTGATGCAACGCTTCAAACTTAGGTGTGCCTTTGAATTGATTGATGTACTCTTCTGTCAACAATTGTTCTTTGCCATTTTCATCGGTGTATTTAGCTGGTTCACTTTCACCTCTACCAAAAGGAATAACACGACATGCATTATTTGGATCCACACCCACCAAGTAGTTGTACACGGCTTTTGCACGGTTTTGAGAAAGGGCTTGGTTGTGAATTTCAGTATCACGGCTATCTGTATGAGAATAAAGCTCAATGATGATTTCGGGGTTCTCTTTCAATAGTTTAACAAGGAATTGAATGGAGTCATTTGATTTAATGGTGTTGTCATTTACAAAAGTCCATTTGTCTAGGTAGTAACGAATCTCAGGCGTTCTAAGTTCGATGGGAATCAATGGAATTTCAACCACGAAGCTTTGGTTTTGATCCAATACGCCTTGTCCATTTTCACCTTTCGTTGTAATCACGGTTGGACGTGACATAGGGAAATAGCGTTTCAAGGATGCTTTAATTTGGTAGTCAAACCCACCGTTGATATAGCGTGGATGCGCTTTGTTTCCTTTGCGATCGGACCATTTTGGCGTTTTACCATTCTTGTTGGTTAAATCTTCCCACTGCTCTCCACTTACCTCGTTAACGGTAACTTTGGCACCTTCTAACTTTTTGGATTTATTTCCGAGCTCATAAACAATAACCTGTAATTCATAGGCTACTGGAGGCGTGGTAAAAGAGTAAATGTCAGGGGCGTAGGTTCTGTTCTTGCTGGTAGACCTTTCTGAAGTAAATAATCCGGATCGAAGGTCTTTGCGGATGGTCAACGCATAATCATTTGCTGGTGAGTTGATCGGCTTAAGCATGTTTTTCACATTCGCCCATGTTTTGGCTGTAGCACCTTCTTTAGGCGTTTGTAAATGAGCCTTGAAAATGTCCAAACCACCAATTCCTGGGTGACCGTCACTCGCAAAGAAAAACAAACTGTCATTGGCATTTAAGGATGGGAACAACTCATTTCCTGCAGTGTTAATGGCAGGCCCCATGTTGATAGGTGTTGTGCTCCATGCTTTTGCTTTTTTATCATACAATAAGTACCAAAGGTCTTTTCCTCCCATGCCTCCAAGCATGTTTGAGGCAAAAATGAGCATGGTACCATCTGCGGTGATACACGGATGTCCAACTGAAATGGAATCTCCGCCCTTTTTGATGTCAATTTCTTGAACATTTTCCCATTCTTCACCATTTTTGTCAGCCATCCAAATGTCGCAACCTAAATTTTGTTTAGGCAAAGCGGGACATCTTGTGAAATAAAGTGTTTTACCTTTTCTGTCCATCACTGCTGTACCTTCGTTGTCTTTCGTGTTGACCACATTTTTATCATCGATGCTTTTTGCACTGATAAAATCACCTTTACCATCAAATTCAGCTACCCAAATGTCCATGAATTTTTCTCCGGTAATAGGGTCTCTCGTTGGATTCGTAACGGATTCTCTTTGGGTACCAAAATAAACTTGCGTTTCTTTTTTGTCTGACAAGAATGGAGACATGTCAAATTCTTTTTCATTCATTTTTTCCTCTGCTTTGACGACATATTTCGATTCTTCCATGTGAAAATCAGAGGTAATGTCGCAAGCTTCAATCAAACCTTCAATGTTGATTGCTTTTTCGGCGCCTCTGCGCTTTTTGTATTCTTGGTAGCTAATTTTTGCATTCGCCAATTCACCCGTCATACGTTGCATTTCACCATGGTAGTAATATACTTTTGGATTGATGTCATAGTATTTCAACTCAATTGAAGAACCATACCATTGGCCTGCTTTGTCATATTTTTCCATCCGGCGATAGCACTCTGCTACCATAAAAGCCATTTCGCCTTTTTCAACAATGGATTTGCCCTTGTTGGTCATTTTGTTATAGGCTGCCTCAAGTTTGGGCAGGGCTTCAAAATATTTTCCAGCTTCAAAAGATTTTCTCGCTTCAGCAATGTATTTGGGAGTACTTGTTTGAGCGAAGGATAAGAATACCCAAAGATTTAAAATCGTAATCAGTAAAAAGTTTCTCATGTTGCTTTTTTAAGTAAAATAACAGACGTCGAGCAAAATTATGAAAATAAAATTAATATCCAATACTATAAGTTTCCCAATGATTAAGTAGGTTTTTGAACCCTTCATTCAACTCGGAATCAAAATCATATTTGGCCTTTTTCTCTGGGTGAATAAACCCAAGTGTTTTCGCATGTAACGCTTGCCCAGGAAGGAAAGCAAAGCCTTTTTCAATAAATGATTTATAATGTTGTGTATTAGGTCCAACACGAATTTTATCACCGCCATATTCGAAATCATTGAAAATAGGATGACCGAGGGATTGCATATGTACACGAATTTGATGGGTTCGTCCCGTTTCGAGTCGGCATTCAATCAACGTTACCAATCCAAATCTTTTGATAGGCTTGTAATGGGTAATGGCGACTTTTCCTTCTTCTTCACCAGGAAAGGTCGTCATCACCTTGCGATTTTTTGGAGAGCGTCCAACGTTCTTATGTACGGTGCCGCCATTTTCAAGGTCTCCCCAAACCAAAGCCCAATACACTCTTTCTGTAGTCTTGTCATAAAATTGCTTCGCCAAGTGCGTCAGTGCATTTTCGGTTTTTGCAACCACCAACAATCCAGAGGTGTTTTTATCTATTCTGTGAACCAAACCGGGTCGGCCATGGTTGTCATCAGTTACTTTAGGTAAATTTTCCAAATGAAAAACCAAGGCGTTGATTAAAGTCCCTGAATAGTTTCCATATCCGGGATGCACGACCATACCTACGTCTTTGTTGACCACCAATAATTCGTCATCCTCGTAGACGATTTCAATGGGTAAGTCTTGAGGAATTAATGTTATTTCCCTTACTGGATAAGGCATTACAATGGAAATCTCGTCCAATGGTTTTACCCGATAGCTTGACTTAACAGGTATTTTATTGACGAGAACATTTCCGTTTTTAGCAGAAATCTGTATCCGATTTCTAGACGTGTTTGGTAACCGGTCAATCAGGAATTTATCTATTCGAAGCAAGGACTGGCCAGGGTCAATGACAAAACGATGGTGCTCAAATAATTCCTCTTCGTCTTGCGCTTCTTCAAACGCATCGTTGGGATCAATCACACTTGATGACTTTAATTTTATGAGATGGATGAAGAACAGATTGTATGATGTAACTTCCTAATGGAATGTTTGTTAAATCAATGTCCTTTGAATCATTTTCCTTCTGCAATCTTCCTTGTGAGTCAAAAACCCTAAATCCGTTTTCTTCTTCAAAAGGACTTACAACATGCACCATCCCGTTGCTGGGATTGGGATAGATTTTATACCTCAAGGCTGCAGTCGTTTCAGTTATCCCTAATTCTCCATCAAGTTGGGTAGAAAAAACAGGACGCATCATCGCAGAACCCGGAAAGGGTGGCGTGGCCCATGTGGCTCCAAAGTCAACGCTGTAAAAAATCTCGTCTGAGTGGTCTAGGTTTCGGTCCAGGCCCAAATTGTAACGAATCGCATCCACTTGACGCCATCCAACGAAAAAAGAGCTCCCCACCGGAACTTTTAATCCATTTGGGAAATAGTAAATGTTGCAATTGTTCAAGCCATTGTTATAGGTAGGTTGTCTCGGGGTAAAAGCATCATCCTCGTACAGGACTACATCTGGCTTTCCATTGCTTTCAGACCACACCGTAAGGTAAAGGAGTTTGTTTGAAACATCGGTTACGGAAGGAACAAAATGCATCGCCACACCCAACAGCGAGTCCGCTTCATATGAATTGTAGTGAATGGCAAGCATAGATTGTGCACCCGTCGGACCAAAGGCCGCTTCGGCTGAACCATCATCATAGCTGTAATAGTTGTAAAACCCTTGGGTAAAGGTGCTTGAATCGTTGCTAATTAAGTTAGGGAATTGCGCGGATACCGTGGTGGTAACCTCAAAGGTTTGACTCGTTCCCAAACCGTTTTTTGGATATTCAAATCCTGTGCTTAAATCGTGTTGGGAGGTAAAAAGCATAGAAGGAAGGTAGTTAATTTGACCTTCTGCTAAAACAATTCCCGGCAAGGTAAAATTCCCGAGATTGACACCATTTTGTGCTATCTTAATTTGTCCATTTTGGTAATTTTCTGCAGAGTTACTTCCGTTATACACTTTGATTTGTAAATCCGTGTTCATTTTATTGTCTGGGGTCGCCTTGTAATGATCCCAGGGAACGGAGGTATAATTGTCTATTAAACTGCTGATTGGATAGGACAACGCAAAATCTTTGAATAGGGTATCGTTGTACGATGAAAGGGCTCGTAGATGCACATAATCTATGTGAAAATGGTCCAGAGATCCACTGAGAGCGCCATAGTTTTTGAACCGAAACTTGAAACCGTTCTTCAAAAATTTTACATCCAAAACCGGAAAATGTACAGCTTTAAAAGGATGAACAGAACTTCCAGAAACACTCCACATATGATACCATTGGTCCAAATCAGGTGCGTAAAAATCTAAGACCAATGAGTCTGTGACTTCAGGCTCATCGCCAAGCCCTTCGGGTTGATACAGAAAGCTGAAATACAATGAATCTCCTGCGACGTTGTTGGATAAGTCTATCGCCTTTGAGGTGAGAAAATCCCCATAGTTGGTTACGTTTGTTCCAAATTGATACGGGTACCCATTTTGGTCTAATCCATCAAACGTAGCCACACCCAACGACCTTGGATTCACCCCATATCGATAATTGTGATAGGCCATTTTGTCTATCCAAATGTTGGCAGTGTCTTGTACGTGAAGAAAGAAAATACTTGCAGAATCCTGATAAAATGAAGGGTTGCTGATCCAAAGGGTGTCGCTGACATCGGGAACGCCAACCGTATCGTAGATGTAGTAGGGAGGGTAGAGAGAAACAATATTGTATACCGGTGGATAGGTCATTAAGTTGTTTTCCTTGATGGAGGTAGTTGTAAAATTGACATCGTTTACCAATCCAGTATTGATGTCATAGGTTCTGCGAAAAGTAACTTGATTGGTATAGGTAAGTTGGTTGTTAATCGGTTGATTGGTCGTGGCGTCTAACAATCGGTAATACGTTTGCTTCGTGGTTAATGGATTGTTAAAATCATCCACAAAGGTTTGAAATTTATGGGTTGAAAAATCATCAAAGAAAGGGAGTTGAATGGTGTCGGAAGTAAAGATAAAGGTGCTGTCAAATCCGAGCGATTTTTCCAAAGATTGGGCTGATGGATTTTTAATCCCCATGATTGGACCCATACTGATGCCTTTTGTTCCTTCGGTTGTTTCTTGGCTGAAGAACGGAGAACCTAATAAAACAAATAGCAGAAAATAGAATATTCTCATCATTGGTTTTCATTTTCAATATACCCCTCGAAATCCTTTCTAAACTGAAGGGTAAACGGAGTGGATTTAGGAACGGTTTGTCCGTCCAAAAATTCTGGACTTTGAATGATCACCTTGGATGCCAAGGAATCTTCTTGAGTGATGCAATCACTGCAGATGAATGTATAAGAAACGCCCATCGTGTCTAAAATATAATTGGCATCGGACATAGTCATTCCAAAGAAATTCGGGATTTGAATGGGTTCTCCTTCGTCATTTTCGCCCACTATCAAAATGATCGTTGCGCCGACAGGAATGCGAACACCTTCCTTGATTTTATTTCCTTTGTACAATTGTTCAATAACAGAACCATTGGCTTCATCAGAGGGTTGATACCTTATGATGTATTTCAGTCCCCTGCTTTGCAAAATGTTCTCGGCAAATTTCAATTGTTTGTGAATGAGGCTAGGCATCTCCACCATGTCTGTTTTTTTAGTCACCCGCAAGGCAATTGAACGTCCAGATTTTACAAATAGGAGGGAAGAATACGTAGGCATAGGGTTTTGCGAAACGATGGTTCCGGTTGGTTTTGAAGGGTCGTAAACGGAATCTAAAATCTGGTATTCTAATCCAAGGTCTTCCAAGATAATTTTAGCCTCTTCTGCATTTTTTCCTACCAGGTTGGGTACTTCAATCTTTTCTCCGTGATGGGTTGAAAAGCGCAAGTAGACCATCATGATGAAAACAAGAGAGACATAAAATAAGACCACCAATCCAAGTTGTTTTAAAAAATACTTGGTAAGTACAAAGGACTTTATATTTTGCAGTAATGGCATCATCAAAACAAATATAACGATTAAAAATTTGGCGTTAAAGGATGCGATTGGAAGAAGTCATCGATGTATTGAACTGCATCCTCTACGGTATCTACCAATTTGTACAATTTCAAATCATCTTCAGATATGTTGTGTTCTTTGTACAACATGGTGCCTTCAACCCAATCAAGCAAACCCTTCCAATAATCCGAACCGAAAATTACAATGGGTCGTTTACTAATTTTACGTGTTTGAATCAATGTTAAGGCTTCAAAAAATTCGTCTAACGTTCCAAATCCACCCGGCATAATCACGAAGGCTTGGGAATATTTAACAAAAACGACTTTGCGAACAAAGAAATAATCAAATTCTAAATTGTGTTCTCGGTCGATGTACGGATTGTGGTTTTGTTCGAAGGGCAAATCAATGTTTAATCCGACGGATGGACCTTTCCCTTCTTGAGCACCTTTGTTGGCAGCCTCCATAATCCCCGGTCCACCACCGGTGATGACACCGTAGCCTTTTTCGGCAAGTCTCTGAGCCAACGCTACCGAAGTCTGGAAATAAGGGTTTTCTTCTTTTGTTCTTGCAGATCCAAATATGGAAACACAGGGGCCAATTTTAGACATTCGGTCATATGCATCCACAAATTCAGACATGATCTTAAAGATCGACCAACTGTCATTGCTTTTTATTTCATTCCAATCCTTTCTTGCGTGATCCATGGTAACATTTTCTACAAAAATAAGAACTTGGCGATGATTCACGCCGATTGTATGTTTTAAATAGCATATTCATGCTAACCTTTTACCACTGATTTGTCTTTCAACAAAAAAGGCCCCCAATTGGAGGCCTTCTCTGTCAATATGAACTTGATTAGTTTTTAACGATCTTCTCGATGTGAATTAAGTTGTTCAATTGAATTCTGAAGGTATATACCCCAGTTGTCAATTTACTTAAGTCAAATGCTTCGCCGTTTTTAGCATTGTTAGAGGTGAAGATTAACTTCCCTTGTGCATCGTAAATCATTGCGATGGCTCCCTCTTGCGCTGGCAATTCTAAATTAACCATTCCATCGGTTGGATTAGGATACAATGAAATCACTGCTGAGCTTGGGAAGAACAATCCAACTTGATCCACAACGATGCAGTTTGAAGTGTCAGAACAACCATTAGCATTGGTTACAATTACCGCATAACTTCCGTTGGCTGTTGCAACTAAGCTATCGTTGTCTGCCCCAATGATGTTTTGGTTGGTTGCACAATTATACCATTGGTAAGACATTCCAGCCGGAGTAGCTACGATCGTAACTGGATCCGTTGAAATTGCATTTGCATTTGGTATCGCATTTACGTTGATCGTAACATTGTCCTGGTTAGAACAACCGTTTTGTCCGATTCCTGTTACCGTATAACTTGTTGTTGATGCCGGAGCAAAAGGAACGCCATCAATGATGTTGTTGTTCCAAGTATACGTTATGGCGCCTGTGGCAGTCAAGGTAACAAATTCACCGCTACAAAAGGTTTGGTCTTGTCCGGCATTTACTTGTGGTAATGCAAGTCCCGTTACAATAACTGTGTCAGTGTTTGTACACCCATTGGCTCCTGTTGCAGTTGCTACATAAGTTGAAACACCTCCGATCGTTGCAAACGGCACATTGTTAAGAACACCGTTGTTCCAAACAACAGAACCAGAACCTGTGGCTACCAAGGTTGTGTTTACACCTGTACAAGCATTTTGGTCAAGTCCTGCATTTACCGATGGCAATGGTAAGATACCGATGCTTGTTGTAGATGTTGAAGATCCACATTGGTTGAAAGCAACATAGGTCATAGTTACAATTGCCGGATCATTGGCACCAGCTTCGTATACTACACTGTTGTTAGAGACATTTGGTGAAATAATACCGTTTCCATTTGTCGCAGACCAGAAGCCACCGAATGCATTCGTTGTGGTAGCATTCAATGAAACTGTACCATTCGCACATGCGGTTCCTCCGTTCGTTAAGGAAAGGGTAGGCACTGTGTTAACAGTCACAACCACTGAGTCTTGCGCAGAACAACCATTTGCTCCTGTACCAATCACAGTATAGGTTTGTGTAGTGTTCGGGAAGAAAGTTACTCCGTTGGTTACACCATTGTTCCATAAATAGGTTGTTGCACCACTACCTGAAATAGAGGCACCTGAACCGATACAAATGGCGATGTCTTGACCGGCATTAACATTTGGCAATGGCAATACGTTCACGGCCACGGTATCTACATTGATACAGCCATTTGCATCCACACCCGTTACGATGTAGTTATTGGTTGTGATGGGTGTGAAAGGCGTATTGTTCACGACATTGTTATTCCAAGTATAGGTGTTCGCACCTGAACCTGAAAGCACAACAGCGGTGTTAAGACATACCGTTTGGTTGTTTCCTGCGGATACGTTTGGCAATGCATTTACGGTAACAAGGACATTGTCGTTGTTGATACATCCGTTGACGTCCACGCCGATAACCGTATAGGTATTCGTTGCATTTGGAGTGAAACTCACACCATTTGTTACCCCGTTGTCCCATGTGTATGTGGTAGCGCCTGTTGCTGTTAAGGTTGTAGATTGACCAATACATATCGCTGCGTTGTTTCCAGCATTGACGTTTGGAAGTGCATTTACAGTAACAGTTACCAATGTTCTAACTGCAGAGACGCATCCGTTGTCTTCGCCTTGAGCATAGAAGTTGTATACACCTGGCGTTAGCGTATTCGGTAAAACGGTAGTTCCAACCGTTTCTATACTAAATCCATTCCCTACCTGGTTTCCACCATTCGCGCTATTCCACCAAGTAATGTTAGAAGCATTCGACGGCAAAGTGTACGTCACAATTAAATCGATAGTCCCAAAGAATCCTGTCCCAAATGCGAAGTTGTTGGTTAAGTTGACCGTAACATTACCTCCGTTATTGGAAATTAAGGTTGGATTTTGATTGTATGGCCCAGCGTTCGTTACTTGTAGGTTTACGTTGGCAAGGGTTGTTGTAGCTAAAGTTGATGCACCTGAAAGCGAAATGTCATAGTCAGATGGCCAACCAAAGTTGGAAGTACTAACGTTGTTTACACTTAGGATTGTACCCGTAACCGTTGCGCCAGCAGGAATGGCTATGTTTTGTGTAAAGGTTTGTGTACCACCAGCGTTTTGAGCAAAAAACACATTACTTGCTAAGTTGTACGTATTAGTCACAGTTTGTATTTGACCATTTACGATAGCTGATGCATTAACAATTTCGGATAAATCATTGACACAAATAGAATCATTAGCACTTACCGTTGGGGCATTGATTGACCAAGCCGGTTGAGTAATGGTAATGTTGTAGGCAGATGATAACAAGTTATTCGCATCACGTATTACCACGGTATGATTTCCAGCTGGAAGGTTGCTAGGAATACCAGTGAAAGGTCCGTTGTTTACAGAATATACAAAAGGTCCAGTTCCACAGGTAAAGTTCGTCGCTGTAAAGGATCCATTCGCAACACCGTTACATGTTGCATTGATTGCTGTGATGGTTGCAGCAACGTCTGAAACGTTTACCGTAACAGGAACTGTTGCCACACTGTTACATGCACCCAAGGATGTACCTGCATAGAAAACATAGGTGCCGTTGTTTGCCACTGGCATAACGGTAGTTCCTACAGTTTCGAAAGGTGAACCCGTACCTACATTATTACCATTTGCACTCGCATTGTACCAATTAATGACATAATTTGGTTGAACTGGGATAGGTACAATGTGGGCAGGATTTAGGTTCGGTGGACCTACAAAACTTGCAGGTGTACCGGAGAAAATAACCGTACCAGCGGCATTGGTTATGTTATAAGTACACTCACCAATCCAAAGTCCTATGCCGTTGAACAGTGTTGTCACATTGTTTCCACCAGAAACAGTGAATGGATAAGATGTATTAAATCCAGAAGGTAGGGTAACACCATTTAACACAGCTACACCATTTACGGACACATCAATGGTATTCCCGTTCCATCCGTCTCCAAATGAATCAAATAGATTTAAAGTATACGTTTGACTTCCCATATTGACAGGAGGACTTGCTGCAATCTGCAAACTGTTCGAACCAGAACATATACTGTAAGTGGCTTGGTTAACAGTAGGTGCTGGAGGAACGGTACTGTCTACTGAAATATTGATATTGTAAGTAGATGACAACAAAAGGTTCGCATCACGAATTACAACGGTATGTGGCCCTGCAGCTAAATTAGTAGGTATGGCACCAAAAGCACTGTTGTCAACAGAATAGGAGTAAGGAGCTGTACCGCAAGAGAAATTGTTGGCTGTAAATGAACCGTTCGCTTGACCAATACATGTATTTGATGTGGTAATGGTAGCAACAACATCTGCAACATTTACGGTGAGTGGCACAGTAACGCTCTTACACGCACCTAAGGATACGCCTGCATAGAAAACATACGAACCATTTACTGTGGCAGGCATAACACTTGTACCAACGGCTTGCAATGAAGTTCCTGTCCCAATATTAGTACCATTCAAACTGGCATTGTACCAATTAACCACGTAGTTTGGCGCTACTAGGCCTGGAACAATATACGGTACAGTAAGATTCGGAGGACCAAATGCGCTTGCAGGTGTTCCCGAGAAAATAATAACACCGTTATTGTCAACAATGTTAAAGGTACATTCACCTACAAAAAACCCGATGGCATTGAATTGTGCAGTAATCGCATTTCCGTTGGAAACGGTGAATGGCAATGAACCTGTAAAGCCATTTGCTAAGGTAACCCCATTCAATACAGGATTCCCATTTACATTCACATTGATTGTGTTCCCGTTCCATCCATCTCCGAATGAGTCAAAGAAATTTAAGGTATAAGTGTAGGTGTTGTTTGCAGCAGGTGCATTCGCAGCCAATAGCACGCTGTTCGCACCAGAACATACATTGAACAAGTTTTGAGGTACGGTTGGTGCCTGAGGAATAACTTGATCTACTTGTATCGTCAAGGTATCTTGATTGCTACAGTTTGGTGCGCTAGATTGTGTGGCTTGCAAGGTATAAACCGTTGAAACAGCAGGGTTAAATGTCCACCCTATCGCTTCATTTCCAGAAACACCAGCGGCTGGCGTCCAACTGAATGTGTTGTAGGTAGCAGCACCTGCGGTCAATCCAATAGAAGAAGAGGTGTTTCCTACGCAAATAGAATCTAAAGGTGTTGCCAATGTCAAGGCAGGGCCTGAAGAAACGGTTATGGTAACTGGACTGCTTGCCGTTTCGCAACCCGTTAATGTGTCTTCAACAGAAACATACAACGTTGTGGTATTTCCAATAAATGACCCATAGGTATTGGCTGCTGTACTTTGAAGCGCATTCGCATTCACCGGTGAAGCATACCAATTGTAGTTGGGTCCAACAAAACCATTTACATCATTTGCTGAGGCTGTTGGAATTTGGATACCGCAATGCGTACTGTTTACCACCGTTGGAGGTAAGATCGCAGGGTAGATGGTTACATTGTTAGATGTATCTTGACTTACACAGCCTGTAAGTTGATCAGTTGCAGTAACGATGTAAGAAACAAGAAGGTTTGCCCCTGTATTGTTGATGGCTGGAGTGGTTCCAGATGCTGTATTGATCGGTGGAACCGTATTCCAAGAATAATTGTAAGGATTGGCAGGAGCCGCTTGTATATTAACCTGATAATCTTCAGTTTCACCGGACCCCATTAAGGAACACGCATTAATGGCGCCATTGATGTTACCCGACAACCTACTTCTAATTCTCATTCCGGTTAAACCTGGAAGTGCATTGGCAGGAATTGTAACATTAATGGTAGCTGTAGATCCTGCTGCAATGTTTACCCCTACTTGTTGCCATTCAGAAGCAGCATACACACCATCTCTGTTATAATCTATCCATACAGAAACGATGGCATTGGAACCCGGAGCAATGGTAACAGCCAAGGGATAGGTTTGTCCAATGTTTACAGTAGTTGATACGTTATAAGAGGTATAATATGGAAGTGCTACTGGATTATTGGCCGATGAATTATTCGATATAGTATTGAATACCACGTTGTTTACCATTCCACCACCATAGTTAGTGGTCGCACAGTAACCTACTGGAAGTACTTGGGGACCTGAAACAAAACTGGATGCAGCAAGTGCTATGGTTCCATTGTTACAAACTGCATTTGGAGTTCCTACGGCACTGGTTATAATCGGTAGTGGGTTGGCTGTAACCACTAGGGTTGATGTAGCTGTACAAACACCATTGGTTCCAGTAATAGTATAGGTGTATGCGCCGTCTAGATATGGCGTAAAGGTTTGTTGCTCACCATTCAATGGGCCATTGAGTCCAGAACCATTGTAATTGTTAGCATCCCATGAATACGTATACGCTGGTGATGCGATAGACGTAGCATTTACAGGAACGGATTGACCTAAACAAATGGCAGCCGTTGCCCCAGGGGTTACGATGATTGGACTAGGGTTAACTACAGTAACTGTAATGGGTGTAGGAAGACTGAAACAACCATTGGTTCCTTGCTCGGTAACATAGTAAGTGGTTGTCGCATTCACTGGGGATTGAATCGTGGAAAAACCTGGAAGGTTGTTCGCATACTGAATGATTAAGTTGTCGATGGTGGCTAGCATGGAAATTCCGCCTGTTCTTCCAGCAATTACATGTTTCCAAGTAGATTTGTTAGCGGCTAAATAGGCAGGTGGTAATTGCACCCCGTTGAAAATGGTGGTTGCGCCAATGGTCATAAACAATTTGCCATAGTTATCAATGGAAATGGCTACATGGTTAGTGTCATTTACCCATGAAATATCATTTGAATAACTAAGTACACCTGGACTTGCTGCATTGAAAGACGCCAAGGTATTGTTGTAAAGCAAATAAACCCCTGATCCATTAGGCATAGCCCCATAAGAGTCAAAGCTAATTTTAAGCTTAGAACCAGACCCCATTTCTTGTGATGGTGTAATGGCAGATGCATCAACGTCATCGCCAAAGCTGTAAGAAACTCCATCGGCACCTGTAGAAGTGATAAGATCGAAGTCTACCATGTATGCGGTGGCATTTACACCGGCATTTACCGTGATGCCCCCAATTTGATTTCCCGCGTTATTGAACAATTGTAATTCTCCTGGGTTGTTAATTAAATTGGCACTTCCTGACAAGGTGGCTCCTGCAGCAACAGCCGGCCCTGCAAAGTTATCATTATAGAAAGTAGAAAACGATCCTGTGGGTGGGGTTTGTACCAAAGTGCCGTTGTTCAAGGCATTAAACCAAAAGTATTGGCCATTTCCGTTGGCACCCGCCGTAGATGTAATAGCTGCTGTAGGAATGCCTAAACCACACTGCGTGCTATTCGTAGCACTGGGTGAAGTTGGTGAAACATTTACCGTAACTGGGGTTTGATACACCTGTGAACAGTTCGTGATAGGGTCTTGAATATAGACTTGGTAAGGCGTAGAAGCATTGGTCATTTGGATGGTTGAAGGTGTATTTACGGTAACTCCGTTCAACTGACCAGCTGCTGGTGTTCCAACACCGTTCACGGTCCAGTTAATGGTGTAGTTAACAGGTGGATTGAACCTCCAAGCTTGTGGACTGGCTGATGGAATGGTAGCGGTTTGCGCTTGCCAAAAGTTGGCTGCATTGGGCACTACGTTACAATTAGGTGCCGCAGCACCAATCGTTCCTGAAGGATTATTTACACCAATGGTTTTTCCAGCAGTGGATAATACGTTGGTCGCAACGATTTCCACTTGACCCGTGGTCTCTTTTAGAATGATTTGAAAATTAACAGGAATAGCTGGGTTTCCGTACTGCCATACTTGATAATTCACCACGAATTTTCGGTTGGGTGCAATACCTGTTGTCCAATAGTTTAAGTTGGCTCCTGCATATCCGTTGTGGAGGTCATGGGCACAACCGAAAATGGCATTTGTAGGATCAAGGGCATTTGGTAAAGCACCAATGGTAAAATCTCCTAGGGCTGTTGCGTTGTAGGCGCCGAATTGAAGAACACCATTCGTACCTACGTTTATGCTGTTGTAATTCGTTCCGAAGTAGTTGAAGTTAAACCCGATTGGAATCGCTCCCCATCCACCATCATCTAAGGTACCGGAGGTTTGTGGCACTGAGGCAACACCATTCGTTACAAGATAGGTAGAATTCGCTGGAGCTACTGCTGCAACTGGCGTGATACATATGGCTGAGAAATTTCCTGGCGTAATTCCCGATGCCAGAGTGACCATGCCGTTATCGCAAAGCACGTTAGGAGTGGCTGTTGGTGTTAAAGCCGGGAATGCATATACACCAATTGAAATGGGGGTAGACGTGTAAGTACATCCGTTTGCCGTTGTGGCTAAGAAAATACTTGAGGTTTGAGTTATTGAGGCGGTCGTGGAAATCGAAGTAGGAGCCGCAAAAGTTGTTGAAGCCTGATCCGTGGTCCATGCAAAACTGAAGGAAGGATCATTCGGAGCTGCCGTTAAGGTAACATTCCCACCATTCCCACACAAACTAGGTACAGATGAACTAAACGTAATCGGAGTAACATTGACGGTCACTTGCGTTCTAGGACCATCACAACTTCCATTGTTCTCAGCTACGTAATAGGAAGTAGTGGCACATGCTGGCGGGGTAGTAAAACTTGCTCCATTACCAACGGCCACACCGCCAAAAGGAGTTGTATACCAGTTAAAAGTCCCTCCGCTTCCCGTTGCGGTAAAAGTAGCCGTTACACCTAACAATACGGTTGCACTGGGCACCGCTACAGTTGGTGCAGCAGGTGATGCATTTATGGTAATGACTTGTACCCCTGAGAACGAAGAATTGTTTTTAATAACTGTTACTACCCCAGTGGTTCCATTTCCTGCAACTGCGTCAATTTGGGTTGGCGAAATGATTGTAAATGAGGCAACAGGCGTTCCCCCAATTTGTACTGCAGTAATCCCGTTTAGACTTGTACCGGTAATTGTAAATTGACCTGAGTTTGCACATACAGTTAAAGGAGAAACGTTGGTAATCGTAGGCGCATTAGTAGCCCAAGCGAAATAATCGTCACCGTCTAATAAGATTGGACCTGGTGCAACGGTTGGGGTTGTTATTAAACCCGTAGCTGGAAGAGCACCTGCGACTCCGTACGCCGCACTAACAAGGTTCCATTGCCCCCCATTTGTAGCAGCTTGAGCCACATACGTTTGGTCTTGTGTAGACAACAGTCCGTCTTGTGAATTGTAGCGTAATGTAACAGTTGGATTGGTTCCTGAAATACCAGGTATGGATAATGTGGAAAATCCTTGTACCCTAAAGGATCTGTTTCCAAAAGCAATAGCGGTACCGTTTGAAACAATGTTCGTAGGTGCGGCATTATCTGTAACTACAATTCTGGTGATATCGGAACCCACTGCAACACCCAATGAACCATTTCCTGTGAATGCGGTAAATGTTGCGCTAAATGGAAAGTTGAAGGTGCTTCCAAAGGCACCACCTCCTCTGCCATAAATGGCCATAGATCCACCTTGTATGTAGACATTTGAAGCACCAAATGTACTTGTTGCCCCTGCGTAACCATTCCATGTACATGTGACCGTGTTTCCATTAAGATTTAAAATATTTCCAGGTACAGACAAACTGGCGGTCAAGGTAAGGGGCGCTGAGCCATAAAGCGTAAGGTTGTTCGCTAAGTTTAAGCCATTTCCATTTCCTGCCAATGCAAGGGTATTGATTTTACGATTCGCAGGGATAACGTCAACGTCATTTTGGACAACAGCCGTTAGTGCTGGCGCAAAGAAGTTTAATGTAAGGTTGTAAAGGGCAACACGCGCAGTCAATCCAGAGGCGGCAGTGGTAAATACCCCACCAGCTGCTGTGCCTGAAGTAATACCAACACCAACAGTTGGAGCAACAACATAGCCAAATCCTGGATTGGTTACGGTAAAGTTCAAAAGTTGTCCGTTTGAACCAATGCTAGCTGTTGCCGTTGGCCAGCAGTTTGCAGGCCAAGCGATGGTGGCATTTCCAGCGGAAAGTGTTATGGTTGGAGGCACTGAATACGTCGCGGTTGTTGAACTGTTCAAATACACAGACACTACTTTTCCTTGGTTTACCGTAACGGTGAAGTTCGCTGCTGCAAGTGCTGTTCCAGAAACCAAAGTTCCTCCAGCCACAACTACGGTTGGTGCAACGGCGTATCCAGACCCTACATTGGTAACGAGGTTCAATGCGGTTGGACCTGCTACACCTACAGTGGGTGCGACGGTATAATTAAGACCTCCGTTTGTACAATAGATAGCGCCTAATCCAGACGATGCTTGTGGGTCTGCACTGGCGATGCTTGCTCCCTGGTCAGAATTTATCGTCAAACCACCGGTAAACGTAGAAACGCCCGATTTTTGGACCAAACTATTTACGGGTCCTTGTAGATTGTATAATACACATGGTGTTGCAACCGCTCCTGATCCGAGCGCACCAACGGCACCAGCGCTAAAAACCAAAGCAGGTGCAGTAGCACTATTCCATCCACTTCCTGGATTGGTTATGGTTAAACTTCGTACGGTTTGGGTTGCTGCGTCAAAATTTACACTAACCTTAGCCGCAGGACCAAGGTACCTGAAATTACCTACCGTTCCTGCTACGTGGGTAGGCATTGTGGTCGTTGCTGTTGCAACAACCGCTTGATACCAGTTATTGCCATAAAAATAAGGGGTAACTAGGCTTAAAGCCCCATTGTAAGGAACATTTGCACCTAGGGTACCTAAGGTTCCTACATAAAGCAGAGAGGGACCACTGGTAGTGAAAACGGCATTGAGCGTATTTGACGTTGGGGGTGTGGCATTAAATGTTCCGCCGGCTGTACATAAATAGACATTGTTTCCAAAGAAATATCGCGTTCCTAAGGTAGCCAATGCGCCGTTTGCGTATGGCGTTACTGCAACACCACAAACGACAGGAGAAACACTGTATAAAGAACCCATGTTAGTAACACTAACGCTGGCAACTTGTGTATTGATGGCTTGACCAAAACACAGAGCAGTGTTATCAATGGTTAACTTCCCATTGGTATTCAATGATCCCGCTGTGTGTGCGAGGTTTGTGGTAATTAAATCTTGGGTGGTTGTAATGGAAGAACTTCCAGTGGTTGCAAATTGCAACGCACGTATGATACCCTTAACTCCATTTCCTTCAAAAACGCCATTCCCACCCAGGGTTTGGGTTAAACTAGATCCTTGTTGACTCCCGTTAAATGATAAGAATCCAGAAGTTGTTGTACCTGCAGCAAAGTTACAATAACCATTGTTTGTGAAGTCTCCACCTACATTAATGGTGACTGAAGTAGTTCCACCCGCAGTTGTCGTGTATGGTAAAAATTTCCCACCTGGATTAACTGTGATGTTACCAAATACAGTCATTGCATTTGCGGTTCCATTCCATTGTAAGTTCCCTGTAACATCCAAAGCAACAATGCTGGTGATTTGATCTACCACAACAATGCTACCGGCCGGAATTACAACCGTACTTCCAGCGTTGGGGACGGTGCCAGAAACCCATGTTTGTGGACTCGACCACAAACCACCATTAATAGTTGCTGTTGCAGTATTTGGTAATATTTGCGTTAACGAAAAAGTTCCAGGACAAGGGCTGACAGGACTGGGCCAAGTGTCAAACATTATGTAGTAAGTAACGCCTGCGGTTAAGGTTACCGAAAGGGTTTTTGACGCTGTGGAGCTTGAAACACCCCCAACACAGGTGGTCCCTCCCGTGGTTGGACAACCATTGAAAACAAAAATACTTGTATATGTTTGTCCACTGTAGGACACATCGTACAGACCAGACGCTGATGGTGTGAAACTGTATAGGGCCTCTTGACCTCCGTAATAGAGTGTACTATTACAACCGCCTGTTAAAATTGAGGCGGCAATAGACGCCGTATTAATATCGTCGGTACCACCACAAACCACATTTTGACCTACAATGGGTAGAGAGGCAGGTGAAATTACAGATGCGTTAGGACAAATGGTTGCAAACGCAGATGTTGACATTACCAACACACAAGCCAATACAATTAAACGGGTGACTGCGGGTAGCATTTTTTTCATAATATGTACTTTAAGTAAAAATTGAGTTTCGGAGCCAAAGATAATGAAAAATTGAATTAATTAAAACATAGATTTAACATTGCGCGCAATTTATTGAGTGTCAATGAAGCACGAAACCTGTTTCTAGCCAAAAAAAGGGGCCGAAGCCCCTTTTAAATAAAAATGTTAACCTAAACTTATTGCTTAACGATGCGAAGCAATGACTTACCTGAATTTCTTGTGATTCGAAGAAAGTAAACACCATTGGAAAAGTCGGTAAAATTAAGGCTTGTTCCTAAGCCATTTACTTCTATGGTTTCCAACGTCCTTCCATTCAAATCTAACCACTCAATGGTTTCGATGGTTTCTTGTGTAGATTTAACGGTGAGCCAATCGCGGGTTGGGTTTGGATAGGCCATTAGGGTGCTGTTTCCAAATTCATTTAACCCTTGTACTTCTATTGGTTCACACGTTGTGGTGTCAGATCCACATGCATTCATCGCTACAGCGGCATACGACCCAGAAATTACGGGCGTAAAAGTTGCTGTAGTTGCCCCCGGGATGGGTGTATTGGTAGCACAATCCAACCACAAGTAGCTGTTTGCATTTTGAGCCGTTGCGGTAAACGTACCTGCGTTCAAACTTAAAGTGGCATTGCTTGGCGCCAGATCGATGGTTAATACCAAGGTAGCGCTGGAGTCGCAACCGTTTTGAGTGGTTCCATTGTACGTGTACGTTCCACTTTGCGCATATATTTGTCCATTCCAAGTGTATGGACCGCAAGCGTTTTGTTGTGTTGTTGGACCCGTGATGCTATCGCTGATGGTTAAATTCAAGGAAACAATGGAATCGCAACCGACCACGGTTTGTAAGGTATCTGAGTATGTACCACTTTGCACGTAAGTTTGCCCATTCCACAGATACGAAAGACATGCAGTAACCTGCTGCGGCGATGCAATTACAGGACCCTGCACGGTTACGGTCTTGGTTGCGAAACACCCATTGGAATTCGTGTAAGTCAATACACTCGTTCCTGGGGAAAGCGCGGTGAATAAACCATTGTTGGACACGGAACCTATGGCTGCTGCTCCAGAAACCCAAGGCGTGTTCACTGCTGGGGACCCGCTACCGGTCAATTGTAAGGTGCTTCCAACACAAACAATGTTTCCTCCTGAAATCGTTGGGTTAGGATTCACCGTTACCGTTTGTTGCGCGGTTGTAGCACACTGACCAGCGGATGGGGTAAAGGTATACGTGGTGGTTTGGGTGTTGTTCACCGCCGGCAACCATGTTCCTTGCACGTTATTGGTTGATGCAGCCGGTAAGGTGATACTTCCACCTGAGCAAACAGCCGAGATTGGATTGAAGGTAGGCGCTACTGGGTTCGTTACGTTAACGTTAGCAGTTGCGGTACAACCGTTGGTGTTGGTAAAGGTAATCGTACTGGTTCCAAAACTTACGGCGTTTACAAGTCCTGTATTTGAGATGGTTGCTACTGCGTTGTTGCTTGATGTCCATGCGTTAGAAGCGGCAGGGTTAGCATTCGCTGTTAATTGTGAAGTTGTGTTCGGACATATCACAATGTTTCCGCTTATGGTTGGGTTTGCATTTATTGTTACAGCTTGTGTTGCAATACATCCATTAACATTGGTGTAGGTGATTACCGTGCTTCCTGCATTGACAGCCGTTACCAATCCCGCATTGGATACCGTTCCATTTGCAGGTGTCCCTGAAGCCCACGCATTGTTTGCCGCTGCCGTACCGCTGCCCGTAAGTTGAAGCGTAGCTCCAACACATAGGGAATTGTTTCCGGTTATGGTAGGGTTTGGATTTACCGTTATGGTAAACGTTTGTGGTGTACCCGTACACCCAGCTTGGCTTGGGGTTACTGTGATTGTTCCAGTAATTGGGTTCGCTGTGGCATTTGCGGCTGTAAATACCGAAATGTTTCCAGTACCATTGGCTGTGAGTCCAATGCTTGGATTTGAATTAACCCATGCAAAAGAAGCACCTGCTGTTCCTGAAAAAGCAACCGCAGAAGCACTTGCCCCAGTACAGAGTGTTTGATTGTTAACGGCATTCACCGTAGGTAATGCGTTTACAGTTACTGTTACCTGATCGGTATTTGTACAACCATTTGCATCCGTGCCGGTAACGGTGTAGGTAGTAGTAGCATTTGGAACAAAGGCAACGCCATTGTTCACTCCATTATTCCACGTGTAAGAACTTCCACCCGTTCCGCTTAGCGTTACGTTTGCCCCTTGACATACCGTTTGATCTTGTCCTGCATTGATGGTTGGTGCCGGATTTACCGTAACAGTTCCAGACCCGGTCGCCGTTCCATTGTTGCTGTAGGTTACTGTGTAGGTGGTTGTGACATTCGGGTTAACGGTAATGGTAGGGGTAATGGCTCCGTTGCTCCACAAATAGGTTCCTCCAGCAACAGAAGGGGTTGCAGTTAAAGTAATTGATTGGCCTGCACAAACGTTTGTACTGTTCACGGAAACCGTAGGGGGAGGAGGCGTAGTTAAGCATGCTGTAAATGTTCCCGGGGTGTCATACGAAGCATTCGTAAACAACCTAAAAAGGTAATTTGTATTCGGGGTTAAACCACTGAATACGGTTGGGTTGGGTGCGTTGGTATTGAAATCACAGTTTCCTGGAGAACCACCAATGTTTATCCCTGTTGCCAGGTTTCCACAGCTGGTATAAAATTCCACACCCACCAATGCTGCAGTACCTAAATTTACCGTTAAATTCACCGTGGTAAATGCGCCGGAGTTAAAAGAATACCAAACGTCGTTAAAAACTCCTGCGAGGTCACATGACGGATCGGGTAATAAGTCTTCAGTTGCACCCAGCGTTGTTCCGTTGACAAGGTTGCAATTTGCAGAGGGCGTTAAAATCGTTGGGGATGCACAGTTGTTATTGATGGGTGCCACAAGGCTCCCAGCAGTCATCTTATATCTGATGGTTGAACAAGTCATGTTTGTATAACATCCGGCGCCTAAATAATATTCTGTAAGGTGAATTTGTACAGTTCCAGTGTAGGTCGCTGTCCAAGAAATGTAGGATTGATTGCCACAAAAATCGTCGTTGTAAGCCAACAATTGTTGTGCGTTGGATAAAAGGGTAAGTTCTGAATCATAACTTACGTTCGAACCATAGGCTGCACAGGTTGAGAATTCATAAATGTTCCCCGCAACTACATTGATCACGGCGTATTCACCGGCGTAATTACAAGCGCTGATGCTTGACCAACTTGTTAAAGGGGTAAGGTTTCCCGCTGGGTATTGGTTTGCGCAAATACAACCTTGAGCCTCAAGGTTTTGAACAGAGAAAATGGTGAGTAGAAGAAACAAGTAAAATTTTTTCATGTGGTCTTTTGGTTTTTAGGTTATCAAAAATACAATTTAATATTCAGCATGCAAGCGAGTACCGTTTTAGCCAAATCTCTTATCTTTGGAACCTATGGAAAATAAAATTGCATTAGTGTGTGGAAGCACCTCAGGAATTGGCAAAGCATGCGCTTTTAAATTGGCAGCGGATGGCTATAAAATTGTTTTGGTTGGAAGGAATCAGGAAAAATTAAGGGAGACATGCGAATCATTGGAAAACAGCTTCGGCAAACAACCCCCTTTCTTGGTGGCTGATTTCTCTTTTCCCGAACAAGTTAAAAGCACCATCGAAGCTTGGGTAAAAGAAGGGAATACAGCCAGTGTTTTGGTGAACAACACGGGCGGACCAAAATCCGGACCCATCGTTTCAGCAGCCCCACAGGAATTCCTCGATGCGTTTAATCAACATTTGATATGCAATCACATCTTGATGCAGGCCGTATTACCAGGAATGAAGCTTCAAAATTTCGGAAGAATCATCAACATCATTTCCACTTCCGTGAAACAACCATTGCCAAATCTAGGCGTGTCGAATACCATCCGCGGTGCCGTAGCCAGTTGGAGTAAAACCTTGGCCACCGAAGTTGCGCCTTTCGGGATTACCGTAAACAACGTCTTGCCAGGGGCGACGAACACCCCTCGTTTGGGTGAAATCGCAGCGGTTAGGGCCTCAAAAACAGGTGAAAGCGTTGCGGAAATTCTACATGAAATGGGAGAAGAATCGCCTATGCAAAGAATTGCTACCACGGAAGAAGTCGCTGCTGCTGTAGGTTTTTTGGCTTCGGCCAGCGCGTCCTACATAAACGGAATCAACATGCCAGTGGATGGCGGAAGGACAAAATCGCTGTAATTACTTTTTGTTCTGACTTATATATACTCTGTAAGCAATGATGCCCGGCAGGAGCAGAATATAACATGCCGCCAACGCATAGCCCCATGCCGTGAGTTTAAAAGATTTTACATTGTCGAGGTCCCCTTCGTTTAATCCCATTCCGATAAAATAACTCAAACTTAGATTGTGGTCTTTTAATGTGTAAGTACTCAATCCTTTTTGATAGGTGATTTCACCTGGAAAAAGGTTCAGCGGAAGGGTAAATAGCAGGGCTGCAACCACCAGGGCCAAAACAATAAAGATCAACAAAGGAGAAATGCGTGTTTTCATGAAAAGGATTTGATGCAAAATTAGTTTATTTGTAAAGAATGAGAATTGCTTACCTATGTTCTTCCTTAAGTTTGGGTGGATTGGAGTTGAACCAATTGAAAAATGCCACTTGGATGAAAAACCGTGGGCATCACGTGTATGTGTTGGGCGTAAAAGATTCTCCCTTTTATGAACAGGCCAAAACCTTGGGATTAAAAATCTTGGAGGTTCGCAGGCATCGGAAATACTATGATTTTTTGGGAGCACTTGCCTTAAATGCCTTGGTGAAAAAACACAACATTGAAAAAATGTTTGTGCGCGACACCCGAGACATTAGCATTATGGCTACGCTTAAATGTTTGCGAAGGACTAAAATCACCACAGCTTACTTCATGGAAATGCAGCTCGGTGTTAAGAAAACAAACTTCTTGCATACCCTTCGGTTTTCATTTTTAGATTTTTGGTTTTGCCCGCTCCCTTATTTGGTGGATCAGGTAAAATCTTGGACACATGTAAATCCCGCGAAAATTTCCTTGGTCCCATCGGGCATTGACACCCAGGGTTTGGAAAAAATCCCTGCTTCGGAGGCACGAAAACATTTACAGTTGGAATCTGGTGTGTTCTACTTTGGGTTGATAGGACGGTTTGATTTACAGAAAGGACAATTGTTGCTTCTAGAGGCAATTACCCATGCAAAGCGCAGCGACTTTAAGGTGGTGTTTTTGGGGGAGCCTACGAAGAATGAAAACAATGGTGTACATGAACAAATGCTAACATTTATTGAAAAAAATCATCTAACTGAACGTGTTGAAATCCGACCATTTATGAAAGACGTGGGCATTTTTTACTGCGCCATCAATTGCTTGGTCATGGCTACCAAAGCTGAAACCTTCGGCATGGTAAGTTTAGAAGCAATTGCGCACGGCATCCCTGTGATTGGATCTCACCTAGGCGGCACGCCCGACCTGCTTCACAATGAACAATTTGGCAGATGTTTTCAAAGCATGAATGCCCACGACCTAGCATTGAAATTAGACGCCATGGTCGGTGAAAATTTTCAGATAAATCCGGAGGAAAAAGATGCCTTTATCGGTCAATTTGACCAAGAAAAAGTATGCATCGCCATTGAAAACACATTGAACCCATAACCTATCCCCGATGGCGAAAAAGAAACCAGATATTTATTCAAATAAGCAGAGATGGAAAGTCCTTCTGTTGATTTTGGCCTTGCTCATCGTGGGTGGATCATTGATTTTGTCAAATGTAATGGTTGCAAAAATCTCTGAGAAAGAAACCTATAAGGCAAAGCAATGGGCGCATGCGATTCAAAAAAAAGCTGAATGGGTACGCTTCTCCCATGAAATCTTTACTTCCTTAAGCGAACGAGAACGACAAAGAATTCAAATGGTCGTAGATGCCCAAAAGGCCATCCTCAATCCAAGCAGTCTTAACATGAACCAAGACATCGATTTTGCCCTAAGCATCATCAATGGAAACAATGACATCCCTGTGGTATTGTTGGATGATTTAGGGAAGGTCTCACTCTATAAAAACATAGATTTTGGAACAGATTCTGTCAAAATTCTTAAAAACATTTCATTGCGAGATTCCATATTGACCTCTAATGCGCGTGAATGGAAAGCGAAGCAAAGGTTTTTTGAATTGGCTGTATTCGAAGATTTTAAGATGACATATGCCTACGATGAATCCAAAAAACTGAAACACCTGAAGCATCAAAGCGATTCCATCTTGAAGGCGTTTAATCAAGAGTTGATAGCGGACGCACGGCTGATGCCCGTCATTCTTGTAGATGCAAAAAAGGAACATATTTTAGCCAGTAACCTAAAAGATACAAAGGAACCGCTCTCAGTTTATTTGAAAAAATTTAAATCAATGAATGCCCCAATCAAGATTGATTTGGGGAATAACAACACACATTGGTTGTATTATGATCAAAGTCCCGAAGTAAAACAACTGCGATGGTTTCCATACATTCAGTTCAGTATGATCGCCATTGTGGTTCTCATTGGTTACCTTGTTTTCTCGACCTTTCGTCGCGCCGAACAAAACCAAGTTTGGGCGGGGATGGCCAAGGAAACGGCACATCAGTTGGGAACGCCACTTTCCTCTTTGGTTGCCTGGGTAGACTTACTTGAGTCGAAAGATACAGACCCTGAGAGCCTTGAAGAAATGCGAAAGGACTTAAGCCGATTGGGGAAAGTTACCGACCGGTTTTCAAAAATTGGCTCCGAAACCAAATTGGAATCCTTAGACATTGTCAGAACCGTTACGGAAATCTTAAGCTATTTAAAAATACGTTTATCGAATAAAGTAGTCATTGAGATCGATGCAAAAGAACAAGGTTTGTTGGTGCCTCACAATGCAGCGTTGATTGAATGGGTGATTGAGAACATCACCAAAAATGCAGTGGATGCCATGGGGGGGAGTGGTCGTTTTTCGGTTTCTATTGTCCAAAATACGCATTGGATTCACATCGATTTGAGCGATACGGGAAAAGGGCTTACCCCAAAACAATTTAAAACCGTTTTTCAACCTGGCTACAGTACAAAAAAACGAGGATGGGGCTTAGGGCTTTCCTTGGCAAAAAGAATCATTGAAGATTACCACAAAGGGAAAATTCTTGTGCTGAAAAGTGAAATCAACAAGGGAACGGTTTTTAGGATCAGTTTGCCGCTTTAAGTTGTTTCATTGTTCCTCCAGCAACCGTGCAATGTCTACCATGAGTTTGTCAACTTCCGTGGGATTTGTGCCATCATAATACCCCCTGATTTGCTTGCGTTTATCAACCAAGACAAAATTGTTGGTGTGAATGAAATCGTTCCCTGCGTCCCCAAGGTTTTCTGCCTCGGCAGGCTTTAACACAAAAAAAGATTTTCGAGCCAATGCATACAAGTCCTCCTTCTTTCCGGTAATAAAATACCATTGTCCGTCTTGGTAATGGTGCCGAAGGGCGTATTCTTTTAAGGCACTTGGTTTGTCGGTTTCAGGGTCTACCGTGAAACTTAGCATTTTAAAAGCTGCATTCCCCTTGAATTTTTCTTGGATGCGCTGCATTTGTACATTCATAATGGGGCAAATACTTCCGCAGGTGGAGAAAAAATACTCAGCCACAAACACCTTCTTTTCAATAACGGATTCTGTTACGGTTTTTCCATTTTGATCTAACAAAGAGAAATTCCCAATTTTATGCCCCCGTCCCTTCCGAATGAGACTTGAATCAACCAGATCAGGTTGGACATCAATCGGGTTAACCACAGGAAGTGGGTCTGGTTTTTTCGAGTTGATAAAAAAATAGGTGCCGGCGACTGCAATTACAAAAATGACCAGGAGAAAATAAATGCGTTTCATGGTGCAAAGTTAAGTCAATTCGGGTAGATCAAGGTGCTTTAATAGGGTGCTTTTTCGTGTGGAAATGGCTCCGTCCAAAATCACAAAGGGTTTCGCATGGAATGTTAATTGGTTCAAATAAATCTCAAATAAGCGCTCGCGGTCATTCGGATTTTCCCTTAGTGGATCTTCCTCCCATTCAAAATCGGGTCGACATAAAAAGTAGAGGTCATGGTGATCTTCTTCAAAACAGGTCATGATCTTTGGCGAGGTGAGGCCGAATTTTTCTTCTTCCCAAATTTTTATGACCATCATTTCTGTATCAGAAACACAAGGTTCCTTTCCATGACTTGATTCAAGTTGTTTTTTTGCAATGTATTCAAGGTCCGAATGTGTATACGAAGGCTTGCCTTCCAAAAAAGTTCGCGCAAATTCGGGTACATAAGTCCATTGCAAATGAGTCGCTAACCAAAGGGACAGTGTTGTTTTTCCAGAGCACTCAGGTCCGGTAAAAGCGATTCTACGAAGGTTGTTTTTCATTTCGATTCCATTCATATAGTCCATATAAGGAAACAAGTAAATACAAAACGGATAATCCCGCAAAGAAATACAAGTGCACCCCAAAGGCCAAAATCCCCGTAAATAGGTTTACGGCAATCCAATAATACCAACTGTCTTTGAATTTGAAAATGGTTAAGAATGTACCTGTTAAAGACAAAATCAACGTAACAACATCCATGGTTTGCGTCCAGTTAAGCAGATGTTTGCTGTAAAGCGCCATCAGAACCGCTGTCAAGCCAAGGTTAAGGACGGAAAGGAGCACTGAGGTTTTCTTGGATAAACTGCCAAAACCATGGCTTGTGTTTTTCCATTGTACATAGCCCCAAATTCCCATCCCCACATTGATTCCTTGCACGAGAACCTGAAAATACAGCTCGTTTTCAAAGCTAACATAGGCCAATAGTGCACAAGTAACAGCGCCAATAAGCCATCCAATGGCAAATTTTCGCGCCATTAAAAAGCTGTAGATGATCCCGAAGAATGCCGCAAATAGTTCTATGTAAAAAATGCTGTCGATGGTTTTAATTACACAAATGTATAAATCGAATCCTAAGGGTATTAAACTTTTCGTGTTAAAAACTATATGGCAACCTTGGTATTCGTATGCCACATCTTTTGACATTTGTAAAAAATCCATCCCATGAGAGTATATATCTTAATGTTCAGCATCGCATTGCTATCTTCTGCTTGTGTCTCTTCAAAAAAGTACAAGGAACTGCTTCAACAGCAGAAAGTATGTTCGGACGACTTGGCAAAATTTAAACAAAGCAGTCAAGATTTTGAGACCACATCCAAAGACCTTCAAGTAAAGTTCGACGTTGCACAAAGCCAGTTGACGAAATTAAAAATGGATACCTCGGCATTGGGAACGTCCTTTCGCAAAGCAAGCAACGATTTTCAAGAAACAAGGAAGGAATTTGATGAGCTAACCAAATCTTTTGAAAAGTATAAATCACTTGGGTCTAAAGAAACCAATGCACTGCAAAAACAATTGGAACAGAAAAACATAGAGCTTCAAAAAAAATCTGAGGCCTTGGTTGATTTGGATGCTGAATTAAAATCCAAAGAAAAACTCCTAGAAGAGCGCGAGGCTAGGGTAAATGAACTCGAAGAATTGCTAAAACGCCAAGACAATGCACTCAAAACACTGCGTAAAAAAGTCAGCGATGCCTTGATTGGATTTGAAAATAAAGGCCTAAAGGTCGAGCAGAAAAACGGAAAAATTTATGTGAGTATGGAGGCCAAGCTATTGTTTAAATCAGGGAGCATCACCGTGGAGGCCGAAGGAAAATCTGCCCTTGTTCAAATTGGAAAAGCCCTTGAAAATGAAAAGGATTTGGAGATTGTGGTGGAAGGACATACGGATACGGACAAACTGACGAGTACCGCCTTTCCTCGAAACAATTGGGAATTATCAGTATTGAGGGCAACGTCTGTTGTTGAAATTCTCTTGAACAATTCTAAAATGAACCCTGTAAAATTAGTAGCTTCAGGAAGAAGTGAGTTTTTGCCCGTAGACCCTAGTGATAAAGCCAAAAACCGTAGGATTGAAATCATCATTTCTCCAGACCTAAATGCGCTTTATGAAATAATTTCAAACAACTGATAAAGCACCTATTTGCAAACATAGTCGGAAAAATATACTTTTGCTGACCTCTTAAAAAACAAGAACAAAAATTACATCTATGGGATCAATAATGATTTATTTGCCGATTGTGATGGCATTAATAGGTTTGGCCTTTATGGCAATTAAAAGAAGTTGGGTCTTAAAACAAGATGCCGGTGATGGAAAAATGAAAGAAATTTCAGATTACATCTACGAAGGAGCCTTGGCTTTTCTAAAAGCAGAATACCGTTTGTTGGCAATCTTTGTTGTCATCGCCAGCCTTGTCCTTGCAGCAATTTCTTTTGTTGTACCCACAACCCATATTTTAATCATTGTTGCGTTCATTTTTGGCGCCTTCTTTTCTGCCTTGGCAGGAAACATGGGTATGAAAATCGCTACTAAAACAAATGTACGAACCACACAAGCCGCGCGTACCAGTCTACCCCAAGCACTTAAAGTATCTTTCGGAGGTGGAACGGTTATGGGCTTAGGCGTTGCTGGATTGGCGGTATTAGGACTGACGGCTTTCTTCATCATCTTCTTCCAATATTTTATGGGCGGTGTCTGGGGAACGGATGGAACCGTTAAAATGACCATAGTACTTGAAACATTGGCAGGTTTCTCCCTTGGGGCTGAGTCCATTGCTTTGTTTGCGCGTGTTGGTGGTGGAATCTATACAAAAGCAGCAGACGTTGGTGCGGATTTAGTAGGGAAAGTAGAAGCAGGAATTCCAGAAGACGACCCTCGTAACCCTGCTACCATTGCAGATAACGTAGGAGATAACGTAGGAGATGTTGCCGGTATGGGTGCCGATTTATTTGGATCTTACGTGGCCACCGTATTGGCAGCCATGGTTCTTGGAAACTATGTAATTAAGGACATGGGCGGAAATATCAAAGACGCTTTTGGTGGAATTGGACCGATTTTATTGCCAATGGCCATCGCTGGTTTCGGTATCTTGTTCTCCATCATAGGAACCTTGTTGGTGAAAATCACCAGTGATTCAGCAAAAGAAAAACAAGTGCAAAAAGCCTTGAACATCGGTAACTGGGTTTCAATCATTCTAACCGCAATTGCTTGTTTCTTCTTGGTTCAATACATGCTTCCTCAAACCATGAAAATGGAGTTTTTTGGAGAAGGGGTTAAAGAAATCACTTCCATTCGGGTTTTCTTCGCAGCCATCATCGGTTTAATCGTAGGAGGAGCAATTTCATCAGTGACAGAATATTACACTGGATTGGGCACAAAACCCGTATTGAAAATTGTACAAAAATCATCCACAGGTGCAGGAACAAACGTGATTGCAGGGTTAGCCACAGGAATGATTTCAACCTTTCCAACCGTATTGTTGTTTGCAGGTGCCATTTGGGGATCCTACGCTTTGGCAGGTTTCTATGGGGTTGCAATGGCAGCTTCTGCAATGATGGCTACAACCGCTATGCAATTGGCTATTGATGCATTTGGTCCCATCTCTGACAACGCAGGCGGAATTGCTGAAATGAGCGAATTGCCTAAGGAAGTGAGAACACGTACAGATATTTTGGATTCTGTGGGGAACACTACCGCGGCCACAGGAAAAGGATTTGCGATTGCTTCGGCAGCACTTACTTCATTGGCGTTGTTTGCGGCTTATGTTACTTTCACTGATATTGATGGAATTAATATTTTCAAAGCGCCTGTTTTGGCCATGTTGTTTATTGGTGGAATGATTCCTGTTGTTTTCTCAGCATTAGCAATGAATTCTGTTGGTAAAGCAGCCATGGATATGGTGTATGAAGTACGTCGTCAGTTCAAAGAAATTCCAGGTATTATGGAAGGTACGGGTAAGCCAGAATACGGAAAATGCGTAGAAATTTCTACGAAAGCGGCGTTGCGTGAAATGATGTTGCCAGGAGTTATGACCATTGGTTTCCCTATTGCAATCGTACTTTTAGGTATAGGAATATACGGAACAGACATTGATGCAAAGCGATTGGTAGCTGAAATGTTAGGTGGTTATATGGCTGGGGTTACGGTATCCGGTGTACTTTGGGCCGTTTTCCAAAACAATGCCGGCGGTGCATGGGACAACGCAAAAAAATCTTTTGAAGCAGGTGTGGAAATCAATGGCGAAATGACCTACAAAGGTTCTGATGCTCATAAAGCTGCAGTAACGGGTGATACCGTTGGAGATCCATTCAAAGACACTTCCGGGCCATCTATGAATATCTTAATCAAACTTACGTGCCTTATTGGATTGGTGATTGCACCGATCCTTGGAAATGGGCATGCAACTTCTGATAAAAACACGAATGCCAATGGATCGAAAATGGAATGCCAAGGCGAGAATGGACAATGTAAATCAGGTATGCAATCAGGTAAATGCACTGAAAAAGATTGTTGCAAAAAAGACAATGCAATGATGGGAAAATGCAACATGAACGAATGTTCCAAAATGAACAAAGAAGAATGCGCAAAGATGTGCGACGAAAAAGGTTGCTCTCCAGAAGAAAAAGCAATGTGTTTATCCCATTTTGGAAAAGATGGCAAGTGGATTGGAGGGAATGAAACCTGTTCAAAAGACAAGAAAGACTGTTGTAAAAAACACTGATGCAGTCACCGAAAGGTACTGACAAAGACCCGCCATACATTTGGATTTTTACCATTCAGTTTACGAAATCGTTAAAAGGATTCCAGAGGGAAGAGTGACCACTTACGGCGCAATCGCCAAAGCCTTAGGAAGTGCACAATCGTCTCGGATGGTAGGTTGGGCGATGAATGCAAGCCATTCCCTTGAAAATGTACCTGCGCATCGGGTTGTGAATAGAAATGGACTCCTCACAGGAAAAATGCACTTTACCCCACCAGAACGAATGCAAACACTTCTCGAAGCAGAGGGGCTCACCGTGATTAATGACCAAATCGTAAGCTTTGAAAAACATTTCTGGGATCCTTTCCTAGAACTCTAATCAAGTAAGGGCTTTTTACTAATTTTAAGCAAAAAAATGAAATTCGCAACCAAAGCAATTCACGAAGGAGTGGCGCCAGACCCAGCAACAGGGGCCATCATGACACCGATTTATCAAACCTCAACCTATGTTCAGGATGGCGTTGGAAATCACAAGGGATATGAATATTCCCGCACCCTGAATCCGACCCGCCATGCCTTGGAAAAAAACCTGGCAGCCATTGAAAATGGTAAATTCGGGGCATGCTTCGCTTCTGGACTCGCCGCCATAGACTGCCTCATCAAAATGCTCAACCCAGGCGATGAAGTGATTTCTACCCATGATTTGTATGGGGGCTCTTATCGATTGTTTAAAACCATTTTTGAGAAATATGGGATTGTTTTTCATTTTGTAAACATGCAAGACATTAAGAACATCTCCGATAAAGTCAATGCGAAAACCAAAATGATTTGGATAGAAACACCCACCAACCCAATGATGAACATCATCGACATTGCCGCCGCTTCCAAAATCGCCAAGGAGGTAGGTGCAATGCTTTGTGTTGACAATACGTTTGCTACGCCTTTTTTGCAAACACCCTTGGACCTTGGGGCTGACTTCGTCATGCATTCCGCTACCAAATATTTAGGAGGCCATTCAGATGTGGTCATGGGTGCGCTCGTAACTCGAGATGAATCCCTTGCAACTGAAATGTATCGCATTCAAAATTCTTGTGGCGCCGTTGCCGGTCCCATGGATGCCTTTCTTGTGCTTCGAGGAATTAAAACGCTGCATTTGAGGATGGAAAGACACTGTTTCAATGGAGAGAAACTTGCCCACTATTTGGTGCAACATCCCAAAGTTGACAAAGTGTATTGGCCAGGATTTGAATCCCATCCAAACCACCACGTAGCGTTAAAACAAATGAATGGTTTTGGAGGAATGTTGTCCTTTACCTTAAAGGGAAATCGATTGGACGAAGCCCTTGAAATTGTAAATAAGTTTGAGATTTTTGCATTGGCAGAATCCCTCGGTGGCGTAGAGTCTTTGGTGGGTCATCCTGCAAGCATGACACATGCCTCCATTCCGAAAGAAGAGAGAGAAAAAAGTGGGGTGGTAGATTCCTTGATACGCCTTAGCATAGGAATTGAAGATGCGGAAGACCTGATTGACGATATGAGTAAAGCCCTCGGTTAATTTCCTTAGAGCTTCTCTAACAAGGTAAAAAACTGCTCTTTTTTCGCGGGAGATAAGGGAACCGAAGAACCGTCTTTTAAAATGACAGATCCTCCTTCTTGCTTGTCATATCGGTCAATAAAATCCAAGTTGATGAGGTGGGACTGCTGTACCCGGAAAAACCCTTGGTTAGAAAGCAGGGTTTCGAAATCCTTTAATGTCCTTGAAACCAAGATTTTCTTTCCATTGCTCAAGTAAAAAAAGGTATAATTCTTATCTGCTTCGCAACGAATGATGTCACTCAAATCCACGACATGAACACTTTCCTGGGTTTTTAATACCAATTTGCGTTTTTGATTGGGCAGTAGGTTGTGGCTTAATGCTTCAAATTGTGTGTCGTCTTTCTTAAAATCGATGGTATCAATGGCGTTGATGATTGCCGTTCTCAACTCCTCTTCATCAATGGGTTTTAGGATATAATCCAATGCACTGAATTTAATCGCCATGATGGCATATTCTTGAAATGCAGTGATAAAAATAAGCTCAAAATTTTTCTCTTTCACGCGGTTCAACAAATCAAACCCTGTCCCGTCAGGCATTTGTATGTCTAAGAAAACGATGTCAGGTTTAAGGCTTTCGATGGATGCCAACCCCGTTTCTACGTTTTCACCATCGGTATAAACCGTTAGGTCCAAGCCAAATGAGTCGATCATACGTTTAACGAAATCACGGATTCGTTTTTCGTCATCAATTATGAGTACCTTTTTCATCATTTCCAAATATAGTCTTTTCGTAAATAATTGGCAAACAAATAATTACCTTGGTTCCGGTTCTGTCACTTTGCACCAAATCTTCAATCGCTAAACTGCCTTTGCCTTTGTATTTTTTATTTAAAATCTCAATCCTTTGGCGCGTTATGTCTATGGCCATACTCTTGTGCGATTTGTTCTTCTTAATTTTTGCGGATTGTGCACGACCCACCCCGTTGTCGGTAATAATGATTTCCAACATACCTTCCCTTTCGTTCATTTCGATTTGGATCATCCCTTCCTCGATGGTGTGCAATTGTCCATGTTCGATTGCATTTTCAATAAAGGGTTGGGTAATCATCGGGGGAATCATTGCCCTCCTAAAAATCAAATCTTCGTCAATCAATAGGTTAAAATTAAAGCGCTCCTCAAACCGTAGTTTTTGTGTGGTTAAATACTTGCTTAAAATCTCCTTTTCCGTATCAATCGTAATGAATTCTTTAGGAGAGTTTTCCAATATTAACCGTATCAATCGAGAGAAATTCACGAGAAATTTTGAGGTTTTTTCCGGTGTGTTTTCGTAAATGTAACTTTGTATCACCGCCAAGGCATTGAAAATAAAGTGTGGATTCATTTGTGAGCGAAGAAGGGTCTGGGCCATTTCTGACTCTTTCTGTTCTTGTAAAGTATTCCTTTGACGTATCACGAAAAATACAACGAGGGCTGAAAGGAAGAATATCGAAATCACAATCCCAATCCCAAGCAATTGACGGTCACTCTGAAGTTGCAAAATTTCTTTTTCTTTAAGTTCCTTTTGTAGTTTCTCTCCTTGTGTTTCTATCAATCGTTCCCTTTCCTCGCGGGAATTTGTTTGGGTTAAGTCTTCAATCATTTTACTGTCAATGGACGTTGAATTCTTTCGCAGAAAGTCGTTGTACATCTTCAAATAATCGTAAGCCCTTTGCTTCTGGTTCCGTTTTTCATAGATGTTCGCCAAAACCAAGTAGCTGTCAAAAATTCGTATTTTCTCTTTGATTTCATAGCGAATCGTCATTGATTTCAGAATGTTTGTCTCTGCGCTTTCTAAGTCCCGTACCCGATAGTAGACATTCCCAATTTCATTGTACACCTCTGCAGAGGGGTCTAAGGCACGGGACAATCCAAAATAGGTGAGCGAATTTTCAAAGGATTTCAATGCATCTTGTGTCCTCCCCAGTTGGTTATAAACTTGTCCAAGGACCAACCATCCCTTGCCCAAAGCGCGGATGTCCTTCATCCGTTCTAGTTTTTTAATTGACGAAGGTAAAAACCGCAAAGCCTCGGTTGCCATGCCTTGCTCAACCAAAATCCTTGCATTTGAAATGTCGTTCTCTGCATTCATTCTAGGACTCAAGATGTTTTTGAGCTTGACATTGCTTTTTCGTAAATAATTCTCCGCTTCTCGGAGGTTTTTCGCCAAAAGTGAAAAATCAGAAATGTTTCGGTTGTACAACGCTTGGTAATAGTTGTTGTTGATTTTCTCCGTTACCTGAAGGGCCAACAATTCTTGGGTTACAGCCTCTTCAAGCTTGCTGAATTGAGCATACCCCATCGCGGCTTGGTCAAAGCAAAATGCCAACTCGAGCTCACTGTCGGATCGCTTGGCAAATTGCATGGATTTATCGATGTAAAAAAAAGTAGAATCACTGTTGTATTGAGACATGTAAACCGATGCCATCGACCGATATGCCTGAGAGACCCAACGGTTTTTATGATTCTTCTTCGCAAATTCAATCGCTGAGGAACTGTAAAATTTAGCCTTGGGTATTTTACCTACCAATTCGTAATAATCCGAAAAAACCAAATATGACAAATGTTTGAGTGCAGGGTACCTTATTTCTTGGGAAGAATTTTCTATTCGCTTTACATGAATTAAAAAATCGCGAATGTTACCATTTTGCCGCTCGTCATATGCAATGAGTAGCAAAGCATTGATGTCTGATTGCGATGGTTTCTTAAAAGATTCGACTGCTTTGTGAAATGAGATGGGATTGTATTGCGATGTGTGATTTAAGACATTTAAAGCCTTTTGGATTTTCTCGGTTTGGCCAAAACAAGAGGTCCAAAGAAAACACCCTAAAAAACCGATAAGGAATACAAAAAGCTGCTTGTTTTGTCGCATTTCTTAACAAATATAAGGAACATGATGTACTTTTTACGCTTGTCCTTAATACCTTTGCATTATGCTTGATGAATGTATAGATTTTTGGTTGCAGGAGGATTTAGGTCCCGGAGATTATTCCACACTGGCTGCAATTGATTCAACCCAAAAAGGAACAGCGAAACTTTTGGTAAAAGAAAAGGGCATTCTTGCAGGCGTTAAAGTCGCAAAACGCATCATAGAGAAAACGGACCCCTCAGCTGAAATCACTTTTTATTTTAACGATGGAGATGCCATTGAGGTCGGTGACATCGCCTTTACCATTTTTGGGAATGCACAAAATTTACTTTCCACCGAAAGGTTGATTTTGAATTGCATGCAACGGATGTCAGGCATAGCGACCAAAACGAAAAGGCTTGTGGAGAAGGTAAAACATACCGAGGTAACCCTTTTGGATACCAGAAAGACAACGCCTGGGTTTCGATTGTTGGAAAAGGAAGCCGTTCGCATTGGCGGCGGAGCAAACCATCGCTTTGGGCTGTTTGACCGGATCATGTTGAAGGACAATCACATTGATTTTTGTGGAGGCATCAAGTTAGCGATGGACAAAGTCGTGGCATATCAGCTGAGTTCAGGATTGAATTTACCTGTTGAAGTGGAAGTGAGAAATTTTCAAGAATTGAAGGAAGCCATCGAGATTAAGGAGATCAACCGAATTATGCTGGACAACTTTACGCCAAAGGAAATCCTTGAATGTCTTAAATGGATTCCAGCAAATGTGGAAGTGGAAGCCTCTGGTGGGATTGATGAAGATAACCTAGTTGCTTACGCTGAAACAGGGGTGCATTTCATTTCAATGGGCACGCTTACGCATCATGTCGACAGTCTGGATTTAAGCCTCAAGGCAGTTATTCATCCACGTCAATGAATTCAGATTTCTGAGGTTTTTTCTTTCGATTGAGGTAAAAGCTTATCAAGATGAGGACACAGCCAACAGAAAGTAAAATCCAGTTCCAAAGAATGATTTGAAAAAAATACAATAGCAATCCAACCAACACCATGGATGCGCCTAACCAATACATCAAATTACCTGATTTAATGCCGACGGTGTCTTTTTTAAAGCTCACTAAATTCAAAGCAAAACCTAGGATTCCAAAGGCAAAAAACAACCCTAAATAAATGCTGGGGTCAATAGGTAATAAGGTAATTTTAAAATTTTGAGCGAAAAAGAAAAAAATACCACTCGTGAAACCAAGTGCAAACAAAACGCCAGCAATTTTTTTTATCAAGGGTATTTTCATCTGTTTTTGTAATCAATAAGGTCCTGAATAAAGGTTTTATTTTCCTCAATTCGGTTTCCAATAACGACCAAATTAGCCCCTGCTTGATGCGCTCGTGAAATTTGTGCCGTGGTACGAATTCCACCTCCAACAATAAGCGGCAATCCCAGCTTCTTAACGGATTGAATGTGTGAAGGGTCAACTGCGTTTTGCGCCCCACTGCCAGCGTCCAAATAAATACATTGCATTCCCAATAGCTTTCCCGCCAAAGAAGTATTAAAAATCGTTTCACTTTCAACTTGAGGGATGGGGGCTGTTTTGGAGGCCTTTGCCACGGAAGAAGAGCTGCCACCATCCAATAGCAAGTAAGCCGTAGGAATGACTTCGATTCCAGAACGATAAACCTTGCAAGCCGCTTCTACCTGGTGACCAATTAAAAATTCTGGATTTCGGCCCGACAACAACGATAAAAATAAGATGGCGTCTGCGTTTTTATCCACTTGAACAGAAGACCCAGGGAAAATAACCAAGGGAATGGCACTGCGACGTTTTATCTGAGAGACACAACGTACAAAGGCATCCTCTGTCACCGTGCTTCCCCCAACGAATATGAAATCAGGTTGTAATTCATTTAATTGATTAATCAAAAACAGCAAAGAATCTTCATTGGTTTGTTTGTCTGGATCAATCAATACAGCAATGCCTTGGTGAGCGTTTACCAATTTAGAATATACCGAGGATTTATGCATCATACGCAAAGGCTAAAATAGCATTTTCTACAGGGATTACAGTGCACACAACTTTTTTTGTTTGGCCAAAGGACCGTACCGAAAACAACCATTGTTCCTGTTCCACGCCAATGCACACCATGTCGGTTTTCCAATGAATACCGGGGTCATCACAAAGTTTATAGATGGCCTCTTTGCATGACCATAGTTTTGTCAAAGATTTTGTAGAAACGTTTTCCTCGATGACAGTCAATTCTTCATGGCTGCAAAAACGTTGTGAAACTCGAACCAATCGCTCATCAATTTCTTCAACATCGCAACCAAAAGGAAAGTCCGAGATTGCCCATAAAGCAAAAGACCGGGAGTGACTGATGCCGATCTCAGTCTTGATACCATGGAATAAAGGTTTTCCCGAAGGTTTATAGGCTATAGAAATAGATGGGAAACCAATGTTTTTTAGGGACCGTATGGCTAAATATTCCATTTGGCGTTTTTGCAGGGAGTGCACCTCCATTTCTTTCTTTTCAATCGGGGTTAAGTCATTTGTTAAAATTTCACGATGCGCCTCTATGCTATGAAGAGGGATAAGCTTCCAGCTGATTTCACCGGTTTTCCCAATAATTAGTTCAGGTAAAGCGCTCATTTGTAAACTTGAGTAAAGATTAACACGCAACAAAAGTCCGTAATTTTTTTATTTTATTTTTTTAACATTTTTGCCAAAACGCCGAATATTTCTATATTTAACAGCTTTAATTCATGCGAATACAATGTTTCTTATACGTTAACCTATGTTAGATAAAATTAAAATATTATTTGTAAGTGTTTTATTCACAAGCTCTTGTATGTTTGCGCAATCGGGTTTAGGTACCCTTAAAGGCACCGTAAAGGACGATAAAACAAGCACCCTAATCGTAGGTGCGAAAGTGATGTTAATGTCGGGAACGAGCATTAAAGGAAGCACCTTAACAGATGAAAAAGGTGAATTTCAAATTGACGCAATCTTGCCGGGTTCGTATGACCTAAAAGTTACCCTCAAAATTGAAGGATATCAAGATGCGGTTACCCAAAATGTACTCATTTCCACCGATAAAATCACCTTTTTGGAAAAGCTTACTTTGGCCAAACCGGAAAACATAAAAAACATCGATGAGGTGAAAGTTTCACGCTATAAAATACCTTTAATTAACAAAGATGGTGGCGCAACAGGTGCTACGGTTGGTAGAGAGGACATCGCTAGAATGCCTATTCGTTCTGCTGCAGGGGTGGCACAATCTGTCGGTGGTGTAGGTACCAACGAAGGAAGCGGTGAGATATCTGTAAGGGGGTCGCGTTCAGATGCAACCTATTTTTATATTGACGGAATCAAAGTGCGAGGGTCTTCAAATTTACCTAAGGCAGCTTTAGAAGAAGTATCTGTAATTACCGGAGGTGTTCCCGCTAACTATGGTGATGTTACAGGTGGAATCATTTCAGTTACCACACGTGGTCCTTCTGCGGTCTATTTCGGAAGCATCGAATTGGTAACCTCTGGGGCCTACTTTAAAGGAAAAAATCCAAATGGATATGATGGAAAAGTAATCGGATTGGATAAATTTGGTTACAACCTTGTAGAAGGAATGCTTTCAGGTCCACTTTGGATGCAAAAAGACTCAACGGGTAAGAAAACCAAACCAAGACTTGGGTTTTTATTTTCAGGAAACCTTACCGATCAATTAGACAACAGACCGCTTGCAGGGGGAGGTTACCGAATCAAGGATTCAGTTAGAACTGCCTTGTTGAATAATCCCTTACGTCCTACTGCATCTGGCTTTGGTACCTTTCACAATGCCTTGTTTCTTAGGAAGAATGATTTCGAAAAAGAAGCTTGGCGAATGAACGCTAGGTCCACCTCTATTTCCGCTCAAGGAAAAATTGATGTAAATACAGGCCCCTCGGTCAACTTGCAATTTGGAGGTTCATTGAACTACTCAAATGGTTCCAATTACTCCTATACAGGTTCACTATTAAATTTTACAAATTTTGGCAAATCCAAAAACCTAGATTACAGGGTTTATGGAAAAATTTCCCAACGTTTTACCAATGACAAAAAAGGTAGTAAATTAAAGTCAGCCAACTACACTTTGATGGTAGATTATTCAAAATCCAAATCGGACACCTACGACCCAACCCACAAATACAATTTGTTTAATTATGGTCATGTCGGAAAATTCGTTACCAACCGAACCGCTTCATATGAGTTTAATGAAAATTTACAACGATGGGAACACAATGGTTTCAAAGACCTTGAAGTAAACTACACCCCATCTACAACCAACGCCGCCTTGGCTTCAATTACCACCCAATATTATAACTTATACCAAGGATTACCCCTGGGTCACTACGAGAACTTATTCCAACTTCAACAGGGAAATGCCCTTAGAAATGGAGATGCCCCTCAAAGTGTTTATGGAATTTGGAGTAACATCGGTAGCCCTTACAATTACTTTGGTAAAACTGAAAACGACCAGTTTCGTGTAACCGGTTCTGGTTCATTGGTATTCGGAGACCATAGCATTTCCCTAGGATTTGAGTTTGAACAAAGGGTAGACCGTGGATGGACATCAGGAACTACAACCAGCGACGGAACCAATGGTCCAATAGGAATTTGGTCGATTGCAAGACAGTTGACGAATTTCCATATTGAAGAATTGGACTACTCAACAGGTGTTCTTTCAGATTCAGGTTCTTTCAAAGCCATTACGTACCAACGTTTGAATTCCGGATATGCACATCAATCTGGAACAGGCCAATATGGAGGTCAGCTTAACAATGACAACCAATCGTTTTTCGATTACAATTTACGTAAAGAATTGGGTCTGGCTGTAGATGGAAATGACTATGTTGACATCGATAACTACGATCCAACTTTATTTCAATTTGACATGTTTGCTCCGGATGAGCTTCTCAACGGGGGGAATTCTTTTGTTTCTTATTGGGGCTTTGATCATACAGGAAAACGCGTGAAAGGGACAACAGACATTAACAAATACTTCAATGAATTTGATAAAAACGGAAATTACAAAAGATTTGTTGGGGCTTTTCAACCAACCTACATGGCGGGTTACATCATGGATAAATTCGCCTTCAAAGACATCGTTTTCAATGTCGGTGTTCGAGTGGATGTGTTTGATGCAAACCAACCGGTACTAAAAGATCCATATTTATTTTACAATGCACGAACCGTAAAAGAAGCGAAAGCTCTCAAAGCTGCAGATCCTTCCCAATACAGTTGGGTAGTAATACCTGAAAGCATGGGGGATGATTACATAGTTTATGTGAACGACATCTCAAATCCTACAGGCATCAATGGTTTTAGAACGGGATCAAGCTGGTACAATGCTGTGGGGACAAACGTTGAAGACCCTAAAACCATTCAAGGTTCTGGTGGTATTGCTCCATGGTTGCTAACTCCAGGACAAACCACACCTGATGCAACGGCGTTTGAAGATTACAAAGCGCAAGTGAACGTAATGCCTCGTATTGCTTTCTCATTTCCAATTTCGGAAAAAGCGTCTTTCTTCGCACATTATGACATCTTGACTAAAAGACCGACTTCAGGATTTAGATTTGATCCGTTTGAATACCAGTTTGTTCAATCAAGATCAGCAATCATTAACAATGCGAACCTGAAACCAGAAACAACGGTGGATTACGAACTCGGATTTCAACAAGTGCTTTCCGAAACGTCTTCACTTAAAATCTCGGCGTTTTACCGTGAACAAAGAAACAATGTTCAGTTAATCAATATGTTCATGGCTTATCCAGCATCCTATAAAACATATGGAAACAGAGACTTTGGTACCGTTAAAGGACTAACCATCGCATATGATTTAAGACAAACAGGTAACATTCGTATGACAGCAAACTACACCTTGCAATTCGCTGATGGTACAGGGTCAGATGCGAATTCAATGTCATCTTTTATCAATGCGGGCATCCCTAACCTAAGAAACATCTTTCCTTACAGTTTCGATCAACGTCATGCTTTTGCCATTACTTTCGATTACCGATATGGAGATGGAAAAGATTACAATGGACCTAAAATCGGAAAATTCAACTTGTTTGAAAATACCGGTTTGAACATCTTTACAAACATCAATTCAGGTTATCCATACTCCGCACAAACGGCTATTACGGATGAAGGAATTGGGAATTTAAGTGCGGGTATCAGCGGAACAGTGAATGGTTCTAGAATGCCATGGACCTATCGATTGGACATGCAGTTAGATAAAAACTTTATCATCGTTCATGAAAACAAGGATGCAAAAAGCAAAGACAAGAAAAAGGTTTCCAACTTCAACATCTACATCCGTGCAACCAATCTATTTAATCAGTTTAATGTACTCGGAATTTATCGAGCTACAGGAAATGCAGATGATGATGGTTACCTCGCTGCAGCGTCGAGCCAAACTTCCATTCAAAACCAAACCGATGAACAATCCTTTAGGGATTACTACTCCATGAAGGTAAATAATCCGTTTAACGTAAGTGTACCTCGTACCATTCGTTTGGGTGTTAAATATGATTTTTAATTAAGAAAACAGAACAATAGCATGAAAAAGCAAATACTTGCAACCCTAATAGGCTTTTTATTTTTAGGATCTAATGCCTTGGCATATTACGGCCCTAATGATAAAATCACAAAACCTTCAGGTAAACCAAAAGGAGCAAATTGTAGTCCCGCTACGGCAAAATACATCATGGAGTTTAATGATGTACGTGCCCTAATTGAACAAGGTGGAAGCATGTTCCAAAATCGTCAAAATAGCGTTGCTGCTTATGAAATTCCTAAAGGGAGCAACAGATTTGCCATTTTTGCAGGTGCGCTTTGGATGGGAGGTACCGATGTCAACGGTCAGTTAAAACTGGCAGCGCTGCGCTACCGTTCAGGCAATGATTTCTGGCCTGGCCCCCTAAGTGTTAACCCTGGAACTGGAAATTATAATCCTTTATTCCCTGTAGGAAACGAAGCGATTCGGGATTTCGGAGAAGCAAACATCGATCCGGATCAATGTATCGCGTATGACCAATTTTATACCATCCGAAAAGCAGAAATCATTCGCTTTAACATTTGGTGGGAATGCAACGCTGGAATTTCAACGGAATGCAACGATATCATCGCGCCAACAAACGATGAGCTCAATAGAATTTATAACTGGCCAGCGCATGGTGATGTTTCAAGAGGTCAAGATTATTTCTTAGCGCCTTATTACGACAGAGACCAAGATGGGAACTATAACCCAGACAACGGTGATCACCCTTGGTATGATGACATTTTGGGAAGAGATGACATTCAATGTGGATTTGACCGTCGCATTTCGCTTTATGGTGATGAAACGCATTGGTGGGTATTTAACGACAAAGGGAACATACATACCGAAACCAATGGGGATCCAATTGGAATGGAAATTCGTGCACAAGCTTTTTCGTTTGCTACTAATGATGAGGTTAACCGTATGACTTTCTACAACTATGAATTAATTAACCGTGGAACACAAACTTTGTACGATACGTATTTTGCGCAATACCTCGATGCGGATGTAGGAAATTTTTCTGATGACTATGCAGGTTGTGATGTTTCTCGTGGATTGGGTTACATGTTCAATGGTGACTTGAATGACGAGACCAACGCTGGAAGATTAGGATACGGTGAGAACCCACCTGCCATTGGATGTGACTTCTTTGAAGGTCCTTATCAAGATGCAGACGGCATTGACAATCCAGGTCCTTATTTCGACCAAGCAACCCAAACAAACATTGTCCCAACCGTTGTAGATGCACTTGCAAACAACGGAATTGTATACAAAGGCATTGGCATTGGTTATTCCGATGGCATCATTGACAATGAGCGTTTTGGTATGAGAAGATTTACCTACTATACCTCAACTGCTGCCTACCCATACAATGACCCCGGATCTGCTTCAGAGTTTTACAACTTCATGGAAGGACAGTGGGCAAATGGATCAGAAATGTACTACGGTGGTTTAGGTACTGCCCAAGGCGTACTCTCTGATTATATGTTCCCAGGAACTTCGGATCCATTAAGCTGGTCTACGGCAGGTCAAGACATGACCGGTGCATATCCGAACGGATGGGATGAATCTACAAATAACAATCCTCCAGGAGACAGACGTTTTGTTCAGTCTGCAGGTCCATTTACCTTGAAACCGGGTGCCGTAAATAACATTACCGTTGGAATTGTTTATGGCCGTAGCACGGATGGAACCTTATTGGCTTCTGTAGATGCAATGAAAAGGGCGGATACCAAAGCCCAAGCTTTGTTCGATGCTTGCTTTAAAATCCTTTCTCCACCGGATGCTCCTAAAGTGACCATTCAAGAACTTAACAACGAACTTATCATCATGCTTGAAAATCCTTCTTCATCGAACAACTACAGAGAAGGGTATGAGGAAATAGATGAAATTAATATCCCGGATCCAACGGTTGATAGAAAATACCGATTTGAAGGATACCAAATCTTCCAATTGAAAAGTACGGATGTTTCTGTTGCTGACATCACCGACCCAACCAAAGCAAGGTTGGTAGCGCAGTGTGACATCAAAAATGGACACGACCGCATTATTAATTTTGAATTCAATGAAGCACTTGGATTTTCAGTGCCTGTTGAAAAAGTAGATGGCGAAAACAAAGGAATTCGTCACTCTTTCCAAGTATTGGAAGACGCTTTTGCCCAAGGAGCAAGACGTTTGGTAAATCACAAAACATATTACTACGTAGCCGTAGCGTATGCATTTAATCAATTCAAAAAATATGATCCAACCGATCCATTGTTCTTAGATGGTCAAAAAATTCCTTACATATCTTCGCGTTTGAATTTTGATGGAACCGCAATCAGTGCAACCGCGGCCGTTCCTCACAATCCGATGCCGGAATTGGAAGGTACCTATCAAAACATTGAATATGGTTCCTCTCCTAAAATTACCCGGTTGGATGGGTATGGAAATGGAAACAGGTCCTTGGAGCTAACAGATGCTTCTGTTAAAAGCATTTTGACAAATGGATTTTTAGATACTCCAGAATATGAAAAAGGAAAGGGGCCAATCAACATAAAAGTTGTTGATCCACTGAACCTTAAAAAAGGGTATTACGAATGTAAATTCAGAGACTACACAGCAACTTCCCCAGGAAATGCAGCCGATACGGCAAGTTGGATCGTATATCAATACGATGTTAAAGGGGGTACTTTGTTGGATTCTGTAACTTCCGAAGTTACCATTGCGGGAGATAATGAACAAATCATTCCTGATTGGGGGATTTCAGTGCAAATTCACCAAGAGAAATACTTTTTTCCTTCAGGTTCTGGTAACATCACAGCCAAAACAACAGACATGATTGAATCATCTGTTACCTTCAAAGACTCCTCTAAAAGATGGCTTTCAGGTATCTCGGACAATGATTCCTATTTTCCTACCAACTGGATTCGTTCGGGTGATTATTCCCCTGTATCAACCATTGGTGCTGCAGGCTATGAATGTTTGCCAAATGCACCTGTTTACCTAAATCCTTGTAACTATCCAGATGAAGTAGGTCCGGATCCCTCTCAAAAATATGAAGGGATATTGGATGGTGTTATTGCGCCGCATCGTTTGGTTGGATATCAAGCAGATTATATGCCGCTGGCTTATTATGGAACATTCAGTGGTTCTTCAAAACAAAATGCATCCATTTCCTTCTTGCCAAGTGTTGACATCGTACTAACCAATGACAAAAGCCTTTGGACAAGATGTCCGGTTATTGAATTGGGTCGAACGTCTGGACTAAACGTAGGCTCCGCAGCGCCAGGTGCAATGCGAAAAAGTCCAAGCGTAGATAAGGATGGAAACCCTGATGGTACAGGTTTCGGTATGGGTTGGTTTCCTGGTTATGCCATTGACCTAGAGTCAGGCGCTCGTTTGTATATGGCTTTTGGTGAAAATTCATTCCTTGGAGGTGAAAATGGCGCGGACATGAAATGGAATCCAACCGATCGTTTGGTTAGCAATGTGGGTACACCATTAATGGGTGGAATGCACCCTGTGTATGTATTTAGCTATAACCAAAAATCCATCAACGGATATACCTCTAGCTATGACTTCCCTGCATACAATCCAGCAACGGCAGTAGATACAGCAACAAATGAGTTGTACCAAAAATGGACCGATGTACAAAATCCATCTGGTTCAATCAGTACCCAAGCGAAAAGAGATTTGTACGGAAGTTTAAGTTGGATTTCTTACCCAATTTTGAATATGGGGCATTCTATACTTGAAACCGATGTAACCATTAAACTTCGTATCAATAAAGAATACAAGAATTTCACAGCAACGGGTCAAAACAATGGAAAACCAATGTACGGTTGGTCAATGGATGAAATTGCGACTACGCTCGGATCACATGATGCGTTGGATGAAGCGTTGAAAATGATTAACGTAGTGCCTAATCCATATTATGCCTATTCAGATTACGAACGTACGCGTCTTGAAACCAAGGTGAAAATCACCAACTTGCCAGATAAGTGTACCGTGAAGATTTATTCTGTGAACGGGAAATTGATCCGCACGTTTAAAAAGGACAGTTACGTAACCTCGTTAGATTGGGATTTAACAAATAACAAATCCATACCGATTGCAGGAGGGGTATACCTAATTCACGTAGAAGTTCCGAATGTCGGAGAAGTCATCTTGAAGTTTTTTGGAGGTACTCGTACCCCGGATTATCAAGGAATTTAATTTTTATTGAACGTAGTAATGAAAAGAATAACACTTTATAACATCATCCTTTTTTCTGCCATTTCCTTTTTTGGGTTTGGTGGAAACGAAGACCGTGTCGGTTCTGCCGGCGCATCCCATTTACTCATCAACCCATGGGCACGTGGTTCTGCCATAGGAGACGTTGGTATTGCCAATGTCAATGGTTTGGAAGCGCAGTTTTCGAACATCGCTGGCTTGGCATTCACCGACAAAACACAAATCAAGTTCAATTATACAAATTGGATGGGCGGTGCTGGAATTGCAATGAACTCAGCGGGAATTGCCCAAAAAGTTGGCGAGTCTAATGTGTTTGCAGTAAGCATTCAATCATTAAGTTATGGGGATGTTCCCATTACTACGGTTGCAAATCCTGAGGGTAACATTGGTTATTTCTCTCCAAGAGCAAACATCTTTAATCTCGGCTTTGCTAAAAAATTCTCATCTTCCATTTACGGTGGAATTAACTTTAAAGTGGTTACAGAGAGTATTTTCAACTTGAAATCGAATGGAATTGCATTGGATGCAGGTATTCGATATGTTACGGGTGAACAAAACCAACTGAAGTTTGGCATTGCACTTAAAAACGTGGGCCCTGTGATGCGTTTTAAAGGCGACGGTTTGGCTCAACAAGTATCTTATGTATCAAGTGGATTCATTGCTTCATTGGAGCAGCGTTCTGCGACGTATGAGCTTCCTTCTTTATTATCCATTGGTGGGTCATATGATTTTATCTTCTCGGATGACAGCAGATTGACACTTGCTTTAGGTTTTCAAGCAAATTCCTTTTCAAAAGACCAGTACAAAATAGGTTTAGACTACGGAATGAATACAGAAAAGCTTGCATTTAACTTGCGCGGTGGTTTTGTTTATGAGAAAGGAATTTTTAGCCAAGAAAATCGTTCGAATGCGTTGGTAGGTCCTACGGCAGGATTTTCGGTTGATGCTTTGGTTGGTAAAAACAAAAGCGCTTTAGGAATTGAGTACTGCTCGCGTTTTGCAGGCGTATTTGGTATCATCCATACCATTGGGGCTACGATTAGTTTAAAATAAATTTAAAGTTGTAATTTTGTCAGGCAAGAGGGCTCATTGAGCGCTCTTGTTTTGTTTAATTATTAGAAGTATGTCGCAAATAAATTACTACACCGAACAAGGGCTGAAAAAATTAAAGGATGAATTACATGATTTAATTCATGTTCAACGTCCATCCATCTCAAATCAAATTGCCGAAGCAAGAGACAAAGGAGATTTATCAGAAAATGCGGAATACGATGCCGCGAAGGAGGCACAAGGCATCCTTGAAATGAAAATTTCAAAAATGGAAAACATCATCGCAAATGCTCGCCTCATCGATGATACGCACATTGATAACTCAAAGGCTTATATCCTATCAAAAGTCTTGATTCGCAACAAGTCAAACGATATGGAGATAACCTACACCTTGGTAGCTGAAAACGAAGCAGACATCAAGGAAAAGAAAATATCAGTCGATTCTCCCATCGGAAAAGGTCTTTTAGGTAAGGAAGTTGGAGACATTGCAGAAATTAACACCCCAGGTGGGATTCTTCAATTGGAAATTGTATCCATCTCTCGATAATGGCAAGCCTGTTCTCTAAAATTGTTAGTGGTGACATCCCTTGCTATAAAGTAGCAGAAGATGATGATTTCTTGGCTTTTTTGGATTTACATCCCTTGCGTTTAGGGCATACTTTGGTCATCCCGAAGGTTGAAGTTGACTATTTCTTTGACTTGGATGATACGCAAATGACCCATTTAATGCTGTTTTCGAAAAAGGTAGCCAAGCTTCTTAAGGAAAAATTCCCTTGTAAGAAAATTGGTGTTTCTGTGATTGGACTCGAAGTACCTCATGCACATGTACATTTGGTGCCAATCGATGACATCGAGGATATGAATTTTAAAAGACCTAAACTTGAATTATCTACCCAAGACTTTGAGGACCTATTGAAAACGATACATACCTAATGAATTGATTTCGTGCGAAGTAAATTAATGAAAATACTACCGTTCCTATTTCTATGCAATCAAGCAGAAGCAGCTGATTCCTTGAATGTTTTGTTCATAGGAAATTCCTTTACACACATGCATGAGATGCCAGCAATTTTTAATAAAATTGCCGAAAGCAAGAACAAAAAAATTCATGTGGAATGGAATACACAATCTGGATCTTCTTTTGCCATACATAGTGAACGTGTCGAACTGTATAAAGCAATCAAAAAACGCCAATGGGATTATGTAATTCTTCAAGGTTATTCAAGAGAGTTTGCCGTCAGTAATTCTCACATTGATACCGCAACGGTTCCTTATTTGTCAGCAATCATCGACAGTGTAAAAGAACACCAACCCTGTGCAAACTTGTTGTTTTATGTCACCTGGGGCTATAAAAATGGATTTGCTGAGTCCGAAGACATCAACACCTTTGAAAAAATGTCGCTAAAAATCCAAAAAGGATATGCTTTCATTGGTAAAAAATATGGGATACCCCTTGTTCCGGTTGGTAATGTTTTTCAATTGGTACGGGCAAAATACCCGAAAATTAATTTGTATGCCGAAGATGCTATGCATCCAAGCAAGGAAGGGTCTTACCTGGCAGCATGTACTTTTTATTCAGCTATTTTTAAGGAGTCATGCATTGGCGCACTCACAAAAACCATAGCCTTCGAGGATGCGAATAGAATCCAAGAGACCGTATCCAACTTTGTGTTAAGAAACCTTCAGAAGTTTAGCCTCCATGAAAACACTTTTAGCGTAAAATCTTTCAAGCAAGTGTTAAACGGTGGAAACTCCATTACACAAGTGACTTGTTCGGCCAATTATCCAGATGCTAAAAGCTACAGTTGGGAGACTTCCTCAGGAATTGTCTCGAATGGTAGTAAACTTGTATTTAACCTTACAGCTCCCGGGAAGTATAAGGTCAAATTCACCCTCAAAAGAAGTTGTGGTGAAGAACAATCCTACGTCAAAGAAGTGATTGTAAAATAGTTATTTTCGTTTCCCAAAAATCCGAATTCTGCCCAGTGTCCGTTCGTAAAGTTTTGCCAACGGCTCCATATAATAGACCATAAGCGTAAAAAATCCTATGGCACCTAGAGAAACGGCAATTGCAGCATAGGGGTTGAGCATTGGATTGCCTTGGGCGTCGGCAAAATATGTTTTCAATCCAACGCCAAAAATCCCTCCATACAAGAAAATTACGTGCACCACATAGATCGGAAAGGTATTTTGTCCTAATTTCAGGAAAAGCTTGGCCTTGACGTTAAATCGAGCATCAATGAGCATTAAAATACCTAACATAACCAGCACTTGACCAAACCTTGAAAACGTATTTTGACCTAAATAGAGAAACGTATACTTTAAAATTTTCAAGGTAACCAATGCACTGTCTATTACACCAAAAAGAAAGGGAATCAAAAAGGTTAAAGCAAGGCCAACGCCGATAAAGATCAGTGCGAACCACCATTCTCTCGTTTTGGATTCATAGACACGGATGATGCTCCCTACAGTGCCTCCTAACAACACGTAGGGCCCATACCGTAAAAAGCTAAAATCGGAAAAAGGACCATAAAAGAGGTTTTGTATAAACCTTGGGAAATGCATTGGCCAGTAGTTTGGATGGTTTGGATTGGCAATTTCATCCCATTGAATGTAGGAAGCCATTTTAATGTAAAAGCCTAAAATAACCAGCGCCATTGCCAAGAAATAAAAATGGATTTTTCCTTTTCTGATCAGTGAATACAAGCCATACGTCAACATTAGAAAGAATATGCCCACCCCAATCGATTGAAGTACGTGAAAGGCCGATAACCAATCTGTTTTCAACGGAATTCGATAGTAAAGGGCCTTTACCATTCCGATTAAATTAATTTGAATAAAATATCCCCAAAAGATTAGGTCCCAAACCCTTTTAAATCCTTTTTTTACGCGGTCGTTTTGCCAAAACCGAACGGAGGGAGATTTTTCTGCGGTAAGTAAATACACAAAGACCAATCCCGTCACCGTAAAAAAGAGGGGGGAAGTTAATCCATGAATGAAATACCATAATTCGAAAATGAGGTTGGAATGGTCACGGTATTGGTTTGCCAATGCAGCGCCGGTAAAATGACCTTCAAGCATTAAAAGAATGGCCAGACTCCTCGCCATGTCTATGAATTTTAATCGCTTCTTTTCTGTTGCCAATCTTAACTTCTGTGTTTTCGAGGGCAAAGATAGCTTTTTCTGCGTTTAATCTATGTTTGCGCTGATTTCAACGGATGGCCGAAGCATTGAGCCGCCAATGAAAGCATTGACCTTTATTTTTTAAGGAAGGTAAAATACACCCGAACAGGATTTTCGATGTCGGTAAAGTAAATGTCCGCGTAGCAACTGGCATGTTTCCCTGAAAATTCTGGAATGAATTCCATGTCCAATTCTGTTTCATTGGGGGCGATTTTTTTCAATTTGTAACTCAACCCTTCTTGGCTAAAAGTGATTTGCTCTATGCTGATTTCCGTTGCGGTATGACTTAAAGTGATTTTCTTATGTACATTTTGACCCTCTTTGATTTCTTCACTTTGCACCAACGGGTTGGCCGATAAGGTTTGTTGTTGATCCATGACCGTTCGCGCCAAGTACAGAATTTCCACTTTTCGTTCGATACATGCTTCTAAAGAATAAACCGAGGCCGCTTTGTCTTTCAAATTGTCTGACGTGGATTGGTTTGCCGCATATTCACCCAGGGGAACTTCTACAATTTCAAACGAGACCGAAGGGTTTTTTGAAAGAAGTAATTTCAGTCGGTTGTTTTGAAATTCTAAAAAATAACGCTCAATGGAAGAAATTCTTCGTTGGGTTAGGTTTACGTTGTATTGCGTTACATTCAATGGGCTGGCATATCCCCTCGCAAAAAGGAGAATGGAATTTCCACGTTCGATTTCATGGGCCACAGAATCATATAGTTTCAACAAGATTTCATACCCAAAATCTACTTTTCCTGTGAAAAAAACGGACAACGCATCCTTGTTTACAACACTGTCCAAGTACCCTTTCCTCGCGTTGAAGTAATCCGCATACAACAGATCATAAGGCACATTGCTTTTTTTCGCATACGATTTTGGATTGGGGTAATCATTTCTAAAGTAGAGGGTTACCGGAAAGGTAATTCTTACAGAATCAATTTGGGTGCTGTCAGGAGGGATTACGTTGGAAGGGGGGGGGGGCGGAATGACTGCATAAAAGATATCGCTGCAACAGGTAGGGTTTTTCTTGGATAAACTTCCCAAACGGTTGGAAGAGACAAATATACTGTCCGTTTGACGGAAAAAATACAAGTCATTCGCTGGATTGTTGATGGGAGTTCCAAGGTTTATCGGTTTGGAAAATTGAAATTTGTCAAGCACACGAGAGGAGAACACATCATAACCCCCAAATCCAAAATGCCAATTGGAGGAAAAATACAATTTACTGGAATCTACATCAAACCAAGGCGTGATTTCGTTTTCCATCGAATTAATCGCTGAAATGTTTTTGGGACGTTCGTAGGTGCCATTTGATTTTAGCTGCGCGTACCATATGTCCATTCCTCCTTGTCCACCCTCGCGATCTGAGGAAAAAAACAAATAGGATTTTCCATTTTTTAACTTAACCATTACCGGGTTTGTATTGTTGGAATTAGGCGCATTGATTACTTCTGAAAGGGTGTCGATTTGGTTGACCCCATTCTCTGTTTTGAATTTCGCGATTTTACAATTGTAATTGTATCCCTTGTCGTTGCAAATGCTGTAATAATACCATCCTTTATCATCAAAACTTCCGTTTCCAGTGCTTCGCTCGAATGTCGACAATGCCTCCCATTGCTTAGGATTTGTAAACCCATTGCTGTCTTTAGATGATGTGTAATTTCGCGTGCGATAGTATTTTGTATAAACTTCTTCAGCGTTATTGATGGAGTCTGCTTTTAAGGATGAAAAGTAGAAGACGCCATTCTTGTAGGTATGTCCGAATTCTGCATCGAAAGAATTGATGCCTTCTGGCATTGCTTGAATGGAGACACTTGTGTCTGGTTTAGATTTAAGAGCGAATTCTGTCGATTTTATTTCCTGTTTAGCCTTTTTGTATGCATATTCATCTGGGAATTGAGCCGATTCTTTGTAAGCTTTTTTGAACAAGGTGAGTGCTTGGGTATAGTTCCCAGATTGTTTCACCATGAGGGCATAGTAAATCAAGGCATTTGGATACACCTTGTCAGGATCTTCGGCATAGACTTTTGCATACCATTTTGCAGCGTCGGTATAGTTTTTATAGGCCCTTTGTGTTTCTGCTTGCTTCCAATGTAGTTGGCTTGAAGAGGAATCAAGGGTTAATGCTTGTTGGTATATTTTGCCTGCATAATAATAATCTCCTTTTGAAAACTGTTCGTCGCCAAATTGGATGAGGTCCTTCAGTTTTACTTGGTTAAAAGCAAAAAAGGGAAGCCAACACAAGAGAAAGGTTAAATAAAATCTGGGCATACACGGTGGTCAATTCTTTTGGGATTGAAGCGAAATAAGATGTAGCGTACAGCAATCTCGAATCCCCCTCGGGCTTGGCTCGCTGGAACCAATTTGGAAATGTTAATGTCATAACTTAATCCGACAAACCAATCTTGGTACTCGCATCCAACGGATAGAATGTCGGCATCTTTTCCACGAATCCAAACACCAGCCAAAAGGGCTTTGTACACATAATTTCGGTCACTCCCGGGAAGGTAATAGCGTACAGAGGAACCAACCATTAATTCGTCGTAAACCCCTTGTTTTGAATACTGTATCGAAGGCAAAACATCCCACCTGTCCGCAATGGGTTGACAATACTTTACCTGTGCAACCCAACGCACGTCTCTTTTTACAACCGATTGATAAAACCCTTGGTTAGGTTGGTTTAGGTTAAAAGCACTCAAGCCAACTTTCAAATGGTTTCTTGGAGAAACATGATAGGTGTACAAGGCGCCAAGCCCTACGTTTAGATTCGTTTTACGGTCAGTTTGAAAATTTTCATTGGTGGGTAAAAGTGGATTGAAGATGTATCCATTGTACTGAGAATCAAAATAAAAAGCATCTGTATTCAGCTGTCTGTGGTTTAAGCCTAGGTTTAGTCCCGCAGTGATGGAATGCATTGAATCAGAAGTAATTTTAAATGATTTTGAAAGATTTGCTTGGAGTTCGAGGGTGCGAAATTTACCGTCGCCCGCTTGGTCGTGAAACGCCAGTATTCCGTAATTAAACGACTTTGTTTTACGATCAATGGAAAAGGAAAAGGTTTGGTAGGGAAGGGTAACACTTCTCCATTGGTCTCTGAAATTGCCTATAAAGCGCGTGTCTCCGATAAAATCCCCTGTGTTTGCTGGATTTTGAAAAATAGGATTGTCGTTGAATTGCGACCAATGGATGTCTTGCCCAAAGAGCGCAAAGCCATTCAAAAACAAACAAAACCCCCAAAAACAAAATGTTCTTTGCATGTTGGGTAAATTTACCAAAAATAAAGTTGCAATAAAAGACTTGCTATGGAGTGCTGGTTGAAACAGGAATAATTTTCCCGTTGAAGAACGGAAATCGATTCAACGCGAAATCTACAATAAATGCCGCCATCCCCTTGGCATCGATAGGCGCTTGGTAGCCCGGAAAGGCTTCTTCCAACATTTCTGTTTGAACGGCACCTAAACAAAGGCAATTCATCCAAATTTCCTGGTCCTTGTATTCCTCTGCAAAAACCTCTGTAAAGTTTGCAATGGCTGCTTTTGAACTGGCATAGGCAGTAAGCTCAGGGAATTTCATGGATCCTTGAAACGCACCCATGCTGCTGATGTTTACCACATGGCCTTTTCCTTTGACAATTGAGGGTAGCAACTTCTGAATTAAAGCAACCTGTGCAAAAAAATTCACTCGCATTGACCTTTCGAAATCCTTTTGGGTTAGGGAAGAAAAAGTGTTTTTTATCAATAATCCCGCATTGTTGATCAATACATGGATTTCCTGTAATTCCGACAGAATGCCCATTTGACCCTCCATTTCCATTTCCAAGTCAAAAGGCAATACTTTAACATTTGGATACGCAGAAAAAGCAGCATGCATGGCGTCAACATTCCTTCCCAGGGCATAGACATTGTACAATGGGTTTTGAGCGAGCTGCAATGTGATTTCCTTACCAATGCCTCTTGAGGCCCCATTCACGACAATGTTCTTATTCATCAAAACTCAAGGTTAAATTCGCTGAGGTTGGGTCGGCTTGACATGTGAGAATGTAGCCTTTCGCGATTTCATTCTGCGTTAGGTTAAAGTTTTGTCGCATGTTGGCAGTTCCTGACGTAACCTTTGCTTTACACGAGCTACATACGCCCCCTCGGCAAGAATACGGAGGGTCTAACTTTGCTTTTTCCAATGCCTCCAATATCGTTTGCTTGCCTGTTTGCATTTCAAGTTGATGGGTTTCACCATCCATGATCACCTCTAATTTCGCAGTCCCCTCGTATTGTATCGGATTGTCGAGTGAAACTTCTTTTACCGGGGGGATGAAATGTTCTTGGAGAATTTTGTGTTCTGGAACACCAAAGAAGTTCAACCCATTTTCAATTTTCTCCATGAATTCATTCGGTCCACAAATTAAAAATGAATCACATTGAAGCAGACTCAGGTCATTTTTCAAGGCTTCAATTAAAGCGTCGTAATCCAGTCTTCCCGCCTGGTAAGGACTTTGGGTTTGTTGGCTTAGGTAATACGTGGATTGCACAGTATCCAACAGGTCTTTAAACAAGATCTCTTCTTCTGTTTTTACATTGTAAAAAACCTTGAATTCTTTGGTGCTACCATATTTTCCAACCATGGACGCAATGGGTGTTATGCCACTACCAGCGGCAAAAACACAAATTTTTTGAGCCGATTTAACGGTGAAATTCCCTTCTGGGATGTGCACCTTCACTTTGGCACCTATGATTAAAGTATCGTGTAAATAGGTCGACATAATGCCACCGTCAATGCGACGCACGCCAATTTGAAGCTGTTGGTCATCTGTGCTGCAAATGGAGTAAGAACGGCGGATTTCTTTCCCTCCGAAATCATTTGAAATCGTTAGGTATTGACCGGGTTCGAAAATAAATTTTGAAGAAAACTCTGAAGGAATCTTAAGGGTTAAAATCACGAAGGTGGGGGAAACATGTTCTTTTTCGGAGACCTCTAGGGTATGCCAAGGACCATGTTTTTTGCTATTTAAAAAGGAGAGTAAGCCCATAATTAATCGTCAAATGATACTACTATTTTTTCTGAAGTTGGAACCGCCTGGCAAGTTAAAATATATCCTGCAGTTATTTCATCTTTTTCTAGGGAATAATTTACTTTCATCTCCGCTTCACCTGATAATATTCTTGCTTTACAGGTACAACACACCCCTCCCAAACATGCGTAAGGAACATCGGCGCCTGCACGCTGAGCTGCGCTCAAAATGCTATCGTCTTCTGGGGTCATGGTAAATGAAATTCTGTCGTCGTCGATGATTAAATCAATTTCACAACTGCTTTGAGGTTCAATTTTAACCGTTGTGTATTCAGATGCTTTGGCATTCGCATGGAACAATTCGAAATGAATCTGTTCGGCTTTAAGTCCTTTGGATAAATAAAAATTCCTCACGGCATGAATCATGGCCTCTGGCCCACAAACATATACATCGTCAACCTTGTCATTGCGTAAAAAATACGTGTGCAATGCTTCCAGTTTTTCCGAATCCATTCTTCCTTTTTGTACCGGAATTCCTTGACTTTCCTGGCTAAAAATATGGTAAAGCCTAAACCTTGAAATGTATTTGTTTTTTAAAGACTCCAAGGCCTCACTGAACATCACACTTGAAAATCCTTTATTGCCAAAAAACAGGCAAACTTCTGAATTTGGTTCATCTCTCAAAACGGTTTTTGCGATTGAAAGCACAGGGGTTATTCCACTCCCCGCAGCGTACAAAACAATTGTTTTTTTCTGTGTTGGGTTGCTTTCATAAAGAAACGTTCCCGCAGGGGTCATGGCTTCGATTTCATCGCCAGCAGCCAAATGATCCAGGGCATAATTCGAAAAAACACCATTTGAAACCCTTTTGATTCCTACGCTCCACTCATCCTCAAAAGGAGAAGAGCATAAAGAATACGAACGACGTACTTCTACACCGTCAATATTGGCCTTTAAGGTGATGTATTGTCCAGACAAATAACGATAATCTCCCTTCAGGGAATCAGGAACCTGAAACGTGATTTTTGAAGAATCCGCTGTCAAAGGTTGGACGGATGCGATGCGAAGGGTATGAAATTTTAGCGACATTGGATTTACGAATGAAGGCAAAATTAAACAAATCCAATTGAAGTGTTGTTTAAAAGACGAAATTCATTCGTGTTTCAAAGAAGATGTGTTATTTTCCTTGGATGTGAATTATGTATATTTGTCTAACAAAATAAATTTCTGTTATGGATACTTTATCAATCACCCAATTGGAAGAAAAATTCCAAGCTAAAATTGATGCCGACATTAGGATTGAACCAAATGATTGGATGCCAGATAATTACCGTAAAACCTTGGTTCGTCAAATTTCTCAACATGCCCACAGTGAAATCGTTGGGATGTTGCCAGAAGGGAATTGGATTACCCGAGCCCCAAACCTTAGAAGAAAAGCGGTACTACTTGCCAAGGTACAAGATGAGGCTGGACATGGTTTGTATCTTTACTCCGCAACTGAAACCTTAGGTGTTAGCCGTGAGGATACCATTGACGACTTGAATGCAGGAAGGGTTAAATATTCTTCCATTTTTAACTATCCAACATTGACATGGGCAGACATGGGTGCAGTGGGTTGGTTGGTTGATGGAGCGGCCATTTTGAATCAAGTTGCGTTGTGCAGGACTTCTTATGGTCCTTACGCGCGTGCAATGGTAAAAATTTGCAAGGAAGAGTCTTTTCATCAACGACAAGGCTTTGAAATCATGACAACTTTGATGAACGGAACCCAAGCGCAAAAAGACATGGCGCAAGATGCCATGAACCGTTTTTGGTGGCCAGCGTTGATGATGTTTGGACCTAGCGACGAATTTTCTAAACACACGGAGCAATCCATGAAATGGAGAATTAAAAGGTACACAAACGATGAATTACGTCAACAATTTGTTGATGCGACGGTACCACAGGCCGAATTAATTGGTCTGACCATTCCAGACGACAAATTAAAATGGAATGAAGAACGAGGACACTATGATTTCGGCGACATCGATTGGGAGGAGTTTTGGCAAGTAGTAGGCGGAAATGGGCCATGCAACAAAGAGCGAATCGAAGCACGCGTAAAAGCGAAAAAAGAGGGCGAATGGGTAATGGAAGCTGCCCTGGCACATGCACAAAAAAGGAGTTTAGTCACACACAATTAACCAAACAATGTCGAACAACGAATGGCCCCTTTGGGAAGTTTTTATCAGAAGCAAGCAAGGATTGAATCACAAACACGTTGGAAGTCTTCGGGCAGCAGATGCTGAAATGGCGTTGCAAAATGCACGCGACGTTTACACCCGTAGATCAGAGGGTATTTCCATCTGGGTCATCCCGTCAAATGCTATCGTAGCTTCAGATTCAAGTGATGCGGATGCGTATTTTGAGCCTTCTGATGCAAAAGTTTACCGTCACCCAACTTTTTACAAAGTGCCAGATGGCATTGAACACATGTAACATGGAAAATCAATCACTTTTTACGTTTTTATTGAGACTTGGGGATGATAGCCTAATTCTTAGCCAAAGGCTTTCGGAATGGTGTGGTCATGGCCCCATCCTTGAGGAAGACATCGCAATCACCAACATAGCGTTGGATTTATTAGGTCAAGCAACTTTCATTTACGAATATGCTGCGGCTGTTGAAGGAAAAGGGAAAGATGCAGACGATTTGGCTTTTTTAAGATTGGAAAATCAATATTTCAATACCCTTTTGGTGGAACAAACCAATGGAAATTTTGCCGATACAATGGTCAGACAGTTTTTCTTTGACGTATACCGAAAGTTGCTCCTTAACCAGTTGCTTTCATCCACAGATACACAAATTGCTGCCATCGCTGAAAAATCTTTGAAAGAAACCAGGTACCATACCCAGCACTCCTCAGAATGGCTGATTAGGTTAGGAGATGGTACAGAACTTTCTCACGAACGTGCTCAAAATGCAATCAACGGATTGTGGCGATATACGGACGAAATGTTTTTCACGGATGCGGTGGAAGACACCCTTTGCAATCAAGGCATCATTGGAAACATTTCCTCCCTGAAAACCCAATGGATGGAAGAAATTACTTCTGTATGCAAAATGGCTACGCTAATTGTCCCTGAAGACAAGGGATATTTTGGTGGGGGTAGATTGGGTAGACACAGTGAGAACATGGGCTATATTTTGGCTCAAATGCAATACATGCAACGCACTTTTCCAAACATGAAATGGTAACATTAGCATCTGTATACAATTACCTCGAAGAAGTTAAAGACCCTGAAATTCCGGCCCTGTCCATTCGTGAACTTGGGATCCTACGCAATGTTACATTGGACGCTGAAACATGGGTGATTACCATCACGCCGACCTACAGCGGTTGTCCAGCAATGCAAACCATTGAACAAGATATCCAAACGACCTTAAAGCACTTTGGAATTGAAAACTTCCGAGTTGAATCCGTTTTGTCACCGGCTTGGACTACCGATTGGATGACGGAGGAGGGAAAGGCCAAACTTCAAGCCTTTGGAATAGCTCCGCCGGTTAATGAATTGGACAAAAGTACCCTTTTTGAGAAACCCATTGTTGTTCCTTGTCCTCAATGTTTAAGTGAAAATACGAAAATGGTAAGTCAATTCGGAAGCACGGCATGCAAGGCACATTATCAATGTAACGCCTGTTTAGAGCCCTTTGATTATTTCAAGTGTTTCCGCTAAAATACAGTCTGTAACTTTTCCCAAGCCTCTTTCGCCGCTTTATCCCAGCTAAAATTTTTCACCCTTTCCAACCCTTTTTGTTTTAAGGTTTCTCTCAATTCACCATCATTAAGCAATTGTTCCATGGCGGCATGGATGTCTTTTATGGAAAAGGGGTCGCAATACAAGGCAGCGTCACCTGCAATCTCTGGTAAACAGGTTGCATTTGCTGCAATCAGCGGCGTGCCACATGCCATGGCCTCCACCATTGGGATACCAAACCCTTCGAAATAGGGTACATAGGTCAATGCCAATGCAGAGCCCATAACTTTTGCAAGTTTCTCCTTGTCTAAATAACCTACAAAATGAACCTGTGCCTGATTTTTTTCAGGGAGTTGTATGTCCGTGTTTTTCCACATTTTCTTACCTACAATCACTAAATCTGCGGGTGGATTATCCAACATGGAAAAAGCCTCGAGTAAACGTTGTACATTTTTACGGGGATGTAAGGACCCTACAAACAGAAAAAAAGGCTTGCCTTTGGTGTATTCAATCCTTACCGCTTGTTTTTCGCTTTCAGAAACAGGCGCGTAAATGGGATTTGGTGCGTTGTAAACAACCGAAATTTTGGAGGGGTCAATTGCGTAAGCCTTCACAATGTCATTTTTTGAATACGCAGAAACGGTAAGAATATGGTCTGCTTTTCTTGCAAATTTTGGAAAAAAACAACGCAAATAATTTCTCACTACAAAAGGCAAATCCTTTGGATTGTGTTCAAAGTTTAAATCGTGAATGGTAATTACTTTTTTTACCTTGGAACCCAAAGAGGAATAGCCATCAGGTGAAAAAAACAGGTCCACTTTTTCCCTTCGCAACAAGCGCGTGAGTTGAAATTCAAACCAAATAAAATAAAGAATGGGGTGGCGAGTGGCTGGTGGAATCACACATTCTTTTACATTTTGTAACATGGGCAAGAAATGCTGTGGTTTTCTGTCGTAGATCAATAGAAATTCAACCTCTGGATGCGATTCAATCCAACGTGAGACAATTTCAAAAGTATAGTTTCCAAAACCCTCTAATTTCGGTGCCGTAAGGTTTCTACAATTGATGGCAACCTTCATTAAAACTGCAGGATGTAATTGGTTTGTTTTTCTATACCAATCGTCGTCGATGGGCCATGACCACAATAAACAATCGTATCGTCTGGAAGTTGAAAAAGCACTTCGTGAATGGAGCGTTTCAAGGTTTCTAAATCACCACCAGGTAAATCAGTACGCCCAAAACTGCCTTTAAACAATACATCTCCATTGATCACAAAATGGTCCGATTCGAAGTAAAACACAACATGGCCAGGCGAATGTCCAGGGGTATGAAACACCGTGAATGCTAGGTCACCATATTGCAATTTCTGTTGGTCATAAAGATAGGAGGATTCAATGGGTGCTGGAGATAATTTGTACCCTTCAAAACCATACACATGAGCATATTCGGCTACGCGGTCCAAGGTTATTTGGTCGGCTTCATGAATTTGTAATGAGGCGGCAAAAACATTGTGAATGAATGCATTCCCGAGGACGTGATCAATGTGACAATGCGTATTGAACAAAGCACATACAGCAAGGTTCTGTGATTCTATGTAATTGAAAAGTTCCTTTTCCTCTTTAAGCGTGTAACAACCGGGGTCAAAGATGATTGCATTTCCCAGTTCGTCGCTTACGACAAAGGTGTTTTCTTGGAAAGAATTAAAGGTAAACTCCTTTACGATAATGTTTGCCATAACGCGATAAAGTTAAACAAAAGGGATGACTATCGAAGAAGGATAACGTGACCTGTTAACGCAAATTTGTGTTGTTGCTTGTCGGTGTATTTCAATTTCCAAGTGTACGTTCCGTCTTGACAAGCCTTGCCATCATAGGTTCCATCCCATTTTTCTTGCATACTTCCCAAGGTGCAAATCAATTCTCCCCAACGGTTAAAAATTAACATTTCCATGCTTTTTATATTCCCTCCATAGACACCAAAAAGATCATTTATGCCATTTCCATCTGGAATAAATGCGTTTGGGACATAGATGATGGGGTCATAACTTATGTTTACCTGAGCGTCTGCCGTACAACCATTTAAATCGGTAAAATTAACGTAGTAGGTATAATCCTGTTCAGGTGTCGCAATTGGATTCGGACAATTGATGCACGATAGAAATTCACCTGGACTCCAAACATAGGTTCCGGGACTGTTCCCTTGGGCATCCAACGCTATTTGATCTCCATAAAAAGCCTGCACATTGTTATTGATCAAGATGGATGGGAGTGGATGCAAAACAACCTCCACGTAGGCAGTGTCCAAACAACCATTGGAATCGATGCCTACCACCTGGAAATTGGTGGAGGTTGCCGGGCTTACCCACACTTGATTTCCTGCTTGGTTTACGATGAAGTTACTCGGAGACCAAAGGTAATGTTGTGCACCATTCGCCCACAATTGTGCAATCTCATTGGGACAAATGATGGTATCATTCCCTGCGGTGACATTCGCTTGAAGGATGTTGGCATACACTGAGTCTATTAGGGTTCCACATGCATTGGTAAAGGCACAGTAGTAATACATGTTTGAATCTGGCCAAATCGTAACGAGTGGGCCAATGGTTGTTGAAATGTTTTGATTGGGACTCCAATTGTAGGTTGTCGCACCCGAAACGGAAAGGGTAGTTGAGGTTCCTTGACACAAAATAACCGTATCGGGTAAATTGGAGACAGGTGGATTGTAATACACGAAAACCGTCGCCGTATCCGAAAGCACACACCCTTCGGGGCTGGTGAGTGAAACCACATAACTTGTCGTAGAATCTGGCGTTGCCATCACTGTATTTCCTTGGTTTGTATTAAGCGAACCGCTTGGCGACCACAGTAAGGTCCCATTTCCCACAGCCACTAGCATGGCACTTCCACCTACACAAAGGGAAGTGTCGTTTGAAACGGTTAATGATATTGGGACAACGTTCAAAGGAACTTGGAGCGTGTCTGATCCACAACTGTCACTGATAACAACGGTGAATACAGTGTTGCTTTGTATCGTCGCAATCGGATTTGGGATGTTTGGATTGCTTACCAAATTGGCGGGGGACCACGAATAGTTGGAGCCACCAAACGCATCCAATGGATAGGAAGAACCTGGGCAAATGGCAGTGGATGGTAGGGTAACGCCTCCTTGGAAATCGCCTATGTTCACTTGAATAACAGCGGTGTCCGGCACATAACAATTCGACGAATCCGAGACGATTAAGGTAACATTGTAGATGCCCGGTACATTGTAGTAATGCGTGGGTTGAAATTGTGTAGAGGTAGTATTGTCTCCAAAAAGCCATTGGTAGTTATTCCCATTAACACTGTTGTTTCCGAAAATTACAGGTTGGGGAATACAAATCAAGGGGGAAGGTTGTGAAATGACCGCGTCCAAGGTGCTTAGTTCAAATTTAAAAACGGCCATGTTACAGTTCGGGCTTGGGTTCTGAGGAGACCAACTTCCGGGCGTTGAGGTGAAACCAAAATTATTACCACCACAGGCCCCACAAACCGCATGGTAAATTCGACCATTTTTATCGAACCGACTGGTACCCCCGTCAACGTGATTGGAGCTTCCGGTAAGCCCACCCATGTAGGTCCCATAGGTTACGCTTTGGGCATCTTGCGAAAACACACTTAAATAAAAATTAGAACCGTTGGTGTTGCTTTGATAAGCATTGGGAGTAATGAGAAATCCATTGGTAGTAGAATGTGTGGCTTGCGATACGGAACTGTTTGCATTCAACGTCCCACCCCAACCCGCAACATAGATTTCATAACAATCCGATACCAAAAAGGCCGTGGGGGATATTTCAACATGCCCAGTCCCTGCGCCAAACATGGTTGTCCATGATATGTTTTGCAAATTGCCATTGTACTTTCGAAGGAATTGACCTGAATTTGGCGTACCCGTGCATCCTGCTGTGATGGGCCAAGAAGATTCCGTTTGACCATAGACATACACTAAATTAGAAGGATCACAACGGACAAAATAGGCTTGGTCATATTCGTTCATTCCTAAGAATGTTGCAGATAAAACCGAACCTGTACCCGCATTTATCCTCGCCAAATACCCATCGCTAAGTCCTCCATTGTTCGACAAGTCATTCCCAGAGGAAACCCCCGGAAAAGAAGGGGAGGTGGAGCCGCCCGCAAGGTAGACAGTGCCATTAGGGCTGATTTCAATTGAGTTTCCACTTTCCTCACCCATTCCGCCAAAGAAAGTGCCCCAAAGTAAATTGGTAAAGGTGTTGTTGAATTTACAGACAACCGCATCTTGTAAACCATTAAGTACATTCGAGAAGGACCCCGCCGTTGTAGGAAAATTCATAGATGCAGTTGTACTTGAAATCAATACATTCCCTGACCCATCTAAAATAATTTCTCCCCGAAATTGATCCCCGTAATTATAGTGCAGGCTGTTAAGGTTTAAACCATCGGAACCACTTCCCCCCACATAGGTAGAGGCTATTAAATTGGTTCCATTCGTACTGAATCTTGACAAATATATATCACTGCCATTGAAGGTCAATGAATTTTCTACTTCCGTAGGTCCGCCATTGAAAGTGGCGTCGTATGCGCCTGCTGTGGTTGGAAAATTGGGAGAGCAGGTGACGCCATAAACATAAAGCTCACCCGTGGGTCCAGTAACAATGCTATGTGGGGTTTCGTTGCCAGATCCCCCAAAATAAATCGAGTAAAGTAAATTGCTGCCGGTGGAATTGAATTTTGTAATCCCGACATCAAATGGCAGGCTTCCCACACCATTGTTAAAGGTGATGTCATAAGATCCTGGCGTGGTTGGATATCCGTAACCGAAAACAATCCCCGCACCATAAAGATTCCCTGCAACATCAGGCGTGGCTGTAAATCCCCAATTGTCAGCGCTAGAACCTGAAAAAGTTGAAAAAGTTAAACTGGGATCAATCGTGAGCGAATCATAAGAGGGGAGTCCTTCAGGAAAACCAAAACCCCAAACGCCTTCATGTTCTTTAAATTGAATGTTAATTTCTTTTTGCTGTCCGTTTGCATAGGCCCATGCCTTTGGCTTTGTTTGAAGAATTTGCCCAAAACGATGCTTAACAATGAGGTTTCCTTTCTGGTCCAAGGCGATATCTTTGCTCCCCGTAAATTCAAATTGAATTTTTTTTACATCGGCATCTGATTGGAGTTGAAAAGCATACTGTAGTTGACCCCCTGAAGTGGAGTAAACCGCTTTAATTCCATCATAAAGTTCCTCGTATACCGCTGATTGATAGTCAAACACCTTACTTTTCCATTTGGTCGTATCGTTACCCACAAAATAGCTTGAATAGTGGGTTGATTTCGCTCCGACGTTCTGAGGCCTTGTGTTGTTTGGTTGAATAAAGTTTTGTTGAATGCTATGAATTTTTACGTCTGTACTTTCATTTTGTGGTTGGTGTGCATCTGGTTGTTGATACATGAAATAGGTAAGCCCCTTTCCACTGAGGTAAATCCTTCCTGAATTCACAGGGATGGCATAGTCAATGGTCTTTTCCCACTGTCCATGGTTTGGGGTCATCCAAACTTCCTGTGCGGTGGCAGTAAAGAAGAAAAAAACCGAGATTGAAAACAGCAATCCTTTCATAAGGCTAATTTACGCAAGCTAAAACAAATAATAAGTACTTTAATCTTTCATTTGGGTTGCTTTCATTCGAAGGCTTTTAGAAGTTGCGAATATGTTGTAATTTTAGACGCTAAAATAATGCTATGAAATCAATTTATTTTTTGTCGATTTTTCTTTTGACTGTATTTACTTCCCTCGCTCAAAACACTACAGAACCCGTTGGGGATTACGCAAGGGTTAAAATTTTTGCGAATGCGCAAGGTTTACAATGGTTGGCGCAGAATGGCGTAACCATTGACCACGGAATTACCAAAGAAGGGGTGTTTTTTATCTCTGATTTTTCCGCAGCGGAAATTCAAACCATCGCCTCCCTTAACTTTGTCTATGAAGTTCTTATTGCTGACATTGAAGCGTACTATGCGCAGATTTTAAGTGACAATTCACCCTCCCAAACGAATCGAAATGCAGCATGTGTTGGAGGAGGAGGCGCTCCAAATGCCTATGTAAATCCAACTGTACCAACACATTTCAACCTAGGTACCATGGGCGGATACCTAACGTATTCGGAGATGCTTGCGGAACTGGATGAAATGCTCAGCGCCTTCCCAGGGTTGATTACCGCAAAAGCCCAGATATCAAATTTTGTTACCCATGAAAACAGACCGATTTACTTCGTCAGGATTTCAGACAATGCAAATGTTGATGAAGGCGAACCTAAAATTTTGTATTCTGCCATTCATCATGCCCGTGAACCTATGAGTTTAATGGAGACCATTTTTTACATGTGGTTTGTCTTGGAAAATTATGGAACCAATGATGAGGTTACCTACCTGGTTAACAATACCCAAATGTATTTTGTGCCGTGCATCAACCCGGATGGGTATGTTTATAACCAAACAACCAATCCAAATGGTGGAGGGATGTGGCGAAAAAACCGAAGAAACAATGGAGGGGGTGTATATGGGGTAGATTTAAATAGAAATTATTCATACGGATGGGGGACAACCGGAACGAGTACCACCACCAGCAATGATACCTATTGCGGTCCATCTGCTTTTTCTGAACCCGAAACACAAGCCATGCGTTGGTTGGTCCAAAACAATCATTTTATTACTGCTTTTAATGCGCATACCTATGGGAATGACATGCTTTTTCCAATTGGTACCACCACAGCTGAATTTGCGCCGCATCACAATTGGTTCCAAGAAGAATCAAATCACCAAGTTCAGTACAATGGCTACGTAGCGATGAAAAGCAGTGGGCTTTACCCTGCCTCAGGTGATTCTGATGATTACATGTACAAAGTTGACATTGGTGTAAACCAAAAAGATACTATGTTTGTACACACCCCTGAAATTGGCACTGCTTTTTGGCAGCCTTCCAATGAAATCATCCCTACCTGTCAAGAAATGCTCTTCCCAAATTTGGTTTTGGCGCATTTGTCAAGGGTATACACCGTCGTTAGCGATGCCGATCCAAACATGATTGCAAACATCAACGGGGTTTTTAACCATACGGCAAAAAGATTGGGAAGACAATCAGGGCCCGTCACCGTATCCATTCAACCTCTTCAAAACATTGTCTCTGTCGGTGCACCGATCGTGTACAACCTTAACCAACAGCAATCTCAAAACGGTACCATTTCCTATGCTTTAAATCCAAACATCCAATTTGGTGATCAAATCATTTACATTCTGAAAACAGACAATGGATTATGGGTAAGAAAAGACACGATTGTTAAAACCTTTGGGGCTTTAACGGTTCAGGTAACTGAAAACGCAACAGCTACCACAAATTGGACAGGAAACTGGTCCACCACTGCCTCAACCTACGTTTCTGCAACCAAATCTTTTACAGATTCACCTGTTGGAAATTATGCAAACAATGCCAACAAAACCTACACCTTTGTTCCTACCGTAGACCTTACGAATGCCTCCAGCGCGATGGTAAGGTTTTATGCCAAATGGAACTTGGAAGCCGATTATGATTATGTCCAATTTCAAGTATCTACCGATGGAGGCACCAATTGGATTGCGCAGTGTGGCAACTATACCGTAAATGGCACCAATGCGAATGGAAGTGTACAACCCAACAACCAACCTGTGTACGAAGGAGTGCAAAGCAATTGGGTTTTAGAAGAAATTAGTCTGAGTGATTACTTAGGTCAAATCATTAAGTTTAGGTTTAAACTCGGATCAGATGGTGGTACCGTTGCAGACGGCTATTATTTCGATGATTTTGAAGTTTTATATAATCTGCAAACCCCTCCTGTAAATCCAATTGCTGGGTTTACCGTGAACAATGGCTCACTTTGCCAAGGAAACACCATCCAATTTAACGATGCTTCCACCAATGCACCTACTTCTTGGGTGTGGGATTTTGGAGATGGTACACAATCTACGCAACAAAATCCTTCCCATGCTTTTGCAAATGCAGGTTGGTATGTGGTTAGTCTAACCGCAAACAATGCTGCCGGATCGGATGTGTTTACAGATTCGGTTGAGGTATTAACCACGCCTGCCGTTCTGTTAACGTCTTCGGACGTGGATAACGTGGTTTGCCTTAACCAAGGGAATGTTGCATTGACTGTGAATCCCGTGAATGCGAATGTAAGTGGTGTGGGTGTAAATGGATTGAATTTCGATCCAGCCGTTGCGGGTATAGGTTCATTTAATTTGATTGCTACAGTTGCAGATCCGAACGGTTGTGTTGGACAAGACACTTTAAGCGTGTCTGTTCAAAATTGTGCAGGCATAGAAACTACGTCTGTAAATCAAGGAATGGTGTACCCAAATCCATTTAATACAATGTTGATATTGGAAGGATTTGAAATAGGGTCTAAAATACAAGTGCTTGACCTAAACGGAAAGGCAGTCATCCAAATGGTGGTTTCATCTAATAAAATGGGTATGAATACAGAGCGACTTTCAGGAGGAACCTACCTCTTGGAATGTCTTGGGCAGGGGCAAGTTAGACGACAGATTGTGATCAAAGAGTGATCTTTGGACTTCGTAGTTCAATGGATAGAATAGAAGTTTCCTAAACTTTTGATCCAGGTTCGATTCCTGGCGAGGTCACTACAGATAAATTTTAATGTCAAAAGCATCTTTTTTGTATATTTAGCGTTAAAGCCGTACATTTGAATTCAATCGTACACTATGAAAAATTTAATTTACTTCGCATCTGCTTTTATTTTTCTTTTGGCTTTTTCTTCTTGTATTGAACATGAAGTGGTTCCTCCGCCAACAAATTCTGTAAATTTAAATGCGAATTTCTCCGGATACATCAATGGTACCCAGGTTGAATACACCCAAAACGTTGAAGGCTACAAAGGGTATACAGGATCTGATACTTACATTTCTCCTTCCCCTCAACCATCCGAAAGGGTATATATGTTCGAAATGCTTTCCCCTAACAAACCTTTAAGTGTACGCATTAAATTGGGTGCGTTGAATTGGGACGTTGCGGCAAATACAGAGCCTAGCTTAACCATGTTCAATGATTTTCATTTAACTTCAGCAGCCGCTTCTCCATCTTATTCAAATTCAGCAATCAATGGTTTTGAAGTAATTTATACAGATAACAACTCAGCGGTTTGGTTGTCTAAAGGAAACAATCCCATGCCTCAAACGGTAGCGTTTACCAACATCAAACAACAATCAGATGGTACAGGTGATTACTCCTTCTTTGATTGTAATTTTTCTTGCTATGTGTATCGAATTGATCCACAAACCAGTTTACTTGATTCGTTGTATATCCAAAATGGTAAATACCACGGTTGGTTTAGAAGATAAAAATGTAATGCCGTTCACAAACGGCATTTTTTATATACGCAAATGCATACAGTAAAAATTGCAATAATAGGGGATTACAATTTTACTTTCAACGCGCACCACGCCACGAATCTGGCCTTAGATCACGCCTCCAATTTTTTAGATGTTGATGTCAACTATTATTGGATCCGGGTATCAGAAGTCGCACAACAAAAGATTGCCTTCTTTGATCAATATGATGCATTTTGGATTGCACCAGGTCCTTTTCTAAATCCATTTTTTTTAAACGGAATCTTTGCCAGGCTAACTGCACTAAACAAATCTGTCTTGATTACTGGAGAAGGGTATAAGTTATTTATCGAATACCTAATCATGAAAAACAGTTTGAATCAGGCAGGTGAAAAGTTGATTTCTGACAATTTAATTACCGGGGCCTATTTCGAAAATGTAATCATTGAACCTAAGTCTCCAGCCTTTGTCAAACTGTACGACCATTTCACCAACAAAGAGTTATCTGCAACCCGTTTTAGTTTGTACCCAAACCTAAGAAATGAGCTCGAAGGAAGTTTCATTGATGTGGAAGCCATCAACCAGTTTGATGATCCAGAAGCCATCACGTTGAAAGGTCAAACCTTTTTCCTTGCGGTTACTTTTTACCCACAGGTTTCATCAACAAGGGATTTGCCTCACCCCATTATTTACACCTTTGTAAAATCGGCAATCATCGCTCAGCAAGCAAGCCAAGCGTCCAGACGGGTATAATACAAATATGGCTTTATTTCTTTGGTTGTCATTTTCGAAAGTAAATCGCTGTAGGCTGTAATTTGCGTTGTATGATTGGGTTTGGGTTCTCCTGTTTTAAAATCAATAAGAACCATAGCATCCGCTAATTCTATGATTTTATCTGGTCTCGCTAAGTTTCCGGTTGTATCAATGATCCAATTTTCACTTCGAATGTTGATTGATTCTTGAATCCAGCTTTTATAAGGGCCATGGGCAAACATTTTTGTTCCACAAGCCAATAAAGCATCCCGATCATTCATTTCGACGATGGAAGCCTCAATGAGGTCGTCTAGGGTTTCTGACAATTGGTCTGCATCGTCACAAGCCGCCGCAAGGGCGTGGAAGCCTTTGCCAAAACCGATTTCATCATTGCTAAAATTCCCTGCGACCACCAAATCAGGGTACCACAAACGGTTGCCGAATTCTTCTGCGTGGTAAAAAACATCGGTCGTTTCAACGGCTCTTTCAACGGCAGCTTCCTCACCGATCTTAACATGTAACAACTCCCCATCGAGGTGGGATGGATACAAGCCGAGCAATGCATCGTGAAGGGTGTTTCCAAGCTGGTCTTTTTCAAAGAGGTTGAATCCATAGAGCCTGTGGGTGGGCCTTGTAAGGGCAACGTATAAAAGATTCAACTTATCCATGAATATTTGGTTCATTTCCATCGCCGTATATTCTCTTATCAGTGGAATGGGGCTGTCCTTTTTCAACATGCGATAATACACTTGGTCTACGTCGTCAATCAAATAAAATCCTTTTGATTTTGCCGTCGTAAAATTCAGATTTGGGATGATAACCACAGGAAATTCAAGTCCCTTGGATTTATGTATGGTCATGATTTGAATCGCATCGTCTGTCTTTGGCAATTGGATGGCAATCTTAAATTTGTTCTCTTCGAAATAGTCTAAAAAGCTCTCCACATCGACCTTCTTCCCGTTTTGGTAATTGAAACAGACATCCGCAAAATGATGCAAATACACATCTTCTGTTTCCTTCCAATTCATCATTGCGTAGAATTTCTCAATGAGGTCATACAGGTTGTCGTATTTATAAAAGAATTGATCTGGCGCATTGAAATAGGAACAAATGAAGTCTTGGTCATCAAAAAATCGTTTGTCTGGCTCTTGAGGAGATATTGGCTTAAACAATGCCATGTATTTCAAAACAGCATCTTCGTGGTTCAATCGCAGGTACAGCTCAGCAAATCTTTTGGCTTCCGTGAGGTTGGAAGGTTTTTTCCGTCTTCTTAAATAAGATAGACACAAACGAATGCGTGCATCATAATAAATCAAAAGGGAATCAGAGGAAACCACCTTGTAATTGAGGCTTGTAAGAAATTGAGCGATTTCATTTCCCTGAACATTTTTCTCACTCAAAATGCAGATGTCTCCTAACTTAAAGCCGTCCGAAACACAACGGTCAATGATTTCTTGTATCTCAGTGTATACATCTACTTCAGAGTCTTCTCCGAGTTCACTTTTAATTGAAACGACCCCTTTGAATTTTTTTACGGTGTTTTGGTGTATGGAATTGTAAAAATTGACGGAATCCAACGGTATACGCGGAAGAAATGCCTTAAAAATTTCGTTGTTAAAATGGACGATTTCATCGGCAGAGCGAAAATTCTCCTCTAAATTTATTACCTCACCCATGGTTTCAAAATAGGCGGATTTTCGTGCGATTTCTGCATCATTGTCTGGATTGTAGATGCGAGGTAATTCCACAAACTGCTGTGCCAATCCATTGTTAAATCGATAAATGGACTGCTTTGAATCTCCCACGATGAGGTTTTTGTGTCCTTTGGATAAGGATTCCTCTAACAAAGGGATTAAATTTAACCATTGCATTTTAGAGGTGTCCTGAAATTCGTCAAGTAAAAAATGATGGAGCCTGTTTCCTAATTTTTCATAGATGTAGGGCACCACTTGGTCCCAGACCAATTTACTGATAAGGGTATTAAATTCTGAAATTCGAATGAATTGTTCATCGTTGCGAACAACTTCCATTTCCTTGGCAACATATTGCAGCAAAGCAAGGTTGTAGAAGGTATCTGTGTAGTACTGAAGCTTGATGTATTCAATGTGACCGGATGCATAGTAGGCTTGAATTTCATAAAGTGAATCACAAAAATCAGGAGGGAAAACACCTTTGAAACCGGCGTCTAGGTACTCCATAAATTTTGCGGAAAACAAGGGTTTGGCAATTCGATCAAGCTTAAATTCTTCAACCCCTGCCGTTTCGATGATTGCATTGTGTGTTTTGCTTTTATTTGGAATTTTTTCAACATCGATGTTCAGCTCGAGGTAGTTCGAAACCAATCGATCTGCCATGACTTTTACCAGTTGAATGAAGTTTTTTTGGCGCTGTTTGGCTTCGGTTAAATCCGATTCATTGTAGGTTTGTTTTAAAAGCTTTGCAACCATTGGAATGTAACGCTCCTTCCCAAGTATAGAACTGAAATCAATGAGTTTGTCTCGAAAATTCCATTTGGCACCATCGTCCAGGTTTTTTCGCGTGTAATTTTCAATTAATTTGGTTAAATTCTCCTGCCCAGGCTTCCCGATTTTCCCGAATATGGAGTCGATTACACGCTCCAAAATTTCGTTTTCATTCATGATGACCTCAAATTCTTGCGGTAGGTTCAAATCACGGTTAAAAGAACGAATTAGGCGCAGGTTGAATTTGTCTATGGTAGAAATTTGAAAATCTTCGTAGGAATGCAAGATTTCTGTCAGTGTGTTTTGGGCTCTTTTTTGAAGCATTACACCATCCACTTGAAGCCGTTCGGATAATTTGGTTACGATTTCTGCCGTCTTTCCATTCGTCCCATCATGTGTCGCTAAAGAGAACAAGGTTTTGAGTACCCGGTCTTTCATCTCAAAGGCCGCCTTGTTTGTGAAAGTCATGGCCACAATGTGCTTGAATTTTGCTGAATCTTTCTGGTAGTCCAATAAAATCTCCAAATATTCTAATACAAGTTGATAGGTTTTCCCGCTTCCGGCTGACGCACTCATTACTTTGAGTCGTTTTATATCGGTTTCTTTTTGCAATCCGTAAAAATTGAGGTTTAAAAATTAAAATTAGTCAGTATTACCTTATTTTTGTTGTATGAATAAAAATATATTTTATTACCTATTTTTTTCACTCTTTTTAGTGGCTTGCGATAAGGACAAGGTGCCTGATCCAATTGTGCCTGAGGTAACTTCAAGCATTTTGGTTAATCCCGTTTACAATGGTCAGCCTCTCTTTCTTGATTCTGTGTACACGGCGCCCAATGGGTATAAAATCAAAGTGACAGACATCCTTTTTTACGTAACGAAGTTAGGGTATCAAAACAATGTTTTTGCAGAGGTTGGACTGTATGATTTTCGTGAAAAGGGAAATCTATTGCTTTCTGTGAACAAGGACCATGGTCTTTTTCCTTCACTCGAAGGAAAGCTAGGCGTTGACTCAACGTATAACCATCAAGACCCTTCAGCCTTTCCAAACCAAAGCCCGTTGAACATTTCAAATGCAGGAACCATGCATTGGGGTTGGAATCCGGGGTACATTTTCATCAACATTGAAGGAAAAGCAGACACCTTAATTGATGGTGTTGACCAATTGGATTTGAGTTTTAGTTACCACATAGGAACCGATGCCTTTCTCCAAAACATGGCTTTTCAAAACATCGTTTGGCAATCTCCTGCAGCGAACCAGCATGCCTTTTATTTGAATTTGGACCTCTATCAGTTCTTTTTCAATCCCAACCAACCCATCAACCTTAACACGGAGTATTTCACACATTCCGGAGCAGGCTACCAAGCCCTTACCCAAAAAGCAGCTTCAAATTTTTTAACGGCTTTAACTCCCCAATGAAAAAGCATCTTTTTTTCTTGCTGTTTTTACCCCTGTTTTTTTCTTGTAAAAAAGACAAAACAACCTACAATCCAACCCCATACAACCTAGAAATTCCTTCCCATTTTCCTCAAATGAACATTCCTGCGGACAATCCAATGACGGTAGAAGGGGTCGAATTGGGCAGGTACTTGTTTTATGAAAAACGGCTGAGTGGTGACAACAATATGGCATGCGCTTCTTGTCACATGCCGGCCACTGCTTTTTCAGATTCTGCCAAGTATTCGGTAGGAATTGACGGAATTCAAGGCACTCGAAATGCCATGGCGCTCATCAATTTGGGTTGGGATGATTTCTTTTTTTGGGACGGGAGAGAATCTTCTTTGGAGAAGCAAATTCTTGATCCAGTTATCAACCCCATAGAGATGCATGAATCATGGAAAAATGCAATGGTCGAGTTGCAATCGGATTTGTTGTATCGAAATCGATTTTTTCGCGCATTTGGCACGGCCGATTTTGATTCTACACATGCAGCAAAAGCCATTGCGCAATTCATTCGCACCCTGATTTCTGGAGGAAGTAAATTCGATGTGATGTATAAGATTGAAAACAACCTCCCCCTGAACGCAAGTGAACAATTGGTACTCATTGATGCGGAAGAATGGGCGGGGTATGATTTATTCAAAAGTTTGAACGGCGCGGATTGCTTTCATTGCCATAACGGACCCATGATGCGCATTAAAAAGTTTAGCAACAATGGTTTGGATTTCACTTTTACAGATTTGGGACGCGGAGGAATCAATCTTAACCCCAACGACCATGGTAAGTTTAAAGTCCCAACCCTTAGGAACATCGCCCTTTCAGCTCCCTACATGCACGATGGAAGGTTTCAAAACCTCGACCAAGTCATAGAACACTATTCTTCAGGCATTCACATCTCATCTACCATCGACCCCAAAATTGAGTTTGCGGGACAAGGTGGGGTACAATTAGATGCACAAGAAAAGTACCTTCTTAAACGATTTTTACTTACGTTGACCGATACTGAATTCATTAACAATCCGAAATTTAAAGACCCTAATTAAGATGTTGGACAAACTTACGACCGAAGACAAAGCCCTTAAGATTAACCTTACCAAAGACATTTACGGCTGTTTTGCTGAAATTGGTGCCGGACAAGAGGTGGCTGCGAATTTTTTCAAAGCGGGCGGAAGTTCAGGGACCATAGCCTTTACGCGATCTGCCTATGACATGAAAGTATCCGATGCCATGTATGGCGTTGCCAAAAGATATGTTTGCGAAGAGCGCCTCCTAACCATGCTCGAAGCAGAATGTCAACAGCTTTTGAATGTATTGCCCCAAAAAAACAAAGAATGTAGGTTCTTCGCTTTGTGTAATACCGTTGAATCTTTGAATTACCATAAAACCAACCAAGGACAAGGGTGGTTTGGAATTCGATACCAAACAAAAATTGGAGGCCCGTTTAACGACATCATTCTTCACGTGAAAATGCATGACATTTCCAACAAAGCGCAACAAGAAGCCCTCGGAATTTTAGGCGTAAACTTGATTTATGGCGCGTTCTTCCAAATCAAAGACATGGATGAATTCATTACATCCCTGGTGATGCGACTTCCTAGAGAGCGAATGGAAATTGACATGCTGCGGTTTTCGGGAGGCGATTTCGAAGAAATAGACAACCGAATTGTTGCCCTCAATTTGGTGAAAAAAGGAATCACCGATGCGACGATGTTTGACCTTGCTAAAAATGTACTACAGCCTGCTGCAGCGCTCTATAAGAAAAACATCTTGTTGATGCGTGGACGCTTTAGACCCGTGACGAATGTCCACATAGACATGATTGAGAACGGAAAAGTTTGTTTCATGGAAGACCCTAGGGTGAAACCCAATCATGTAGAAGTAATTGTGGAATTGACTTTGAAGGATCTTACCGCCGACGGGAAGATTTCCGACAAAGACTTTATGGACAGGGCAGAGTTGTTGGGATCATTGGGTTATACCGTCATGATTTCAAATTATTTGAAACATTACAAAATGGTGGAATACCTTTCTGCCATTGCGAAGGGTCAGTTTATGGGTGTAATCCTTGGTGTATATAACCTTGCAACCATTTTTGACGAAAGGTATTATGACAATTTACCGGGTGGTTTGTTGGAAGCGTTTGGAAGAGGATTCGGTCACAATGTTAAATTGTATGTGTACCCAGCTTTGGATGTTGAAGATGGGTCTTTACTCGACATCTACAACCTTGAAATCCCTGAAAAACTCAAAGGATTGCTCGAGTTTATGATTGTCAATGATAAAATGGCACCCATCAAGAATTACGATGAAAAAAACCTACACATCATGTCGGATGATGTCCTAAGCAAAATTAAATTTGGTGCCAAAAACTGGGAGGAAGATGTGCCCTACGAAGCCGTTCAAGCCATTAAATTCTTTGAACTGTTTGGGTATTCAAAATAAGCCATTCCGAAATGCCCCACATTAAAAACGCGCTCATTCGTTTTAGGATCATAGACAGAATGATTCGAAATCCATACAATCCTTTTCCCAGTAAAAGCGACCTCCGCGAAGCTTGTGAAGAATCCCTCTTTGGGTCAAGTTACGGGGAGCATATTTGTGATTCTACCATTGAAAAAGACCTTTTCGCCATGCGAATGGACCACGATGCCCCCATCAAATACAGCAAACGCAACGAGGGGTATTATTATGAAAACCCTGATTTTAGCATCAATGACATTCCCCTTTCTGAGGATGAATTAAGTGCCATTCGTTTTGCTGTGCAAACCCTACAACAATTTCAGGAAGTACCCTACTTTAAAGAATTTGGAAACGCCATTGATAAAATCGCAAACCGGGTTAGCATTGTTAGCCCTGATGATGAAGATGTGTCCAAATATGTGGGGTTTGAAACCATACTTTCCGCTGGAGGCACCCATTATTTACCCGATTTATTGAGCGCAATTCGCAACAAAACGTTTGTCACATTTAAGTATGCCAGCTTCGTTTCGGGTATTTCAAAACCCCGCAAAGTATTGCCAATTTACTTGAAGGAATACCGCAATCGATGGTACCTCATCTCCATGGATGTGGATAAAAATGACCTTATTACCTATGCTTTGGACCGCATCACGGACTTGGCATTTTTGGAAGAAATCGCTACAGAAATTATTGCGTTCAATGCGCAAGCCTTTTTCGCAGATACCATTGGCATTACAACAGGTAAAAACCTGCCCGAAACGGTTCGGTTTGAAACCAATGACGTTGCGGCAAAATACATCGATTCACAACCGATTCACGCTTCACAACACAGAATTCCCGATTCTTTTATCTTTGAATTAAAAGTTCAGGTCAACGAAGAATTGATAAGGACTTTCTTGGGTTATTTGGGAGAAATTAAAGTGCTCGAACCTGCCCATCTTCAAGAAAAAATTATGAACAGAATAAACAAACAACTTGAAATTTATCAATCATGAGTGAAATCCAATTTCAACTGAAAGAAGGCGTTGCATGGATTGCCTTCAATCGCCCCGAGGTGTACAACGCATTCAACCGAAGCATGGCGCTTCAGCTGCAGGAAGCCTTGCAGTCCGTTGCTGAAAACCCTGCGGTACGCGCCGTTGTGTTGACTGGAAATGGCAAAGCGTTTTGTGCCGGACAAGATTTGGCCGAAGCCATCCACCCAGAAGGTCCGGGTTTACAAGAAATTGTGGACAAACACTACAATCCAATTGTCTTGGCCATTACCCAATTGAACCGTCCCGTAATAGCTGCGGTGAATGGTGTTGCTGCGGGCGCAGGCGCAAACATCGCCTTGGCGTGTGACATCGTACTTGCCAAAGAATCTGCATCCTTTATCCAAGCATTCTCGAAAATAGGTTTGATCCCAGACTCAGGGGGCACCTATTTCTTACCTCGTTTGGTGGGCCAACAAAAAGCGTTGGGATTGATGATGACGGGTGAAAAGGTTTCGGGAAAAGACGCCGAAGCAATGAATATGATTTATAAAGCCGTTGCAGATGATGCTTTTGAGCAATATGTAAGTGATTTTGTCCACAACATCGCTTCCATGCCTACCAAAGGTTTGGCGCTGACCAAGCATGCAGTACATAAAGCGTGGAGTCAAAACCTCGAACAACAACTTGCCACAGAATTGGAAAGTCAAGTGGTGGCAGGCAAGACCGAAGATTTCAGCGAAGGGGTTAGTGCCTTTTTAGAAAAACGTAAACCTAATTTTTCAGGGAAATGAATACACCAAAAATATTTGTAGTCGGCGCTGGAACGATGGGACAAGGGATTGCACAATTGGCAGCCCAAAAAGGCCACGATGTTTGCCTGTATGACCTACATTCCATTGCTTTGGAGAAAGCCAAAAGTCAAATTGAAAAATCACTTGAAAAACTGGTTGAGAAAGGAAAATTGACCCAAGAAAATCAAGTAGAAATCTTAAGGAAATTGAAATTTGTCAATGAACTTCATGAAGTTGCCCATTCCGATTTGGTCATTGAAGCCATTGTTGAAGATGTAGCGATCAAACATAAAGTTTTCATAGCGCTAGAGGCTTTGGCGAGTGAAGATTGCATCTTGGCAACCAACACATCTTCCCTGTCCATTGCTTCGATAGCCGTTGCCTTGAAAGTCCCTTCTCGCTTCCTTGGAATTCATTTCTTTAACCCGGCGACCCTAATGCCTTTGGTGGAAATTATACCCAGTGTTTTGACAGATCCTAAAATCACGGTCAAAGCCAAAGCGTACATTGACGGATTGGGAAAGGATACGGTCGTTTGTAAGGATACGCCAGGATTCATTGTAAACCGCGTGGCAAGGCCTTTTTATGGTGAGGCCCTCCGTATATATGAAGAAGGTATCGCAGATTTCGCCACCATCGACTGGGCGATGAAAACCTTTGGAGGATTCAAGATGGGACCTTTTGAGTTGATGGATTACATAGGAAATGATGTCAACTATACCGTGACCGAAACGGTTTTTGAAGCCTTTTACTTCGATCCAAGGTTTAAGCCCTCCTTTACGCAAAAGCGATTGAAGGAAGCTGGATTGTGGGGAAAAAAGACAGGGCGAGGGTTTTATTCCTACGATCCAAATGAAGAAAAGCCAAAACCCAATACCGATGAAAAAATGGGAATGGAAATTTTTAATCGCATTCTTTCCATGCTCGTGAATGAAGCGTATGATGCGGTTTTCATGCAGGTAGCGAGCCCGAAGGACATCGATTTGGCTATGGTGAAAGGGGTGAACTATCCTAGAGGGCTTTTGGAATGGTCCGTTGCCATGGGGCCCGAAAAAATTCTCGCCACCTTGGAAACTTTGTTTTTGGAATACGGTGAAGACAGGTATCGTCCCAACCCATTGTTGAGAAAATGTGTTCGTGAAGGCTTGATTTTAGGCTAATCGTTGATAAGAAACCAACAATTTATCGGAAATCCTTATTTTTGCATCTAATATTTTTTGCTATGCCTTATTTATTTACTTCTGAGTCTGTTTCTGAAGGTCACCCAGACAAAGTTTCTGACCAAATTTCGGATGCATTAATCGACAATTATTTGGCTTTTGATCCAGAATCAAAGGTGGCTTGTGAAACCTTGGTAACTACGGGTCTCGTTATTTTAGCGGGTGAAGTGAAGTCGAAAGTTATCCTCGATGTGCAAACCATCGTGAGGGATACCATTCGTACCATCGGGTATACAAAATCAGAATATAAATTTGACGCGAATTCTTGTGGAATCATGTCTGCCATCCATGGCCAATCCCCCGACATAAACCAAGGGGTTGAAAAAGAAAACCCAGAAAACCAAGGTGCAGGTGACCAAGGAATGATGTTCGGATATGCGACACGTGAAACCGACAACTACATGCCCCTTGCATTGGATTTGTCGCACAAAATTCTTCAAGAATTGTCCCACATTCGTAACCATGAGTCTTCGTTGATTCCTTACCTACGTCCAGATGCGAAATCGCAAGTAACCATTGAATATTCCGACGAAAATAAACCCATGCGAATCGATACCATTGTCGTGTCAACGCAACACGATGATTTCGCTCCGGAAGCAGAAATGCTTGAAAAAATTAAAAAAGACATCATAGAAATTGTCATCCCACGCGTAAAAGCAAAATTGAAAGCATCCATTCAAGAACTTTTTACCGAAGAGATTATTTTTCACATCAACCCTACAGGAAAATTTGTTATCGGTGGACCGCATGGAGATACCGGCCTTACGGGGAGGAAAATCATAGTCGACACCTATGGAGGCAAAGGCGCCCACGGTGGTGGCGCATTCTCTGGAAAAGATCCTTCAAAAGTAGACCGTTCAGCGGCTTATGCCACGCGCCACATTGCGAAAAATATGGTCGCAGCAGGTATTTGTGATGAAGTGTTGGTGCAGGTGTCTTATGCCATTGGTGTTGCAGAACCTTGTGGCTTAAATGTCGATACCAAAGGGACCAAAAAAGTTGCCATGACCGACGGTGAAATCGCGAAGAAGATTGAAGAAATTTTTGACATGCGTCCATACTTCATCGAGCAACGCTTGAAACTAAGAAGTCCAATTTATGCAGAAACCGCTTCTTATGGTCACATGGGCCGGGAATATGAGAAAAAAACAAAGGTCTTTATTTCACCAAATGGAGAAAAGAAACCCGTTGAGGTTGAACTTTTCACTTGGGAAAAATTAGATTACGTAGATCAACTCAAAGAAGCATTTAATTTATAGTCTTGGCAAGTCCATTCAGAACCATTTGGCCCACAGAAGATGCCTATGTTGAGGTCATAGACCAAAGGTTTTTACCCCATGAATGGGTAACCGTAAAATTACACACCTATCAAGAGGCAGAGAACGCCATTAAAGACATGGTGGTTCGAGGGGCACCTCTTATTGGTGCTACTGCGGCTTATGGGATTTACTTGGCAGCAAAAGAATTCGAAGAAAAAAACCTTTCGCCGTCATACCTCGAGGAAGCCTTTGTCGCCTTGGCCAAGTCACGACCAACGGCAGTTAACCTGTTCTGGGCCTTGAATCGAATGAAAGCGCGCTTAGAAGGAGCCGAGGATTTAGTCCAAACCGCTTGGGAAGAAGCTCAAGCCATTGTGGAGCAAGACGTAGAAACCTGCCGTTTAATTGGCGTGCACGGTCTTCCGATTTTAGAAGAAATTGCGGCTAAAAAACCGGGTCAGCGCATTAACATCTTAACGCATTGCAATGCGGGCATGTTGGGTTGTATTGAATGGGGTACGGTAACCTCGCCCATTTATATTTAGCGGTAAGCGACGGATTAAAAGAAATTCCAATTGAGGAACGAAACCAAGACGAGGTACGTTATGTGATTGGAAAAAGTGCCGCGGGAGCCATTGAACCCGTCTTGATCTGCCCGGAAACGACCCAAGCGGTGAATCACGGCTTTGACGTAACCCCAGCACGCTTAGTGACGGGATTAATTACCGAACGCGGAATTTGCGCACCCAATGAAGCGGCGATATTGGCCATGTTTGGGGATTTGGAGAAATAGGTTAGATACTTACCTTACTAAAAAAATCAGGTGTTTTGTGGATGGAATGCTAAATCCTAATTCAGGATTATAGCTGGTGGTAATCAATTTCATTACCGTTACAGGAGCATTCGGATTGGCTTTTCGATAGGTATGCACGATGTCAAGCTTGGAAATTTTCTCCCAGAGGTGAGGGTAATTCGGATTTCCCGGGTTTCCAAAGGCTTGAATTGCAGACGTATCTATGGGATATGAAACGGGCAGTTGCTGAAGTTTGGTAGGATCAATCACCGGGGTATTCCATTGGATGGTATTGGCGAAAAGCCGGAAAATCGGGACAGGGTTTGGTAAAACCCGTAAGTTCGTTACGTCGCCTTGGGGACCCAGATAGGATTCAAAGCTTAAGGGTAAAGAATCGTTGTTTAATGAGTTATAGGCTAAATCATATTCGTAGGCCCCTTCGAAGCGTTCGCCTAACTGCAATACAAGTAGGTTTCCTTTTGAAGTATAATAGGTTGATGATGGACAAGGGGAAGTTTTCTTACAAGCCAATAAGCTTAAACTGAGCAGAAGTAGTAGGTAAATGGATTTCATTTTCATGAACACACGTTTAAAGGTTACATTAAACTAAACGCAGGTCAAATTGTGGAAGGGTAGTGCAGCGTAATTAACGATTTATTAAATCTTAACATCCATCAAAGGCAATTGAAGCTTTTGTGGCAACCACCTCCGCACCCCCAACAAATACGATGTCATTTTTAATTTCTCCGAGAGCCTCTGCAATTTCAGCAACAACATGAATATTTATAACTTTATTTTCCAAGTTCGAATCGTTTATTGAGTTCAGATATTGCTATTTCTCGTTCTCTCGCTCTTCCAACTCTCAAAGCATCTGTTAATGCTAACAATTCATGTAATTTA
>RFQZ01000030.1 GCA_009924735.1 Flavobacteriia bacterium | reverse complement strand
GAATCCCCAAACGATCACCAAAATACTCAAAATCAGAATAAACCACGTCAATTGTTGGGTTTTCATCAAAAGCAATAACCGCCTCTTTAATATAATTATTAAGTAGGATATTATCAGAATCTACAAAACAAATCAACTCTCCTTTGGCGTTTTGAACCCCTATGTTTTTAGCCACACTCGGCCCAGCATTTTCCTGATGAAGCATATGAATTTTATCATTTCCTTCGAACTCTTTTAATTTATCAATCGAAAATTGATCTGTACTGCCATCGTTGATGAGCCAAATATCAAAATTCGGATAGGATTGATTGAAAATAGAATCAATAGTTTCTTGTATCGTAGAACCCGCGTTAAAGTAAGGGATGATAAAGGAAACGAGAGGTGAATTCATATTGATAAAAGTGTATGAAAAGCATTGAAATTCGCATGAATGGTATATTTGGTTAAAACTGTATTTTGATTTGCTTTAACTAGGTTTTGACCATACTCAGTTCCAAGAATAGAAATGGCATCAATTATTTTCGCTGATAAATCTTTGGAATTTTGAGCTTCAAATAAATACGGATATTCTGAATTTAATAATTCAACAATTGAAGGTATAGCCGATGCAACAATTAGCTTTCCGTAACCCATGTATTCAATTAGAGCATTTGGACTTCCTTCACTTACACTTGTTAACAGGCAAACATCCGAGGCATTTATTAAACCTGGTACATCGTCAGATGATCCAATAAAGTTAACCTGACTTTTCATTAATCCTAAATCATGACACATCGCTTTAATAAGATTCACCCTGTCTTTATTGCTTTGACTTCCCGCAAGGACGAGTTTTATCTTTGCATTTTGTTGAACGGCTAAGTGAAATCCATGAATCAAGGTTTCATGGTCTTTTTCAGGGAAAAAATTGGCAGCAATAAACAACATAATTTCATCCTCCTCAATTCCAAGCCTTGATCTCCAAGTAACTCTATCAAATTTCAGTGCAATTTTCTCAAATGGATTGGGAATAAACGAAACATCATTTGCATCATGACCATGTCTTTCTGCAATAAATTTACCAGCTGCTTTTGAATTGGAAGCGTATATCGGATTAAACTTTAACGCCAACTTTTCAAACGTACTCATTGGAATATGAAACTCCATAGCTATTTGAAACCACAAACATTTCTTCACACCAGCGAACTTATAGGTCGAGGAAGCCAACACATTGCAATGGTAAGTAAACGGAATCACAGCGTTAATTTTTGCTTTTCTTAACCTCTTGATAAATTGTAAATAGACGTGTAGTCTTTTCTTTCGACTGTAAAAACAGCCAAAAGGAATCTTCAAATTTGAAAATCTCAGATTTGAATGTTCGAGCAACGCACACAAATTTCCAGATCCATAGTCTAGTGCCCAAACTTCAACGTCATACCATCCAGATTCTTGAAGGGATTTAGCAATGTAGTAACCTTGTTTTTCGGCTCCACCTATATCAAAAACAGGAAGAAGAATGAGTATTTTTTGTTTCCTAGACATGCTAGATTAATTTATTTGATACAGTGTTTCGTGTAAATTTTTCAATCCAATTCTAATGTCCGTATTGGGTTTGAAACCTGTAGCTTTATACAATTTCTCTGAACTTCCAACCCTTCTTTCAACTTCATAATCATATCGATTTGCTGGAGATTCGATCAATTTTATTTCAGAAGAGGATTGTGTTAATTCTTTAATATGAATGGCCAATTCCAAAATATTCATTTCCGTTTCATTCGCTATATTAAAAATTTCGGCACCCTTCGAGATCTCTGTCAATTTTACCAAAGAAATAATTGTTTCTTCTACACTTGTGAAATCGCGTGTCTGTTTACCACTGCCGAAAACTGTAATGGGTTCATTTTTCAAAGCTTGTTCAAAAAATCTAGGAATAACCATTCGATCATCTTGTCTTGGTCCATATACATTGAAAAAACGCAAAGAAATGGACTCTAAACCTCTTTCCTCATACATAGCCTTTAGGTAAATTTCATTGTATCTTTTTGCCATTGCATAGCTCGTTCGAGGATCAATCATTATATCTTCGTCTACACTTTTCTCTATGGCAGAATGGCCATAAACACCACTTGTGGATGCATAAATTACCTTTTTGACACCCTGTTTTAATGCTGCGTAAACAACATTTTTTGTTCCTTCAACCTCAGTTTCCATTGTTTCTACTGGATTATCAGCAACAACATCAACTCCCAAAATAGCTGCAAGATGGTAAATATATTCGCAATTTTCAGCTAATTTGATTACTAAGTCTTGATCTCTAACATCTCCTTGAATCAAAGTTATTTTATCTAAAATTGAATCTTCAATTTTATTTCCCCTTAATAGATTGTCGAGCACAACAACCTCAACACCTTTAAATGTTAAATATGCGGTCAAATGACTCCCAATAAAACCTGCTCCTCCTGTAATTAGAACTTTCATTTTTTAATTTTTAAATTTTCCAAAATCTCACTTCAAGTGACATTCTCGTTGTATTTTTATTAAAATTATATCCTCCACCATGAACTATGTATGGGGAGAAAAGCATCACTTGATTTTCTTTTGGATCAGGTCTTACCAGATTTGGTTGTTCACCTTTTACTGAAATAACGCAAGGAACAGTATATGATGTTCCATTCAAAATCGCCCCATCAGCGGTTCTTTCAATTTCAGACTCATTTAACAAATGGCTTCCTGGAATTAAACCTAATGAACTATTTATATCACTACCACACATTGGCGCATAAATATTCACTGCATCTCTCAATCGATCAATCCAAACATCTCTGTGTGGCGGGTTGTTATCTTGAAAATTTTGTGGACGAACAATTCGTAAGAAAAAATTATTCAATTCAATATGCTTTGCTTTCGTTGAAACTTTAATTCCAACCACTTCTGAAATTCGATTATTTATCAAATTAAAGTCAATAGGAAATTCATTAACATGCCATCCCCACTGAATCATTTTTGCCACTTTTAAGTGAATTTCATTATTTACATACAAATGATAATGTTCTAGTTCAAAATTATCATCAATTTGACCACCAGCTTCACTAACAAAACCAGCAATTATCTTTTTTAATCCCAACTTTATAAGTTGAAAATCTGAATCACTTAAAAAATCAACAATGTCAAAACCAATATTTTTCCACGATGTATTCTCAATTAAATTTTCATCTTTCAATAATAAGACCTCTTCAGCTCCCGTAAATGTTGACCCTTCTAATTCGAGTTCAATTTCTTTTTCGCCTAATTTATATTTTATAATCAATGCAGTTTCTTTAATTATTTTTTTCTTCAAAAAGAGATTCTAGGATATGAATAAATTTTTGAACATTCTTTTCTTCATCAATATATTTGTATTGTACTTCTGCTAAATCTTTTGCTTTGGATGGATCTTCAATAATCTCCAGTGATTTAGCCACAAACTTAGATAATTGGTGGTACATGGGGAATCTAGGGTCGCTGAATTTATCACTTGAAACACTAAAATCCCAAAAAATCTGAGGAATCTTGGTTGTACAAATATCAAATCCAGAAAAACCTCCCGGAATCCCGTAATAACCATGCAGCCAAATTAAATTTAGATTATCTGCCAAAGCTGTTGCTATTAAATCTTCTTGATGTCCCCTAAAAATAACCTTACTTTCCAAATCTAATTGCTTTACAATTCTCATTACTCCCTCTTTTTCAGGATCACCACTTCCGTAAATATGAAATTCAGCAGTTGGATATTTATCGAGGATTAACTGAAACGCATATAAGAAAGGATCCAATGGTTTAGTATGCGATAGCCTTGTGAACATTCCGATTTTAACAGATTCCTTCAATTCATAATCAGTTTTAAAAACACTGTTTTCTATATGTATGGACAAAGGAAAAAAAACATGCCTATAATTTTCAAATGATTGGAATTCAATTTGATACATTCCATCTTTAAAACTAGAAATAAACTGATAAAATTGTTTTTTATCATACCGATCATAGTTTTCCTTATGCTGAAAAATGGAGTTGTGTATAGAAATATATGTCTTGTCCAGTTCTTTTTCATTCATGAACCGTGCAACATATGGATACAGATACTCTCCTATTACAATTATTTTAGCAAAACTTTCTAAGAAGTCGTGGAACATCTGGCGTTCATTGGGAAAAGGTTTATTCAAGATTTTTTTCTCAAATCTTTCCTTGAAGGTCGGAATTGTCAATTGGTTTATTTCATTTTCAAAAAAAATAGGTGTTCCTAGTGCTTGGTGTTTAGAAAAATAATAATCATTCCAAATTTCACTATTATTTAATTTATGCCATGATAAAATTGATAAATCAATCTTACTTTTATCAAGGGATTTATCAATCTCATATGCATATCTATTCGCTCCTGATTGATAAAAATCAGAAACGATGAATAAAATTTTAGGATTATTTTTCATCAAAAAATTGAATTATTAATGATGTTATTTTTTCAATATCTTCAATGCTCAAGTCATGGTAAAACGGCAATCTCAATAAAGTGTCTGCAAACTTATCACAATTTTCAAGTTCTCCTCCTTCATATTTATCTTGATAATAAGGGCTTTTATGTAAACTCAAATAGTGAAAAACAGGCATAACGTCTTCCTTTCTCATAAAATCAATCAATGCTGTTCGATCATCTATGCTATTCATGATTAATGCAAACAAATGCCCATTATTAGTTTGGGTTTCATTAATTTCTAGAAATTTGAAATGCCCTCTATTCTTTGTGTCAACTAATTTTAAGTAAAACAAATTCCAAATTTGTTTTCTTTTTTCTTGAATTCTATCCAGATTCTCAAGTTGAGCAAACAAAAATGCCGCAATAATATCCGAAGGTAAAAAAGAGGATCCAATATCCATCCAACCGTATTTATCCACTTCACCACGATAAAATTGGCTTCTATTGGTGCCTTTTTCACGGATAATTTCGGCTCTTTCGGCGAATTGAACATCATTAATGACCAACATTCCCCCTTCACCAGAGATGATGTTTTTTGTTTCATGAAAAGAGAATGCAGCTAACTGTCCAATTCCGCCTAATGGTTTCCCTTTGTAAAATGAATCAATTGCTTGGGCCGCATCCTCAATGACAAAAATATTGTATGTCTTCGCCAAAGACATTATTTCGTCCATATCGCATGCAACTCCGCCATAGTGTACAGGAACAATTGCCTTTGTCTTAGGAGTGATTAAAGCTTCTATTTTGGAAACATCCATATTTGGATGATCAGGCAAAGAATCAACAAAAACAATTTTTGCTCCTCGAAGTACGAAAGCATTCGCCGTAGAAACAAACGTATAAGACGGCATGATTACTTCATCACCCGCTTGAATATCTATAAGTATTGCTGCCATTTCCAAGGCATCCGTGCAGGAAGTTGTTAGCAGACATTTATGAAAACCGTATTTTACTTCAAAAAAAGCATGACACTTTTTTGTAAACATTCCATCACCAGAAATTTTCATCGAACGCACGGATTCTTCAATGTACTTCGTTTCATTTCCAGACAAATAAGGCTTATTAAAAGTTATTTTATTTAAAGCCATACGTGCAATGTTGTTTCTGATTTATAATTTGAGAACCCTAATTTTGAAAACACTTTATTGACAGGATAATTATTGATTAATACATTATGTTCCTGCCATAAATGCCCTTCTGTTTTTGCCCATTCTAAACTTTTTATTACCAGTGATGAAAAAACATTTTTTCCCCTGCTTTCAGAACTGACAGCGCCAAGACCACCGAAGGAGTACTGTTTATTTTCAAAACGCTTCAAATTTAAGAACAAGTAGCCCAATAATCTGTTTTCAAATTCAGCAACAAAAAATTTATCATTAACATTTTTGTTCAGCAAGGCATTAATAGTCCAATCTTTATAGACTTCCATGCAATCCAATTTGTTTAGCTTTGAATCCGCAAAATAATGGCCGTAATCCCAAAAACAGTCAATTGCGATGTTTGTCAATTGCTCAATGTCTCTTGAATTTCCTTCTCTAACCTTAATTTCTTGATTTAGATAATTCGTCGTGATTTCTTGATTAGCCAAATCGAATTTGTACGTAAGTTGAATGTCTTTTATGCGAAAGCCATGATCTTCTAAAAAATTTATTAATTCAATGTTTTGACTTGGAACCCTCGAAATAATAAATTTGAAATCATTTTTTTTTAAAAGATTTAAGGTCTCTAATGTTAATATTTCTATGTTATTTATTTTTGCAGTCTTAATGCCAAAACGTTTGGTATCAATGTAACTTTCAAATTGATTAATATCCATCCTACTATTATTGTGGTTTTATGTTCCAATGTAATTTCGGTCGAACTGCTCCATTAATTTTTCCAAAATAAGCATAACTACGCTCTTTGTCTGCAATTTCAAATGAAACGGTGCTGGGAAGACTCAACAAAAGTCTCATGTCCGAGGTGTTGAAATAAAGCTCGATTGAATATACACCGTCATTCATTAAATCTCCTGGAATAGTGCATGTTGCGTGGCATAAATTATCTATGCCTTTATCAATCTTAAAGCCCGAACCAAAAACAACTTCTTCGTGTAAATCGATTAAATCGAATGCAAGAAAAATTGATGGATCTTCCGAAAAATTCCAAAAAGAAAAATGGATTGAAATTTCATCTGTGATAAATGGATTTGTTGGTTCAACGGATACCGTTTTTAGCTTAATCAATTCATTCCCTAAAGCATCAACTGGATATTCAAAAGAAATACTTGGATTTAATTGGGCTGCATTAACTTTCATATAATGTTCGACCGTTTCATCTGCTGAACCCATAAAGGCAATGCCCCCGCGTTCCATCAAAATGCCCCGCTGGCACAATGATTTCACAGCAACTAAATTATGACTGACAAATATCACGGTTCTACCTTGGTTACTGACATCTTTCATTTTTCCAAGACATTTTTTTTGAAATTCAGCATCACCTACTGCGAGCACTTCGTCCACAATTAAAATTTCTGGTTCCAAATGCGCAGCTACAGCAAAGGCTAAACGAACATACATCCCAGAAGAGTAGCGTTTAACGGGCGTGTCAATGTATTTTTCAACACCTGAAAACGCCACAATTTCATCAAATTTAGAGCGAATTTCTGATTTGGTCATCCCCAAAATGGCGCCATTTAAAAAAATGTTTTCACGCCCTGTTAATTCTGGGTGAAAACCGGTGCCAACCTCAAGTAAAGAGGCAATTCTTCCGCGAATTTTGATGGTGCCTTTTGTTGGTGCAGTCACTTTCGAAAGAATCTTTAACAAGGTGCTTTTTCCGGCACCGTTTCTGCCAATTATTCCTAGTACTTCTCCTTGCTTCACATCAAAGTTGATGTCTTTTAGTGCCCATATATAATTTGAAGTTCCTTTTTCTTCTCGCGCATTTTCTCCTGTAATTATTTCATACGGATCTTCCTTTCCTCGGATTTTATGAAACCAGCGATTTAAATCGTGTGAAATAGTACCAGTACTTACTTGTCCTAATTGATACTGCTTGAAAAGATTTTCTACTTTGATGACTTGCATCTATTTGTATAATTTAATTTCTACCTAACCATAACACTAAACAGTATCCATGAACTTATTTTCAACTTTATTAAAAAATAATATCCCGATGAAAAGCACACTGATGCTAAAAATTGTTGAATAAATTAATCCAACCAAATCAAAAGTTCCTATTCCAAAAAAGGAATAGCGAAAGTTTTCAATAATGGGCGTAATAGGATTATAAGAAAGCACTTGATGAAGTTTCCCACTTGTGAAACTTAAGGGGTATATGATTGGTGTTGCATACATCAACAATTGTATTCCAAAAGTCAATAAAAAACTTAAATCGCGGTATTTTGTGGTAAGTGCAGAAAACAGAATTCCCATTCCTAATCCCATAATTGCCATGAGTAAAATTAACAATGGCAACATCAAAATGGAGCTATTTATATTTATTGAAGCATTGTTGAATGTAACTTGATAAAATGCAATCATGACAAATAGAATAACTTGAATTCCAAGCTTAATCAAGTTCGAAATAACGATTGAAATAGGCGTTGTGAGCCTCGGAAAATAAACTTTCCCAAAGATGGATGCATTTGCAACAAACGTGTTTGACGTTTTGCTGAAGCAATCCGAAAAATAATTCCAAAGCGTTATGCCAGACAAATAAAATAGGATAGGGTCAACACCTTCAGTGGAAATCTTTGCAATTTGATTAAAAACAAAATAAAAAATGAAGGTGGTAAATAAGGGTTGTATAAAAAGCCAAAGTGGACCAAGGATTGTTTGCTTGTAAATAGAAACAAAATCCCTCCTAACAAACAGTATAATTAAATCCCTGTATCGCCAAATTTCTTGGAGGTTTATGTCTAACCAACCTCGTTTAGGTTTGATTATTTCTGTCCAAGAATCATCACTACTTTTCATAGTTAATCCGTAATTTGGTTGGCTTGACTTTTATGTCAATTTTGTTTTACTAATTATTTCTGTAAAACTGGTTGTAAAAGTAGCGGTGTAATTTTAATATTTTTATTTGTTTCATCAGCTATTCATAGAATTATTTTTGTGTAATTTTATTTATTAAAATCTATCATATAAGATGAAGTTAATACTACAAAAGCAAAAAATTCGCATTTCCATAGTATTGTTCATTGGATTTTTGAGTTTAAAATTTTCCGCTTTATCCCAATATGTTCCTACGTTGCTTTATCCACATAATAATGAAATAACTACCTCAACAACTATAAAATTTACTTGGAACAAAGATTATTATAATACGGTTCAATATGAATTTCAATTATCGACAGATACCAACTTTATCACTTTATTGTATTCCGCCAACACGAATTACAATTGGTATACCCCACCTGCGCTGGTTGGCGTAGGTCAAAAGCATTTTTGGCGGGTAAGAAGCATCTTTAATGCTGTACCATCCCCCTGGTCCACGACTCGATCATTTTTACTATTCAATCCTAATTCGATAAATGGCTTAACGCTCTGGTTAAACCCCAGTTTAAACGTAAGCCTAGCGGGAGCAAACGTGCAGTCCGTAAGTGACCAATCCGGCAACTTAAACAATGCATTTCAAAACAATAATACGCAACGACCGCTTTTTATCGCATCTGATAGCTTGACGAACAACAAACCTATTTTTAGATTTGATGGCACCGATGATTTTCTAGAAATTTTAGATAACTTTTCTATTGATTACACAGATCAATTCTCTATGCATGTCCTTGTTAAACCGACTATTCTTGCCACGAATAAAACCATTTTGGCAAAATGGGATTATCAAACCCAAGGATCATGGGTTTTTCAAACTGATTTTGCCACTAGCAATCAATTAATGTTTGCGCCAGCATTGTTAATTAATGATGCAGGTAATCAAAAGGTAATAACTACGAATGCGAATATGCAATTGTTGCAACCTTCCATCCTTAACTTAGTTTACAATGGAACATTAACAAATAAAGTGAAGTATTATAAAAATTCAACTTCATTGAATACATCAATTGTGAATGCCATTCCATCCGTTTTACCAAATTCTACGGCATCACTAAAAATTGGCAAATTTGGAGGAATCATTACACGTTATTACCAAGGAGACATAGGTGAAATCTTGATTTATAATAATGAACTAAGCCTACCAAACAAATCCTTGGTGGATTCCTACCTGCGTTATAAATATGCCCCGCCGGTATCCTTAGGAAAAGACACCATCATGCCAAGCAACAGTTTATGTACCATTTTCCAACTTAAAGCGCAATCTAAATATGCCGCTTACTTATGGTCAAATGGAACTACAGCATCGAAATTAATTGTCAATAAACCAGGCACATATTGGTTAACCGCCACCGATTTTCTTGGAAATGTAACTGTTGATTCGATTATTATCTATCCGCCACACAAAGATAATTTCCCGCAATTTTCGGGCATACTATGTGCAGGAAATAACATTCAATGGCAAACCAGTTATCCACCAGCGAACTATACCTTCTTATGGCAAAACGGTGCCACTACCAATAATTTTAACATAACACAATCTGGAAGCTACTACCTTAAAATAACCGATGCAACGGGATGTTTTATTAGAACAGATACATTGGTCATTACTACTGATTTATATCCTTTTTCAGCGAATCTAGGACCAGACACAACTTTATGTACAAATAATATACTTTCACTCCACAGTGGCGCTTTACAGACAATTAATTATTTATGGCAAGACGGATCCACTAACCCTACCTTTCCGATTCAAACCTCCGGAGTTTATTCTGTTCAAACAACCAATATAAATAATTGCATAGCTCAAGATACCATCAATGTAATTGTTGCTGGAATTGGAGCAAATTTAATCTATTCAAGTCCTCCTTTCGCTTGCCAAAACACCTCTATCAATCTAACTGAAAGTAGCACGATTTCATTGCCTAATCAAATTTTATCCAGTACATGGACATTTAGTAACGGCCAAAATTTTTCTTCTTCGTCTATTTCTGTACTCCCAACTAATACTGGATGGCTGTCGGGAAATATCAGCATATTATCAACAGCGAACTGTATCATACATGATACTTTCAGTATTTTTATCCATCCTCGTCCGATTTTAACCTTGTCCAATATCGATGATTGTTCTAATGATAACATTTCATTTCAAGCAAATAACATTGGTAATGCTGCATTAAACAACTATCAATGGAATTTTGGACAAGCAAGTTCAGGCGCATTAAATACCAGTATACTAGCTTCCCCCACTCATTTATTTGGAGCAGCAGGAACCTACAACATCGAATTGATTGCAAGTGATGTTTATGGTTGTTTAGATACGATTATCGATCCTTTATATATTTTTCCGGCGCCGATTTCGCAATTCTCCTTTAACAATACATGTGAATCAAACAATGTATTATTTAACAATACAAGTTCTGTTTCAGATACCTCAACGATAATCCTTAATTCATGGGATTATGGAGACAACACGCAAGCAATTAACCCTTCCTTTGCTAAGCAGTATCAAAATTTTGGTCAGTACAACGTACAGCTAATCGTCCAATCAAGTAATGGGTGTTCTGATACTAGCATACAAACAATTACTATTCATCCAAATCCAATTCTAGATTGGATGGTTGGCCCATCTTGTAAAAACTCATGGACCACCTTCACGGATTCCTCCACCATTCCACTAGGAACAATTATCGGTACCAACTGGGAAGTTAATTTGCAATACAACTACCCATTCAGTAATTCTAGTTACCAATTTTTGACAAATGGAATTCAATATGTAACATTAAGTGTTACCTCAGATCAAGGTTGTATTTCTGATACGTTGATTTTAGTGGATGTAAAACCTGGATTGAGCACTGCTTTCACCGTTAATCCCCAGGTTTGCCTTGCGGGATCGGAAGCGACCTTCACGCCAACAGGATTTGGCTACAATTCCCTACAATGGCAAATTGGCAATGAAGCAATAGACACCTTGAATGCCATTCAATACTTCGTGCCTGATTCTTTGCAAGATGATACGCTGGAAGTCCTTTGCATTGGTTCCAACGCAATTGGCTGTATTGACACAACGATTGTTACGGTGCCTATCCTTGGGCGTGTTCTTGAGCTTGGCATATCCCAATTGTACTTGTCTGAAATCAACGGCCAATCGTTTCTGGGCGTAACCTTAGAAAACCAGGGAACCATTCTCATCGACAGCTGTACACTGCGCTTGTCCCTTTCGAACAACGTGCTTTTTGAAAACCTATGTACCCAAGTCATTTTACCGGGACAAAATTACATTTATGTTTTTCCATCAAGTCCAATGTTAGGCTCTTTGGGACAGAATGAAATTTCGGACCTTCTGTGTGTGAATGCGGAGGTAGAACCTTTTGAAAACATTAAGGAAGAAAGTTTATTGAATAATCAAGGATGTTTGTTGTTGGAAGGCCAATTGTTTGACCTAACCAACCCAAGCCCGAATCCTGCTGCTGAAAGTACGATGGTTCAGCTGATTGTCTCTGAGCAAATGGTGATAACCATGGACTCCTACAACCTTCAAGGTCAAAAAATTGCAACGATTTTGGACCACGTAATGTTTGAGGAAGGAACCTATTCAATCGAAATAGATTTAGCAAAATATGCGAAAGGAAACTACTATTTAGAGGTGGGTGATGGGACTACTTCCATAAAAAAATCCTTGCTTCGATGGTAGTTTTTAATTCATGGTATAATTTTCGATATTTGCACTGAAAATTTACCTATGAAATCCTTTTCTTTTACGCTTTTATTATTCGCTTTCATCTCCTTAGGACAGGGATTCGCACAAGAAAGCAAGTCACAAAAAATCCTTAACAAGCTCTCCACCAAAATCAAGGGATTGAAATCTTTTTACATTGAGTTCAATGCTACCATGAAAAACGAGGGGACGGGTCAAAACGACAACCTATCCGGAAAAGGATGGGTTAAAGGAAACAAATACTACGCTACCTACGGCGACAATGCAATCATTTGCAATGGATTAAAATCCTGGACCGTTGTCGCAAAAGACAAAGAGGTGTATGAATCTGATGCGGAAGGAGACGACGACGCAGTAAATCCAAAAAAACTAATGACCATTTGGGAATCTGGTTTTAAAAACAAATTCATTAAAGAGGATAAAATTTCTGGCGAAGGGGTCGACGTGATCGATTTATATCCTAAAAACCCTAAAAATGCGGATTACAATACCATCGTTTTATACATTTCCAGGTCTTCCAACGAGCTTAAAAAAGCGGTATTAAAATCCAACGATGGTACCGTAATCACCTATTCACTGAGTAAGTTCACGTCCAACCCGGATGTGAAAGACACAAAATTTGTGTTTGACAAAAAGAATTACCCGAGTTACAAGGTGATAAAAAACTAACGTTTAAGCGCCCTGTTCATTTCTCGCTGATCGTCCTTCAGTTTTAAATCGTGTCGCTTGTCGTGCATTTTTTTACCTACAGCGCAAGCAATCTCTACTTTTACCCAACCTTTTTCAGACAAAAATAGCTTCAAAGGAATGAGCGTATTCCCTTTTATTTTAAGGTATTTCTCGATTCTTACTATTTCCTTTCGGTTCAGAAGCAATTTACGATCCGCCCTTGGTTTGTGGTTGTAAAAGCTACCGTTTTCATATTCATTGATAAACATGTTTCGAATCCAGACTTCCCCTTCACTGAAAATACAATAAGCTTCCAAGATACTGGCCTTTCCATTTCGAATGCTCTTAATCTCCGTACCGGCCAATTGAATTCCTGCTTGAAAGACATCTTCCAAGTGGTATTCAAAACGGGCGCGTTTATTTTTGATGTTGATTTGAGGCTGGGCCATTTGACAAATTTACGCAAAGCCTTATTAAAATTATTAATTTTGAACATGCATATTCCATCGAAGTACCTAGAAAAAGCAACTGAACAAATTGCAACCCTACCTGGAATAGGCAAAAGGACAGCATTGCGCTTGGCTTTGCACATGCACCAAAAGTCCATTGATGACATTCATGCCTTCATTGAATCCATCGTACAACTCAAATCACACACCTTCCAATGCTCATCGTGCGGAAACCTTGCGGACACGACCATTTGTTCCATCTGTACAGATCCAAAAAGGAACCCTAAATTAATCTGCGTTGTTGAGGACATTCGAGATGTAATGGCCATAGAAAGTACCCAAACCTACAAAGGTCACTACCATGTGCTCGGCGGGGTGATTTCTCCAATGGATGGCATCGGACCGCAGGACCTAAACATTGAGGGTTTGGTTGAGAAAGCCAATAAAAACGAGCTCGAAGAAGTCATTTTTGCCTTAAGTCCAAACATGGAAGGAGACACAACGCATTTTTATTTGTTCAAGAAAATTCAACGCGAGGGGTTGTTAATTACAACTTTGTCGAGGGGCGTTTCAGTCGGTACCGAGATTCAATATGCAGATGAACTCACCTTGGGAAGATCGCTTCAACAGCGTTTGGAATTCAAATTGACTTTTTAAGCCATTTGCGTACAACGATGTATTTGTAAAACCTTCCAGAAAAACCCACAACCAGGCCAACGACCACCAATTGCAAATCTCCTTTTCCAAAACTGAATGTATTCGATTCAATTGAATTTTTAAGAATGTGTAGTGCCAATACACTGGCTATAATGGATACCCAACTTGGATATTCGGTTGCGAAGACACGCATCCAATTGAATCTTTTCGCTCCGCGTTTATACTTCATTGGATTTGGTAGAAAAGCGGGGCGTTTTTTTTTCCATTGTCGATATTCCTCCCCAAAGGTGTTGTCAAGAAAAACAGTTTCGGTTCGGATGATTACTGAACTTAATACAATGTAATAGCAACAACCAATACAGAATGCCAAACAATTGTCCAACACCAACAAGATGCCCATCCAAAGCAAACCATTTGAAAAATAGAGGGGATGTTGAGACATAGAATAAGCGTCGGTGATATTTAAATGTTGTGCGACCTGGTTGTGCCGATTCCTACCCGAACTGTGGTCAAACCGAAATCCAACGGCATAGGTTCTGTAAAAAACACCACTTAAAATGAAGGAGAAAGAAAGTAATTTTAAGGCATATATATCACCCAGTAAAGTAGAAATGGGACAAGGAAAAAAACATACAACGGGCAAAATAAGAAGCAACAGCAATGCGGGAATTTGTCCCCTGTACCTAAAAACCTTAGCACCAATATTTTGTAAATTCATTAGATTTAATTCCGTATCTTGCCGTTGAAAGAACAAAGGTAATAGGTATTTCAAGGATTTATGAAAGAAAAATTTGAATTAGAGTACATTTTAAAAACGTCTCCAAGGGTTTTAGAAAGTAAAATATCCACTGCAAGTGGGTTAAGTGAATGGTTTGCGGATGACGTGAATAATACCAATGACCTTTATGTTTTTAGTTGGGATGGACAAGAAGAGGAGGCAAAACTGCTTACATACAAAGCAAATCATAGAATAAAATTTCAGTGGATTGAGGACATCGAAGAGGGTTTAGATACGTATTTCGAGATTGCCCACCAAGTAGACCCAATGACCCAAACGGTAAATCTAATCGTAACCGATTTTGCATACGCCGAGGACAAGGATACAGCGATGCGCACATGGGATCAACAAATCAATGCCCTTCGTAGGCTCATCGGAGCATAAATAATTCAGACAGTAATTCTACCTTTGTAAAAAATTTCATCTTTGAAAAGGTTATACCTGTTCAGTATTCGATCATTCATTGGTCCCTTCTTCATCACCTTGGTGATATCCATGTTCATTTTAATCATGCAATTTTTTTGGGTATACATCGATGACCTCATGGGAAAAGGACTCAGCATCTGGGTGATTCTCGAACTTTTGTTTTATGTCTCAGCAAGCCTTATTCCTCTGGCTTTACCCCTCGCAATTCTACTGTCGTCCTTAATGACCTTTGGAAACATGGCTGAAAGCAATGAGTTAACGGCATTGAAATCAAGTGGCTTATCCCTGTTAAAAATCATGCGACCCCTTACCCTAGTTGTCATCGGAATTTCGTTTTTTACCTTTTATTTCGCCAACTACGTGATCCCTGTGGCCAATTTAAAGTGGCATTCCTTGATTTACGACATTCAAAACACAAAACTCTCCACACTCATCAAGCCGGGGGTTTACACCACAGAATTGGATGGATACGCCATCAAGGTAAAAAGTGGGAGCGACAGTGTGTTTCATGGCATCACCATTTACGACCATTCCCAACAAAATGCGCTCAAAACCATCAAGGCAAAGCATGCGAAAATCTACCGATCTGTAAGCGGAAATTATTTGTTTTTAGACTTGCGAAACGGGACGATTTTTGAAGAAATGGAACTGGCAAATTACGAGATGTTAAACATTGGCTTGCCAAACGCTGGTGCATCCAGCACCCACCCTGACCGAATCTCTACCTTCGAGCGGGCTACCTACAAGATGAACGTTACAGGTTTTTCATTGAAGCGTTCTGACGAGGCGATTTTCCAAGACAAATTTGAAATGTTAAATGTGTTTCAAATCAACCACGCCACAGATTCCTTACACAACCGTGTCGTCACCATGAAAAAAGATTTCTCCAAAGGTGTTAAAAGTGGCTTTGCCTCCTTTCAAACCCAAGCACTTCAAAACAAAAATTTCCATTTTGACCCAAGTTTAGAAAATCAAAAAGCAAGCTTGGTGTATTATGAAGACATACCTGTTGAAGATAAAAAATTGCTTATGCGTGATGTAATTTCGAAACTTTACCAAATCAATGAAAACATCACCAACCAAAGTGTATTTCTGGAAACCGTAGGACATGAGGAAGATCAATTTTGGATAGAATTTCATCGAAAATTCGCATTAACATATGCCATCCTTGTACTCTTTTTCGTAGGCGCTCCCTTAGGCGCTTTGGTCAAGAAAGGAGGATTTGGCGCACCTGTCGTCATTGCCGCCCTCGTTTTTATGATTTATTTTATCATTTTGAGCATCGGGGATAATTTGGCTGACACCTATGTCATTTCCCCGTGGGCTGGCATGTGGATGAGTGGATTGTTCTTTACCCCCATTGCCATCATTGTCACCTACACCGCGAACAGAGACCTCCCCTTCTTCAGCAGGGAAACTTGGTTGGGATTGCTGCGAAAATGGAGAACTGCAAAATGATAACGATGCTTTACCTTTCCCAAAAGCCCGCTTTTCCGATTGTGGATGGTGGCAGCAAAGCGATTGCTTCGTTGTTGGAGAATGTAGCTTCTTGCAAAGGACTTAATTTGATTTACGCTCCTATTTGTACCCAAAAGCATCCCCTTGACGTGGAAATGTTGCTGGAAAAAATACCTAATCTTCCAGTACACCCCATTGAAATAAACACCCATTTTACGGTCTTCGATTTTCTAAAAAACTTATTTGAAAAAATCCCCTTAAATGTCAAGCGCTACTTGCGTGAATCAACCTTCCAAACCCTTGAAAAACTCGATACCTCTCATGCGTTTGATTGTGTTTTGTGCGACGGATTTTATTCGGTTGCCTTGGTCCCAGAAGCATGGTTTCAAACAAAAAAAATCTACTACCGCGCCCACAACATTGAGCATGAAGTTTGGGAACACAAATCCAATCACAGCCATGGAATGAAGCGCTTGTACTTCGCAGAAATCGCCAAAAAGTTAAAGCGTTATGAAACCGAATTACTTCCAAAGGTTGAGGGGGTTTTGGCAATTGCAGCAGAGGACGCGAAGTATTTTAAACAACACAATGCCAAAACCCATACTTTTTACCCCACAGCAGACATCGTCCTAACTGGGAATATAAGCAGCGAAAAATCCCTTTGTTTTATTGGGAATTTTGATTGGCAACCCAATGTCGATGCCATTGATTCTTTCTTGCAAGACATTTACCCCCGCCTACGCACGAACCACCCAGAACTTCAATTTCACATTGCTGGAAAAGGATCTTCACAATTCACCAATAAGGCTGAGGGAATCTATGGACATGGGTTTGTGGACGATGCCAATGCATTCTTGGTTTCACATGGCATTTTCATTGCGCCCCTACGTTTTGGCACAGGACTGAACATCAAAGTAATGGACGCCCTTTGCTTGGGAAAACCTGCCGTACTAACTGAAGTTTCCATTCAGGGGTTGTCAAACTCGGAAGGCTTATGCATTGCAAAAACCACAGAACATTTCGAAGATCTTTTGCATGAGGTAATCATTAATAAAACAAAACAAGAGGCGTTAAGCCAAGCAGCGCTTGCCATTGCCGGGATTCATTTCTCAAAAGATACACAGATTGTAGCACTTCAAAACCTCTTCAATGTCTGATCGACCGAAATTGGTATTCATCACTTCGCGTTTTCCTTATCCATTGGAAAAAGGAGATAAGCTTAGGGCCTTCCATTTTATCAAAGGTCTTTCTAAGTCTTATGAAATCACCTTAATTGCGCTTACAGACCAATCCATTGCCGATGAGTGGTTAAATGAATTGGCCCCTTTTGCGTTGCAAACCCATGTTTTTAAACTAAGTAAACCCAAACAAATTTTTCGTTTGGGATTGAATTTTTTCCTTCACGCACCCTTTCAGGTCGCGTATTTTACGGAAAGCAAGGTCAAACGACAAATTAACCAAATCCTAAAAAACCTCAAGCCCGACCATATTTATTGCCAACTGATAAGGGCCGCAGAATATGTGAAAAATTACCACGATTGCTATAAAACCTTGGATTACATGGACGCTTTGTCCAAGGGAATGGAACGCAGAATGGAAAACGCGCCTTTCTATGCTAAGTTTATCTATCGAATGGAAGCCACACGTCTCAGGGAATATGAACGGAGGATTTTCAATTATTTTGAATTTCACACGATGATCAGCTTGCAGGACACCTACTACATCGCGCATCCCGAACAAACAAAAATTAAGGTGGTACCGAACGGAATCGACACCCAATTCTTCTCACCGATGGACTCGGTACATAAAGAATTTGACTTGGTGTTCGTAGGCAACTTGAGCTATGCACCCAATGTGGATGCAATGGTTTGGTTTGAAAAAAACGTTTTACAAAAGAACAAAGACCTTCGAATTTTGATTGCTGGGGCAAGTCCGAGTCAAAAAATACTGCAATTGCAAAAAAGGAATTCCCACATCGTGGTAGAAGGTTGGCAGGCGGACATTCGCCACGCGTATGCGAGGGGAAAAACGTTCATTGCACCCATGCAAATGGGTACGGGCCTACAGAATAAATTACTCGAAGCGATGGCCATGGAATTGCCCTGCATCACAACCTCTTTGGCAAACGACGCCATTCATGCAACGGAGAACGAGCAGATTTTCGTGTGTAATAACGCAGGGGAAATGGCTACACAAATAAGGCTGCTACAAAAGGATTTGGCTTTGGCAGCATCCACAGGCAAAGCGGGAAGAAAATTCGTGGAATCCAACTACAGTTGGGCGCGCTGTGTGGAGGAATTAAATACAATTTTTAGAATCCAGCATTAAAGCGCTTAAAATGATCGTATTTATCTTTGATAAAGGATATTAATTCCATTTCAGAAGCGGTTTTTAAAAAGTCTGGATCCAGGTTCAAGAACAAGATAAAAGCATCGAAATCCACTTCGTTAAGGTCAATAATGTCGTACGCAATGTACAACCGCAAAAGTTCTTGTACGACCCTCCTTTGATTGTCTTTGTACACTTGTTCTGCAATCCATTTTTTATTTTGTTCCTTCTTCGAAAAAGCTTGATATAGGGACGTTATGGGGCTTTCTAAGACATTAACACCGGAAACCAAGCGCGTATCTCGTAATGCCAAAGCGGCGCGCTCGTCTTTGATTTGTTCCAATGTCTTCAAGGGACGTACGATCACCTCATCCACTTCTTGGGGCAAGCGATCAATGTAGGCAAACACCTTACATTGACAATTCGAATCAGGGATGGCGATAAACTCGTAGATGGGATACTGTTTAACAGACAATGCGATTTTTTGGTTGGGAACGGCGTAGGTACTGAACCTTCCATCAGGTTGCCCAAAATTGGCTTTTCCGGTTGAACGATTCACCACCAGAAGATTGTAAAAACTTTGTGGACGTAAGGTGTCTAAAACCCTTCCTTGAATCCACACTTTTTCACATTGGGCAAAGTTAGCCTGGGACACCCATGCAAGTAAAAGCAAGAAAAAACACTTTTGATTTCTAAAAATCTTCATCTACATGCAGGGTTTAATTTGTACGAAGAACCTCCATTGGCAAACGCTTTCGCGCATTAAAGTACAAAATAATCGTTACCTCATGTTTCGCATCTGGTTTTTCATTCCGGATAGATTTCTAGGATTGCTCATCATTTTCATCATTTTTCGCATGTCCTCAAATTGTTTGATGAGTTTATTAACCTCTTGAACCGAGGTACCACTGCCTTTGGCGATGCGTATTTTTCTCGAGTTATTTAGTAATGTTGGCGTGGTGCGTTCGGTAGGCGTCATGGAACGGATGATGGCTTCAACACCTTTAAAAGCATCGTCTGGAATGTCGACATCTTTCATTGCTTTTCCCATCCCTGGAATCATTCCCATCAAATCTTTGACATTGCCCATTTTTTTGATTTGCTCCAATTGACTTAAGAAATCATTAAAATCAAACTGATCTTTCATGATTTTCTTCTGCAATTTTCTTGCTTCTGCTTCGTCGAACTGCTCTTGAGCTTTTTCTACCAATGAAACAACATCACCCATTCCCAAGATACGATCTGCCATTCTAGCCGGGTAGAATACATCCAACGCATCCATCTTCTCTCCTGTACCTACAAATTTGATGGGTTTGTTCACAATCGATTTAATAGACAAGGCGGCTCCTCCGCGGGTGTCACCGTCTAATTTTGTAAGTACGACACCGTCAAATTGAATTCTGTCGTTAAATGCTTTGGCTGTATTTACGGCATCCTGACCGGTCATTGCATCGACAACAAACAAGGTTTCAGTGGGTTGAATGGCTTGCTTGACATTGGCGATTTCGGCCATCATTTCTTCATCCACCGCCAACCTACCCGCGGTATCAATGATGACTACGTTAAAGGAATTGCTTTTGGCATGTTGAATGGCCGCTTGGGCAATTTTAACAGGATTTTTTTCTTCTTTGTTCGAATAGACTTCAATGGAAAGTTGGTCTCCCAAGACATGCAATTGATCTATGGCCGCTGGACGGTAGACATCACAGGCAACGAGCAAAACCTTTTTGCCTTTTTTTGCCTTGAGGTAATTCGCCAATTTACCTGAAAAAGTTGTTTTACCTGACCCTTGTAATCCAGACATGAGTACAATGGCGGGATTTCCTTTGAGGTTAATTTCTACCTCGTTATCGCCCATGAGCGAGATCAGTTCCTCATGACAGATTTTGACCATCAGTTGTCCTGGGGACACTGCCGTTAGGACTTCCCTACCAATGGCTTTCTCTTTAACAGCCGTCGTAAACTGTTTTGCTGTATTAAAGCTGACATCGGCGTCCAAGAGTGCACGACGCACTTCTTTTAGGGATTCAGCAATGTTGATTTCTGTAATTTGTCCGCGTCCTTTTAAAATTTTAAAGGCACGATCGAACTTTTCGGTTAAATTTTCAAACATAAAATTGAATAGGCTACAAAATTAAAGAAAAGCGCTGAACATCTATTTAAAACTTAGGACTTTAACAGGGCCGCTTTTGCCAAATTGGAATTTTTCCTGCCATACCCGAAATAGATCAAGAGCCCAATGAGCAACCAAATGAAAAAGTAAATCCAGTTTTCAAGTTTAATTTCACTCATCATGTATAGACAGCTAAGCAAACCCGCAAGCGGTATCATGGATAAATTCTTCAAAAAAGTCATCACCGTAATAAACACGGTAAAAAGTAGAAAAATCCATGTTGGAATTTTACGGGCAAAATTCATCCATCCAAAATTGTAAAAATGAGATTTCGGTAGATGTAAGAAGCCCAAGTCCTTAATTAAAACCTTGGTATCTTGCCCTGCATAGTACTTTTCGATGTTTTTCTCCAAAGCCAAAAACTTAGGATTTTCTGAGCGAATCAATACATTTTTCAGGGCCACGATTTGGTTTGGATCCAACTTCTGGATGATTTCTACTTTATCCTTCATTTTTTCTTTGTTGAAAATGAAATCATTGGTTTTCTGAGGAAATTGCGTGAACATAACCACCACCCCTATCACCACCAAAATTGGCATGATGTATTTACCGTTTAGGTAAGGCGTTTTAAACTTCCCACGCGGGATGTCGGTTCGGTTTTGCAACATAAGAACGCCACCACACACCAAGACAAAAGCGAAAAGAGTACCAATGCTACATAAATCGGTCACCATCGTTAAGTTCATGAACAGTGCTGGAATGGCAACCACAAATCCAACCACTATGGTAGCAAATGCGGGCGTTTTGTATTTCGGATGCACTTGTGCGAACTTTTTCGGAAGGAGGCCATCCCTACTCATACTCATCCAAATCCTGGGTTGTCCCATTTGAAACACCAATAAAACCGAAGCCATGGCCACAACCGCGCTTATCGAAATAATCCCACTGAGTTGATTCAAATGAATGTGGTTAAAGACAAATGCCAACGGTTCACCTACACGAAGCAATTTGTATGAAACAACGCCGGTCAGTACTAAGGCAATGGCGACATAAAGGATGGTGCAAATAATGATGGACCACATCATGCTTCGCGGTAAATCTCTTTGTGGATTTTCACATTCTTCTGCCGTGGTTGAAATGGCATCAAAACCAATGTACGCGAAGAAAACAGCCGAAACGCCTTTTAATATCCCGGGGATTCCTTTAGGAGCAAATGGCGACCAGTTGTCAACATCAATGTAAAACACACCCACCCCAATAACCAATAAAATAATGGCCAATTTAACGATTACCATGGCATTGGACGCATTTCTACTTTCCTTAATCCCACGGTAGACTAAGCCTGTAATGAAAATAATAATAAACAAAGCGGGAAGGTCAAGGATCAAATGAAATCCAAGAATATTCGGACTGTGTTCATAGGCAAGATATGCCGTACGAATCCCTTGGTCTAAATCCGTCAACGTTTTTCCAGATTCGAGTAAGGTTAGTGCTTCGCTGTGTCCACGAACAGCGGATAGGTAATCCATTTGTGACCATAAAGGAATTTGCACTCCGTGAATGTTTAAAATACCAATGTGAAGATTCCGCAACATGTCTGTAAAATAATCCGACCAAGAGATGGCTACGGTAATGTTTCCAATTGCATATTCCATGATCAATGCCCAACCAATAATCCATGCAATGATTTCACCAAAAGCGACATAAGAATAAGTGTAAGCACTTCCTGAAACAGGGACAATGGATGCAAATTCTGCATAGGCAAAGGCGGCAAAACCACATGCAATGGCTGTGAAAATAAACAAGAAAATCACCGATGGACCCGCCTGGTAACTTGCTTCACCTATGGTACTGAAGATTCCCGCACCAATAATTGCAGCAATCCCAAAAGCTGTTAAATCCCTTACTTTAAGGTGTTTACCCAAACTCGAATGCGCATCAGAAAGCTGGTTTTCTTCCAACTGTTTTAATATATCTCCTACCTGTTTTCTGCGAAACAATGACTTCATATGTATTTTTTAACCCTCTAAAATATAAATATTTCGGGGATGAAGCCTTTTCGCTACATGTGTTAACTTTGTAGCGTGAAAAAAATCATCGACATAAAAGGCGCAAGGGCGAACAACTTGAAAGGCATTGACGTCCAAATTCCGCACGGAAAAATAACCGTTATTACCGGGGTTTCGGGTTCGGGAAAATCATCCTTGGCATTCGACACTTTATACGCGGAAGGACAACGACGTTTTGTTGAAAGCATGCCCGCCTATGTCCGACAGTTTTTAGGAAAACTCAACAAACCTGAAATGGATTACATCAAAGGTCTTTCTCCTGCGATTGCCATTCAGCAAAAAGTGATATCCACCAACCCAAGGTCAACCGTAGGAACGACGACAGAAATCTACGACTACCTCAAATTGTTATTCGCTCGAGAAGGCAAAACGTATTCGCCACTTTCTGGCGATTTGGTAAAAAAGGATACTGCAGCCGATGTACTCTATTACATTCAAGGATTGCCTGACCCTACGCCTATCGCCATCCTTGCTCCCATTGGAAACAATCCAAAACGAACCTTTAAAGATGAAATTTCACTACTTGAAAAAGAAGGGTTTAGTCGGGTTTATGTCAACCAAAAAATTGAATTAATCAACCAACTTGATTTGTCGATTTCACCCGAAGAATTCCATGTAGTGATTGACCGATTCCCAACCAATTGTTTTCAAGAATCCGAAGAATCCAGGGTGGTAGATTCCATTCAAATTGCATTTGGCAAGGGACTGGGATGCTGTGCAATCCTTAACCTTTCCAATCAAGAAATGTCTTCTTTTAACAACAAGTTTGAAAGAGACGGGATGCTGTTCCAGGAACCATCGGTGTATTTTTTCACCTTCAACAATCCCTACGGTGCATGTAAAACCTGCGAAGGGTACGGCCAAGTTCTAGGCATCGATCCTGCATTGGTCATTCCGGATGAAGGCTTGAGCATTGTACAAGGCGCAATCCAACCTTGGAGAAGTGAAGTTATGGATGAGTATTTACAGTCTATAATTCTGAATGCCAAGCATTTTGATTTTCCAATTCACAAACCTTACCGATCTTTAAGTCCAGAACAAAAAGCGCTCCTTTGGGATGGAAACAAGTACTTTACAGGTTTACATAAATATTTCAAATGGGTTGAAAGTCAATCTTATAAGATTCAATACAGGGTAATTTTATCCAGGTATCGCGGAAAAACCATTTGTCCGGAATGTCAAGGCACCCGACTGCGCGGTGATGCTTCTTATGTAAAGTTTTTCGGTCGAAGCTTACAGGAAATCGTGCAGCTTTCCATCGACGATGGTCATGCCTTTTTCGAAAAATCAAAAGCAGAAATTGAATCCAACAATGTACTCAAACGCATACTGCCCGAAATCATCAATCGACTGCGTGTGTTAAAGGAAGTTGGACTCGGGTATTTAACTTTAAATCGGGCGACCAACAGCCTCTCTGGCGGAGAGTCTCAACGGATCCACTTGGCAACTTCTCTGGGCTCAAGCTTGGTAGGTTCTACCTATGTCTTAGACGAGCCTTCCATTGGATTACACCCTCGAGACACCCAACGTTTAATTAAAGTTTTGGAGAGCCTTAAGGCGCAAGGAAATACCGTAGTCATTGTAGAACATGAAGAAGAAATCATGCGTGCCGCAGACTACATTATCGACATAGGTCCATTGGCAGGGTATTTAGGAGGCGAGGTTGTATTTGCAGGGGACTTTACCCAAATGCTAAAAAAAGGCAATAGCCTTACTGCCCAGTACCTCACTGACGTACTCGAGATTCCATTGCCAAACCGCAGAAGAAAATCCCCCAATTACATTCAAATCCAAAACGCAACCCTTCACAATTTGAAGGACATTACCACACGTATTCCATTGAACAGTTTGGTGACCATAACAGGGGTTTCAGGCTCAGGAAAATCAACTTTAATTAAAGAATTTTTATTTCCTGGATTAAAACAAGTGCTATACGACCGTAAACAAAAGCTTTACAAAGGCGCAACCATTTCAGGTGACACTCACCTACTTAACGAGGTAGTTTTCATAGATCAAAATCCAATCGGAAAAAGTTCACGAAGCAATCCGGTCACCTACCTTAAAGCATTTGATGACATCCGTGAAATCTTTGCAAAACAGCCCATTGCCAAAATGCGTAACTATAAACCTGGATTTTTTAGTTTCAACATTGACGGAGGAAGGTGCGAAATCTGTGAAGGCGAAGGCATCATTACTGTGGGCATGCAGTTCATGGCAGACATCCAATTGACGTGCGATACCTGTTTGGGAAAAAGGTATAAAACAGAAACCTTAGAGGTGGTGTACAGAGAAAAGAACATCGCTGAAATTTTGGAGATGACGATCGATGAGGCGTATGACTTTTTTAATGAAGCTTCAGATAGGTTAGAACAGCGGGTCGCAGCCTTGCTTAAACCTTTGTTGGATGTAGGTCTTGGGTATTTAAAAGCTGGACAATCCTCGAGTACGATGAGCGGTGGAGAGGCCCAAAGAATCAAACTCGCTTCGTTTTTAGCCAAAGGAAATACACAACAACCCACCCTGTTTATTTTTGACGAACCCACGACGGGACTGCATTTTCATGACATTGACAAACTGATGCATTCCTTTTACGCATTGATTCATCAGGGACATTCAATTGTGGTCATCGAACACAACATCGACGTGATAAAATGTGCCGATTGGATCATCGACATTGGTCCAGACAGCGGTATAGATGGGGGAACCGTTACATTTGAGGGAACGCCCGAGGATTTGGTTAAAATGACAAACAACCATACAGCGACTTTTTTAAAGCCCAAACTGGTCAGCCAATGAGGACATTTGATTATTTTTGATGCGATGACTTCCAAAAGAAAAATCACCATAGCCATTGATGGATTTTCCTCAAGTGGTAAAAGCACATTGGCAAAGGACCTCGCAAAAACTTTGGGCTATGTATTTATTGATTCCGGTGCAATGTACCGAGGCGTTACCTTGTACGCCATTCAAAACGGATTTTTTGTCGACGAAACGTTAAATACGGAAGCGCTTCTTTCGGCATTGCCTGATATTGAAATCAAATTCATTCATTCTCAAAGCGACAAAGCCTTCACCATGTTACTGAATGGTGTCGATGTAACCGCAGAAATCCGTAATCCCCTAGTTTCTCATTTTGTCTCTGTCATAGCCACGCTTCCTGCTGTTCGTACAAAACTGGTTGCCTTGCAGCAAGCCATGGGAACCAACGGCGGCATTGTAATGGACGGTCGAGACATTGGAACGGTCGTTTTTCCGAACGCAGAATTGAAAATATTTGTCACCGCCGACCTTGAAATCCGCGCGGAACGAAGGCACAAGGAACTGTCTGCAAAAGGTGTAGACATAGATGCCTATGAAGTTGCCAATAACCTAAGGAACAGAGACGAAATGGATACGCAAAGGGAAACCAGTCCACTGAAACAAGCACCAGACGCAAAGTTTTTAGACAACAGCAATATGGATCGTGAAACACAACTTCAAAAAGCACTGGATTGGGTATCAATAATCTTAGAGAATGCATAAATATTTTTTCATACTTGTAAGCGCAATGATGCTCACCGCGTGTGGTGGAAATGAAAACGAACCGTTGGACACCGAAATCGCAGAACCTGAAAAAGGATCCAATGGAAGCCTTGAAACGTATGCGAAACGACATGTTGAAGCACAGCTACAAATCTTAGGAACGGAAAACTACGGCTTGAAGATTTACAAGGCAAATTTAGATGGGGATGATAAAATGGACGCCATCATTACGGTGAATCGATATGAAAACGCATTAAAAACAGCTGCACAAAGTGCCAACCCTTCCAAACAAGCGGAAATTGGTTTTATGGGAAACCATAACTTTTTCTTCTTTTATGACGGTAGTTTGGATTTAATTTCTCCACCAATTGTGGTACCTTCCTCCCCTATGCTCCCACTGGAAATTCATTTTGAAGACATCACATCAACACAATACAAAGACATCTTGGTTACCTACAGGGTAAGAAACTCTGCCTACAAGGCTTTTTTCACGGTTACAAACCATAGCCCGGTACGTTATTTTGAATGGCCACTTTTTGAAAACCTTGGACAAGCAAACTGCAAGGCAAATGGCTTTCAGTACCTTTCCACCGCATCAAATCCTCGCAAGAACATTCTGATCTATGAAGCCATGGTAACTTTGGGTGATACGGTTTCTAATTTCAACATTGCAATACCCACCCTCAAAAACACGGGTAAAAAACGCTACGAATTTTTCTACCTCCCTGCAAAACAAACCTACGTAACCCAAAAATAATCACATGGAAGACATTCAACCTTACGGAATTCCGAAAAAAAAAGCCCCTTTCCGTCCCTGGAACATGGAATTCAATACCTTTTTAATGTTGATGCACATAAGCCAATTTGCTTCCATGATTGTCCCTATGGCCGGATGGATTCTACCCATTGCCATGTGGGCGCAATTCAAAGAGGAGAATGAACTCATTGATAAAAACGGCAAGCAAATCTTGAATTTCATGTTGACGTTTGTGATCTACATCATCGGTATGGGAATTCTTTATCTTGTTGGTTTTATCATGCTCATCACAATGGCGGAAGACAGTCAAGGAAGCGGATTAGATTCCCGTGCGTGGATACCTATACTTCTTTTGGTAATTTGGTTAATTCTATTGTCTATTTTGGTGATTGGACATTCAATTGTTATCATTCTCGCGGGCATCAAAGCCAACAAAGGACAGGTAGGAACCTATCCACTTACGATCAAATTTTTTAAATCGTAAATGAAATCAAACGATGAAGTAATTGGTTTTTACGATGCCTTTGTTGAACAGCAAGGGGTTACAGGCATAAACGACCGGATCTTTGGCGTATATGAACGAATGAGAGCGCTTGGCTTATCTAATCAAAGTTCAGTGCTCGAGTTGGGATGTGGTATTGGAATGATGACTTCGCTCTTAAAACGAACTGTGAACCAAGGGAAAATTCATGCAATCGATATTAGCGCGGCATCTATTGAATATGGAAAAGCGAAATTTGGCGCAGCGAACATTACCTTCAGTACGCAAGACATTACCGCATTCGAAACTCCGTTAAACAATCCGGATTTCATTACCTTAATTGATGTACTTGAACATATTCCGCTTGAATTGCATGCGTCCTTATTCAAACGAATCTCCCAGGTTATGGGACTTAACTCACAATTCGTAATTAACCTACCAAACCCAGACTATATCGCTCATGACATCGCTTTGGAGGCAGATACCTTGCAAGTGATAGACCAACCGGTTCCGTTTGCCTCCTTAATTCAACAACTGGATGATGCCGGATTAGAATTAATGACTTACGAGAAATATGGTTTGTGGCACCACGATGAATACCAATGGTTTGTCCTTCGAACCAAGCGGCCCTTTGAAGAAGTTTCCATCGACACAACCTTAACCTTCGCTCAAAAATTCAAGCGAAAAATCAAGCGGATGAGGATGAAGAAATTAAATCACCATTGAAGTACTGATTCCACTTCTTGGGATTTGACAAAAAAAGCGAGGGTTTCCCCTCGCTTAACCTCTTAACTGCTTTCTTTTAGAAATTCCCTCTCAACGTAAGAATGAAGTTTCTTCCGGGTGCAGAAATGTTCGACGCATAGTTTCGATAATTTTGATCAAGGATGTTCTCACATGCCACTTGCAAACCAATTTGACGTGTAAGGTTGTAATTCACACGTGCATTCAAGGTGTACCAAGAAGGCATTCCATAAACCGTGGCATACGGGAAATTATCTTCCCCTGCCATGTTATAATCCGCCAACCTCTTCCATCCGGAATAATTCACAAACAACTCTGTGCGCAATTTCCCCACAGAATACACCATGCTTACCTTTCCAAAAACGGGAGGGATATGGTCTAAAGGAATGGAATCAGTTACATTTCTACCTTTGGTGTAATTCACCGTTGCCATCATACTTAAATGATCATTCAATTTCCCAGACAACATGGCTTCAAAACCAAATACATAGGCTTTACCCGCATTGGTCGTTGTCATCACCTGACTCAATTGACCGTCATACACAATTGAATCTTGGCCGTTAAAAGTACCTTGACGAACGGTCAAAGCATTTTTCAACAAAGTATAGTAGGCCGTTGCTTGCAAGGTCAAACCTTCTGTTAACACTCGACTCACGCCGAACTCACCATTGTAAGCGTATTCTGCCTTAAGGTTGGGGTTAGGTACCACTACAGAACCTTGTACACTTTCAAAAACCTTTGTCATGTCATCTACATTTGGCGCACGGAAAGCCGTAGAACCATTCAAGGTCATTCTCCAATTTTTGCTAGGCACATAAATCAAACCTAGGTTTCCATTCAATGCCATGTGTTTTTGACTGATGTCATCAAAAGGGAAAGGAAAGAAAGTCTTGTCTTCAAACGCAGCATTCAAACTTACATAAGAGGCCCTTAAACCATCATTCAAAATCAATTTATCATTGATCTCCCAAGTATGCGTTGCATACACTGCGGCAGACATCATGTTTGACCCTCCATCAGGAAACCTTGTATCCAAAGGAGCTGTAGTATCTGCAACGATATTCTCTACAAAAGCGGTTGAAGTGACTTTGTTGTACCAGGCATCGATACCATAACGAAACTCATGTTTTCCTTTTCGCTTCATCAAATCCGCATTCAGCGTAAACACGTCGACATTTTCAATTCTATGGTTCAAGAAATCCTTCTTATATCTTCGGTCCATCCTGCTTTCCTCAATGGATTGATACCCGATGGTAAAACGAGCGCCATCGTATAATTTGGTGGCATTGCTCAATTCCAAAGAATAAGCTCCCAATAACCTGAACTGTGGTCCATAATACCATTCTCCAAACTTTGGCTTACCCGAACTTGTCTGTGTTAGGCGGTCGTACCGATCAATGTTACTTGAATTCGAAAGTTGTAAATTCACTTTATGCAACACACCTGGCTTTTGAAGAAAGGTGAATTTTTGCAATACATCGTATTGGGAATAACCTGACCCGAGTTGTAGGTTTGTATCGGAATTCATTACCATGGAATCCACACCATTGATGCGTTCTACAGACCAAGGGCGGATGCCAAAATTACCCACGAAATCTGCTCTTTTCGATCCTTGTCTTAAATCTCCATAATTGGAATAGGTAAAAGAAGTCAAGGAACCAAATCGTCTTGTACCCACAGATACATCTGCATGGGCAGCATATCCATTTACCGCACTCATATACCTCATAAACCCGCTTCCCTTAACCAAGCTTTTATCTGAGGTGCTCAGGGTTGGGTTTTTGGTAGTGAAATGCATAACTCCGCCAATGGCATCCGAACCGTAAACAACAGAGCCGGGTCCGAATACAACTTCCACACGATCCATAATACCATTGTCCATCGTGATAACATTTTGAAGGTGTCCCCCACGATAAATCGCATTATTCAAACGAATGCCATCGATCACCATCAACACTTTATTTGTCTCAAAGCCACGTATAATGGGACTCCCTCCACCCAATTGGCTTTTTTGGACAAAGACATTGCCTGAATTCGCCAAAACGTCCGCGGTTGAAGATTGGTTTTGCAACGACAATTCTTGACTTGAAATTACTTGGATTTTTTGGACCACGTCCTTTCTTTTTTCATTGAATTTACTTGCAGAAACCACCACTTCGTCAACGGAATGAGCATTTGGAAACAATGAAAACTTACCAGCATTCTCTTTGATTTCTGCTGCAGAGATGTTGCGTGAAAGATATCCCTCCGCTTTTACAACATAACATTCTTGGTATTCTTTCAAGGTAACATAACCATCCACACCGGTTTGATTTAATGCGTTTTTGGTTTTTCCTGAACAATCAAAAACCTGGGCACCTTTGATGGGAGATAAAGTATTTTGATCGATAATATACAATTTTTGGGCATAAAACCCTTGGGTAGCCAAGGCTACAAATAGGCCTATAATGGCCAAATAAATCTTTTTCATGATAAATTAATTTTGTTTAATACTTTTTTTAACGTCGAGGATAACGGGAATTAAACATTGGGGGGTGGGGATGGGATTTTAGAATGAAAATCCTTTATGGAAAAAGAATACAAAACTTTATTTTTTTGTGCTTGCGCTTGAATTGAAACCCATGTTATTTTCAAAGGACGTACGGGCAAGTATTGAAAAAACCCCAAGCTCAACCGGATCCAATGTGCACCGCCCGAATTTTCGTCTTTATGGATTTTCATATAGGCCTCTACCCTTCTTTTTTCTTCCTTGTCATCCAAACATTTTACCACTTTTCCTCCGTAGACTTTTTGAATGGAAATGACATCATAGAAATGGTCGTCCAGCACAAATTCCTTTTTATTTTCGCGCCAATCCAGGTTTAAAAAATCAACATCCGAAAAGAAAATCTGTGTGGCTTGATGGTTCGAGATTCCCTTACGAATTTTACGTTCAATACTTTCTTTCCAATGGCGGGTTTGTACCGTATGCCACAAACCTATGCACAAGGTTTGCAACACGAGCAAAAGTAAAAACCAAGAAAAAATTCGCTTTAACACCCCGCAATATTACTAATTTTGATTTATAAATGGAAAATAACTTCGCCCATCCGCAGCAACTACGCTATTTCACTTTACAAGATAGAAACCCTGAAGATTGCAATCACCTTGTCATCGCCCTACATGGCTACGGGCAATTGGCAGCGTACTTTATTCAAAAATTCAAAAGCCTTTCCCCCACTCTTTTTGTGCTTGCTCCAGAGGGACCACATCGTTTTTATTTAGAAGGATCAAGTGGTCGTGTAGGTGCCAGTTGGATGACAAAGGAGGCGCGTGAATTGGACATTGAAAACAACCTTGCCTGGCTCAATGCCTTAATGTTGGATTTCACTTCAAAACATAGCTTTGACAAAATAAGTTTACTTGGTTTTTCACAAGGCGGCGCGACGGCTGCAAGGTGGGTTCAATCATCTCCACAAATGTTCCACAACCTAATTCTATGGGCCGCTGTATTCCCCCCTGACCTTTCGCCTACGGATTTCCAGCACCTTCAAATCACAAAGAAATTTGTACTTGGGAAGAAGGATCCCTACTTCGCAGCAGAATCGGTTCAGCAAGAACTGCTATCGAACCATGTCAATCTTGGTTTTGAAACGCATGTTTTCGAAGGAGCGCACAACCTTGACCCTGCTGTCCTTAAGAAGGTGTTAGCCTAGACAGCTTTTTGATTGCGAATGATTCGCCAAAACATGTAAGGAAAATATCGTTTAAGATATACGGGGATTATTTCCTTTTTTCCAATCAGAACCTCACGGCGGTTTTTCCTCGCTGCGCGGATAATTTTATGTGCACACACATCGACATCCATTCCGGTCGACTGGTTATCATCCATTGCATTATGCTTCTCTCCATTCTCATTTAAGGCACTCATGGAAATAGGCGTATTGATTTTTCCTGGACAAGCAATGGTCACACGAACCTTTCCTTCCTCCTCCAAGGCTAAACTTTCAAAAAATCCGTGCAAGGCATGTTTTGCCGCGGCATAGGTAGACCTTAAGAAAAAACCAAACTTGCCTGCAATGCTGCTTATGACAATAATTTGACCTTCGCTTTTTCGCAAGTAGGGAAGCACTGCTTTTGTAAGCGCCACGGGACCAAAAAAGTTCACCTCCATCAATTGATGATCCACAGCCAATGAAGTTTCAGCTGCAAGGGACCTTTGGCTTACCCCACCGTTGTTTACAAGTACATCAATTCGCCCAAAAGCATTCAATACAAACCCAACGGCGTCAGGAAATGTATCCGATGCCGTGAGGTCCAATGGCAAAACAAGATGTCGCTCAGGATGTGCCAACTGATTCCTTACCCAATCCAGTTGCTTCTCATTTCTGGAGGAAAGCACACAGGTTGCGCCAAGAGAAGCAAACCCTTTTGCCAGGGAAGCCCCAATTCCAGATGAGGCCCCGGTAATCCAAACAACTTTATTATGATAGGAAAGCATAGGTCAAAGGTAAGGAATTATGGGGATTGAGATGTTGGGAGATTATTTCAGTCTTCCCCTTTCTTCGACTAGGCGATTAGGTGAGGAAGCGTTTTGTTTCCTTCTAGAGGAGGGATAAAGGTCTGATGACTCTCAATAGCATCAGACTCCCTCTAAGTGATAGTCATTTAATTACTTGTTCTATTGTCACCCTCCTTAATCCTCCCTCAAGGGAGGAGGTAGTTTTTTATGAAGCGGAAGCGTTTTGTTTCCCTCCTCGAGGAGGGATAAAGGGAGGTGACTCTCAATGGTATCAGACTCCCTCTGAGTGATAGTCATTTAATTACTTGTTCTATTGTCACCCTCCTTAATCCTCCCTCAAGGGAGGA
>RFQZ01000029.1 GCA_009924735.1 Flavobacteriia bacterium | reverse complement strand
GTACCCCTGAAAACTTCCAGAAAATTGAGTCTGCCATTGAAATCATGCTTCATTCCATAAAATCAGGAGGAAAGATCATTTCTTGCGGAAACGGAGGATCCATGTGCGACGCCATGCATTTTGCGGAAGAATTAAGCGGAAGGTACCGTCAAGATCGTAAGGCACTTCCTGCCATTTCAATTTCCGACCCTTCACATTTAAGCTGCGTTTCAAACGATTATGGGTATGATTTTGTTTTTTCGAGGTTTATTGAAGGATTGGGAAATCCAAACGATGTTTTGCTGGGAATCTCGACTTCAGGCAACTCTAAAAACGTGATTTTAGCGGTCGAAGCTGCAAAGGCAAAAGGAATGCGAACCATTGCCCTCACAGGGAAAGAAGGAGGTTGGTTGTCTGACCTGGTGGACTTGGAAATTCGTGCGCCCCATTCCAATTTCGCAGACCGTGCCCAAGAAATCCACATCAAAATCATTCATACGATCATAGATGGAATAGAGCATGGATTGGGTTTACAATAAACGATTTTTGTCTACTGACATTAATTCACATTGTACTCCCAAAGACTGTCGGTTTTTGGCAATCAAATCATAAACCCAGTCACGAATGCATTTGGGTACCAGCCAAAGCCCTAAAAACAGGTTCCAACCGGGCCGAAGAAAGGGAATAAGTTTCAAAACAGCCGTAGATTTCGAGAACAACGTATTTTCGACAAAAACATGGATTGAATCAGATTGAAACCCATCGATGCCATTTTCCGAAAGCCACCTCTCTGTACCCTCCGAATCTATAGGTGAAAACAGCATGTTTTGGTTTCGTTCGTTGTTCACAAAAAACCGAACCCAGCGATTACAAAATGCACAATCGCCATCAAAAAATAGAATGGGCTGCTTACTGTTTTTCATCCACAAGATTTCTTACGCCGTACCAAGAAAATTCCTCCCCAGAAACCAATTGAATGTTTGCTTTTGGAAAAAGAGAATTAAATTTTACAAAGTCATCTTCTTTAAAAGGAAAAGGCTCCGAACTTAATAAAATCTCCTCTGGCTCAATCCCTTCAAGATCCTTCAGCATAGGATAACGATCTTCGTTCACACAGTTGTTATACCCAATTTCCGTCATGTACGAATCAATGTAGGTGTTTTTTCCGACGACCATGATTGGATCCTTCCAAATGACGTACAATGCGCTTCTGCCTTGCCCCCTCGTTTTGTTTTCCTGAAAAAAGGCTTCCCATTTGGTCAACCAAGGCTTCACGTTTGTTGAACACCCCAACACCTCTCCTAACGCCTGTAACATTTCATACATGTCCGAAACGGAATTCACATCGCTCATCCATACCGGGGAAAACTTGCTCATTTCCGCAATGTCGCCCTCCCTATTCTCTTCCTTATTGCCAATGATTAAATCAGGTTGAAGTGTTTTAATTTTTTGAATGTCAGGAGATTTTGTACCCCCAATTTTTGTTTTCGTTCGGAACCATTCATCTGGAAAAATGCAAAACTTTGTAATGCCCACCACCCTGTCTTCTAATCCCAAAGCGAAAAGAAACTCAGTTATGGAAGGCACCAAAGAAACAATTCTCTGGGGCGAAGGTTTTAATTGCACCTTCCTTTCCATTTGGTCGAAAAATACATTCATCAGGACATCGCTGAAATGACATCGTAACGGGTAACAATGTGAAATTCGGCTGGTGTCTCTGAAACTTGCACAATGACTGCGGGGATGTCTCTGTTAATTAACTTACAAAGATCATCGATGGGTGTATTGGCTTGCACAACTGGAAAAGCGGGACGCATGACCGAAGAAATGGGCGCGTCTTTTAGGGACGGGTTATCCATTAAAACTTGGTACACGTGGCTGTCATCTATGGATCCTACCAATTTCCCGTCTTTCATCACAGGGATTTGAGAAATGGAATAGAAACGCATTTTGGCGATTGCGTGCGAAACCAATTCTTCTGCGTAAACCGTTACCAAGGGCTTGTCTTTATGTTTTGCCACTAAATCTCCAGCGGTAAGCACGTGTTCTTCTAAAAACCCGCGTTCACGCATCCAATCATCATTGAAAATCTTACCGACATAACGACTTCCATGGTCGTGGAACAATACAACAACAACGTCATCCTTGCTTAGTTGCGCTTTCATTTGCAACAGTCCTTTGAGGGCGGCACCCGCTGAATTCCCAACAAAGATTCCTTCTTCACGAGCCAATCGACGGGTATAAATGGCAGCATCTTTATCTGTCACTTTTTCAAAATGGTCAATGATGTCGAAATCTACATTGGCAGGCAAGATATCTTCTCCGATTCCTTCAGTGATGTAAGGATAGATTTCATTTTCATCAAAAATACCTGTTTCCTTGTATTTTTTGAACACTGAACCATAGGTATCAATGCCCCAGATTTTTATGTTTGGATTCTTTTCCTTGAGGTATTTCCCAACGCCAGAAATGGTACCTCCGGTTCCTACCCCAACGACAAAATGTGTGATTTTACCCCCTGTTTGCTCCCAAATCTCAGGGCCGGTTTGTTCGTAATGTGCGGTGCGATTCGAAAGATTATCGTATTGGTTCACATACCAAGAATTCGGAATTTCTTCTGATAAACGACGGGAAACGGAGTAGTATGAACGAGGATCTGTAGGTTCAACAGCGGTGGGACAAACCACTACTTCAGCACCGACTGCACGCAAAATATCCATTTTTTCTTTGGATTGTTTGTCGTTCAAAACACAAATGAGTTTATAACCTTTGATGATGCAAGCCAAAGCAAGTCCCATTCCCGTATTCCCTGAGGTTCCTTCAATGACAGTTCCTCCCGGTTTTAGCCTCCCATCTTTTTCAGCATCTTCAATCATCTTTACAGCCATACGGTCCTTTACAGAATTCCCAGGGTTGGTTGTTTCTACCTTGGCAAGTACCAAAGCAGGAAGTTCAGTGGTCAATTTGTTGATTTTCACCAAAGGTGTATTTCCAATGGTTTCCAAAATGTTCGAAAAGAATTGCATGCGTAAATTTTAGACAAAGTTAATCAATACAGCGCGATAGCTTCCGCAAAATGCATTAGAAAATCCCAGATTAAAATCAATATTCATAGTTTCTTATCTTTGCACATGCAATTTTATCGGAAAGTCGCTTTTTACACCTTAGGATGCAAACTCAACTTCTCAGAGACCTCTACACTTTCTCGGAGTTTTCAAGCGGCAGGCTATGCAAAAGTTGACTTTGAAGATACCCCAGATGTGTTTGTTATTAACACCTGTTCGGTTACGGAAAATGCCGATAAAAAATGCAAGCAACTCGTCAAAAAAGCAAAGAAAATCAATCCGGAAGGGTACGTTGCCATCGTTGGTTGTTATTCTCAATTGAAGCCCGATGAAATCGCAAGCATCCCTGGGGTGAATATGGTTCTGGGTGCTTCGGATAAATTCAATTTGGTCGAACACATTGAAGCGAATTATGAAAGCCTAGGCTTATTTGTAAAACACGATTCCATAAAGCAGGTAAATGACTTCATTCCTTCTTACAGTCTTGGTGACAGAACCCGTAGTTTTTTAAAGGTTCAAGACGGGTGCGATTACTTTTGTACTTTTTGCACCATCCCTTTGGCGCGTGGCAAAAGCAGAAATGCCAGCATTGAAAAAACGTTAGCAGAGGCTCAAAAAATCGCCGAAACGGAGGTTAAAGAAGTTGTATTAACGGGTGTAAACATTGGGGATTTCGGACAAGGATCGGGCGAAAGCTTTTTCGATTTAATTCAAGCATTGGACCGCGTAGAAAGAATTCAACGGTTTCGGATTTCTTCCATCGAACCCAATCTTTTGACGGACGAAATCATTCTTTTTTGTTTGCAAGCATCAGAAAAATTTATGCCCCACTTTCACATTCCTTTGCAATCAGGAAGCAACCGAATTCTAAAACTCATGCGGCGCAAATACCTTCGTGAATTGTATGAAGAACGGGTAAACTACATCAAGCAATTGGCACCCAATGCATGCATTGGCGTAGATGTGATTGTTGGATTCCCAGGAGAAACCGATGAAGATTTTAACGATACGGTCGCTTTTCTGCAACATTTAGACATTTCCTATTTACATGTCTTTACCTACTCTGAACGTGCCAATACAACCGCTGTTAAGTTGGGCGAACCCGTCCCCCAGGCCGTACGAAGGGAAAGAAGCAAAGCCTTACATGTACTAAGCGACCGGAAAAAGAGACAGTTTTACGATTCTCAATTGGGAACGACAGGACAGGTTCTTTTTGAACACGAAGAATCGCAAGGAAAGATGTATGGTTTCACCCCAAATTATATTAAAATTGAAATGCCCTATGACCCAAAATACATCAATCAATTGGTTGAGGTGAAACTTGAAAACCTTAGCCATGAAAACACCGTAACCGCAAGCTATTTGGACGAACCATCAACCATAACATCATGAAAAAAACCTACATCACCCGTAGAGAAACCTTCAATGCAGCGCATAAACTCTGGCAACCCGAGTGGTCAGAGGAAAAGAACAATGAGGTTTTTGGTAAATGTGCGAATAAGAATTGGCATGGTCACAATTTCGAGTTATTCGTAACGGTTTCAGGATACCCCGATCCGGAGACAGGATTCGTAATGAACCTTAAAGACCTAAGCGATCTTGTTAAAGAAAAGGTGATAGACGCATTGGACCATAAAAACTTGAACTTAGATGTCCCATTTCTAACCGGCGTAATGGCTTCCACTGAAAACATTGTCATTGCCATTTGGGAGCGCTTAGAGGCTCCGATTCGTGCGCATGGCGGCGAACTTTGCAAATTGAAATTGATAGAGACCGAAAACAACTTTGTCACCTATTACGGCGGAAAAGAACCTTTTTAACATACGTTTGTTTTAACTAAAATACCCAAATACATTGAATCACGAAGCGATAGAAAACCATTACAGAGAAATCCTTAAATTGATAGGAGAGGATATAAACCGAGAAGGATTAATCAAAACCCCAGAACGCATCGCGAAAGCCATGAAGTTTTTAACCCATGGAAGTGATATAAATCCAGATACAATTGTTGAACAAGCCATTTTTCACGAAGCCTATTCTGAAATGGTCATTGTAAAAGACATCGAAGTCTATTCCATGTGTGAGCACCACATGCTTCCTTTCTTTGGAAAAGCGCACGTAGCGTATATTCCCGATGGAAAAATTGTTGGACTCAGCAAGGTGCCGCGTGTCGTTGATGCTTACGCTCGCAGACTGCAGGTTCAAGAGCGATTAACCATTGACATCCGCGACTGTATCCAAAGAACCTTACAGCCCAAAGGGGTTGCCGTTGTAATCGAATGCGCCCACATGTGTATGCAAATGCGTGGAGTTCAAAAACAAAATTCTGTTACGACCACCAGTGCTTTCACGGGAATTTTCATGAACAATGAAGCTACACGTAAGGAATTTATTAACTTAGTGAAGTCTAAACTTCATTAATATGCAACCGTATACAGACCAATCCAATTCTTACGACACCACTGTTGCAAGCCATTTCATTCGATCGGTTTATTCCTATATGTTTATTGCGCTTTCCATCTCAGGGGTCATTGCGTATGCAGTAGGTACCAACCGAAGTCTTTTTGAATCACTGTTCGTTTCGGAAACTGGAAAAACATCCATGCTTTTCTATGTCGTGTTGTTTGCGCCCATCGTTTTAGCGATGGTGATACAATGGGGATTTCAAAAATTAGCGATGTCTACCCTATTGTTGCTTTTCATCTTGTATTCAGCTTGCATGGGAAGTACTCTGTCCGTCATCTTCATGGCATACAGTACCCATGCGATTGTGTTTACCTTTTTTGTTTCTTCCGCAGCATTTGGCGGAATGGCCATCTTGGGATATACCACCAAGACAGATTTAACGAAATTCGGAAGTTTGCTTTACATGGTATTGATTGGAATGATCATCGGTGGCATCGTAAATATGTTTCTTGGAAGCGGATTGTTTGATCTACTGATTACACTCCTCGGGGTTTTTGTATTCACTGGGCTCATTGCATATCAAATGCAACAACTTAAGCGCGTGGCTCAATCCAACGAATTTAATGCTGAAACAAAAAACAAATTGGCGTTAATCGGCGGGATGCAATTGTATATTTTATTCGTAAATCTTTTCCTTACCCTGCTAAGACTTTTAGGGAACAGAGATTAATCTATTTTGTATTTATATTTTTTATATTTTTGAACAAAATTCAGAACCATGTCAGGAAAATTCTTTGAAGAAACGACCGCTGCACTTGCTACCATTTACACGATTGTTATGTTGGCAATTCTTGCCTCCATCATTTTTCTTGGTTAACAGCGCAATCGCCCTCATTGCATGATTGTCGATGCGATTTTTTCTGCCTACATAAGACAGAGGCTGAAACGCATAGATTCATTTCGTAATTTCCCCATAGAATCTCAAAAAAAAGTTTTTTTAGAATTGCTAAACAGTGGCCTTCAAACTGAATTCGGTAAACACCATCGTTTTTCCAGTATAAAATCCATTAAAGACTTTCAATCCCTGCTTCCGCTTCAGGATTACGATAGCCTTACGCCTTTTATACAAGCAACCTTAGAAGGTGAAAAAAATGTCTTATGGCCAGGACAAACAAAATGGTTTGCCAAAAGTTCGGGTACGACGGGAGGGAGAATGAAAACCATTCCAGTAACCAAAGACTCCTTGCATCAGAATCACTACGCTGGCGGAAAAGACCTATTGGCTAGCTACCACGCAAATTTTCCAAACCGTAAATTATATTCCAAAAAACACCTAATCCTTGGAGGCAGTAATGCCCTTCAAAGTTCGGACAACCAAGCCATCGTCGCGGATCTTTCTGCCATCATCATTGAAAACCTACCGATATGGACAGAGTTCAGAAGGGTTCCCGAGAAGGAAATTGTACTTCATTCAGATTGGGAAGAAAAGCTCAACCGAATGGCGGAATCAAGTATCAAAGAGGACGTCGCGATTTTGGCGGGTGTACCGAGTTGGATGACGAGTCTGGGGAAACGTATTTTAGAATTAACCGGTAAAAACAACCTTCACGAAGTCTGGCCAAATTTAGAATTGTACATCCATGGTGGTATGAACATCCTACCCTATCGCCAAACCCTGGATACAATCATTGGAAACGAAGAAATGAACTATGTTGAATCCTACAATTCATCCGAAGGATATTTTGGATTACAAGATGGAAAGGCAGAAGACGGATTGTTGTTGCTCACAGATTCTCAAGTTTTTTACGAATTCATCCCCATGGATTCTTACAATGGAACACACTCAGCCGAAGTTAAGTTGCTTGAAGACATTGAGCTTCACAAAGAATATGCGCTGGTAATTACTACCAGCGCGGGGCTTTGGAGATACATCGTTGGCGATACCCTGTCTTTTGTAAGCACCTATCCTTTTCGCTTTAAAGTAACCGGAAGAACCGCACACTTCATCAATGCTTTTGGGGAAAAAGCAGTCATCATGCACTTCGAAAAAGCAATCGCAAGGTGGCGCAAGCAATACAATGTTGAATTCTCTGAATATACCGTAGCCCCTTATTTTGATTTCACTTCAGGGATTGGTGGACATGAATGGGCCATCGAAATGTCAAATGAAGTTTTGAATTTAAAAGAATTGGAATTGGGATTGGATTACATTATGCGAGAGATCAATTCTGACTACGATGTAAAAAGACACAAGGACATCAATATGTTGCCATTGAAAATTCGCAATCTGAAAGCGGGCACGTTTGTTACATGGATGAAAAAAAGCGGTAAATTCGGTGGACAGCATAAAATTCCCCGCATCCAAAATGACCGAAAATTTATGGACGAAATTCTTAAAAGTGAATCCTAAAATCATACTTATGATTGCCAGTATGGCTTGTGGGTTCATCGGATTTACACAAACGGAAGTTTGGAAAGAAAAAGAGATGTTCCAAATCCCAGAAGGGACAGATCATTGGTACGTGGACGGACAACACAACCTTTATTTCACGAAGAAAGAACAAATTAAAAAAGTAGCTTCGACCAATTTAGCAGCCATGCAAAGCATCAAAGAATGGCAAAGCATCAGTGAAATTGAAGCCATCAATGCCATGAAACTTTTATTGTTCTCAGCGGAGCAACAGCAAATTTGTTTTACAGACAATACACTTAGCATGCAAGGTGAATGCATTTCACTCGAAGAACTTGGACTTTCCAATGTAACCTCGGTGGCCGTAAGCAAGCGACCTGAGCTGCTTTGGATGTATGATGAAATGAACAGCCAACTCATCCTCTACAATTTCATGCAAAAAACCATCGTGCAATCCGTTAACAACCTGCGTGGCTTGTTAAAATTAACAGGGAACATAAAGATCAAGGAAACCCAAAATGGTCTTTGGGCAATGGACAGCGAGGGAAAGGTTATTTTAATGGACGATTTTATGAACGAGGTTAGGCAATATAAACTTCCCAATAAAAACAGCGTACCACTCAACGAAGACCTATACTACATCGCTGACAATTGCCTGATGAAATGGGACCCATTCAGCGATGAGAAATGCTTGACACACCTAGGCACAACAGGGAAAACCAATGAAATAAAAGCCTCAGGAAACCAATTATACATAGAATTCGATGGGTTTTTACATGTGTTTATAAAACAATGAGATTTTGGGATATCGTTTTTCTTAAAATGCTTATTTTAGCTCCCTAAATCATCTAACCATGCACATCGCAATTGCAGGAAATATCGGGGCCGGAAAAACAACACTGACAAACTTATTGGCAAAACATTATGGTTGGGATACCCACTTCGAAGATGTAGAGCAAAATCCGTATTTGAACGACTTTTATGAAGACATGCAAAGATGGTCTTTCAACCTTCAAGTTTATTTTCTCAACAGTAGATTCTCACAAATACAAGAAATCCATTCTCAAAATAAGACCGTCATTCAAGACAGGACCATTTATGAGGATGCCTATATTTTTGCACCGAACCTTCACTCCATGGGTTTGATGACTACGCGCGACTTTGAAAACTATTTTTCCCTTTTTAATTTAATGGATGGTTTTGTCAAAGCTCCTGACCTTATGATTTACCTGCGTGCTAGCATTCCTACCTTGGTAAGCCACATTCAAAAACGTGGGAGGGATTATGAAGAAAGCATTCGCTTGGATTATTTAAAGCGTTTGAACGAGCGTTACGAAGCATGGGTTTCTACCTATGACAAGGGAAAATTAATTATTGTTGACATAGACAACAATAATTTCAACGAAAACCAAGAAGACCTCGGTAAAATCATCAACATGATTGACGCCGAAATCAATGGTTTATTCTAATGAAATATAGCATTGTAACAGGAGCCGCAGGGTTTATTGGGTCATGTCTTATCACTGAACTCAAGCTGGACAAAGACACCAAAATCATTGCCGTTGACGATTTTTCACATCCCGAAAAAAAAGCGAACCTAGAAGGCAAAGAAATCACACAATTTATTGAACGGAATGTTTTTATCCACTGGCTTAAAGAACATGCATCAGAGGTAGGCATCGTGTATCACATTGGTGCGCGGACTGACACAACCTCGCAAGACATTGCCCTTTTCAATGAATTAAACCTTGATTATTCCAAAGCGATTTGGGAAGTATGCGTAGAAAATAACATTCCACTCATCTACGCTTCGTCGGCAGCAACGTATGGATTAGGAGAATTGGGTTACAAAGATGACCACGAAACCATTCCTTCGCTTCAACCCTTAAATCCTTACGGACATTCAAAGAATGATTTTGACAAGTGGGTACTAACCCAAGAAAACCATCCTCCTTTCTGGGCGGGATTGAAGTTTTTTAACGTGTATGGCCCGAATGAATTTCACAAGGGAAGAATGGCATCGGTGATATTTCATGCATTTAACCAAATCAATGCTTCGGGAAGTATGAAATTGTTTAAATCCCACCGTGAAGGCATTGAAAACGGTCACCAATCGCGTGATTTCATTTACGTAAAGGATTTGATCAAGGTGATTCGCTTTCTAAAGCAAACCCAAAAAGATTCGGGTATATACAATTTAGGTTCAGGCGTAGCAAATACCTTTTTGGATTTAGCGACTTTTACGTTCGAAGCCATGAACAAAGTTCCTGACATTCATTTTATGGATACACCCATCGACATCCGCGAAACGTATCAGTATTATACGTGCGCAGACATGTCAAAGCTCAGGAAAATTGGGTATTCAGAAGATTTTTACAGCTTGAAAGAGGGGGTATATGATTACGTTCAAACTTTCTTGATTCCTTCGCGCTATTTTTAACGCAGTTTAAAGCATTTACGACCTCTTCCCAGGCGGACACTCACCATTCCACCTGCATACACATACCAATCTTTCGTAGTTGGATTCCCACGGTAACCATGCCTTGCATTGTCTAAACTTCTGTTGGAAAGCTCCCCTGACAATTCGCCATTTGTTGCCGACAAAATGCTTGCATCCACATAATTTGCTGATTTCACATCGTCAAGGTAATCGGTGAATGTCTTACGAATGGCAAGTTCCATACTAAACGTAAAGTTTTTGCCAACCTGCGCTTTTATTCCCGCGCCCAAAGGAATACACAATTGAAAGTTACTGTAGGTTCCCTTTGCATTCAGCGGCGTCCCTTGGCCTTCGGTTCCGAGGGGTCTTAGTTCTACCTCTTCTCCATTTACGGTTGTACATGGGTTCATGTAAAACATTCCGATTTGACCTAAGAGGTAAGCTGTGCCTTGCATTTGTTTCCTTCCATTTTTTCTTCCAAAATAAAAGGGTGCATAGTAGAATTCAACGCCGCCGGCAATTTCTTTTATTTTTGAATGAAAATCAAGGTTTCGATTGACGAGAATGGGATTGTTTGATTGATAATCAAAGGCTTTTACACTTCCTTGGGTATAATTAATGCGCAGTGCCATTCGAGAATGCAGGTTGTAACGGTACATCAAACTTCCCGCCCACTGGTTGTGATTGAAAGGCATGTAAGGATTTAAATCGCCGATGTAATACATCTGACCAATGCTAATTCCAAACTCAGACTGAGAAAAGAAATTAGCTTGTTGCGCCAATGTTTTTCCTGAAGAAAGAAACAGAAACAACCCTAACATCAAGGGGAGAAAAGCGGTATGTTTTCTTTTAATCTTCATAGGTCCACAGACCGATCTTTTTATCGTCGGACACACTAACGAAAGCTTGGTTGTTTTGTTGCACCAATGCATTGACAGATTGCTGGTGAAAGTTCATTTTTTGCATCGGTTCTAAATCCTGTTGATTCCAGACTTTGATTGATTTATCTCTGCTTGCAGATACAAAGCAATTGGGACCTTCCATCAAATCATAAATCACCCCACGATGTGCTGGAAAAGAAAAGGTTTCTTTCAGTGAGGTTCTGTGCCAACCTTTAAGCAAACCGTCCTTTCCACCGGATACAATGACATTGTTTTGAAGTATCATTAGCGCGTTGACTCCCTCTTGATGCGCCATCCAAGAATGAATATGCTTGCATGTATCTGCATCAAGGGTGAAAATTTTTCCGTCTTGCGTGGCCGAAAGCACTTCATTTTGAACGGAATCAAAGAGAATCTTTCTTGCTTTTCCTATGCCCAACGCAATCTGTATTTTTATTGAAAAGTCTTTCATTGAGAACCCAAACACCTTCCCGTTTCCAGTTCCGATGTACATCAAATGAGCGAAGGGGTTAAAGCACAGGGAAAAAATTCCTTTAGGATCCAGGTTTTGATTGAAAACAATTTCCTTTTTTAGCAAGTCTATGATTTGTAAATCACCGTTTAGGAAACCAATGCAAAGAAATTGACTGTAGGCAGTTTCTAGCGAAATGGCAGGAGATTTCGAAAGGATGGTAAACCCATCTTTTTCGTTTGCTTCGAGGTCCCACCGAGCTACAGATAAATCACCTGAAGCGGTATACAGGTATTTTTGATCTAGGCACATGGCATAAATCGGACCTTGATGACCCAGTAAAACATGATCTAAATTATACACCGTAATGGGTTATGCTTCTTCTTCGGGCTCTTCGCTTTCGTCGTTCACTTGTTTCAAGCGGTCTGCATAATCTTGAGGAAGGAAATCAAAAAAGGTATCTCCTCGCAGTCCTAACCTCAAGCATTCAAGTGGAATCACATCATTTGGAGCGATGTTTCCAAGATTTACATTGGCTCCGAAAAGTTTTATAAACCAAACTTGTTGGTTTTTTTGAGGTGCCTCCCAAAGTATTTTATCTGGAGAAACTTTGGCAATGATTCGGTTGATTAATAAGGTATGTGCCGTTCCATTCGGTCTAAACACCCCTACATTTCCTGCTTCACGCCCTTCAGCAATCACTTTCCAAGAACCTGCTTCGAGTTCTTTTTTCATCCAATTTACCCATTTTGCCGGAGATACAATGATGCCAGAATCCTTTGAACCCACTTCAGAGAGTACAGTTCGTTCCTTTGACATTCGGCGAATTGCCTTTAATTTTTCATTGTGGGGAATGATGATTGAACCATCGGAGATTTCGGCCAAGTCCAATTGAAATTTATCCAATAATCGAAGGTAATCTTCAAAACACCCTCTTGCATAGAACGCTTCAAACAAAGTACCCCCAAGGTAGGGACGAATTCCTGCCTCTTTGTAGATTTTAATTTTTTCTGCGAGATGCTTATTAGCATAGGAAGTACCAAAACCGAATTTAACCAAGTCGGTGAGGTGACCGGAGGCTTCAATAAAATTTTCAGTTTCTCTGAGTCCTAGGCCCTTGTCCATCATCATCGTAACCCCTTGTTCTCTTGGTTTTTCTGGACGATCAGGAAGAAAAGGAAGTGTGAAATTATTCATTCATCAAATTTACGAATTCTTTTCGATTCAGGAGTTTAGGATTCCATTCGAGCAATTCCTTTGCTTGTTCGATGTTGGTTGCAACAATGGAGGAGAAAATCAATGCTGCTTCTTTGAATTTTTTAAGTGTAACCAGAACATGCACCAACATTTGCAAAAAGACAGAATTCTGTTCCATTTCGTGTTGGTTTTCTTCCAGGTACTTCAGTGCATCTTGAACAGATTCTTCCATCACAAAGAAAACGTAATCGCTCAAGGACTCTGAATCCATCGCATCTAGGGATAAACTTTTAAGGAAATGCGTTTCGGCAAGTTCTCGTTCGTTTGATTTATGGTAAGCATTTGCAAGTACAAGGTGAATGGATGCACTGTTAAGGTCAAAGGATAGGGCTTTTTTAAGGAGGACTATGCCTTCCTTTGTTTTGCCTTCGATGTCGGAAATGATTCCCAATCCCAACCAAGCTTCAGGGAGTTCGGGTTCCAATTCCAAACTCAGGTGATAGTAATTTTTAGCGAGGTCATATTCTTGCAGTTGTTCATGTGCCTCACCAAGATAGCAAAGCGCCATGGCGTCATCGCCATCCAACTCCATCGCTACTTTAAATCTTTCGATGGCTTGGTGATATTTACCCAGGGTAAGAAATGCATTTCCCATATTGAAATGCGCGGGTGCAAATTCATCAAACACCAGGATAGAATAGTCATACGCCCATACGGCCTTCTCGAAATTCTCTAATTTGGAATAGGCATTCCCGAGGTTATACCAGGCCAGATTTGAGTAGGGACTTTCGTCTAGGTAACTTCGGTAAGCATCAATTGCTGCGTGAAAATCTCCCATTCTGTCATAGGTAAACCCTAATTCGTACAAGGCCAATTCATTGTTTGGATTGTCTTTGAGCGCTTTTTTCAAAATGGCAATGCTGCTTTTAAAATCTCGAAGCAGGTGGTATTCTGCCGAAATGTCTAAGAAGATCTCGTTTCTATCTTCTTGGTCTGCAAGGGACAAAGCCATGGATAGGTTTTGTATTGCATTGTTATGGTCTTTGAGTTGGGAATAGATCGCTGCGCGTGTCACGTAAACCTCGAATTTTGGAAGCGAGGAGGTTTCAAGGCGTCGCATAATGTTGAGGGCATCTTTTAGGTTTCCCATTCCGCTTAAGGATTGGGCAATGCGAAGTTTAAAAGTAGGATTAAAAGAAAAATTAGCATCGCCAATTTCAGCTGCTTTTTGGGCTTTGGCAAATTGGGAATTCATGAGGTAATGGTCGATGATTGCTTCCAAACGATCGCTGTCAATAAAACCCAATGACTTCCCTTTTAAATGGGCCTCAAATTGAGCTAAATCACCTTCTAAATGATGTTCATAATGGTCCTCTTCTTCGTCATCAAACATAAACTGAAGTCTTTAAGCGAAAGTAAGCTTTTCGATTTTGGGGTACCTAAAAAAGGCATTTTTGTTTTCAACAAAATGAAGTTCAATGTTGAAAAACAACAAAAATCAAAGCAATGATTCAATGATTGAATCCATGGTAAAACCTTCTGCTTCTGCCTTGTAATTTTTGACCAAACGATGTCTAAGTATGGGTTTTGCCACAGCCTTAACATCTTCGATGTCTGGAGAAAACTTCCCGTTCAATGCAGCATGGCATTTGGCACCAATGATTAGGTATTGAGACGCACGCGGACCTGCACCCCAGGTTATGTATTTCTTTGTTATCTCTTGCGTATAAGGGGTATTCATTCTGGTTTTATTCACCAATTTCACCGCATAATCCAACACATTGTCTGCAACGGGCACCCTACGGATCAAGGCTTGGTATTCCAAGATTTCAGCGCCAGAGATTACGGGATTGACTTGGGTTGTTAGGCCCATGGTGGTAGATTTTACAATGGTGATTTCATCTTCAAAGGTTGGATAATCCACCCAAATATTGAACATGAACCTGTCCAATTGGGCTTCAGGCAATGGATACGTCCCTTCTTGTTCGATTGGATTTTGGGTTGCCAATACAAAGAATGGCAGTGGCAAGGTATAGGTTGTTCCCGCTGCAGTCACCCTTCGTTCTTGCATCGCTTCAAGCAAGGCAGATTGTGTCTTTGGTGGCGTACGATTGATCTCATCGGCAAGTACAATGTTCGTAAACAAAGGTCCTTTGATGAACTTAAAATTTCTATTCTCATCCAAGATTTCAGAACCAATGATGTCAGATGGCATTAGATCCGGGGTAAATTGAATGCGGTTAAAATCAATGCCTAATGCAGAAGCAATCGTATTTACCAAGAGTGTTTTCGCAAGTCCGGGTACCCCAACCAACAAGCAATGCCCACCCGAGAACATGGAAATCAACACTTGGTCAACCACATCGTCTTGTCCAATGATTACTTTGTGAATCTCTGCTTTGAGCTTTTTATAGCTTTCACTCAGTGCGAGAAGTTTATCGGCATCGTTCATTCGTTTTCCTTTTTATTCCAGTTAATTCTAAAAGCGCAATTTTGATAGTCATTGTCAATTCGAATGTAGGCATTTCCTAATTTTGAAAAGACCCATTCGTCGAGCATTTTTTGTTTTTTATCGTTTTCCGCTGCTGATTTCACAAGCGCGTAATCTTCGTTTAAGTTGGCCACATGGGCAGGAATTCGGTTCATAAGCCTTACAATCCGTATCCCTTGTTTTCTTTCGTACAAATCAGTGTACAAACTGGGTTGGGTAACATCTCCAGGACGCATGGCATCGGTGAGCAGGTAAATTTGTTGGTCAACCTCATTCAAATCCTTCATATCCCACGTTTGTGCACCGGTGATTGGGTTTGTTATGATCCCTTTGTTCTGTTTGGTATTGACGTCATTTGAATATTTCAAAACGGCTTGGTCCCATGTGATTTCATTCATTTTCAACATTCTGTAACATGAGTCCATCCTTTGGGAAGATTTGTTAATCGATTGGGTGCTAAATTCAGGTCGGATTAAGATATGTAGACAAACATAATCTTCACCTGACCTGGATATAAGTTTTATGATGTGGTAACCGAATTCGGTTTCGATGACTTCAGAAACTTCCCCTACTTTTAACTTAAACAAGGTCGCTTCAAAATTACTTACCATCATTCCTTTTGTCGCCGCGATTTTACCCCCCATCGGTGCACTTCCGGGATCCATAGAATAAAGACGAGCCATAGATTCAAAGCTCTTACCGAGGCTCACTATGTCTGTTCGTATCTTCGCTAAATTGTCATACGCGGCTTTTTTATCTGCTTTTGTAATTTCTGGATAAAGTACGATTTGTTGGAAACCCAATTGCATGTTGATAAACGGGATGCTGTCTTTTGGAATGTTTGTATAGAAATCCGCGACCTCTTTTGGCGTCACACTGATTCCCCTTGTGATGGTAAGCCTCATTTCATCCGCCATCATCCGTTCGCGAATGGTTTCCCTGAATTTATCTTTAATTTCATTGAAAGACATCCCATAAAACTCCTCCAACTTTTGTCTTCCTCCCAATTGTTGTTGGAGCAATCTTAAGCGGTTTTCCATGTCTGCATCTACTTGTTCATCCGCTATGATGATGCTATCGAGTTTTGCTTGGTTGACAAATATTTGTTCAATCATCAGGTTCTCGAGTACTTGACAATCAAAGGCGCTGTCGATTTCTACTTTCGAATCCTTCGCTTGCAGCTTTTGGGTTTCGATGTCGGAAAGTAAAATGACATTGTCACCAATTTGGGAAACGACTTTATCGAGTACAACGGGTTGTGACCAAATCGGGAATCCGATTCCAATAAAAAGACACAATAGAAACCTCATTATTTACCAAGGTTGTAGAGGACCTTTTTGTACACTTTCACTTTGTATTTTCCACGCAAGGAATCAATCCAATTTTTCTCAAGTTCATTTTGATAATCAGATGTTGCAGCGCCTTTGGCTTCTGTAAATTCTTTTCTCATGATGGGGAGTTCTTTGGAAACTTTGACAACATACAGTTTACCTTCAAACTCATAGGTAGGATTAATTCCTGCTTTTAGGTTTTGACCTTTAAGGAAGGAGGTTGTCTCGATGTCAAACTTATTCATTTTCACTTTGAGGTTTAATTCAGAGTCTTTGTTCACTTTTTCAATCACATGTTTAGAAGTGATGGTATCGTTAACAATCATTTTAGCCACTTCATCGGCAATTCCTTTGTTAAGACATTCATAGACGGTAGCTTCTAAACGTATTGGCCACTGATAGTTGTCGCGATGTGCATTGAAGAAGGCACGTAGTCCTGCCGTATCTTTAACCGCCTTGTTCCAGACTTTATCTGACATGATTTCATACAACAAGATGCCATCATGGTATTCATTAACAAGGGCTTTATACTCTGGGTATTTCACCGGCAATTGATTTTCTTCGTATTCCAATATTGCAACCTTCTCCCAGTTTTTAAATTGTAAGGACACCACATTTGACGGGGTATCTTTTTTAATACCTCGTTGGTTTTTCTCCAGGTATTTAGCAAAAGCCATTTGGGTAAATGGAACACCGTTGAGTGTAAAAATGGTTTTATTGGTTTTCAATGCGTTTGCGGTCCATTTACCTTGAAAATAGGTAGAATCGAGGTTGTTTTCGAACCAACTTAGGTTTTCCATGCCTGTTGCCGCATAGTTGTAACGGTTTTTAAGTTTACGCACAAAAGAATCTTGTGTCTTTTTAGACCTTTCGTCTTTGTTCACTTTGGTTTGAAGTTCTTTTTTCATCGCATCGAAAGTAGCTACGTCTTTTCTTTCGATTCTTTTAATGATGTGATAACCGTAATTGGTTTTGATCGGCATGCTAATGTCGCCATCGTTCTTCAGTGCAAAGGCAGCCTCTTCAAATTCGGGCACCATGCGTTGTGTGGTACCTGAACCAAATACAGGAAGCTCTCCTCCTTTTTTATTGGTACCTGGATCTTCTGAATACAAGGAAACCATCTCTTCCCATTTGGCTCCATTTTTCAACTTTCCATAAATTTCTTCCACTTTTTTCTTTGCATTGTCTTGCGTTGCTTGATCGGCATCTTTGGCGACATTGATCATGAGGTGGGCAGACTTGATGGAGCCACGAGACGGCCTCATGTCTGTTGTTTTCAAAATATGGTATCCAAAACGCGACCTAAATGGATTCGAGATTTGCCCTACAGGGGTTTTGAAAGCCATGTCTTCAAAGGAATATACCATTTGGAATGCGGTAAAAAATCCCAAATCACCCCCATTGTTAACTGCGGAAGGGTCATCCGAACCATTTTTCATTTTTGCTACGGCGCTAAACTCTTCACCTTTGTCCACACGTGCTTTAAGGGACATGATGCGGTTGTAGGCAGCCAAGGTATCTGCAGGCGTGGCATTGGGGTCTAACTTCACCAAAATGTGTGAACAACGAACTTCGTTTCGTGTACGAAGGTAGGCTTCCTTCACAAGGGAATCATTTTGTGCGGAATCAATCAGGTAAGGAATCGAAAGTTGTCTTTTATAGCCTTCAAATTCTCTTTTCAATTTAGGAATGGTGTCATATCCCATGGCTTCAGCTTCGGTAACTTTAAGCTTAAACTTTTGAAACAGGTCCATGTATTCATTCAAGGATGCTGCATCGTATTTTGGGGTGGGGTTGTTTTTCAAATAAATTTGAAGGAACTCACTTTTGTACACTTTCTCCTTGTTGACTTTGAGTACAACCGGATCTTTTTGTCCAAAAACCATTGAAAACAAACAAAAACTTACACTCAGTAACACATACTTTTTCATATTCTTTCTTTATTTTAAACTATAATTTGGTGCTTCTCGTGTGATGGTAACATCATGTGGATGAGACTCTCGTATTCCAGCGGTGGTAATTCTAACAAACTTCGCTTCTTTCAATTTCTCAATGTTAGCAGCCCCACAGTAACCCATTCCGGCCCTCAAACCACCTGCAATTTGATACATAACCTCCATCAAGGTACCTTTAAAGGGAACCCTTCCTGAGATTCCTTCGGGTACCAACTTTTTCATATCTTCAATTTCGTCTTGAAAATAGCGATCTTTTGATCCTTTTTGCATGGCTTCAATGGAACCCATGCCTCTGTAGGATTTGAATTTTCTTCCTTCAAATATGATGGTTTCTCCGGGAGATTCTTCAACACCTGCGAACATGCTTCCCAGCATAACGGTATCTGCTCCGGCAGCCAAGGCTTTAACAATGTCTCCGGTATATCGAATTCCACCGTCTGCAATCACTGGCACACCACTTCCTTCGATGGCTTTGGCCACCTCATTGATTGCGGTAAGCTGCGGTACGCCAACCCCTGCGATGATTCTTGTGGTACAAATGGAACCGGGACCAATTCCTACCTTGACCGCATCTGCACCGGCGGCTACCAAAAATTTAGCAGCTTCTGCCGTGGCGATGTTTCCAACCACGACTTCCAGGCTCGGATATTTGTTTTTAATTTCTTTCAGTTGGGTGACTACGCCTTGGGTATGTGCATGTGCGGTATCGATGACAATGGCATCCACACCCGCTTCGACCAATGCGGTTACTCTTTCCATGCTTTCTTTTGAAACACCAACGGCCGCCGCTACTCTTAACCTACCTAAATTGTCTTTACAAGAAAGGGGATGTTCCTTCACCTTAATGATGTCACGAAACGTAATCAATCCAATAAGTTTGTAGTCAATGTCTACCACCGGCAATTTTTCAATCCTGTTTTCCTGAAGGATTACTTCGGCTGTATTCAGGTTGGTGCCATCCGACGTGGTAATTAGGTTTTCCGAAGTCATGACTTCACGGATGGGCTTGTAGTGGTCTTTTTCGAAACGGAGGTCTCTGTTGGTCACGATACCGATAAGCACTTTATCATCGTTTACAACGGGAATCCCACCGATGCTGTTCTCTTTCATTAGGGCCAGCGCATCTCCAACGGTGGCATTGTCAGGCAAAGTGATGGGGTCAATGATCATTCCACTTTCCGAACGTTTTACTTTCCGAACTTCTGTGGCTTGGTCCCACACGCTCATGTTTTTATGAATCACGCCGATTCCTCCTTGCTGTGCAATGGCAATTGCCAATCGATGCTCAGTAACGGTGTCCATCGCAGAAGAAGCTACGGGAGAATTCACGGCAATGTTCCTAGAGAATTTACTGCTCAATTTTACTTCGCGAGGCAACACCTCGGAATAAGCGGGGACAAGCAATACATCATCGTATGTTAGTCCCTCTGTAATTTGTTGTAAGTTGTTCAACGACATGTTCGAATCTATCAAAATAAATTCTCGCAAAAATAAGAAAAATCGGAGAACTTTAAACGCTCAACAAATGGGGAATTGTTAATAAAAATCAAAAAGATAAAATGATAGGAAAAATATTGTAATCTTGTAAATCATGAAATTCACCACATTAGCCTTATTCATTTTCACTGCTATTCTGGCCTTTGCCCAGCGAAGCAGCGTTGACACCTCCAAAATGATTCAATTGTCTGGTGTTGTGATCAGCGATGAGAATCTCGAACCCCTTCCCTACACTACCGTTTGGGACCGTTCCATTCACAGAGGCGTAATCTCAGATTATTACGGTTTCTTTACGATGGTTGCATTCCCTGGAGATACGTTGTTTTTTAACTTTTATGGCTACAAAAATTCCTCCTACATTGTTCCGGACACCTTAAAAGAAAACAGATACAGCATTGTGCACATGATGCAAACAGACACTTTAAACAAGCCTGAAGTAGTTGTATACCCATGGCCTTCCAGAGATGCCTTCGCTCGGTATTTTGTTGAAATGAAACCGTATGACGATGCCATGCGAAGGGCGCAACGCGAATTGTCAGGTGAATCCCTTGCGTTTACAGCGGCACGGTTGTCGAATGATGCTTCCTTGGCGTATGGTTATGCTCAAAACCAACGACTCACCAGACTTTACACCAATGGTCAACTCCCTGCAAACAATTTATTCAATCCCTACTCTTGGGCAAAGTTGATTTCAGACTGGAAAGCAGGAAAGTTATCTCGTCAATGATATTTTGGAAAACACAGAAAGTATTTTTCCACAGGTTGCGCAAGGGCAGAAATATTCAAATTATCAGAAGCTTCTGTCAAGTCAACGATTTGACCGTTTTTCAGAAGTAATTTAATGTTTTGTTTGTCCGAGTGATATGCTTTGTTTGTCAAAACATCTTGGTACACAAAGAATTCAATTTCCTCATCCGTCACGTCCATGTAGGTTTTTACAAAATCCTTTTCCATTTGAATCCTTTTGGCTGAAAAAGGTTTTTTAGAAATTTCAATTTTGAAAAGCTTCCGGTTAACCAATCCTTTCGAAAGTCGTGACAACACAAAATCGTCTGCATCTTGCCAAACCTTCAATGCACCCCAAATGTCGTAATCATCCAAATTTGCAAAATGATTTAAAACCGATGGATTGTTCAGAAAATCTTCCTTTTTCACATCATTGTTCAGAAAAAAAGACAACGAAGGGGAGGCGAACAAGTTGACTCCTTTTTTCGAAAGCAACTTCGCTCTTCGCAAAGCGTGAATCAACATAAATTCTGCTACGACAACGGTTTTATGGAGGTAGACTTGCCAGTACATCAAACGCCTTGCGACAATGAATTTTTCGATGGAATAGATTCCTTTCTCCTCCAAAACAAGGTTTCCTTCATAGACTGAAAGCATTTCAATCAAACGATCGGAACCAATGATTCCCTCACTGACCCCACTGTAGAAACTGTCTCGATTCAAATAATCCAAGCGATCCATGTCCAACTGACTTGAAACCAATTGATGTAAAAAAGGTTTTGGATAATTGTTTTGGAAAATTTGTTTTGCCCTATCCATATCTTCGCCAAATTCTGCAGACAGACGCTCAATAAAAAATCCAGAAATATCCTCATGAGAAACCCCATTCACAATGTCGTATTCCAACGCATGGCTAAAGGGACCGTGACCAATGTCGTGAAGTAAAATTGCCAGCAAGACCGCACGTTCCTCCTCTTGCGTAATGTCATTTCCTTTTCTTCGCAGGGTATACAAAGCGAGGGTCATCAAGTGCATGCAACCCATGACATGGTTGTAGCGGGTATGAAGGGCTCCAGGGTAAACCAAATGGGTTAATCCCAATTGTAAAATCCGCCTTAACCTTTGCATGTAGGGGTGATTCAAAACATCAAAAACCAAGGCATCCGGAATGGAAATAAACCCATACACAGGGTCATTGATGATTTTCTTTTTGTTGTAAAGGTTAGATAAAGTAGGCAATTTTATACATTTACAAATTAGACAGCAAACTTATCAATTTAAAACCACATGCAAGGAAAAATTCTCTGGGCCGACGATGAAATCGAATTGCTCAAACCCCATATTTTATTTCTAGAATCAAAGGGTTACAAGGTGGATACCGTAACCAACGGAGCGGATGCGATTGACCAAACGGAGGCACATAATTATGACGTTATTTTCCTGGATGAAAACATGCCCGGATTAAGTGGATTGGAAACCTTGACCAAAATCAAAGAGCGTCAACCTTTGGTGCCGGTTGTCATGATTACAAAAAGCGAGGAAGAATTCATCATGGAGGAAGCGATAGGAAGTAAGATTGCTGACTACTTGATAAAACCCGTAAACCCAAACCAAATCTTGTTGAGTTTAAAGAAAATTTTAACCCAAGGAAAATTGGTTTCGCAGAAGACAAATGTGAATTACCAGCAAGAATTCCGTCAATTGGGCATGCAATTAAACGATGACATGGATTCCCACGAATGGACAGAAATGTATCGCAAATTGGTCTATTGGGAATTGGAGTTAGAGCAAGCGGACGACAAAGCCATGCGGGAAATTTTGGACATGCAAAAAAAGGAAGCCAATCAATTGTTTTGTGATTTCATCGAGGACACCTATTTGGATTGGCTGAATGGCACTGTGGAAACTCCTTACATGTTGCACAACATGATTCGCACCCGGGTAATTCCAAAAATCGGAAAAGAAAAGCTCGCTGTTTTGGTAATCGACAACTTGCGTTTCGACCAATGGAAAATTTTGGAACCACAAATCGCGAAGCATTATCAAAAGGAAGAAGAGTACATCATCTACTCGATTCTGCCTACCGCTACCCACTATGCACGCAATGCCTTTTTCGCGGGTATGATGCCATCAGAAATCGAAAAGAAATTCCCGCAATACTGGAAAACCGAAGAAGATGAGGGAGGTAAAAATCAATTTGAGAAGGAATTGTTGGAGCAGCAATTTAAGCGCCTCGGAAAACAATGCAAGTGGAGTTACCACAAAATCACCCACCATGAAGCCGGCAAAAAGTTAAATGACCAATTCAGCCAACTGAAGGACAACGATGTTACTTTTATCGTGTACAATTTTGTTGACATGCTTTCCCATGCAAGAACAGACATGGAAGTAATTCGCGAATTGGCAAGCGACGAAGCTGCGTACCGATCCATTACGAAATCATGGTTTGAACATTCGCCTTTACATGAAATGATTCAGAAATTCAAAGAGCTTGGTGTGAACCTTATCATTACCACAGACCATGGTACCGTGAAGGTAAATAAGCCCATTAAAATCATTGGGGAACGCAACACCAATTCAAACCTGCGCTACAAAGTGGGTCGTGGTTTGAGTTACAATGCCAAAGAAGTTTTTGTGGTTAACAAACCCAATGAAGCGTTTCTACCGCAAGTAAAATTGTCCAATGAATATGTATTTGCAAGAGAGGCGGACTTTTTTGTGTACCCAAACAATTACAACCATTTCGTGAATTTTTACGGCAACACCTTCCAACACGGGGGACTTTCCATGGAAGAAATGTTGATTCCTTTTATCGAATTATCGCCTAAGAAATAGAAAATTCTATTTAGAAGCTTTCAAAATAAGGGATTGTTGTAATTTTACAGCATGGATACTTTCAATGCAGAAGAAATTCGCGCCCATTTCCCCATTCTTCAAGAAGTAATTCACGGCAAACCCTTGATATATTTTGACAACGGAGCCACCTCCCAAAAACCAACGGTGGTCATTGATCGCATCTCTAACTATTATTCTCACGAAAATTCGAACGTTCACAGAGGGGTGCATTTCTTGAGTGACCAAGCTACCCAGGCTTACGAATTGGCTCGAAGCACGATCGCTGCATTTATTCACGCTAAACACGCACAAGAAGTTATTTTTACCAAAGGAACCACGGAAGGAATCAATGCCATTGCTTTTTCTTTGGGTGAATCTTTACAATCCGGAGATGAAATCCTTATTTCGGGCATGGAACACCACGCCAACATTGTCCCTTGGCAAATGCTTTGCGAGCGCAAAGGCACCCTTCTCAAAGTTATTCCGGTTTTAGACAATGGAACTTTGGACCTCGAAGCATTTGAATCCTTACTCAATGAAAAAACCAAATTATTAAGCATTATCCATGTTTCAAACACATTGGGAACGATTAATCCCGTTGAATGGATGATTGAAAAAGCGCATGCCGTAGGTGCAAAGGTACTCTTAGACGCAGCGCAGAGCATTCAGCATCTCTCCATCGATGTTCAAGCGCTCGACTGCGACTTCATGGTATTTTCCGGACATAAAGTATTTGGTCCTACAGGCATCGGTATTCTTTATGGAAAAAAGGACATTCTCAACGAACTCCCTCCTTATCAAGGTGGCGGAGACATGATTGAAACGGTAACCTTCGAAAAAACGACTTACAACGAGCTTCCTTTGAAATTTGAAGCCGGCACCCCTAACATTGCGGGAGCGATTGGTTTGGGCGAAGCTTTTTCCTTCATGAATTCGATTGACCTACGCGGAGCGTACCAAAAGGAGAAGGAGCTTGGAGCATACCTCCGTGAACGCATGCGAGAAATTCCTTCCATCCGATTCATTGGCGATGCGCCAGAAACCTGCAGCACCTTGTCTTTTTTGGTTGGCGACCTGCATCCTTTCGACCTCGGAACCTTGCTAGACAAACAAGGCATTGCCGTACGCACGGGACACCATTGCACGCAACCGCTCATGCAACGATTCAACATTCCGGGTACGGTAAGGGCATCCTTGGCATTTTACAACACAAAGAACGAAATTGATTTATTCATCCACGCGCTCACGCGGTCTATTCGAATGTTGTCATGAGTAATACCATAAACCAAATTCAAGATGAAATCGTCGAAGAATTTTCAATGTTTGAGGATTGGATGGAGAAATATGAATACCTCATTGATTTAGGCAAAGAACTGCCCTTGATTGCAGAGGAAATGAAAACCGAAGATCGCTTGATTCACGGATGTCAATCCAGGGTATGGGTAGCTTCGATGATGGAAGGTCCTAGACTTTTGTTTACGGCCGATTCAGATGCGATGATTACCAAGGGGATTATCAGTTTGTTGATACGAATCCTTTCAAACCAAACTCCGGAAGACATCGTAAAAAGTGATTTGTATTTTATTGGAAAAATCGGATTACAGGAACACCTATCGCCTACCCGAGCCAATGGATTGGTTGGGATGATTAACCGATTAAAAAATGATGGATTGAAGCAATTAGCAAAATGATTGAATTAGAAAACGAAATTGTCAAGGTATTAAAAACCATCTACGACCCGGAAATTCCTGTGGATGTATTTGAATTGGGATTGATTTACGAAATCCGAATCAATGACGACCACGAAGTGGATGTCGACATGACCTTAACCTCCCCTAATTGTCCTGTTGCGGAATCCTTGCCAAAGGAAGTAGAGGATAAAATTAAAACCGTTGAAGGGGTTGCGACGTGCCAAGTGCATATAGTTTTTGATCCCCCATGGGATAAAGACATGATGTCTGAAGAGGCAAAACTGGAGTTGGGTTTTCTTTAATTTGACTTGTGAAAAACATACCTAACCCTTCTGTTTAGGTTGATGTTGTAGTATTCGAATTCCAAATCGGTTTTGTTGAGGATGAAAATCCTGTTTTTCAGGGTGTCATTGGCCTGGACCCAATTGATTTCATTTTCCTTAAGGTTAAAAGCAACAAGTCCATTCAATACGAGTGAATCCTTGACCACCGTAGCAAAGGTTTGAAATTCCGAAAACACCGAACAACTTACGTTTTGTTGTGCGTCGATGGTCAATTTACCAAGGCTTGGGTTGCTTCCAATGGCCGGACTGTCAAAAAAGGTAAACCCTTCAGCATCCTGCATTTTCACCAACACACAGTCCCAATCTCCCTCCAAAAATAGCGTATATTTTTTTTCTTTGTTGCATGAACAAATGAGCACCCAAATCAAAAGGAAAAAGACGGTTGGAAACGCAATTTTTACTTTACACATGCTGGAAATTACATTGAATGAATGGAAACAAAGGTAAAAAACTTTTTATGGCAACATTTCTTCTAACTCCAATTTGGTGATGTTTACCGTTGCAATTCGATTGAAACTGCCCAAGATTTTTGTTTGCAAAACGAGTAAAATATCCTTCTCCGGTGTTTGTAAGAAATCACAAGGAACCATTGGAATGTTTTTTCCAATGTATTTTTTCCCCACCAAAATTCCATTTTCGTTGTAAATGCAAAGTAAAAGTTGATTGCTTCGGGTTGAAGAAATGAAGGCCTCATATGTAACCCCTTTGATGGTAACTTCTTTCACCACTACTGTTTTCTCGTCATCCAATTCTGAGTTCCCTTGCGCAACAATGGAAGTCGCCATCTCAATTTGGGTTGGGTCCAAAATCACTTTTGGCGCATAGAAGAGGTTGTGGTTGGAAGTTCTGGCAATGGAAAAGGTAGAAGCACCCAAAGGCTGTAAAGCGCAAATCCCCCCATCGAAACCTGCACCATTTAGTACCCCTTCGAATTCCAAATTGTTATTTAAAAACACAGTGGAAAAGCTGTAATTGTAAAATCCATTCATAATTACAAAATCCTTTTCAGGTGTTGTTTGTAGGAAGAAGGGTATTTTTTTTCCGTCGTTGGTTAGGTGATCGAGGACCTTGTCATCCACATTGGTAAAAATGTTCAAATACCCAGATTTCTCTACCGTATCCAACGCTTGATTCACCCTATGCACCCCCATCATTTGGCTTTGAAGCGGGCAATTTTGAATGTAAAGGCTCTGTCCATCAAAATGGGCATACGTGGGATACAATACTTCTTCTATGCTGGAGAAATCAATGACCGTATGGTTGGTTTCGTCAATCCTGAGCAGCTGGGTATACAAACCGACGGGATCCATGCAGACGATTACCAATTCATTGTTTATTATCAACAACGATGGAACTGCATTTACATAGGCATCCGGAAGTTCATAATTCCAAAGAAAACCACCTTCGTTGTCAATTTTAGTGATTTGAATCTTCCAACCCTCAAAGGAACTTAGGATGACATAGCCGTTGTCGACCGGAGATTTTACAATGGAGAGCGGTAAAAAAGACTTGTTCCCCTCCTTTTCGTCGTAAATTTTCATGTACGGAAAGGAATCGACTGGGTCTTTTTTGCAGCCTACCACAATCCATAAAACAGCCATCAGGCTACAAATTAGTTTTACCTGGATCTTTTTTTTCATGCTTACCATTTTTTGTGAATAGGAATCATTACCGTCAATTGAATGTCTAAGTCCAACAACTTAAATTGGTCCATTACATCGAGGTATTCCACCCCAAAACCTGTAAAATCCGAATACCTTTTCTGGTCATCAATGACATTCCTCAATCCGTATTTAACATTGCTCGCCAAGGTCATCGCAAAACTTTCACGGTAGTAGGTAATTCCTCCTCCGCCAACGAGTCCGACGTTGAATTTTCTCATATGATTGGTAAGGTCGCCCACCGAAGATTGGTTTGCAGATTTTCGGTCAACCTCGCCATCAATTTTGGTATCATAAAAGACAGATTTACTGGCGAAGTAGATAAAATCAGCTGACAATCCTACTTGTAGAAAGGGCGAAAAATGACGGGTTGTAAAATCCCATCTGGTTAACACAGGAATGGAAACATTGGAGATTTTTTGTCTGTGAAGCATCTCTTTGTTGATGTTTGTCACATTTAAGGTATCCTCCCAAGCATACGAGGTCATATAATTGAACCTTTGAGAACGGAATCCTGGTTGAATGATCAAAGAAAAATACTTGGTATAGGCGAACGAAACATACAATCCATAATTCCCTCCTCGATTCTGGGCCAAGGTCTTGTATTTTTTCTCAAAATCTCCTGCAGCTGATTGTGGGGTTTGCTCAAGAATGTTGTAACGATCCGATACAATGGGTTGGGTAAAATTCATTCCCACAAAGGAACCTACAAAAAAACGATCCTTTCTGTATACATATTTGCGTTGTGCATGAAGTTGAATGCTTACACACACGAGCCAAGCCAACAGCACTACTTTACCTATTTTCATTATTTATAAAGCATTATTTTTTCTGTCAACCTTGTGTCATTTGCCATCAGTTTGATGAGGTAGGTACCATTTACGAGTCGACCAAAATCATAGTCAATGGAATGTTCACCTTGCGAATTGGGTGCGTCTTCAATCAACCCAACGGTTCGACCGGAAAGGTCAAGGATTTCTATTTTGATGTCGGAATTTTTATAGAGCGAGTACGAAATGGTCAACGTAGCCGAGGTTGGATTTGGGTAACACTTCATCCAAAAATTGGTTTTAAACATTTCGGTGGTACTTAAATCTTTGCATTCTACGTAGTCGATTCTGGAGTCTACAAAATTCTCAAATTTGACTTCTTGAATGGCTTCGTCGGAGGCTTGAAACCAGTCTTTAATCACCGAGGTAAACACCTGTCGATAATCAAACTGCATAGGAATGTTCCCTCCTTGTAAATTTTGAAAATCTGCATTTGTGCCATACACACCCGGGTTGATACAGGTTCCATAGACCAACATTGGCGCAGCGTTTCCGTGGTCTGTGCCATAGCTTCCATTGGAAGCCACACGTCGACCAAATTCTGAAAAAGTCATGGTTAACACGCGGTTATCCAATCCCATGTTTTGAAGGTCATCGTAGAAGGCTTTTACCCCAGCGGAAATGTGATAAAGCAAGGCTGCATGAGATCCCATGGTGGTATTGTTGTTAACCACTTGATTGGCATGGGTATCAAAACCACCTATCCTACAGATGAATATTTTGGTGCCAATTCCTCCACTGATCAATCTGGAAATGATTTTCAATTGAGGCGCAAGCGGGTTATGCAGTGCACCTCCCGGAGCGATGTAAGGATAAAGGTCAGGATAAACGGTATTGGAATTCATACCTGCTTCGTAGACGTTTTTCAATCGCTCAGCATAGTTATTTGCTTGTTTCTCTATCTGCATGATGTATTCAATTTCATCTCCTGCATGTGTATCTGGCAAAGTAATCGGAGGGTCAACCCCAACAGAGTTAATCAAGTTGTAAAATGCAACAGGGTCTTGAATGGACAATCCTGCGGGAATGCCATCGTTGCGATGGAATGCCAAGGATACCCCTGTGCCAATTTCAATGGCCAACGGATCGGGAATGTTGGGATTCGGATAATTGGTTGGATACCCCGGATAGTAATAATCCAAATAGCGTCCCATCCAACCGGAGTTAAAATACTCATCGTAACTCCCGCCCATCATCCAAACGTCCCTGCTTCGGAAATGGGAACCATTCATATTTTGATAAGACACATTTTGAATCACCGCGAAATTCCCTTGGTCGTACATTGCTTTGGAGGCTCCCATGTCGGGATGCAAACCAATTTGTTGATTGTCAGGCAAGGAATTATCTAAGGTAATGTATCTTCTGGGTCCTGTCTGTGGAATGGCAATGTTCGCCCGGTTGTTGTAATACGAACCATATTCATTGATTGGAATGATCGTATTCAAACCATCGTTCCCCCCATGAAGCTCAATCAACACCAAAACCCGGTCATTGGTACTGGATTTTGCCATGGCGTGAAGGAGGCTATCCCCTTCAAAAGCATGCAAGGGAATTCCGTTAAGTTTCAACATCATCCCCGCACCCACCAAGGATGAAAGCTGCATAAATTTTCTTCTGTCCATGCTCATGGTATTAGTAGATTTGGTATTCAGGAGACTGCATCATGGCCTTAATAAGCTTTTCCAATTGCGCACGCACAACCGTTTCGCTGCTCGTCGTTTGGTAATTTGCCCATTCATTGGCCCAATTAACCGTTAATTGGTTGAGGAATATATCTTCTTTAAAATAGGTAAACCTATCGGGCTCCAGGGTGATTGGAAACAACCAGTCCACAAGTTCTTGTACCAAGATGGTTTCATTTGCTGGATTTGATGCATGTGCATTTACAAAGGCCATTACATCTAATTTCAACAATACGCCACCGGTTCCACTGAAACCTGTAATCAACAATTCGGCGAACTTGTAGCGATTTGCCAGATAATTCGCAGAAATCCAATAACGCTGAAAATCAGGTACTTGAAAATAAGGATCATAGCCCGCTACGTCAACCGGTTCAAATAAATTCAATCCTTGCAAGCTTAATTGATCGATGAGGTGGTGGTGCATTTGGTAGTGTTGAACCAATTGGGTAGAAACATTGGGCGCAGAAAGCCCAAACAACCGAAGGGTCCCAATGACCAAATCCACGGGTGATTTAATAATCGCTCCAATGTTATTGTCGCCTGTGGCAGGGGTATCTAGGTCATAAAAATGTTCACTTTGCAGGAGCATTTCCAAAACCGGTTTGACATCGTAGTTGTTCGTTAGAAAAACATTGGCCAAGGGTTGAATGATGTCGTTTTCAATTTCAGGCGTGATGTCAAAATACACAAACTCTCGGTAAATACGTCTGCAAAGGTGGTAAGCCGCATTGGTGGAATTCAGAATCAGATCCACTGCATTGTTTAGTTCTTGTTTCACAGAATTTAGGGTGGTGTTTCCGTTTACGACATTTGCCGTTTGAACCACCGCATTGTTAAATACTTGCGAAAACACTTTTGGGGTAACGTCGTGCTGGGAAGAATACACCCCATCCGAGGTTCGCACCTTTCCGGTTGGAATGCCCGTAATTTGATCGATGGATTGAAAGGTTGGGTCGGTATCCCATCCCGTAAAAACTTTGGTAAGGGCCTTAACATCAGCCTCCGTGAAGTTTGTATAATTTCCAATTCCAACCTCAATTCCTTTCCCAACGGTAAAAAGCTCCATGAATTCTCGCGCAAAATTCTCTTGACCCGCGCCTTTTACATTGGTGTATCCATCAAGATGGACCAGCATAGCGTTGTCAATGCAAATGGCTTTAGCCAAATCCCTAAAATTCCCCAAAGCATAATACCGAAGCAAACGCAAATAATCAATTGGGTATTGAGGCATCCCTGAAATGCGTGTCATGATCACAGGAATGTGGGTATGGTAAAACCAAACCATTCTTTCATGAAGATTGCATCCGGAGATGCGCATGTTTTCCAACCACCAACTTTTGGTATAATCTGACCACACGTCATTGATTTGATTTGGATCTGGGTTATTTGGAAAAATCCAATCTGTATTGGTATTTGGATCTTTTGGATAAGGGGGTGTTGGTGAAGTTTGCAACAGGGCGGTTAAGGCATCCTGGGCAGTCATCGATGAAAAATTGGCAATGTCTTGTAACGATGGACCCATGGTAGCCCTCCTCAATAAATGAGAGGCTTTCTGTTGACCTAAAACGCCTGAAATCGGATTGAGTGATGCCATAATTTTAAAGCTTAAATAAAAAACCAACCTTGGTGGGTTTGATAAATGTAGTAAAAAACTGACGAGATGTGGATTAAGTCTCTGTTAACCCCTTTGAAATTCGATAGAAGTACGTAGTCAAGCCCTTAAAAAAATCAACAATCGGCGTTGAAAACAATGCTCACAATGGATGATACCCCAACTTTCAATGCATCAGGATGGATGTCAAACTTGGGATGATGCACAGCGAAATTCTCTTTCTTTAGGGGATCTGCGACCCCTAGCCTAAAATAACACGAGGGCAAAAGGTGACAATAAAAAGCAAAATCATCTGCGGTCATGCGCAAGGGAAGCGTTTCAACATTTTCCGTTCCTAGGTTATTTTTGAGTACATCCATGGTATGGGTAACCAATGCCTCATCATTCACCAAGAATGGATAGCCTTTCACACGGTTAAATTTAATTTTGGCGCCAAAACTTCTTTCTATGGTTGCGAAATAGCGTTCTGTTTCCTCAAAAAAGTGTTTTCTCCATGGCTCATTCATGGTCCTGAAGGTGCCTTCTATCTTACAAATACCGGGAATTACATTGGTAGAACCCAAGGCCTCTACCCTACCAAAACTTAAGACGGTAGGTACATTTTCAGGTTCAAATTGCTTTACAATGGCGGGCAATCCATGTATGATTTCAGCGGCAACTGTAACGGGATTTACACACTTATGAGGCAAGGCCGCATGACCTCCAACCCCTTCAATCTCAATGTGAAGTTCATCGCTGGATGCCATGTAAAGACCTGGGCGAATGCCAATTTTACCGACATTCATTTCTGGGTAGACATGCAAGGCAAAGATTTGTTTGACCTTAGGATTTTCCAAAACACCGGCTTTGATCATGAAATTCGCACCCCCAGGGGCGACTTCTTCCCCCGGTTGAAAAATCAATTTCACTGAGACAGGTAATGTTTCGCGGTGTTGCCAGAGGATTTCCGCTGCACCCAATAAAACGGAAGTGTGTACATCGTGACCACAGGCATGCATTACCCCTTCGTTTTTAGAAGCATAAGGAACCTCATTTTCCTCAAAAATAGGAAGGGCGTCTATGTCTGCTCGAAAAGCGATCCAATCCGTTGGATTGGCACCAGAAGCAATTTCGCCAACTACGCCGGTTACGCCGACGCCTTTTTGAAAAGGAATGCCAATACGCTCCAGTTCACTTGCGATGAATTCCATGGTATGGTACTCTTCAAAAGACAACTCTGGGAACGCATGCAGGTGTTCCCGGTTTAACTTAACCCGTTCAAAAATAGCCTCTGATTCAATACGAATACGCTCAGGCGTCATGCTGTGACAAACTTGTATATCCACTAAGTAATAATTTAACCGAAACATAGGCCATGATCAGCCCAAAAATAATCTTCACCCAAGCGATGGGTATTTTTAACGCCAATTTTGACCCGAGAAATCCACCGATGATAAAGGCACTTGCGATAAACAAACCAAATTTCCAGTTGACATGTCCTCCTTTGGCATAGTTCATCACAGCGAGGATCACCACAGGCATTGAAAGTACAAACAAACTTGTCCCTTGGGCTTGGTATTGGGAGAATCCGAGAAAGTAAACCAACGCAGGAACGATCACCATTCCACCACCAACCCCCACAAAACCACTTAACATCCCCGCGACCAAACCTATCAGCACCAAAACCAACATTTCTTGCATGTTCATTGGACGAAGATAATCATTTAATTGATTGCCGAACGCGATCATCACCTGGGAGGCATTACCCGACCCCTTCGACTCCATTTCGCTGCGCTTCATTACGCTCAGGGGTCGGGATTCCTCGAGAATGAATTTACCTACTCGCCTGAAATTCGATGAGTTTCGCTAATAATTTTTGATGTTCTTCCAAAAGGTGAATGTACTTATCCTTCCATGTGGTTTCTTCCATTGCCTGGTCACCCTCATTGTTTGTATAATTTCGCCTTAACTCGGGAATTTGTTCCGTGAAATCGAAGTGAATGGCTTTGCTGATTTCCAGCACGTATTCCAAACTTAAATTGGGATTTTCGAAGGAATCATAAAGCCATTTTCGGCTTTTCCCCAAACGCTTCGCCAACTTGCTTAAATTTTGCCCAGAGGCCCGAACCGCTTGTTCTACAATCTCGCCACGATGTATCATGGAACAAAGTTGATTTCAATATTGTAATATTTTTTATACAATTAATATACGTTTTTGTATAAATAAGGTATATTTGCCGTAAAAAAACGGAAAACCGATTTAAGTATGAAAATTACACTTTCAATATTGACGTTTATCCTTTCACTTCAAACCTTTGCTCAAATTGACCAACGTAGGATCATGGCAAGCGCCGGAAGGATTGCGAAGGACCTAACACCAAGCGCCTTTGGTCCTAATTATATTATGTCTTACACCTTAGGTGAACCCTTTATCTATGTAGGAACCCCCGTAGGACTTCCCACAAAAAAGTTTTTCAACGGCTTTCAACAACCTGATGCCTTAATTCCGGTTGGACCTGGTACCACAGCATTGATGCCAGCAGCACCCATTTTCAACATTTATCCCAATCCATTTGATCAATATTCAATCATTGAAGCACCCCAAGCATATGAAAATCAGGATTTAAAACTTCAACTCATTGACGCCCATGGCAAATTGGTCCATGAAGAAACCATGCATGGCACAAGGCACAAAGCAGATTATTCTACAGGCTTAACCCCTGGTATTTATTTTCTAAACATCTACCAAATTACGGGTGAATTCATCCATCAAGTTAAATTGATTAAATCTTAATAACAAATGAAAAACCTCTTTACCTCGTTGCTTCTTTTTACAGCCCTAACGTTTCATTTTTTTGTCCATGCCCAAGCGCCAAACGGAATCAATTACCAAGCGGTTATTAGAACAAATACAGGTTCGCTTGCTTCAAACACTCCGGTGGCGGTTCGTGTAAACATCCGTCAATATTCAACCACGGGGATTGTTATTTTCTCGGAAAGACATAACGTTACAACAGACCAATTTGGCATGGTAAACTTTGTCATTGGAACGGGAACCTTTTTAAATGCCGGTCCATTTTCAAGCATTAACTGGGCAAACGGGCCTTACTTTCTGGATTTAGGGGTGGCATTTTCCGGACTGCCAAATCCAGCGGTTTACGCTGCGTATGGCACACAGCAAATGATGAGTGTACCTTACGCGTTGTTTGCAAAATCCTCCGGTAATTTGGTAAACCAATGGAAATACGGATCAGGAATTCCAGCGAGTAATTTGGGAATCGTTGGCGATTACTACCTAGACACGGCAACAGGAAATGTATATACCAAAACCAACGGTACCACATGGGTGCTAATTTCCAACATCATGGGTCCGATTGGATTAACCGGACCTGCCGGCGTAGCCGGACCACAAGGAATTCAAGGCATAGCAGGACCCCAAGGTCCGATTGGATTAACCGGACCGCAAGGAATTCAAGGAATGGCCGGGCCAACGGGTGCAACCGGACCTTCCGGCGTAGCCGGAGCTACAGGAGCTACAGGCGCCACTGGACCTCAGGGAATTCAAGGAGTCGCAGGTACCAACGGAACCAACGGATTAAATGCCTTAGTTAAAACTACCGCAGAACCTGCCGGAGCGAATTGCGCGACAGGTGGAACCAAAGTGGAAACCGGATTAGATGCCAACAACAATGGATTACTGGATTTGGGTGAAATAAATGCAGCGCAAACGACCTATGTGTGTAATGGTGTTCAAGGTGCGCAAGGAATTCAAGGCGCAAGCGGCCCTGCCGGCGTAGCCGGAGCAACAGGACCTATGGGATTAACCGGCCCCGCCGGCGTAGCCGGACCCCAAGGAATTCAAGGCGCAACGGGTCCAGCGGGACCAATCGGATTAACCGGACCAGCGGGCGCAGTTGGTGCGACAGGAGCAACTGGTGCACAAGGATTATAGCCGGACCGCAAGGAGTAGCCGGACCTCAGGGAATTCAAGGAATAGCAGGAACAAATGGAACTAACGGAATCAATGGAACAAACGGGAGCAATGGCCTTAATGCACTTATAAAAACAACAGCAGAACCTGCCGGTGCGAATTGCACCTATGGAGGTACAAAAATTGAAACAGGTTTAGACGCGAACATGAACGGCGTTCTTGACGCAGGGGAAATTAATGCAGCGCAAACGACCTATGTGTGTAATGGTATTCAGGGTGCGCAAGGAATTCAAGGCGCAACGGGTCCAGCGGGACCAATCGGATTAACCGGACCAGCGGGCGCAGTTGGTGCGACAGGAGCAACTGGTGCACAAGGATTA
>RFQZ01000028.1 GCA_009924735.1 Flavobacteriia bacterium | reverse complement strand
TGCGGAATTAATTCCGCACCCAGGGGGAAATATCACCCAAACCACCAACTGATTACAGCCGCGGATATCCGCATGAGTTACGCGGTCTTCGATCAGGAAACCCCCTTAAATTTTACCTGTAATAAAATCCAAATAGTTGTCTTGATTCACTAAGACAAACTTCGCTTCGGGATAGTTATTTTTCCATGCGCTTGGGACTTTTACGCTGGTTTTATTCCATTTAAATTCATAGGCTACCAAATCCGCTCCGGATTCTTCTATGAGATCAATTTCCTGTTGGTCATAGGTACGCCAGAAGTACGTATTGACGCGTCTTTTTTGATAAGAATTTAGTTTCATGCGTTCCGCCATGAGGTAGTTTTCCCATAACTGCCCCGTATCGTTTCGCAGATTCAACGAATGGTAGTTTCTAATTAATGCGTTACGAATTCCGTTGTCATAAAAATACCAGCGGTTGGATTTGGAAATTTCCTTACGTAAATTCCGACTAAATCCTCGGACAGGATAGATTACGAAAACCTTGGTTAATAAATCCAAATAGGCCTCAATGGTGTTTCTGCTGATTCCCTTTAAACTCTTGGCTAGTTCATCAAGGCTAACCTCTCCCCCAAGTTGAAAGGCAATTAAACGCAATAAATCCATGATTTTATCTGCTTTCTTAATGCCTTGAAAGGCGAGAATGTCCTTGAGTAAATAACTACTTACGATTCCTTCCAAATAGTCTATTTTATCGTCTTCGGAAGTTAAATGCAGTAATTCAGGATACGAACCAAGAACCATTCTTTGTTCGAGCCTTGCATCCGTTTCAATGATGTTTTCGTACGGACTGAATTCTAATTGAGCCAAAGGAAATAGCTGGACTACATAAGACCTTCCCACCAAGGGTTCCCCTAATTTATTCGAGAGTTCAAACATCGACGAACCGGTAACAATTACCGCAACCTGTGGCAACTCATCCACCATTAGTTTCAGTTTTAACCCGATATCTGGAATGTTTTGAGCCTCATCAATGATTAAGTATTGAACATTACCCAACAATGAGCGATAATTTTCAACCGACTTCACTGCCAAACGATCCAGTGTTTTTTGATCGTCTCCATTTAAAGTAAGTACTGATTCTGCAGGGAAACTATCACTAAGCTTCTTAAGCAAGGAGGTCTTCCCAACTCGACGTGCTCCAAGTAAAATCAATACGCGACCCGGTAAAATCTGTTCCTTTAATTGGGCAAAAATGTACCGTTCAAGTTGTAACATGGTGATTTCTATTTTTGCTAAATTAAGATTTTCTAATCGATTTTTATCTTCCTATTGAAGTTTTTTAGCTGAATTCATTGAACTTATTGAAGTTTTTTAGCTGAATTACTTCAATTTAAATAACAACCTGTGATTAACCCTACTCCACCATCTGGTTACAGCCGCGAACATCGGCATCTGCCATTCTTCCTTCCAATTGAAAGCCTTCGCCTGAAAGTCTGCCTACATCTTGCGTAGCAATAAAACAGCAACTGTTGATGTTTGCCAAATCAATCACATTCACTCCGCCTCGCTGGCCTGGTTGCACGTAGGAAAAAGGATCGGATAAGTCCCTGATTTTTATGCGCATCCATGGAGGGGTAGAAAAAACGAGGTCTTCAGAGTGGCCATAAGCCTGAGAAAGCAATTCCGTCATTCCATATTCAGAATAAATGCGGTCCAAATTTAAACCCTGTTTCAGTCGATGGTGAAGTTCTGCTTTCGTCAATTCTTCTCGCCTGCCTTTCATTCCGCCTGTTTCGATCACCGTGGCGCCTGAAAAATCCAAGTTTAGATCCGCCAAATCCCACAGCGCATAAGACACACCGAAAATCATACATTTCTTTCCCTCGTTGACAGCGTCAAGGTAGCGCTTGTGCACTTCCTCAAGTTGACCCAGTAAAAATCCGGAACGAGCAGAAGCTGACCTTTGGATGAGCCCCTCCACCATGTATATTAAACTGGAATCCCCTTGTTCAAGGTAATTGGGAAGCAACGCAAGAATCACCCACTCCGAAGGGTCTCCAAATTGCAAGCGAAAAGAATGAAGGTAGGATTTCTCATACAATGACAGGTCCGAAACATAGTGCTTACTTCGAATTGAATTTTCGGTACCACTGCTTAAAAACAGGGTGCAATCTTCTTGTACCCCTTTTGAAATTACAACATTAGACTTAAAAAATGAAATCGGTAAAAAAAGAATTTCATCATAATGGGTAATTTCCTTACAACCCAAGAGGTGACAAAATTCTCTGTAAACCTCGCAATGTATTAACTGAAAATTAGCCAGATCAACCGCAAGCTTTTCAAAAGCTTCTTGACCTTGAATAGAAAAAATTCGATCGGAAAAATCCATTGAACAAAGGTAAAAAAAGAAGCCAACTTCTTCGAAATGCATACCTTTGAACTTTACTGAATTTGATTTGTTTAGAGAGATATGAATAAAACCTGCGTCTTATTGATTCAATTGGGTACGCCTGACAGTCCTAAGACTTCGGATGTGAGAAGGTATTTGTCAGAGTTTTTGAACGACCCTCGCGTGATTGACATCCCATGGTTGTTGCGAAAAATTTTAGTGAATGGCGTCATCGTTCCTTTCCGAGCACCTAAATCTGCCAAAATTTACAAGTCACTTTGGAAACTGGGGAATGGAGAATCGCCATTGCTAACCCATACCAAAACAGTCACCAAACTTTTACAAGAATCTTACAAAGATGGTGAGGTCGACATTGAATTCGCAATGCGATACCAAAACCCATCCTTGGACGTAGTGCTGGAGAAAATCCGACTGAAAAACTACAACACCATCATCTTACTTCCTCTTTTCCCGCAATATGCGAGTGCATCAACCGGTTCCGCCTTGGAAAAGGCAATGCGGATTATTTCAAAATGGTGGGTGATTCCGGAAGTAAAAGTCATTAATCAATTTTACAACGATCCTTCGTACATTGCTTCTGTGGTTTCACGGGCAAAAGCACACAACCTAGAGGAATACGATCACATCTTATTCTCTTACCATGGTTTGCCAGAGCGACAAGTGGACAAGGTGTATGAGGGAACTGATTTGTGCGGAGACCAACCTTGCGAAAGCGAAATCAACGAAAGCAACAAATTTTGTTACAAAGCTGCATGTTATGCAACCACAAGGTTAATCGCTGAAGGATTAAACTTAAAACCTGAACAGTATACCGTTTGTTTTCAGTCGCGTTTGGACAAAAAATGGTTGGAGCCTTTTTCCGATAAGGTCGTCTCTGAATGGGGAAAGAAGGGCGCGAAGAAGCTCCTTGTTTTCAGTCCTGCGTTTGTCTCTGACTGCTTAGAAACTTTAATAGAAATCGGTGAAGAGTACCAAGAAATTTTTGAAGAACAGGGCGGGGAAAAAATTCAATTGGTGGAAAGCAACAACGACCACCCATTGTTTATTGAAGCATTAAGAAACCAAATTAAACACATTTAACGATGCTTTGAAATGGATTAAGGTATCCTTATTTTTGCAATGAAAAATTACACTACGAAAAATGAAACCATGAATAATACATCAGAAAAGTTAAGCTACAAAGTAAAAGACATTTCCTTAGCGGAATATGGCAGAAAAGAAATGAGATTGGCCGAAGCAGAAATGCCAGGACTTATGGCCCTTCGCGAGGAATATGGCGCATCAAAACCTTTGGCTGGCGCACGCGTCGCAGGTTGTTTGCACATGACCATTCAAACTGCGGTATTGATTGAAACTTTGGTGGAATTAGGTGCCCAAGTTTCTTGGTCTTCTTGCAACATTTTCTCAACACAAGACCACGCAGCAGCGGCAATCGCAGCGGCAGGGATTCCAGTTTTTGCCTGGAAAGGGATGAACGAAGAAGAATTTAACTGGTGCATCGAGCAAACCATTTTTGCTTTTGAAGGCGGACAACCTTTAAACATGATCCTAGACGATGGTGGTGACTTAACCAACATGGTATTCGATCATTTCCCTGAATTGGCTTCAGGCATCAAAGGTTTATCAGAAGAAACCACTACAGGCGTATTAAGATTGTACGAAAGAAAGAAAAATGGCACTTTATTGATGCCAGCAATCAATGTAAACGACTCGGTTACGAAATCAAAATTTGACAACAAATACGGATGCAAGGAGTCATTGGTAGATGCCATTCGACGTGCTACCGATGTAATGATGGCAGGTAAAGTTGCGGTTGTTTGTGGATATGGAGATGTTGGGAAAGGATCAGCGGCTTCCTTACAAGGGGCTGGAGCGCGTGTTCTTGTGACAGAAATCGACCCGATTTGTGCCTTACAAGCGGCAATGGATGGATTCGAAGTGAAAAAATTAGACACCTTGATTCCTTTGGCTGACATCATTGTTACCGCAACAGGAAACAAAAACATCGTGGTAGGAAAGCATTTCGAAGCGATGAAAGACAAAGCGATTGTTTGCAACATTGGACATTTTGACAATGAAATCGACATGGCTTGGTTGAATGCTCATCATGGAGATTCCAAAATCGAAATCAAACCACAGGTAGACGTTTACAATGTAAATGGTAAAGACATCATCGTGTTGGCAGAAGGACGTTTGGTAAATCTTGGTTGCGCAACAGGTCACCCATCTTTTGTGATGTCAAATTCCTTTACCAACCAAGTGATTGCACAAATTGAGTTATGGCAAAATGCTGCCAACTACAACAACGATGTTTACACCTTGCCGAAGCACTTAGACGAGAAAGTCGCAAGACTTCACCTTGCTAAAATCGGAGTAGAATTGGAAGAACTTTCCAACGATCAAGCAGAATACATTGGGGTTCCCGTAGCAGGTCCATTCAAATCAGATCTATACAGATATTAAGAACACGTGATTGAAATTTAGAAAACGCGCCCTTCGCTTGTCGATGGGCGCGTTTTTTTTTTAATACGTTAAAATCTCATTCAAACAAGAATGAATGTGTTTGATTTCTGTTTTGCTCACACTTCCTATGCGCTGAACCAATCTCGTTTTAGAAATGGAGCGAACATGCAATGTCAACACTTCAGATTTTTCGGCAAGCCCATTGGTTTCCGATGGATCCAGGATCAAATTACCGTGATAATTCTTGATTTTTGTGGTCAGCGGTGCGCATATAACCACATTCGCATATTGGTTTAACAGGTTCCCACTGACAATTACAACGGGACGAAATCCAGCTTGCTCGCTTCCTTTGACAGGATTGAGGTCCGTATACCACACATCGCCTTGTTTCATTCGTTTTCCAGTTGGGTCATATAATCGGCCATGCCTTCTTCTGCGAGCATCTGAAGATCAGAATCTTGAGCCATTTGCTTATAGGAACGCACATATGCAGCGCGATTCAATTGCTCTAGATAGATGCGCAGCGCACGCTCGATTAGGGTGTTTTTTGGAACGGAAAGCTCCTTTGCTTTTTGCGAAAGGGCTTTTAGCAGATCGTCAGGAAGTGAACTTGTGAAGGTTGCCATAATTGTTATATATAAATACATATCACAAATATAAATAATAGTTACAAATGAAAAACATTTTTAACAAATAATAATAGACAACATCCTTGGTTTTAAATAAACCTTACGAAACCTCTTCTTCAGCCAATACTGGTTTTCTAAACACAATTTGTCCATCAAACATATCCATAACAATGGTTTTACTTTGGTCCACTGTTTTCGAGAGGAGCGCTTTGGAAAGCGTATTTAACACCTCTTTTTGAATTACACGTTTAACGGGTCTTGCGCCAAAGAAAGGATCGTAACCCTTTTCAGCAATGTGATCAAAAGCATCCGGAGCAACATACAAGTGAATTCCTTTTTCCAACAATTGAACTTTCAAACGATTCAACTGGATCTGCACCACTTCACGCACATTCGATTTCGTAAGCGGAAGAAACAAAATGGTTTCATCAATGCGGTTCAAAAATTCAGGACGAATGGTTTGTCGGAGCAATTCCAAAACTTCCAACTTGGCTTGCTTAGCCACCTCCTCATATTTTTCTTCTTTTACATTCTCAAAAGCATCTTGTAAAATGTGCGCACCAAGGTTTGAAGTCATGATGATGATGGTATTTTTAAAATTGACCACCCTTCCTTTGTTATCGGTCAAACGTCCATCGTCAAGCACTTGCAACAAGATATTGAATACATCTGGGTGTGCTTTTTCAATTTCATCTAACAACACAATGGAAAACGGTTTCCTACGGACAGCTTCTGTCAATTGCCCCCCTTCCTCGTAACCAACATATCCTGGAGGCGCACCAACCAACCTGCTGACTGCGTGTTTTTCTTGGTATTCGCTCATGTCTATTCTGATCATCGAATTTTCATCATTAAAAAGAAATTCAGCGAGGGCTTTTGCCAATTCTGTTTTTCCTACGCCCGTTGTACCCAAGAATATAAAAGAACCAATGGGACGTCGGGCATCTTGCAATCCTGCTCTGGATCTGCGCACGGCATCCGAAATGGCTTCAATGGCCTCATGTTGTCCTACTACGCGTTTTTTCAGTTCATCTTCCAACCGAAGCAGTTTCCCTACCTCACTTTCAACCATTTTTTGTACGGGAATCCCTGTCCACTTAGAAACGACTTCAGCAATTTCTTCGGTATCCACTTCCTCTTTAATCATCTTTGATTCGGATTGGATTTCCGAGAGCGATACTTTTGCTGCTTCGAGTTTCTTTTGGGTGTCTTGAATTTTTCCATATCGTATTTCAGCAACCTTGCCATAATCCCCTGCGCGTTCCGCTGAATCCGCCTCAAACTTTAACTCCTCGATTTCCTCTTTATGTTTTTGAATGGATTCAATGATGGTTTTCTCGTTTTGCCATTTAGCCGTCAGCGAGGTTCTTTTTTCATTGAGATCTCCCAAATCCTTTTCGACGGATTTTAGGTTTGGCGCATTGTTTTCACGTTTCAGAGCAGCCCTTTCGATTTCGAGTTGCATGATTTTTCGTTCAATCTCATCGAGTTCCTCAGGTTTAGAATTGATCTCCATTCTCAATTTGGCCGCAGCCTCATCTATTAAATCAATCGCTTTATCCGGAAGATGTCGGTCGGAAATATACCGTTGTGACAATTCAACTGCAGCAATAATTGCCGCATCCTTGATGATCACTTTGTGGTGATTCTCGTACTTTTCTTTAATTCCGCGAAGAATCGAAATGGCATCTTCAGTACTGGGTTCATCGACCAAAACCGTTTGAAAGCGCCGAACCAGGGCCTTGTCTTTTTCAAAATACTTTTGATACTCATTCAAGGTAGTTGCACCCACCGCCCTCAATTCTCCTCTCGCCAAAGCTGGCTTTAAGATGTTGGCTGCATCCATTGCACCTTCTCCCCCACCTGCACCCACCAAGGTGTGTATTTCATCGATAAACAAAATGATCTCGCCCTCAGAATCAATGACCTCCTTTACGACGGATTTTAGTCGCTCCTCGAATTCTCCTTTGTACTTCGCACCTGCGATCAGCGACCCCATGTCCAGCGAATAAACCACTTTTGATTTTAAGTTTTCAGGAACATCTCCACTGATAATTCTATGCGCCAACCCCTCAGCGATGGCCGTTTTACCAACCCCTGGCTCACCGATTAAAATGGGGTTATTTTTGGTCCTACGCGTCAAGATTTGCAACACCCGACGAATTTCCTCATCCCGGCCAATGACTGGATCAAGTTTTCCTAAACGCGCCATTTCATTGAGGTTCTTTGCATATTTCTCCAATGAATGATAGGTGTTTTCTTGACTTGATGAATTTACTTTTTCTCCTTTTCTCATCTCAACTATGTTTTGTTTAAACTTTTTAAAATCGATTCCACTGTCTTTCGCCAATTTCCCCACTGCATCACTTGATTGAGAACCAAAAAAGAACAGCGCGTCTATGGCAAGAAATTCATCCCCCCATTGCTTCATCTCTGCAAATGCCGTCGTAAACACTTTATTCAATGCGCTCGAAGCATACAACTCCTCACTTTTCACCTTGGGATAGCTGTCTACGATTGCAGACAAAGCCTTCGTGAACACAACCACATTCACATTCATTTTCTGAAGCAAGGTGGGCACCACATCCTTATCCACCTCTAAAATACCAAGAAGCAGATGTCCGGTCTCCAAAATTTGATTCCCCCGACTTTGTGCAATCTGCTGCGCTTGTTGAATTGCTTCTTGGGAGCGAATGGTAAGTTTTGAAATGTCCATGCTGTAATTGTTTTCACGTCGTTGTCAAAAGTAATTCCATACGTCTCTAAATGACAATTTGACAGCGACACCCAGCTTTAACTGACATTTAATCCGAATTAATCGAATAAAATCGAAAAATGAAACTTCTAAGCAGACAAAGCGTTATAGGCCAGGTTCAAAAATAATTGTATGCGACATTATCTTACCTTATCCTTTTTAATCCTTCTCGCCAACATTTCAGCCAATACCCCTGAAGAGAATCTTAAGCAAACCTATGTTTCTCAATATGAAGCCATCGCTGTTAAGCAAATGTCAACATTCCACATCCCAGCGAGCATAACCTTGGCACAAGGCATTTTAGAATCTGGATGTGGTCAATCGGCTTTGGCTAAAAAATCAAACAATCATTTTGGAATAAAGTGTCACTCAAACTGGAATGGCGAAAAAACCTATGCGGATGACGACACCGAAAACGAATGTTTTAGGGTTTACGCAACTGTTGAAGACTCCTACGATGACCATTCTTTATTTTTAACCCAAAACAAAAGGTATTCGAAACTCTTTGAATTGGCAACAACAGATTACAAAGGATGGGCGCAAGGTTTAAAATCAGCGGGATACGCAACCAGTCCAACCTACGCAGAAAAACTCATACAAATCATTGAGGAATTAGGGCTAAACAAGGCAGACCAAAACATTCAAAACGCCATTGCAACCATTGAAAAAAACACACTCAGCATTTCAATACAATTGCATGAAAACAAGGTGCGATATGTTGTTTCTCAAAAAGGGGATTCTTACTACAAAATTTCAAAACGAACAGGGGTAAGGTTGCGACAACTGCATAAATACAACGAGTCCATGCCGGAACAAGATGTACTTAAAGAAGGCAGCATTGTTTACCTGGACCCAAGAAGATTTCATGGAAAAGGTAAAAAAACCATGGTGTTGCAAACGAAGATGACACCACGTCAAATTGCACAAAAAGAAGCTTTGAAACTTAAACCTTTTATGCGTAGAAATGATTATTCTGCGCCAGATGAACAACTCCCCATTGGGGAAAAGGTATTCCTTCGTTAAATTAAATGCGCGAAGGGATTTTGTAGTTGTTGTTGTTGGAAGTCCCCTTCTTTGAGAGGGACTTTCTTATTTTAGAGAAGTCCCGTTTTTTTCGTTCATGTAACACTTCAATGAAGTTGTCATCCATTTCTCTTGTGCATCATAATCCAAAGATCGAAAATAATCGTGGCAATCCATTACCTCTTTATCATCAGCTCCTTTGACCATTTTTTTACCACAATCACAAGCATCTAACTTTTGCTGGCAAGCGAAGGTTCCACTCAAAATCAAGGTGAAGATTGCTATTTTTTTCATTTTGTAATTTTTACGGCAATTTGGTAGTAATTATTTACTGCGCCTAAAACTTCATATTTAATATAGAATGCCGCCGTCCACTCTGTAAATGCTTTAAACTCGTGCTGGGGAACATTGAATTCATCAAAAAAGATCACGTCTCCTTCACGTAAGTAAGGGGTAATCAACGTAAGCACATAAAGCGTAGCCGTGTAAAGATCAGCATCCATGTGAATAACTTTTTTTCGGGAAGGATCAAAAGAGGCCAGAAAAGGAAGTAAGGTTTGCTGAAACAATCCTTGGTAAAACTCATAACGCGTGTCGTTTATTTCAGGAAGTGAATCTCCTGAGCTCATATCCCCTTTTTTAAACGGTCCCCAATCTTCTGGAAGGCCCGTAAACGTATCAAATCCATAGAAGCGCGCCTCTGGGTGTGAAATTCGCGCAGTCCACCACTTGAAGGAATCCCCTTTAGAAACTCCGAATTCTAAATAATCAATGGGGCTATCTAAGCCTTCTTGCTTGATCACATATTCAAAGAGTTGTTCTCTACGGGCGTAGTCGAATTTAAAGGAATAAAAATCATTATGTCCCAGTGCTTTATGTCGCTGAATCCATTTTGACAAGGAAGCCATTGAACCAATAAAAGAAAACAAATGGGCGGAAAAAAAGCGATGGCCATGAAAAAAGAAAAACAGGCCTTTTAATTTACCACGCAAAAACATCAATCGTCTCATACGCTCAAAGGTAGGAAATCAAAAGTAAAGTGCCACCTGAGAGACCTGATTTCTTGTGACGCTAACTCATTATACGAAGGTTATATCAATCCTTAATAAACTTTAAACCAAAAGAATGCCGTTTTACCGCAATAAAATACATACCATCTGAAAATTCAGAGACATCGATTTCTTCATCCTCACCTTGCAACATTCCTTTTGCTACCTCGTTGCCTAAAACATCTAAAACCGCATAATCGCTTCCATACCATTTGGAATCCACGTGTAGCCTGACGGTTGAAACCACTGGATTCTGCACCAAACGAATCCCATCGCTTGGGGCCAAGCCCGGTAATCCCACATTGATAAAATACCCTTCCTCTGCACCGATTTCGGGAGCTTGGCTGTTCGGCACCATATTTCCATAATAATCTTTTGATCCATTACCGAATCCAAACAACGCCGACATATTAACCGCTGCATTCATCATTGGAGAGGTATTGATAATAGCATACGACGAAAGCATCTCTGTCACTTGAGGATAAAGCGTTGGTGCCGAAGATAAAATATTGGGCAATAGTGGATCTGCTTCGAACCCGTAATTCGTATTTTGAATATGCTCACAATTTACCCCTGCACTTCGGAAGCTACTTAATGAATTGTAGGTGTTTCCGTATACAAACGTCGTAGCACCTCCTCCGGCCCAATATAAATTACCAATAAAGGCCGGATTTTGATTTATAAAGGTGGCAGGCACGTCAATCACTGGCAGTCCTTGAGTTAAAAAAATATTGTTATAACACTCTACACCCGTCATTTGTGTTCCATAATCGGTCATTTGAAAGGCCGAAAAACTAGGATAGTTGTTATTCGGACTATTGGTCACAACCACCGTATTATTATGAAACCGCAAACCGTTCCATTGGGTGCCGGGTGCCGTAAAAAGCGTAACTGGACTATTGTTGGTTCTTGCATCGTTCACGCTGTAATTATACCTCACCACATTGTTTCCCCATGGCCTTGCTCCAGGGAAATTACCGAGTAAATACCCCGCACCGTCGTTGTCATGCGAGTAATTATATTGGACTAATGAATTGGTCGTTCCTCCGTCTAGGTCAAAGCCAAGACCATCACAACCGTTACCTGATCCTGATTTATTATGGTGGCTTTCGTTGTGTTGGATGGTAACCCCATTGGCAGCATACACCCATATTCCTCCTGGTCCACCGCAAGCCGTATTCAACGCGCCGTTATTGAAGACCTCACAACGCTCGATTAACACGGAATCAATTTGTGAAAGTACAATTCCGCTTCCTTTGTGGCTATTCGCCGAATATCCAGTGATATTATATATACGGCATTTTTTTATTTGAAACCCGTAATGTTGATAGGTAGTATAATTTTGATCATCATAAGCAATACTCACAATGCCATTTTCGCGGCAATCGTGCACGACACAGCTATCGATCAGCACATTTCTGTATCCAGAGTTTACATTGGCAGACCATTCCGAATAAAAGCGAATCCCACAAAAACCAAAGCCATTGACATTGACATTTTTCAATCGAATATTCTTTAGGTATCCGCTTGCTAAATTCGTATAAAACAAGACCCCGTCTTTATTCGATGCGGTTTGCGCGCCCGGTCCTTGAAAAATGAGGTTTTCAAGTCGAACACCTTGTACATTGGTTGCCTTAAAACCGCAATTTAGCGTATTCGGCGTGAGAATCGTAGCGACCCCTTGATCGAAACTTCCGAAATACAACGGGAGGTTAAAATTATTCGCATCCTGTTGCGTGATTTCTAAATAGCCACTGAACGTTGTATTTCCTTTAAATAATATGGAATCACCCGCGCTAAAGGTAAAATTATTCACACTTGTCAAACTTGTCCACGCTGTTGCTGGAGAGAGGCCGTTGGTATTCGAGCCACTGGGAGAAACGTAATAGGTGGTTGCTCTTGCCGTTACAAGCACCAAGCAACACAAAATCGGAGTGAATAATTTCATAGCTATTTAATTATGAATGAAACTTGTTGCTTCTTGGAAGATTTACCTAATTGCATATTATAATTTCCTTTTGGGAGCCTCGAAAAATCAAATTGCTGCTTTTGCTGGAATTGTTTTCCCTCATAAACAACCTGTCCCAATAGATCGAATACCGTTACATCAACGGGAGCTGTTGGTGAAAAACCTAAATCAACCAACAATACTCCTTCGCTAGGATTCGGAAAACACGTTACAGCGTCCAGGTTCAATGTACCAGGTATACCGCTTACGTTAGTATTGTTGAACATTTGAAACAAACCTTGGGCATACCAACGCGCAAGATAATCGTTCGGATGCAGGGAATTTGCCGTGCATTGGTATGCTCCTTTACGGTCGTATATGCTGTCGCTAATGGAAGTCATATCAAAAAACACCACCCCTACGGTATCCATATTCAAATACTGCGTTCGAAATCCATACATATCTACCGCACCATTCGCAGGAGCTCCCATACCTGATACATCCGGGAGCATATTACCTATAAGCACAAATTCTACATTGGGATTATGCTGTTTCATTTTATTCATGGCCGATTGAATGCTGTTTTTGAAAGCCACTGCGTTAGTTCCCCAAATGTCATTCATACCCATATCAATGAAAACCAAATCGGGGTTATTCGGATTCACCAAAGCTGGGCAATACGTATCAACCCATGCCGCCATTTTGCCTCCACAAGAGCTATTATACATGGTAATCGGTCCAGGAAATACTTGATTTAATCGTTGGCCAAGCATGTCGATGTAGCTGTGCATGTAAGGAAACGTTGGTGTAAAATGGTTGGGGTCTCCAGCAAATCCACTCACGTTCAATCCGGCGGTGATGGACATGCCAATGGCTTGCATTTTCACAGGTTGTCCGCTGTTTAACTTGGCCATGGTTTTGGGAAGCTGCGACCCTCGATACGAAAAATTATTACTGCTCGCCCACCCGCTTCGATTGGGTTTATAGGTAACATTTATCCATGAAGTATGCTGCTTGTTTTGTAAGCCACTTCCCACGGTCAATGAAACCGAAGCAGACATGGCCGGATTCAATTGGGTAAGCGTATTACCGTTCAAGGTGTAATCCGTACCTTGGGTGTAGGTAACCGTTTGGTTATAGTTTTTTACCGATAAAATTTGCGTTGGGGTGAACATTAATTTTGCAGAAGTACCTGCCCCGTTTAGGAAAATAAGTTCGTTATAAATGGTATCAGCACTCCAAAAGGGACGCATGTATTGATCAAAATTAGGAAAATAAGTTCGTTATAAATGGTATCAGCACTCCAAAAGGGACGCATGTATTGATCAAAATTAATCTGTGGGTTGTTGTTGGAATAATTCGGAAATTCATAATAACCGCCGTTGGATGGGGATACCACGACCCATTTTGCAGTTGCTGGAGAACAAGACCAGGAAGCCTCTACTGCAGGAACGGAAAGCAACAAATTGCACAAAGAATCATAGAACATGCAAGAACCTCCCGCATAGTAAATCATGTTTGGGGTTGAAGCAACCGAGGAAGGGGGCTGGCATTGAGCAATTATCCCGTTGTTAAGTACGAAGAAAAAAGAAAATACAAGAATGAATTTTTTCATGGTAGGAATTTTAACCTAAAGAAAAATAAAAAACTCGTAAGATTTATTAATAAATTATTAAAATTTGTACTTAAAGTGAAAAATCTAAAAGCTCTAGAACAGGACTTCTAGAAATCGATCCTGGATTCAGCCCAGGTTTTCCTTCAGGAATTGGGCATTTCAAATCGTGGTAATAATCTACCCACACTGGGTAATAGGCCTTGGTAGCGGGATCCATAAAAGTCATGGGCGCCAAAGAAAAAATAGGCTTTCCATGGTTCGCCACTTTAAACGATTCATACAACAATTCACTGCAATAATATCGATCGTTATTCAAAAGAAACACATCATCGTAAGGCTTTCCCTTGAGTGATTTTGCATAAGCAACAGCCCTTGAAATCAGGTTCCGATTCACCGATTTTATTCTAGCCGCCAGTATTTTATTACTTCGCTGCTTGAAAGTTTCCAATGCAGTAACTTGCACCCCTTTTCCAATTGCCTCAATCACTTTTAAGGTGTCATTCTCTTCAATAACCATTGCACAATGGGAAAAATCCCGACCATTCACGCCCTCTGTTACAGTTTCAATGGCTGTACACATTGGACCACAATCCAGGTCCTGAAAAAGCAAATCACCTTCTTGCAAGCCAAGCGAGGCTTTTTTCTCCCCACATGCAAACAAGATTAGGATGCTGAGGAAGATTGGATAAGTGTATCGTTGTGGCATTGGTTCAAATATAGTAATTTTAGAGCCGATGAAATTAAGGATCTTCCTCTTAACCATTCTCCTTTCCGGCTTCTCGATGCTCAATGCACATGAGTACCACTTCGCCTTTATTGAGGTTGAATATTATCCCACAGAACAGCAATTTCAAGCCACACTTAAGGTAACCGCCCACGACCTTGCTTACATTACCTCAAAAAAACATGGTAAAGATTACAGCATCGAACAAATTCTTAAAACGGACAGTCTCAAAAGTGAATTGGAACATTTCCTACTGGCAGGATTTACGCTCTATCAAAACAACCAGGAAATCTTTTTCAAAACCGATGGGCAAGAAATCACCGCACAAGGGGATTTAATATTCTACCTATCATCAGAAACCGTTGAACGAAAAGGAAAGCTTTTCGCATCCTTCTCGCTTCTCACCCAATACTTTCCGGACCAGCAAAACAAACTCGATTATCTGCTAAAAGGAAAGCACCACACCCTTAATTTTCTCGCCAACGAATCCTTGAAAGAAATACCAATTCAGCTATGAAATATACAAGCCTTTTTATTTTCTCTGCCATGCTTTGCATAAGTCTATTTGGACAAAAGAAATTTTCCCAACTCGACATTGAACTCCCAACCCCAAACGAATACCGTAACGCCGCGGGAGCGCCTGGCCATGCCTATTTTCAACAACAAGCGGATTACAAAATGAACCTCATCCTCGATGATGCCAACCAGAAACTATACGGAACAGAAACCATCACCTACACCAACAATTCACCGGATGCCCTACCCTATCTCTGGCTTCAATTGGATCAAAACATCTACGACGAACATTCTGACACTAAGCTCATCGAAGTAGAAAAAATGGAAGACTTCAAATCCATTGGAGACATCCAAAAAAGATTTTTTGACTACGACGGAGGATTTAAAGTTGAAAGCATCACAAACACATCCGGTCAACAAATGAATTACTTCATTAATAAAACCATGCTTCGCATAGATTTGACCGCGCCACTTGCACCCAAAAGCAGCATCAGTTTCACCGTAAAGTGGTGGTATAACATCAACGACAGAATGGCTGTAGGGGGACGCTCAGGGTATGAGTATTTTGAAAAAGACAAAAACTACCTTTACACCCTTGCGCAATTCTTCCCACGCATGTGCGTCTACAGCGATGTAACTGGCTGGCAAAACAAGCAGTTCTTAGGTCGCGGTGAGTTTACGTTGCCCTTCGGTAATTACGATGTGAGCATTACAGTACCTTCAGACCACATCATTGCCGCAACAGGAGAAATACAAAATGCAAGCGATGTCCTTTCTGCTGCACAACGCAAACGCATGGAGCAAGCGAGAAAAGCAAATTCACCTGTGTTAATTGTCACCCAAGCAGAAGCAGAAGCCGCTGAAAAAGACAAGAAAACCACAACAAAAACATGGCGATTCAAAGCCACCAACGTACGCGACTTTGCTTTTGCAAGTTCACGTAAATTTATCTGGGACGCTCAAAATGCTACCGTTGGAGGAAAGAATATACTTTGCATGTCCTATTACCCAAAAGAAGGAAATCCACTTTGGGAAAGGTACAGTACCAAACTGGTCGCACATACCATCAAAACCTACTCGAAATACACAGTGGATTACCCTTATCCCGTAGCGATTTCAGTTCACTCAAAATGGATCGGCATGGAATACCCCATGATTTGCTTTAATGGCGGAAGACCTGAGGAAGACGGCACCTATTCAGAAAGTGAGAAATATGGAATGTGGGGCGTAATCATTCACGAAGTGGGGCATAACTTTTTCCCCATGATCATCAACTCAGATGAGCGTCAATGGACTTGGATGGACGAAGGATTGAATACTTTTGTTCAATACCTTACAGAACAGGAATGGGAACGCGGTTACCCTTCACGCCGAGGACCTGCGCACTTAATTGCTGACTACATGAGAGGAGATCAAAAATTCATTTCTCCGATTATGACCAACTCAGAGTCTATTTTTCAATTTGGAAACAACGCCTATGGAAAACCAGCCACCGGACTAAACATACTTCGCGAAACCATCATGGGGAGAGAATTGTTCGATTATGCCTTTAAAACCTATTGCGAACGCTGGAAATTCAAACACCCAAGTCCTGCCGATTTTTTCCGAAGCATGGAAGATGCCTCTGCGGTTGATTTAGATTGGTTTTGGCGGGGATGGTTTTACGGCACGCAACCCGTGGACCTATCAATTCAAGATGTAAAGTGGTTTCAGTTAAACAGTCAAAATCCTACCCTTGAAAAAGCTTTCCTAAAAGAAAAAGACGCAGAGAAGGACATTCACATCGGCGTGCCAAGAAATCACAGCGAAATTAAAGAAACGGTCAACGAACGCGATTCACTCATCGATGATTACTATGCAAAAAGAAACCTATACCTGGTGGATGGATTGGACAAAAAGGAATATGAAGAATTCAAACAAAAAACCACAGCAAAAGACCTTGAATTGTTGAATGCAGGAAAACACTTCTATGAGGTACACTTCAAAAATGAGGGAGGCATGGTAATGCCGTTAATCATCCGATTTACCTTCGCCAACGACAGTACTGAAGTGGTTAGAATCCCTGTTGAAATATGGAGACAATTCGAAGAAGAGGTTTCCAAGGTTTTTATTTTCGATCAAGAAGTAAAGGAGATTCGCTTGGATCCATTTCTTGAAACCGCCGATGTAGATTTAAACAACAATACGTGGCCTCAATCCAGTCAACCTTCCAGATACCAGCTTTTCAAACAACAAGCAACGAAAGAAAATCCGATGCAACGCCAAAAGAAGGTGGACGCCATAGGGAATTAATTATTTTATCTTATTTTAACAATTAGACAACGAAAATGCTTAACTTTCGTCAACCTTGCCTATGTCTATGTTATTTAAAATCATTTGTTTCTGTTTGATTACGGTCGTTTCCTTTGGACAAGGCGATGATTGCGGCACCGCAACCCAAATTACCAATGTTTTAAATTACTGTTCAGGAAATGCCTTCTTTAACAATGTAGGCTCTACGCCAGGAATGTACTCCGCACCCGCATGTTGGACAGGTGGATCCACGGAGGATGTATGGTTTCAATTTACCGCATTAGGTACGGATGTACTTATATCGGCGAGTGGTTCCGGAGGCGGTGGTACCATGCCACAACCGAGAATTGCTTTGTACGATGGCATTTGCGGCGGAGTCATAAACGAGCTAAATTGTGCAAATGGTTCAGCTGGCATGGGAACTACGCAGCTTTACGAAGGAGCCCTTGTTCCAGGAAATACCTATTACATCAGAATTTCAAGCCCTCCAAACAATGAAGGGTCTTTTGAATTGTGCATCAACAGCTACACGCCGACCGCCAATCCGGGTGCAGATTGTGGGGGCGCTGCGTTTCTTTGCAACCAAAATCCAGTCAGTGTTTCCACGCTTGGAGGTGGCGGATTAAACAACGATGAACCCGAGCCAGGAACCTGTTTAGACATGCCTGGACCCGATGAATCAAATTCCTCATGGTTTTATTGGACTTGTGCAACCGGCGGACCCCTTACCTTCGACATCACGCCAATCAACCCAACAGCCGACATCGACTTCATTTTTTATCAACTGAATGGAAATGATCCTTGCGGACCCAGAACCCCTGTGAGATGTTGTTCTTCATCCTGTTTAAATGCTACCGGGTCAACAGGAATGTCTTTGGCAGAGTTTGACTTAAATGAATTTCCAGGATGCCAAGCAGGCTACAACGCATACATTCAAAGCATCACCATGACTCCGGGTACAAGCTATGCTTTGTTGGTAAATAATTTCTCAGCCAATACAGGTTTTACGCTCACCTTTAACAACAACAATCCAAACGGAGGAACTTTCGCAGGACCTCAACCTCAAATAACAGCAAGCAATCTTACCATATGCGCAGGCAATACCGTAACCTTTAATGGCGCCAATTCCTTAAACTGTACAACCTTAAATTGGAATTTCACCCAAAGCGCAACACCCACCTCCGCCAATGGAACCGGACCACATACCATTACCTATCCTACATCAGGTAATTTTACCGCCATTTTAAATGGAATCGACAACAGCGGTTGTCAATCACTCGATTTTGTCAACGTAATTGTCAATCCGCCCATTCAAGTAAACATTGCACCATTTGACACCCTCTGTAGTGGAACCACTTTCTTTCAAAACATAACTTCAACACCTGCAGGCGCAAGTTTTACCTACACAGTCAATGCAAATCCAAATATCGCCGGCGCTTTTCCAGGAGCTGGGGGAAACATCAACCAAATTCTTAACAATTCAAGTAACCTAAGTCAAAACCTTAGCTACACCGTTACCGGTACCTTAAATGGGTGCAGCAACCAAGACAGCTGTTTGGTTACCTTATTGCCACTTACCGAACCAACGTTTACAGCTTTAGGTCCCTATTGCTTGGGATTAACACCTGCCCCTATCCTTCAACCGCAATCCACAAACCCAACCCCCATAAATGGTATTTGGAATCCACTTGCGATAAATACCCAGCAATTGGGAACTTTCATGTATCAATTTACGCCTTTCCAAAACCAATGCGCAGACACAGCTAGCATGTGGGTGCAAGTTTCAGACAACCCCGGCGTGATCTTTTCTGCCGATTCTTTACTGGGTTGTTCTCCTTTACAAGGAACGCTTTCAACAGCACCCATCAATGGCGCTACCTACACTTGGTTGGCAAACGGCCAGCTTTTAGGAAACACACCAAACGTAAATTACACTTTTAGCGCTTTCGGTTGCTACGACATTGAATTGCAAGTAGATGTGAGTGGTTGTTCGGCCAGCGCTTTAATCCAAGATTACATTTGTGTAGAATCGGACCCTGTGGCAAGTTTTTCATTTTCTCCCGGCGAATTCACTGCATCGTCCGAAACCATTCAATTCAACAATACAAGCCAAGGCGCTTCCGCTTATACCTGGCTCTTTGGGGATGGGGATTCTGACAATCAGGTGGATGCATCGCACAATTTCAACAATACAACCGGTGGTTTCAATGTAACCCTTTACGCAAGCTCACCTTCGGGATGCACAGATTCGATTACCCAACGCATAGGGTATCAAGAACCACTGATTTACTACGTGCCAAATACATTTACACCCGACCAAGACGAATATAACCAGCAATGGAAACCAATCTTCACCAGTGGATTTGAACCTTATGATTACAAATTAACCATCTACAATCGCTGGGGAGAAATGGTTTGGGAATGTTACAATCCATACACAGGCTGGAGCGGAAATTATGGAGATAAAAAAGACGTTCAAGAAGGCGTTTACACCTGGGAAATTGTTTTTGTATCCAAGGCAAAGGAGGATAAGAGAAAGATTTCAGGAACCGTAAATGTCCTGAGATAATTACTTGGTTTTAACCAATTTATGGCTACGAATGCCTTCCTTATTCCGCAAAACCACAAAGTAATTTCCCGCAGGCAATTGGCTCACGTCACAAGGAATCTCATGAAGACCGGCAGTCAGATGCTGATCAAAAAACGACATCACTACAGCCCCATTCACATCTCTTAGCTCCGCTTGTGTCTTTCCTTCTTCCAAAAGCACACGAATGGTAAAGTAGCTTGTACAAGGATTCGGATACAATAGCATTTCATCCTTTTTCAAGGCCAGTTCTTCGATGCCTACATTACAGGTTCCTGCCAACGTGTAGTATTGGATGGGATGGGAAAACAATTGCTGTACTTGGTTTGAAGGCACTTGAAACCAATCTTTTAAAATGGATGCATAGACATCTCTAAAATCTATTTGCATCGGAACACCCGCTTGGTCCTGAATGGAAGATTGGATTGTAGGATTGGGACCAATGACTCCATAATTGATGCAGGTTCCAAAAAGGAAAAGTGGCGCAGCATCTCCATGGTCGGTTCCAAGACTTGCGTTGGAAGCAATTTGGCGTCCAAATTCTGAAAAGGTCATCCCCACTACCCTATCCTCCAATCCCAATAAACTCAAATCATCTTGAAAAGCAGCGATTGCATCCGAAACTTTCTTTAACAGCGGTTTGTGCGCCCCCAACGTTAAATCATTGCTGTCCGCTTGGTTGTCGTGGGTATCGAATCCACCCAAAGAAAGAACATAAACTTTCGTTTTCAATCCCCCTGAAATCATTTGAGCCACATATTTCATTTGCATGGCCAATGAATTGGTAGCGTCGTACATACCCGAAAGGTTGTTTCCCGCATTGGCAGCATTGTTAATGACTTGGCCATAATTGTTGGTTTGCCCAATGATGGTTGCGACATATTCCACTTGGTTTCCATAATAACTGCCATCGTTAACAAATCCACCTTCGTAAAGAGAGTAGACATTGTTTGGATTTGATACAGCATGGGAGAAATTAGCGGCTATGCCTTGACAAGTGGCAGAAACCTCTGAACCCATGCTAATGGCAAAAGGATCAGGATAGGAAGCATTTGGATAATTGGTAGGGTAATTTGGATTGTAGGAATCAAAATACCTTCCCAACCACCCTTTCGTTTCATTTACATCTAATGAACCTGTTGACCAAATATCTGTTGACCTAAAATGCGACCTGTTTTGTTCAGGATACCCAACATTTTGAACAATCCCCAATTTCCCTTGGTTGTAAAGGTTTTTCATCCCCACCATAGCAGGATGCAATCCCAATTCTGGCGTAAGACCTAAAATCTGATTTTGTGGGATGATAATGTTCGGACGATGCAACATCAAATTCGCATATTGATCGATGGGAATAGCGGTATTCAATCCATCATTTCCCCCATTCAACCGTATGATCACCAAGACGCGATCCTCAGCACCTGTTGAAAAATTGAATAATTTCTCACCAATGGCTTGCATTCCAAATCCATTCGAAACAAAAGGAACGCTTGCCGTTGTTAGGGCTACGTTTTTAATAAAATCTCTTCTTTTCATTTTTTATTTCTTAAATCATTTGAAATTGCGGCATCTTAAAAATCCTATCCATTACCAATTCCACGCGTTGCCTTACAGGATCTGAGAAAGAAGCATTCCCAGGGTTGGCTAGATAGTCATTGTATTGCAACGTCCATTCAAAGGTCGGTAGAAAGTTGGTAAGCACATTAACCAAACCAACATGCTCGCTTGCCTCCAACGCTTTTGGAATAAACAGTTCACACATGTCATAAATTACTGCGTCAGCATCACTTGGAATGCTTAAGTTATTCAAAAAGTTAAGCGTGTTAATTTTTAAAAAATACCCGTTGATTGGGATCCCAAAGAACAACAATCCTTGGCCCATATCGAACCTAAATTTAATGGTCGTTGAATTCACCCATAACCTTGAAAACGAAGGCAACTGATAGTAGGATGTCCAACCCGCAACACTGGGAGGCGCTGCGTAATCGAGCCCCATGTTCTGGTTCGCATAATAAATGGTCATGTAGATATTTGCATTGGTGGTTAGATTCACATTGGGAATCGTTTCAGTGGAATTCAACATAGTAAACACGGTTTCCAGCGGGCTTCGAATGATGGTTCCTCTCAATGCTACGTCGTAAAAATGATCGCTGGTTAACAATTCAAAAAGGACAGGCTGAATGTCGTAGTTGTTGTTGATTAATGTTTGAGCCAACTCAGGAATGATTAAGGTTTCAACGGCATTGGTAATGTCATAATTTACAAAATATCTGTACAATTTGGTACAAATAAAATGTGCCACTTGGTCTTGAGAAAAAATTACATCGATGTAATCACTGTATTCCTGCGCACCATTGTTAGCAATGACTGCATTGTTGAAATGATACGATAATTGTTTACTGGATGTATCGTGCAAAGGAGCTAAATAAAGCGTTTGTGCAGCTGTTAAGGTGGCGCTTCTAAGTCCTTGTACAACATATCCCGTCAAAATTTTAGCGCCAGATGACACGTCCTGTTCAGTGTATGTGGAATAATCGCCTGCGGCAATCTGATCTCCTTTTCCGATGGTAAATAGCTCTAATAATTCCCGGGAATAATTTTCATTGGGAGCTTGCACAGAATTTGTATTCCCATTCAAAAACAAGAGCATCGAAGGATCTAATGTAACATCCTTAATAAGTTGTTTAAAATTCCCCAAACAACATGTTCTTAGCAATTCGAAATACGTGTAAGCAGCCCTGGCATCCGATGAAAGTGCAACCCCAAAATGATTTTGCCAAAAAAACATCATTTTTTGATTGATACTCATCCCTTGGCTGTTAATGTTATACATCAACCAGTAGGACAATGATTTCAATCGTGCTACTTCACAAGCTTGGTTTGCAACAGGATTCGAAGGATAAACTGCATTCACCCAAGTGGAACCAGGACTTACAATCGTCTCCCCGGCATCAAAAGCGACAGGTGGGTTAACGGTTTCAATGTTTAAAAGTTGGTTGACTGCATCCGCCATGGTTAATTGAGAAACTGCGGTTACTTGCGCATGGGTTGGACCGAACAATGTCCTTCTAAGTAAATGCGCCGCCTCCGATTTTGTCCAGGCCCCTGAATAAGGTGTTAAGCTCATGTTTCTAAATATTAAATAATAACTCAAATTTAATAATTTTCAACCGAAAAAAACATCCATTTGAGTATCTTCACGTCTGAAGACTTTAATTTCAGAACAACCGCATTTTCATGAAAAAAATCCTTACGCTCTCAATCCTTTTCATACTTGTTTTCATTTCTAATTTTCGCGCACAACAACCCCCGACATTTAATTTCACCGGTGCCATGCAAACATGGGTGGTTCCACCATGTGTTTACAACATCAACGTTGTTGCGGCCGGTGCAAAAGGAGGCGGACCCACTGGAGGAAATGGCGCAACAATAACGGCGAACATAGCGGTAACCCCAGGTCAAACCTTATACATCTATGTCGGTGGAATGGGTTCATGCGGAAATGCTTCTGGCGGATGGAATGGCGGTGGAACAGGATACGCTTCAAACAATGGGAATTCAGGTTACAATTCTTGCGGAGGCGGGGGTGCGAGTGACATCCGAATAGGAGGAACCGCATTGGGTAATCGAGTCATTGTAGCAGGCGGTGGCGGCGGCAAAAGCGGAGGATCTTCCCCTGTATGTGGCGGAGCTTCAAACTGTAACAATGGTGCACCAGGTTGCAATACCTATGGACAAGGAGGAGGAGGAGGAACGCAAGGTTCAGGAGGAAATGGTGGCACACCATGGGCTGGCGTACCGCCAGGAGGTTCCGCAGGAACGTTAGGAGTAGGCGGTCAAGGGGGATATTGGCAAACAGCTTCCGGTGGTGGTGGTGGTGGTGGATATTATGGTGGCGGTGGTGGTGGAAACGACGGATGCTGTACCGGCGCAAACGGCGGTGGTGGTGGCGGCGGAGGCTCATCTCTTATACCTCCAGGGGGAAGTTGCCTTGCTGCAAACAACACCAACCATGGTTATGTTACCATTACTTTTGTCGGCGGAGGCGCAGTGGTTACCGCTACCAACAACGGACCTATTTGTTCTGGAGGGACCTTACAATTGGGTACTGCAGCTATGGGAACTTACACTTGGACAGGACCCAATGGATTTACTTCAAACTTACAAAACCCGACCATTCCAAATGTAACAGCAGCTGCTGCAGGAACCTATACTGTAAATGTTAACATGGGCGGATGCTCTGCTTCTGCAACGACTACCGTTATTGTAAACCCTTCTCCGACGGTCACAGTAACCAATGCGACGGTGTGCGCAGGACAGCCTGCAACCTTAACGGCGTCTGTTACGCCCGTAATGAATGGAACTTTCACTTGGAACAACGGCACTTCTGGTCCTACCTTAACAGCTTCACCAAATGCTACAACATTATATACAGTTACCTTTACACCCACAGGTGGATGCCCTGGAAATGCGACAGGTGCAATTACGGTAAACCCTACCCCAGTAATTACTGCACCAGGCACAAGCATTTGTAGCGGACAATCAGCTACCTTAACAGCTACTGCAAGTGTTCCTGGAGGTACTTTTACATGGAACCCAGGAGGTACCGTAGGAAACTCAATTACCGTTACCCCGAATGCAACCTCAACATACATTGTAAGCTACACAACACCTGCAGGTTGCCAAGCAACCAATGTAAATGCCACGATCGTTGTTAACCCTTCACCAACGGTTACGGTAAACAGCGCAACCATCTGCCTTGGACAATCAGCAACCCTAACAGCAACCCCAACTGTACCTGGAGGTACTTACGCCTGGAGCAACAATGCAAATACTGCCAGCATCACCATATTCCCTTCCGTTACAACCACTTATTCAGTGACGTACACCACAGGAGCAGGATGTACCGCACCTGTTGCATCTGGAACCGTAACGGTCAATCCAACACCAACCATTACCATTACGAACGCTACCATTTGTGCAGGTCAATCAGCCACGCTGAACGCAAGTACAAACACCCAAGGAGGATCTTTTACTTGGAATCCCGGTGGCATGGTCGGTAGCTCCGTGACGGTTACCCCGTTAACAACTACGGTTTACACCGTAGGCTATGTTTCTGGTGCGGGATGTGCTTCAAACAATGCTACAGGTACGGTTACGGTAGACCCAGTTGCTTCCGTTACCGTAAACAATGTTGTTATATGTGATGGCAATAGCGCAACCCTCACTGCGACACCTACCGTTCCCGGAGGCACCTATCTTTGGTCAAACAATGCTACCACGGCGTCTATAACCGTTTCGCCAAATGCCACAACATCCTATTCTGTTGTTTACACAACCGCAGCAGGATGTGTTAGCCCTTCTGCATCTGGAACCGTTACGGTAAATCCAACCCCAATAGTAACCGTGACAAACGATACCATTTGCATTGGACAACAAGGTTCAATCACAGCCAATTCAACATTGCCAACGGGTACTTTCGCATGGAACCCTGGAGGGTTTAACACAGCTACCATTCAAGATTCACCCCAACAAACAACCACATACACCGTAATTTTCACGAGCAACTTGAACTGTCCAAGTACGCCTGTAAGTGGAACCATAACAGTAAATTTAAATCCCAGCATTACCGTAAACAATACGGCCATATGTTTAGGTCAAACTGCAAGTGTAACCGCAACGACCAACATTGCAGGGGGTGGTTTTACATGGAATCCTGGCAACATCAGTGGCCCAACGCTAACCGCATCTCCAAATACAACGACAACTTGGACCGTGAGTTATTCAGCGGCAACAGGCTGTTCAGCTTCGCCTCAAAGTGTTACCGTTACCGTGAATGGCATTCCTTCGCTCAACATTCCAAACGATACCATTTGTGTAGGTCAAACTGCCATATTAAATGCAACCCCAAGCATTCCTGGAGGAACGTATGCATGGACACCGGGTAATTTAACCACAAGCTCAATCAGCGGAACGCCGAATGCAACGACAACCTACAATTTGGTTTATACCTCTCCTGCAGGTTGTGTGAGTGCAAGCACACCATCAAGCATGGTTGTAAATCCATTGCCTGTTGTTAACATAAGCAACGCAACCATTTGCACAGGACAAAATGCAACCTTGAATGCAACGACTTCAATCCCTGGCGGGACCTATTTATGGAACAACGGTGCAACAACCCCGAGCATTACAGTATCTCCAGCAAACACTACCTCCTATACGGTGGTCTACACAGCACCAACAGGCTGTCAAAATGCACCAGCAACTGGAACCGTAACTGTAAATCCGGTACCAACCGTTACCATCGTGAACGATACTGTTTGTAATGGAATAAGCGCAACCTTAACCGCTACGCCATCTTTCCCTGGAGGAACGTATTTATGGACACCTGGGGGACAAACAACACAAAACCTAACAGCGTCTCCGAATGTAACCACCAATTATACCTTGGTATACACAAGTGCAGCTAATTGCGCAAGTCCAACTGCGACTGGTACCATTACGGTAAATCCGATTCCAACCTTGGTAACCACACTTGGTTCACAGAATATCTGCAGCGGCGACGCCGTACAAATTGGAATGAACAGCAATGTTCAAAACGCCACCATCAGTTGGACAAACACCGAATCACAAGTTACAGGTTCAACCTCAGGAAATGGCAATGCCATAAACGATGTGATTACTTCGATAGGCACAGCAACCGGAAATGTAAATTATACCATCATTGCCAACGCAAACAACTGCAACAGTCTACCACAAACGCTTGCGATAACGGTATACCCGATACCAAACATTACCATACCAAACGATACCATTTGTCAAGGAAGTCAAGCTTCACTTACGGCTGTCCCTGATGTCCTTGGCGGAACCTACCTTTGGTCAAACAATGCACAAACGACGCAAAGCATCACCCCTTCTCCGGCCCAAACGACTGTCTACAATTTATTATACAATTACAATGGCTGCATCAATACAGCCAACGGTACGGTGGTAGTAAATGTAGTACCATCGGTTACGTTAAACAGTGGGAACATTTGTTTCGGTGACTCCATTCAATTAAACGCGAATCCCAGCATTCAAGGTGGTACTTTCACATGGAATCCAGGTGGGGTTGGTCCTCAAAGCATAACCGCCAATCCACCATCCACCGCTACCATTTCTGTAGCATATACCTTAAACAATTGTACAAGTCAGGCAGCTACTTCCACCATCACAGTTACACAATTACCCACGGTGGCATTAGATGATACTACCATTTGCCAAGGACAACAAGCCAGTATGACAGCCATTCCAAGTCAAGCAGGCGGTGTATTCGACTGGGCACCGGGCGGCTTAGGACCACAAACCGCTACCTTAACACCAGGAAGTTCTACCCCAATCAGTGTTCATTATACACTAAATGGTTGTGCCAGCAACACGGTCACAGCCATGGTTAATGTAAACCCTTTACCCGTGGCTACAGTGGTTACTCCGGCCATTCAAGGATGTACACCATTATCCTTTGCTTTTCTTGCAGATACAACCTCACCTCATGATTCATTTACATGGAATGTGAATGGAGGTGTTTTTTCAGGTGATAGCATTTCAGGTATTTCGTTAAGTGGAGGGTGCCAAAACATCAGTTTGACGAATACATTAAACGGATGTTCTACCACGACGATCTACGTGGATCATTTGTGTCCTGAAAACCCTCCAATTGCTGCATTTGATGCGAGCGTGAATTATTTTTCCGAACCGACGCAAACCATAAGTTTTCAAAATTTAAGCGTAGGCGCTTCAACCTACAACTGGCAATTTGAAGATGGAATGAACAGTACGGAAACATCCCCATCACACCTTTTCTCAGGCGTTTCTGGCGGAAGTACAATTTGGTTATATGCATACAGTCCTTTGGGATGTTCTGACAGCACGAGTCTTTTGATTCCTTTTCAGGATGGGCTTATTTACTACATCCCGAATTCCTTTACCCCAGATGGTGACCCAAACAACGATGTCTTTAAACCTATTTTCACTTCGGGTTTTGACCCATACAATTACAGCATGCAGATTTTCAACCGTTGGGGCGAATTGCTCTATGAAACCTACAATCATAACATTGGATGGGACGGAACGTATGGGCTATACGGCAACCTCGTAGAAACAGGGTCGTATACATACCGCATTCGTTATAAAGTGTTAAACAATGACGAATACAAGATTACCGTCGGTCATGTTAACCTCTTAAAGTAGATATTACTTAAAACATGGTTAACAAGCGCGTAATCAACTTTAATTTTTTATTAACTTTGGATTCCTTTACCAGCCTATGAAACTTAAATATACCCTATCTGTCTTTGTACTTATTGCATTTTTTTTTACTGGATATTCTCAACCACAAGCGGTAACATTCAACTATACAGGATCTGTTCAAACATGGACCGTACCCCCTTGTGTTTTTACCATTAACGTCATTGTTGCAGGTGCAAAAGGCGGAGGAGCAAATGGTGGCAGTGGTGCAAGAATTTCTGCCCCTCTGAACGTTACCCCAGGTCAAATTCTGAACATATATGTTGGTGGTATGGGTACCCAAGGAAATGCATCTGGAGGATGGAATGGTGGCGGTACTGGTTTTGCCTCTAACAATGGAAACGTCGCTTATTCCTCTTGGGGTGGTGGCGGTGCTAGTGACATTCGCATCGGAGGCGTTGCTTTGGCAAACCGCGTAATTGTTGGCGGTGGTGGTGGCGGACGCAGTGGTGGTTCTTCACCCGTATGTGGCGGAGCTTCTAACTGTAACAATGGAGCAGCAGGATGCAATACCTACGGACAAGGAGGTCAAGGCGGAACGCAAGTTGCTGGTGGTGCCGGTGGTACTCCTTGGGCAGGAACCCCTCCTGGAGGTTCTCCTGGAACCTTAGGAAATGGTGGTCAAGCTGGACTTTGGCAAACGGCTTCCGGTGGTGGAGGTGGAGGTGGATATTACGGCGGCGGTGGCGGCGGTAACGATGGTTGCTGTACAGGCGCCAACGGTGGTGGTGGTGGTGGAGCAGGTTCATCCCTTGTCCCTGCAGGCGGAACTTGTTTAGCAGCAAACAACACAAATCATGGTTATGTTACTATCAACTTTCAAGCAGGAGGAATAAACGTAACCGCTACCAACGGAGGTCCTTATTGCGCTGGAAACACAATTACGTTAAGTGCAACCGCAGGTGCAACGACCTATTCTTGGACAGGTCCCAATGGTTTTACTTCAAACCTTCAAAACCCAACCATCCCCAATGCTACTCCATTAGACAGTGGAACATACACATTGAATTACACTACACCGAATTGCAATGGAACAGCAACTACTTTGGTAGTGGTAAATACCCCAATCAATCCGATTTTCAGTGCCATTCCGTCCATTTGCAACAACGGTGCGGTCCCAGGCTTGCCCGCAGGTTCAAATAACAATCCCAGCATAACAGGAACATGGTCTCCACAAGTTATTTCATCCGCAATTGTGGGTACACAAACTTATGTTTTTACACCCTCTCCTAATTTTTGTGCAAACCCTGCGAACTTAAACGTTACGATTTTACCTAATGAGGTACCTACCTTCAATCAAATCATGCCGTTGTGTATCAACGACAACCCACCAGCACTTCCAAACCCTTCAACGAATCCAACGGCTTACACAGGAACATGGTCTCCGCCAAACGTTGTTACGAATGCAGCAGGGATCTTTACCTACAACTTTACACCAACTGCTGGTCAATGTGCTGTTCCTACCACAATGGACATTACCGTTCTTAATTATACCAATCCAACTTTTCAACAAATCGGACCCCTCTGCCAATTTACCACTGGGGTAAATTTACCTTTGAGTTCAACGAATGTTGTTCCAATCAATGGTACATGGTCTCCCCCTAATATTAATACCCAGGTACCGAGTACAAATGTTTACAACTTCACCCCTGCCCCATTCCAGTGTGCAGCAACAGGAACGATGACCATAACCATCAATCCACTCATCATTCCGCAATTCACCCAATTGCCTTTGGTCTGTCAAGGCGATGTTCCCCCAACCTTTCCTTTGGTTTCAAATAACAATCCTGGAATCGTTGGAACATGGAACCCACCTACCATTGATGGATTAACTCCTGATACAGTAACCTATTTTTTCACCCCTGGCCCTAACCAATGTGCGGATTCCGTGACAATGGATGTTACCGTTGTACCTGCCATGCCACCAGCATTTGTAGCGGACACTTTAAGTGGGTGTAACCCTCTAATGGTGAATTTTTCTACCGTGCCAATTCCAAATGCAAATTATTCTTGGGTATGGAATGGAAACCAAATCGGAATAGGAAGCCAGATCGACTATATGTTTACCAGTGCTGGATGTCATGACATCACCTTAAATTATGAGCTTTTTGGATGTTTAGAAACTACCACATATGCTTCATACATATGCATGGAAAACTATCCAAATACGACTTTCACTGCAAATCCGAATGTACTTTCCTCCACATCTGAAACCATCAATTTCACAAACACGACCATGGGAGGCGTTTCTTATGTCTGGGATTATGGAGACAGCCAAACTTCAACCGTATTTGAGGAGGAACACTTCTACAACGGAATCACAGAGAACATCCTTGTAAGTTTAACCGCAACTACTTTACTGGGTTGTGCCACGACGTACGAAGTGAGTCTTCCAGTGATCAGTGATCCTATCTACTACGTACCCAATAGCTTCACTCCGGACGAAGATGAACACAACCAATTGTGGTATCCCGTTTTCACCACAGGATTTGATCCATACAATTTTAACTTAAGTGTTTACAATCGTTGGGGAGAAGTCATTTGGGAAAGCAACGACGCAAGCAAAGGCTGGGACGGATCTTATGGTACAGACGGCAGAATGGTGCAAGCAGGAATGTACACATGGATCATTCGTTATTCCAACAAAGAAACAGACGAGAAAAAAGTAATCACAGGATTTGTGAACGTTCTTAGGTAAGAAATTACTTTTTTCTAAAGAATATTTTAATGGGAACCCCCGTAAAATCAAAGGTTTCCCTCAATCTATTTTCGAGAAATCTTTTATAAGAATCAGGTACGTATTGCGGCAAGTTGCAGAAGAATGCAAAAGCAGGTGAATGGGTTGGGAGTTGTTGTACGTATTTAATCTTTACATATTTTCCTTTCACTGAAGGGGGTGGTGTCGCATTGATAATGTCTAACATCACATCATTTAATTTTGACGTAGTTATTTTCTTGGTGCGATTTTCAAATACCTCCATGGCCGTTTCTACGGTTTTATGAATACGTTGCTTGTTCAGCGCAGAGGTAAAAAGAATGGGAACATCGTTAAAAGGAGCCAACTCATTTCGCAATTTCTCCTCGTATTCCTTCATGGTATTGTGGTCCTTTTCTACAAGGTCCCATTTATTCACAAGAACAACAACACCTCTGGAATTTTTCTCAATCATATAATAGATGGCAAGGTCTTGCTTTTGCAAACCTACTGAGGCATCAATCATCATGAGGCAAACATCTGAATTTTCTATGGTTCTCACAGATCGTAAAACAGAATAATACTCAATGTCTTCAGTTACCCTTGCTTTTTTTCGAATTCCAGCAGTGTCGATTAACAAGAAATCGTATCCAAAAGCCTTGTAACGGGTATGAATGGAATCACGGGTTGTACCTGAAATATCTGTAACAATGTTTCTTTCTTGGTTGGTAAGGGCATTGATCATTGATGATTTTCCAACATTCGGTCTACCCACAATCGCAATTCTCGGCAAAGAATCTCTTTCCAATACTTCTTCATCCTCTTTATTCAGGAATGTAACAACTTCATCCAGCAGGTCTCCCGTACCTGCACCGTTGCTGGCACTCACATCGTGCACATCCCCTAAACCCAAAGCATAAAACTCAGACGAAAATCCCATTCTTTCATTGCTGTCCACTTTGTTGGCAATTACAAGGACCGGTTTTTTGCTTCTTCTTAAAATATTCGCAACAACATTGTCCATTTCAACAATACCTGTTGTGGCATCCACCATGAATAAAATCACATTCGCTTCATCGATGGCAATTTCAACCTGCTTGCGAATTTCTCCTTCAAAAATATCTTCTTTGGTGGTTGCATACCCGCCTGTATCAATGACAGAAAACTGGTATCCATTCCACTCCCCTTTTCCATAAATCCTATCTCGTGTTACACCGCTCACTTCTTTGACAATGGCGTCACGAGATTCTGTGAAGCGATTAAAAAGGGTTGATTTCCCAACATTGGGTCGCCCCACAATTGCAATAATATTGCTCATTAGTAACCGTATTTTTTTAATTTAGTTTCTGAGGAACGCCAATCCTTGTCTACCTTAACAAAGGTCTCCAAAAACACTTTTTTCTCCAAGAATCTTTGAATATCCATTCTGGAATTTTTTCCAATTTTCTTTAGCATTTCCCCTCCTCTTCCGATGATGATTCCTTTTTGAGAATCTCTTTCAACGATGATGATGGCCCGTATGCGAATGATGGTTTCTTCATCATGAAATTCATCGATCACAATTTGGCAGCTGTAAGGGATTTCTTTTTGACAAAGGTTAAAAATCTTTTCCCTGATGATTTCAGAAACAAAAAACCTTAGTGGGCGGTCAGAAATCTCTTCCTTGTCATAATAAGGCGGATTTTCTGGGATATGAAAAAGGATCCTTTCCCACACGATGTCCAAATTAAAGTTATGCAAAGCAGAAATGGGATAAACCTCAGCATTTGGCAATTCTTCTTTCCAATATTGCAAGCGATCGCCCACTTTTTCTTGGTAGGATTTATCCATTTTATTGACCAAACAAAGTACAGGTACTTTCAAATTTTTAATGCGCTCCAAGGTTTCCTCGTGGTTCATTTTCTGCTCATAAGGATCTGTTACAAATAGCAATAAGTCAGCATCCTGAAGGGAAGTATTGACGTAATCCATCATGTTTTCATGAAGTTTATACGCTGCATTGACTACACCGGGTGTATCAGAAAAGACAATTTGATAGTCTTCATCATTTACAATTCCAAGGATGCGATGTCTTGTGGTTTGTGCTTTTGATGTAACAATGGAGAGTTTCTCTCCAATAAGTTGATTCATTAGGGTAGACTTTCCAACATTTGGACTTCCAACAATATTTACGAAACCGGACTTGTGCGCCATAAATGCAAAGGTACGAAAATTAAAACCAAGGTTAGAAGATCCAGTTTTGAGATACCGATTACCTCAAGGATTTGTATATTTTTGTACTGTGGAGAATCATGAGATTTACATGCAGCGATGCATCGATTTGGCTTATGCTGGACAAGGCAAAGTTTCACCCAATCCAATGGTTGGATGCGTGATTGTAAAAAACGGCGAAATATTAGGCGAAGGCTACCACGGTTATTTTGGCGGTCCACATGCAGAAATCAACGCAATTGCAAATGTTGCCGATAAAAGTACCCTCGCGGGGGCGACCTTTTACGTTTCCTTGGAACCTTGCACCCATTTTGGAAAAACACCTCCATGTACCGTTTCGTTGATCGAATGCAAACCGCGCACCGTTGTTATTGGTTGCAGGGATTCAAATCCTTCGGTTTCGGGGAAAGGCATAGATGGGTTGATGAAAGCAGGGATTGAAGTCATCGAAGGGGTGCTTTTTGATGCGTGCAGGTACTTAAACAAGCGATTTTTTACCTTTCAGGAAAAACGGAGACCCTATGTCATTTTAAAATGGGCCCAAACCTTGGATGGTTTTTTGGACAGAAACCGCGAAGAAGAAGATACCGGCATCAATTGGATTTCCAGTGCGGAAACGAAAGTTTTGGTTCACAAATGGCGCAGTGAGGAACAGGGAATTCTTGTGGGAAGAAACACAATCCTAAACGACAATCCATCCTTAACCGTGCGTGAATTTAACGGGAAAAATCCTACCCGCATTGTAATCGACAGCAACCTACAACTCAGTAAGGACGTGAGTGTATTTTCAGGTGAAGCTCCTACGATTGTTTTCAATCGAATCAAAAGTGATACGCAAGGCCTGATCGAATGGGTTAAAATTCAAGAAACAACGACGAAGGCAATTCTTGAAGAACTGTACAAAAGGAACATACTCAGTATTTTGGTCGAGGGAGGTAGCCGAACTTTACAATATTTCATCCTCGACAATGTGTGGGATGAAGCCCGCGTGATTGTGAGCAAAATAAAATACAAGGAAGGAATGCGTGCACCCGTGCTTACCAAAACACCTTTCAAATCACACCCTTTTGGTCCTTCTGACACCCTTTATTATTACAAAAGAAAATGATAGATCTTATTTTTAGCATCGTTGCATCCAGCCTGATCTTCGTTTTATTCAAGTCCTTCCCCAAATGGAATGTGGATACGTTCCAAGCCGTTCTTTCCAATTATTTTGTCGCCGCTTTGTGCGGCATTCTGTTATTTCACCAGGAAATTCCTGTAAAAATAGATTACACCTCTGTCCTACTTTCAGGATTAACTTGTGGAATTCTGTTCATTTCCCTCTTCGTACTTATGGGAACCAGTTCCCAAAAGAATGGGATTTCAACCACCTCAATTTCTGTTAAGATGTCCATGGCACTCTCGGTCATTGCCGTACTGCTCATTTCTGGGGCTACCATTGGCATATTCGGAACCATTGCTTTGGCGTTGTCGTTGGTCGGCGTGTTCACGGTAAGTGTAAGTAAAGGAAATCAGGAACAAAAGAAACACCTTTGGATGCTCATCGTTTTGTTTTTTGGAAGTGCAGTATTAGACGTTGTTTTGTACCTCATTCAAGCGAAATTTTTGGTAGGTTATCACATGGGATTGTTTTCATCGGTAGGATTTCTGTTCGCAGGATTTTTTGGGGGCAGCTTCTTGTGTTACCAGGTTTTGAAAGGCAAAAAGAAATTTAACCTCCGAAGCTGGGGTGCAGGCATTCTATTGGGTGTACCGAATTACTTCTCCATATTTTTATTGGTTAAATCGTATGAAAGTTCGGGTTGGGAACCCTCAAAAGTATTGGCTATCGCAAATGTTGGTGTGGTAACCTTGTCCAGTCTTCTAGGCTTTTTACTCCTCAAGGAAACCTTTTCTACACAAAAAATCATTGGCCTAGTCCTTTGTCTTCTTTCCCTTACGCTATCTTTTCTCTACCTTTAATTCTCAATCTGTTAATAATTCCGTAATTTTGGAAGTATGAGAAAATTTTACTTCTTTCTATTCTTACTGACGACCAACGTTCATTGGGGACAACTGTTCATCAATGAGGCAAGTAATTCAAATGGAATCGTATTTGTATTACCCAATGGCACATCCCCCGATTGGATAGAGATTTACAACCCCGTAAATTTTGCTGTATCCCTACAAGGCTATGCATTGTCTGATAACCCCAACCAACTCCAAAAGTGGTTTTTTCCTCCAACACAAATTGGAGCTCAACAATATTTAACCGTCATAGCCGCAGGAAATTCTTCACAAGCGCTGGTTAACCACTATGAAACAGCGGTCGACACAAGTTACCTTTGGCATTATACATTACCGATTTCCAACATACCCAATTGGCGTGAGGAAAGCTTTGTTCCCAACGGTTGGCAAATCGATAAAATGGGAATCGGATATGGAGATGGAGACGATACCACAGATATTGTTGGTCCCTACAACACACTTTATGCAAGAACCAATTTTAACCTTACGAATTTCAATGACATCACCAAAGCCATTCTCGACATTGATTACGACGATGGATTTGTAGCCTACATCAACGGTACGGAGGTAGCACGTTCAGGGATTGTTGGGAATCCACCCACTTACGATGACGTGGCAACGGATCATGAGGCATTGTTGTACCAAGGTCAACCCATTACGGGATTCAACCTTAACATGGGCATCTTGAACAATGTCCTCCACAATGGAACAAATACCTTAGCCATCGAAGTTCACAATACAAACCCCTTCGACGACGACCTTACCTGCAGACCCTTTTTAAGTTTTGGATTCGCAACGGTTAATCAACAATTCAATGGAAATACCCATCCATATTTCAACAATAACTACGGGGGAGAAATAGAAACCAATTTCGGCATTGCCACAGCGGGAGAAACCATTTACCTCTCCAATCCTTTTGGACAGATGATAGATTCAATGTATGTTCCTGATTTAGAGCCCAACATGTCGATTGGCAAAATCACGGATGGATTTGGTCCACATGTAGTGTTTCCAAACCCAACACCGAATGTTGTAGGCCCACTTACCATTGGTTCAAACGCCGTGTTGAAAGTGCGTTGCTTTGCAAATGGAACCAACCTTTTGCCAAGTCCTGTAGAGGCAGAGACCTTTTTGTTTTCTGAAACTTCGACGATTCCGATTGTTTCTTTAACCATTAACAACGAGGATTTATATGGAGGAAATGGAATTTTTGACAATTGGTGGACAGATTGGAAGAAGGGATGTGTCATCGAATATTTTGACGAAAACGGAATCAAACAATTTGAAAGTAAGGCTTCTGTAAAACCAGACGGGGGCGCCGGAGGAAGCAGGTCCAATCCACAACACAGCGTTACGGTTGAACCGGCAAACAACACCTTCGGTACGGGGAACCCTGTTCACTACCCGATCATTCCTGAAAAACCGCACGTAAAAGATTATTATGCTTTGTACATTCGGAATGGAAGTAATTTTTGGAACCAATACCCGCAGCGTGACGCCACTTTTATGCGCATCATGCGAAAGTCGCTGACAAATTCTCAAGCATATCGTCCCGCAAACGTTTACATAAACGGGTCGTATTTTGGTGTTTATGAACTTCGGGAAAAAGCAAACGAAGGGTATTTTACCGAGAATTATGGAAACAACCCAGACAGCATTGACCTGCTTTCCGTGAGTTATTGGTACGGATCCTACCTGCGTACCGTCAAAGGTTCTGACACTTCCTTCCATACGATGGTAGATTTCATAAAGAATTTTGACAAACTCGATTCGAACTATTTAAAATATTGTGATTTAAAGCTTGACACCAAGAATTTTGCGGATTACATGATTGGCGAAAACTGGTATGCCAATACAGATTGGATTTGGAACAACATGAAGATTGCCAGGCCAAGGACTTTTGACAACAGATGGAAGTTCTTTTTACAAGACCTAGAGTGGGGACTTGGGGGTTGGACCGATTACAATGCAAACATGTTCAATCACATCGCCTACGGGAATTTACCGAATTACTACAACGACATTTACATGAATTTGCTTCAAGATTCGATCTATAAAAAGTATTTCATCAATCGTTTTGCAGATTTAATGAATACGACCTTTCACCCCAATCATTACCTCCCGATCATCAATCAAATGTACAATGAGCTCTTGCCAGAAATGCCTAGGCATTTCCAATTATGGACAGGCGATGTCGCAGGAGGATTGGCTAACTATTTTAACCAAAAAGAAAGCATCGTATATCAGTTTGCGAATCGATCGCCGGTTGTACGCCAACAAATCGTAAGCACCTTTGGTTTGGTAAAACCTGTAGATGTAACGCTTTATGCAGCCCCACCACAAGCAGGTTATATAAAAATAAGTACGATTGTACCGGATTCATTGCCTTGGACAGGGGTTTATTTTGATGGAAATCCTGTGGAAATTACCGCCGTAGCAAACCCGGGGTATACCTTTAAATATTGGGACAACAATAGCAACATTCCCGACTCACTTAAAGAAACTGCATCCCTAGACCTAAACATAGCAACGAGCAGCTTTTTCATCGCTGTGTTTGAGGGCGTGAAAGCAGATACCACTTTGACCCTTTCTGAAATAAACTACAACCCCGACGACACACACAATGGAGGCAATTGGATTGAAATACACAACTATGGAGATCATGAAATCAACCTCACTTCGTGGACGTTAAAAAGCAATGATTTCTACGATTTGTTTGAATTCCCTGACCATACCAAAATACCTGCAAAAGGCCATTTGGTAATCGCACAAAACCTATCTCAATTCATGGGTGTGTACCCCAATGTCACCAATGTGATTGGAAGCACAAGATTTGGCTGGACCAATTCTGAGGATTCAATCTACCTCTTTGCCCCGAACCAAGACACGGTCATTGCCATGAAATTTCATGGC
>RFQZ01000027.1 GCA_009924735.1 Flavobacteriia bacterium | reverse complement strand
GTGTATTCCATCACCGTAAATCCTGCCCCCGTCGTTACCTTTTCGCCAGCAAATCAGGCCATTTGCAGTGGTACAAATTCAGCCTTGGTTACCTTGGCTTCGACTACGCCAAATGTTACGTTTTCTTGGCAATCATCCATCCCTGTTCCCATTGCGAATGTGAATCCTGCTTCAGGAAATGGAAACATCCCTTCTTTTACAAATGTCACCAATGCAGCCAGTACGATTCAAACCATACAATTTACAGCCACCGCCTCAACTACAGGAACCGTTTGTATAGGTCCTGCAGCCAATTATACCATCTCTGTCATTCCCATTCCAGTTGCAAATCCAATTAACAACGCAACGTATTGTAACGGGATCGCCGTACCGCAAACCAACTTAACGTCCAATGTCCCGAATACGACTTTTAGCTGGAACATGGCTCCAAGCATTGGATTGTCACCACCTAACAATACCACCGCTACCATTCCTGGATACAACGCATCCATTGCAGGTAATGTTCCTGTAACATCAACGGTAACGGTCACGCCTTCAGCTACGACAGGAGGTACAACCTGTCAAGGGGCTGCAGTGAATTATACGGTAACGGTAAACCCCATTCCAAACATTAGCGCCATGCAAAACCAGGTGCTTTGCGCAGGAAATTCAAGCACAGCTGTAAATCTTTCAGGGAATGTGGCAGGAACCGTTTATGGTTGGACCAACAACAATACAAACACTGGACTCGGTGCAACGGGAAATAATGTCGTTCAATCCTTTGTGGCGGCAAATGCAACCAACGCGCCTACCCAGAGCATTGTAACGGTGACACCGACCTTTACAAACAATGGGGTAGCTTGTATTGGGGTAAATGGCACTTTTAACATTACAGTGAATCCTGTACCGGTAGTGAATGCGGTTCAAAACCAACAAACTTGTTCTGGAAATGCAGTGGCGGTTAATTTTGGTTCAGCTTCCAACATCGCGGGAACGGTTTACAATTGGACCAATTCCAATGCGAGCATCGGATTGGGTGGCCAAGGTCTTGGGAACATCGCTTTTAACGCTACCAACAACACCAATGCAGCAATTGTTGGGAATCTGGTTGTTACACCAAGTTATGCCAACGCAGGGGTTTCATGTCCGGGACCGGTTGGAAATTTCACAATTACTGTACTTCCTACGCCCGTAGCGAATCCACTTCAAAGTCAAACCTTTTGTGCTGGTACCAATTCTTTGCCTTTTACCTTTGGTTCAAACCAAGTAGGAACGGTGTTTAATTGGACGAATTCGAATGCAACCATCGGTTTGGCGGCAAATGGTTCAGGGAACATTGCCGCGTTTCAGGGGGTAAACGCTACGAATGCACCAATAACCAGTCTCTTAACAGTAACCCCATCCTTAACTACGAATGCCCAAGCATGTCCGGGTGCGAGTGTAGCCACCAACATTACGGTGAATCCTAATCCGGTCATGACCGCTCCGGTTTCACAATCGTATTGTCAAGGTTCAAATGTGAGTTACTCATTCAATTCCAACATCGCAAATGGTGTAACCTATACATGGACGAATAGCAATCCCTCCATCGGATTGGCCGCTTCAGGAACCGGTAATATCGCTTTTGTGGCGCAAAATGGAACGAGCAATTCCCTTACGGGTACCATAACGGTAACGCCAACCTACCTTTCAAATGGTGTAAGTTGTACGGGAATCGTACAAACGTTCACCATCCAAGTCATTCCGTCTCCAACGGTAGATGTTGTACAAAATCTTACCTTGTGTAATGGAAGTCAATCCAATGTTGTTTCTTTTACCAGTCCTGTCGCGAATACTACTTTTTCTTGGACAAATGCCAATGCAAATATTGGATTGGCGGTGAGTGGAAATGGTTCGATTCCAATCTTTACCGCAGCGAATGCAAGCAGTGTTAACGTTCTTTCATCGCTTGTATCTGTGACCGCTACTGTGGTGGTGAATGGCGTAACCTGCAGTGGGACCCCTTTAAATTTCAACATCAATGTAAATCCGAATACGACGATCAATCCTGTGTCAAATGTGACCTTGTGCAACGGCGCCAGCAGTTCGCTGATATCATTTGGAGGTTCTGGAAATGCTTATGCTTGGACAAATTCAAATACAGGAATAGGTTTAGGTGCAAGTGGAAGCACCAATGTTGCCAGTTTTAATGCAACGAATCCAGGGAATGCGGCAATATCCGGAACGGTTACGGTTACCTCCCAATATACGGGTGGGGGAATCACCTGTAATGGTGCAGCGACGAATTTTACCATTACCATAAATCCAACGCCTAATGTCACAGCGCCTTCCAATGTTGTGATTTGCAACGGAGGCACGGTGAACTCCATTCCTTTCGTTGGTACTGCCACGCAATACAATTGGACGAATTCAACCCCAGGAATCGGTTTAGCTGCATCGGGAACGGGGAATATTCCTTCGTTTACAGCGATTAACGTGACCCCAAATCCAATTGTTGCTACGCTGAATGTGACTCCGAATTTCATCAACAATAATGTGACATGTTCTGGTACGGTCCAAACGTTTACCATTACAGTGAATCCTGCGCCAGCCGTAAGCTTCAGCATCCCTAACCAAACCATTTGTTCAGGTGCCAGTTCTACAGCGGTAAACATCACGTCACCCACACCAAATGCGGTCATTACATGGAATGCCACCACTGTACCTGCTTCCATTTCTGGGGTCAATACCGTAACTGGAAATGCGACCATGCCTACCTTTACCTTGATCAACAACAGTCCTACCGCGCAAGTCATTCAGTTCACGGCAAATGCGAATACGGCAGGGGCACTAAGCTGTCCTGGGGGAGGTGTTTCATACACGATAACGGTTAATCCAACCCCGGCAGTAGCAGCGCCAAACAATCAAGTTTTGTGTGCGGGTTCTCCAACCACCGCGATACAGTTTACGGGAAATGCCAACGTCTTCAATTGGTCGAACAACACCACCTCCATAGGCTTGAATGCATCAGGGGCTGGGAACATTGCCATCTTCAATGCGCTTAACAATGGCCTAACCCCGGTAACATCAACCGTAACGGTTACCCCACAATTTTTAAACAACAATGTTGGATGTAATGGTACTGCGGTTGTATTTACCATTACTGTAAACCCGATTCCAATTACCAATCCGCTATCGAATCTAACTTTTTGCAATGGCACCAACTCGAGTTTGGTTACTTTAAGTGGAAATGGTACCACATACGCTTGGACGAACAGCAACCAAAATATTGGCCTTGGTGCTTTAGGGAATGGAAACATCCCTGTTTTTCCTGCACAAAACAATGGTGCTGTTCCAATCATTGGAAACATTTCCGTAACACCGACCTTTACCAACGCTGGGGTTTCATGTCCTGGTGCTGCGACACCATTTACCATCACGGTAAATCCAACGCCTACTGTGAATCCAATTCAAAACCAAGTGGTATGTAACAATACGGCAACCGCCGCTGTTCAGTTTTCAGGATCAGGTACTTCTTACAATTGGTCCAATACGCAAACGAACATTGGGTTAGGGGCATCTGCAGTAGGTAACATTGCTTCCTTTACCGCTGTGAATGCCAGCAATGCAAATCCATTGATTGGTACCATCAGTGTTACTCCGGTTTTTACAAACAATTCCGTTGCTTGCCAAGGATCGCCGCAGAACTTCACCATCACTGTAAATCCTACCCCAACGTTATCTGCACCTCAAAACCAGGTCGTATGTAATGGCGCATCGACCAGTCAAGTTGTTTTCTCAGGTACGGGAACACAATACAATTGGACGAATAATACCACAAGCATAGGATTGGCGGCGTCATCAAGCGGTACCATCAACAGTTTTACGGCGGCAAATGCGACGGTAAATTCGGTGGTCGCACAAGTTTCTGTAATACCCATCTTCAGTGGAGGGAACCTATTGTGTCAGGGTACACCACAGAACTTCACCATTACGGTGAATCCTTCCCCATCTGCCGTGCAGCCGCAAAATCAAGTAGTGTGTAATGGTGCTACGGTAGCGGCCATTAATTTTACAGGAACGGCGACTTCTTATAATTGGACCAACAATACTCCGGGCATAGGGTTGGGTGCTTCAGCTTCAGGAAACATTGCTGCTTTCAATGCGGTGAACAATACAAGCAATCCCATCACAGCTACCATTACCGTTCAACCAATTTTCAACGGTGCGAATCTGAATTGTCCAGGTGTATCACAGACGTTTACAATTACCGTCAATCCTACCCCAACCATGGGAGTAATTGGAAACCAAGTAGTCTGTAATGGTACTTCTACCAATCCCATCAATTTTACAGGAACTGCATCAAATTATGCTTGGGTGAATAATACGCCAGGAATAGGATTGGCAGCGAATGGCAACGGTGACATAGCAGCTTTTTCGGCCACCAATGCAAGCAATGCGGCAGCACTCGTTGGAAGTATTACCATAACCCCACAATTTGTCAATGCAGGAATTACCTGCGCTGGCGCTACGCAAGTGATGACCATCACAGTGAACCCAACACCGATTGTAACGCCAACCCAAGACCTTACTTTCTGTAATGGGGCATCGACCACAACGGTGTCATTTACAGGCACGGCTACGAATTATGGATGGGTATCGAACAATCCGGGAATTGGTTCATCCGCCAATGGGAATGGTAACCTTGGGTCTTTTGTGGCAGGAAATGGAGGCATTCAACCCGTGAGTGCAACCATCACGGTAACACCAACTTTTACTGCAAATGGGGTAAGTTGTGCTGGCGTAAACGATGTTTTTGTAATCAACGTCAATCCAACCCCAATCTTAAATCCACTGGCCAATCAGGTTTTATGTAATGGAAGCGCAACCTCGAATGTGAACTTTACGGGTTCAGTAGCTGGTACAGTTTACAATTGGACGAACAATACAACTTCCATCGGTTTGGGCGCAAGTGGGAATGCCAATATTCCAGCTTTTAATGCCATCAACAATTCAGCGAATCCGGTCATCGCGCAAATCAATGTGGTTCCTTCTTTCAGCAATAACAATGTAACTTGTGTAGGGACCGCTCAGAATTTCACGATCACCGTAAACCCAACCCCAACGGTTAATTTTAGCATACTAAATCAAACCATTTGTTCGCAAAACATTTCAAGTACGGTAACCATTACTTCGCCAACCAATGGCGCCAACATTACTTGGTCAGCCCCAAATGTTCCTGCGACGATTACTGGATTTAATACCAACAGTGGCGCTTCAACCATTCCTGCATTCACCTTGACAAACAGCAGCGCGGTACCTCAAACCATTCAGATTTTAGCCAGTGCAACGACTCCAGGGAATGTGGCATGTCCAGGAGGAGGGACGGCTTATACAATCACAGTGAACCCGACGCCGGTTGTTAGTTTACCTGTAAACCAAGTTGTGTGTCACAATGCCAATACTTCAGCTGTCAATTTTACTGGAACAGGAACTTCATACCAGTGGGCAAATAGCAATGTTTCCATCGGATTACTCGCATCCGGTAATGGCAACATTCCTTCCTTCGTGGCAACAAATCCTTCAAGTTCCGTGATCTCAACGGCCACAGTAACCGTAACCCCACAATACCTAAACAATGCGGTAAATTGTACGGGACAAGTGCAAAGTTTTACCATTACGATAAATCCAATACCTACCGTAAGCTCCATCTCCAATTCTACTTTCTGTAACGGGGTAAATACGACATTGGTGACCATCAATGGTACAGGTACCAGTTATGCGTGGACGAACAATAACCAGGCAATTGGATTGGCGAGTTCTGGATCTGGAAACATCGCACCGTTCCCGGCGACGAATGCCACTTCAACGCCTTTGAATGCCACCATCGGAATCATTCCATCCTTCACAAATGCAGGGGTCACATGCGCTGGGTCGAATGCAAACTTTACGATTACGGTAAATCCAACACCGACCGTTAACAATGTAAATCCGCAGGTGATTTGTCACAATACAAACACGAGTGCTATCGTATTTGGTGGTACTGGAACTGCCTACAATTGGACGAACAATACATTGGGTATAGGGATTTTAGGAAATGGTTCGGGGAACATCCCATCCTTTACGGGGATTAACAATAGCAATCAAACCCCTGTGATTGCGACCATAACAGTCACCCCGGAGTTTACCAACAACGCAGTTACATGTCCAGGGGCATCAGGGAATTTCACCATTACCATCAACCCAATTCCTGTTGCCAATGCACCCGCAAGTCAAACACTTTGCAACGGCACAAGTACGAGTCAGGTCACATTTACGGGTACAGGTACTTCTTACAATTGGACAAACAGCATTGCGACCATAGGCATTGGGGCTGCGGGATCAGGGAATATTAATTCTTTTGTAGCGATCAACAACGCAATTAATCCAATAACGGCACAGCTTGCGGTAACACCAATCTTTACGGGGAATGGGGTTGCATGTGCTGGGATTGCGCAGAACTTTGGTATTACGATAAATCCTACACCTACGGTAATTCTCCCACCGAACCAGGTTGTCTGTAATACACAATTAACAAATCCAGTAAATTTCTCTGGGAATGGAACCTCTTACACTTGGACGAACAATACACCATCGATTGGATTGGCGACAACCAGCACGGGGAACATCGCTGCATTCAGTGCCACCAATGCATCCCAAGTACCTGTGACAGCCACGATCAGTGTAATGCCTAACTATGCAGGGGGTAATGCCAGTTGTCCGGGAGTGGCTCAAAACTTTACGATTACAGTAAATCCGACACCGGTTGTCAATCCGTTAAATAGCCAAATACTTTGTAACAACACATCCACTCAACCCATTGTATTTTCAGGTACGGCAAGCAATTACAGTTGGGCAAACAACACCGCGGCCATAGGTTTGTTGGCTTCGGGATCAGGAAACATAGCGGCTTTTACAGCGCTTAACGCGAGCAATGCGGCACCATTGGTAGCAACCTTAACCGTCACACCACAATATGTAAATGCAGGATTGACTTGTGCGGGATCCACAACCCAAATGACTTTTACCATCAATCCAACCCCAATCGTTAATGCCATTTCCAATCTTACGGTTTGTAATGGTTCGAATACACCTGTCGTGAATTTTGCAGGTACAGGAACTACCTATAATTGGACCAATAGCAACCCAAACATAGGTTTACCACCTTCTGGAACAGCGAATGCATTGGCATCTTTCCCAGCCGTGAATCCAAGTGTGCAACCAGTGAATGCTACCATAACCGTAACCCCACAATTCACGGCGAATGGCTTAAGCTGTCAAGGAACGAATACCACATTTACATTGACGGTGAATCCAACACCGAATGTGTCCGCACCGAACAATCAAACCGTATGTAATGGTTCACAAACATCACAGGTGACTTTCGCAGGAACGGTGCCGAATACCATTTACAATTGGACGAATAGCATACCAACGGTGGGTATCAACGCAACAGGTTCTGGAAACATCGCCCCGTTTGCAGCAGTAAACAATTCGAACGCACCCATTTTCGCCCAGGTCACGATAACCCCTCAATTTATTTTGAATTCTGTAAGTTGCGGTGGAACGCCTCAAAGCTTTACCATTCAAGTAAATCCTACGCCCACAGCAAACAATCCTGGCAGTCAATATGTCTGTGCGGGTAGCAATAGCAACAACATTGTACTAACCGGAACAGCGACTACGTATCAGTGGACAGCGGCAAGTACTGCTACAGGGATACCACCGAATGGAAACAATGTCATTTCGCCTTTCTTATCACAGAACAATACCAATGCGCCTATTTCTTCCTTGGTGTCGGTAACCCCAATTTTTTCCCAAGGAATATCATGTCCAGGCGCGATTCAAACTTTCAACTTTTATGTAATTCCGATTCCTTCCGTTGCTCCTATAAATAATCAAAGTTATTGTCACCAAACTGCGGTTCCGGCGGCAGTGATTAATGGTACTGGTACTTCTTACAATTGGACCAATAGCAATCCAAATATTGGACTTGTGGCCAATGGCGCCAATACAGTTAATGGTTTCAATGCTACCAATCCTTCCATGGTTCCCGGTGCGGTGCCTCTGGTGGGCAACATTGCGATTACACCCATTTATTCGTTTCAAGGTCAAAGTTGCAATGGACCTGTTTCGACGTACAGCATCACTGTGAATCCACTTCCTCATGTAAATGCCATGATTGACACGGTCATTTGTAACCATGGTGTGATGGCAACGAACATCGGGACCAACATCCCATCCACCATAAGTTGGTATGCAACACAAAACCTTAACGTAAACGGGGAGTTAACGACCACACAAACCTCAAATTTCATAAACGATTCATTAACGAATATATCAAATACGCCACAATCGGTTACCTATACGATTACACCTACCTCCTTAAACGGATGTGTTGGACCTGATTCCATCTTAAATGTTCAAATACAGCCTGATGTGGTGTTGACAATGCCAACGAATTTGGAGATTTGCAGTGGATCTGGAGTAAATTCAATACTAGGCGCAAACATTCCTTCCAATTTCCAATGGTTTGTGACCATTAATAATCCAAATGTGACAGGAGAATCCTTGTTAACGAACAATGGTGCGGTCATCAATGATATTTTGGTGAACACTTCTAACGTAAATCAAGTGGTGGTGTATGCTGTTACTCCCGTTTCAATACAAGGAGGATGTACAGGTACAACCCAAACCGTTACCGTGATTGTTAAACCTCCATTGGCCTTATTGAACCAAGATACATTGACCATTTGTAGCAACGATTTCGTGAATTTAACACTTGTAGCGAATACAAATGTGACTTTTAACTGGTATGCAGACCCAACGGCTACTGTATTGAACGAAACCACCAACATTACGACCTCGGGCCTCATTAATGACCAATTGGTGAATACTACAGGGACAGTGCAAACGGTTGATTACCACGTCATCGGAACTTCTATTGCCAATGGTTGCTCAAGTCCTGTGATCCCAATTACTGTATTTGTTAATCCAATTCCAGTCATTACTCCGGTTCAAGATATGAATCTTTGCAGGAATTCATGGAGTCCTCAAGTGTTGTTTACGGGGAATGCTCCCGGTACCGTATATGCTTGGAATGCGATAGGCGGAAATGTTGGTTTGCCTTCCACAAATGGCGTAGATTCGTTATATGCTTTCTTGGCATTGAATGCTGGTTTTGCACCTATTGTAACAACGGTGAATGTCACCCCTACATTTACAAACAACAGTGTTTCTTGTGTTGGCGCACAGGATCAGTTTACCATTACTGTGAACCCAGAACCTTCGTTATTTGCACTCAACAACTTAACCCTGTGCGAAGGAACTTCATCCGGTGTAATAGCTTTCAGTGGGCCGATCGGAGGGACTACCTTCAATTGGTCAAATTCAAATGCGTCAATTGGCTTAGGGTCTGTGGGAACGGGTGATATCCCTTCATTTATTCCAACAAACAATACGTCCAATCCGATACAGTCCAATGTTGTTGTAACACCTGCTTTTGTGAATGGAAATGCCACTTGTTTTGGTCAAGCCCAAAACTTCAATATTGTAGTAAATCCAGCACCAAATGTATTGAACCAAGACATCCAAATCTGTCCGGGAGAAAATACCAACATCAATCTTACCTCAGATTTGCCGAGTACATTTAATTGGTATGCTACGCCCAATGCCTTTGTGTACAATGAAACTTCCAACCCTTTACAAACAACCAATAGCATTCAAGACAATTTGGTGCAAACGGGTACGGTTGCTCAGGTGGTTCAATACCATGTCGTCCCAATATCAATACAGTACGGATGTCAAGGCCCTGATTCAATCATCAATGTCACCGTAAATCCTTGGCCAGTCGTAGCCTTTGCAGGAATGAACCCTCCGTATTGTGACTTGACACCGATTTCATTTCAAAACAATTCGGTAGGTATTTTAGATTACGTTTGGGATTTTGGGGATGGATTGACATCCTATTTGGACAATCCTACGCACCAATTCCCGGCGGTTGGAACCTATAATGTAACATTAACGGCGACGAATCCAGTAACTGGTTGTGTAGACAGCATCATGCAACCCATTTACATAGCTCCATCTCCCAATGCAAGTTTCAGTTACTCGGATTCCATTGGCTGTGGTCTATTAAATGTAATTTACACGGCACAGACGTACAATACTTCTTGGAATTATCTCTGGAATTTTGGGAATGGGCAGAGTACCACCCAAGTTGGACAAGTAGGCTATCAGTTCACCGAGCAGGGTTGTTATGACATTACTTTGACAGTTACCAATCCACAGGGATGCGTGGTCACCGAGACATACTTCGACGTAGCTTGTGTATATGAATCGCCGATTGCGCTCTTTTCAGCGGATCCAATGGAAGTAAGCTCGTTGAATCCCTTGGTTGAATTCACCAACAATTCTCAATATGCATCTTCATACGAATGGGATTTCGGTGATGGTACCTATGGATATTCTCAAGACCAAACCCATATGTTCCCGCCTTTTGCTGGCGATTATTTGGTATCCTTAACCGCAATCAATGAAGTGGGATGTGCCGATACCGCTTTGGTAAGCATACATGTGAATGAGGATTTAATTTATTATGTACCTAATTCGTTTACACCGAATGACGATGAAGAAAACCAAGAGTTTAAACCCATTCTATCGCAGGGGTACAAACAAGGGAGTTATCGTTTAAGAATCTTTAATCGATGGGGCGAATTGATTTTTGAATCCAAAGACCAAGAGGTTGGTTGGGATGGTTCCTATGGTCCGAACAGCATCAACTGTCAAATAGGTACCTATACCTGGGTGCTTAATTTTCAAGTTCTTCAATCCCAGGAAGATAAGGAGATTGTGGGTCATGTGAATTTGATTCGTTGATTTCTAAATCTTTTGCCACAGAAAGCCTAAGTCATCTTTACGAAAAATTAGAACTTGTTCTATTTTTTGGCAAAACACCTCGATATAATTTGATTTTTAGTAGGTTATTATTTTGCTAATAAATATCTTCGCACTTAAATTTATGACATAAAAGACGTATTTATTGGGTCTCAAAGTTTATAAAGATTAAGTTAACTGGTAACCATTTCTGTTTTTTTCTCTTTTAGTTTTAGTGAAAAATGAAGTAATTAAAAGGGTGGGGCCTGTTGTTTTATTGGTCAGTGCGCTTGTTTGATATTTGTGTTCATATGAAAGTTGTTTTTACGTTTGTTGTATTATTTTTCCTATCTTCTCTTTTTTCCCAAAATTATACGTTCAAAAACAAGGGGCAGTTGATGTTTTATGACTATCAGGCTTCAAAGTTTTGCATCATTGAAGACAGTACCCATCGCATCTTGATTGATTTGTCTACCAACCGCATGGAGAAAAGGCCATTGCATTTGGATTCTCAAATTCATTTTTCTGATTTGCTTTCTAATTACAAGGTGTTGACGGAAAAAGGTGCGGATGTGTACTTCGTAGACAAAGGCTGCGGTTATGTTTTGCTGTTGAGAAACGATTCCATCGTACGAATTGATAAGTCTTTTCATCACCAAAACCAATACAACGCTTCTTATTTCTTGTATAAAAATTCACCGCATGTATTTGGGGGGTATGGGTTTTTTAATTTCAAAGATTATATGTTGAAGTATGATCATAACTTGTGTCAATGGTTCATGCAAACCCGCCTAACGAATTATTCCTGTTCTGATCGGAATCCTTACATGGTTTGTAAAAACAAATACTACGGTGTTTCTGGAAAAATTGTGACCGATGGTGAATCCAACTACTTTTTCGAAAACTTAATTAGTTATAATTTTTCAACGCAAAAATGGAAAAACCTAGGCGAAATTGACCCCAGTGCTTTTCCAAAAAAGGAAAAGATTGAAATCGCACACAAGAACCTGTTGGTATCGCTACATAAGCTGTACCTCTATGATTTCCAGAAAAACGAAGTGGAGATTTTTGATTTAAAAAATATACCATCGCTTAAGGATGTGTACATCGAAAATGGTCGGGTTATCATGAAACGTTCCATTACACGTGTTGTTCAATATGAAACCCTTATTTCAAGCATGCCACTGGGAGTATTCAAATCCAAATACCTGATCTCAAAGAAAGCAATCATAGCGCCTGATCCAAATTTTAAATTGTTGCTGCTGATGTCATTGCTGATTTTAGGGACCCTTTTGGTTGTATTTTTTGAGTACCGAAGAAGACGTTCCTGCAAAGTAAAAAGGATTCAAACAAATGGCAAAATATCCAAATCAACCCAAAAACTTTTGACGCTTTGGTTAACCAAGGATGATTTAAGTTTGGAATATTCTCAGCTCAATGACTTAGTGAATGAGGACAGTCCAAGTGTGGATGCAATTAAGAAGCGAAGAGAAAATCTTTTGGATTTGTTTAAATATGAAATCTCATTAAAATGTAATTTGGCCCCTAATGATGTTTTTACAACAACCCAACATGTAAACGACAAGAGAATGAAGGTCATTATCCTTAATCCAGTGGTTAAAATAATGGTAGATAAAGGGGAGTTCTCCTAAATACCCTAAATTATTGCGCTTGATTCAATCACTTGGTTACTTTTGCAAACCAATACACGATCTATGAAAAATTTACTGTTCATTTTGTTTTTACTTCCTTGTTTCTTAAGCGTCGCACAAACCCAATCATTCGACGATATGTCCGATGTCATTTCTTACATGGATGGAAAAAAATTCTACAATGCTGAAAATGAAATGTTAATCAGTTACCAATATCTTTCCAACTACAACACCTATGGCATCCATGTTAAAAACGCGAGTGGGGCAACTTTTGATTTTATCAATGTGGACGTATCAACTTATGGTTCGTTTGCAGACCTTTTCGGAATGAGTCCCGAGACAGGGTCGAATTTCGGATTTAGATTGTACAAAGGAAAGCTCATTGTGGGCAGAGGAGAGCCGGGTGAACAAACTTTTTATTTGAAATAGCTTAAGCACCTGGGTTTTTATATGTCACCAAAGAAATACTTACCTAAAAGTAAGTGGATTTTAATTTGTTTCAGCTTGCTGTTGTTGTGCAATTGTCAACATAAACCCGACTATGTAAATGGCATTGGAACCCTTACCTATTTTTCTGACAAAAGTAAGTCCTATGAGGCTCAGATTAAAGAAATAGGGGAAGAAGTTTGGCGGTTTACCCAAGCCCATCCCGAAGCGAAATCTTTGCAATTGATCCTGTGGGATGAGTGCAAAAACAAACAAGGCGAAAAAGTACAAGTTGAAACAAAAATCAATTGCTCCAGAAAGGAATTAAAGACGTTCGCAACGTATAAAAATGCCACCACGTTTAACGATATTTGTTACGAATGGGGGGTGAAAATCGTGGAATGGAATCCTTGTGATTCCCATTTTTGATAGCAAATTTGCCTTAAATCACCATGTCATTTCCGCACCTGAAATGAACTTCAGGACATGACTTCTTTCCATGCAATCCACAAGGGCGACAAGGAAGGTCTGGTACTTCTTTAATCACTGAGTCGTCAGAGAGAGGACCAAAGCCGAATTCAGGTAGGGTAGAACAGTAAAAAACAGTTACAGGGGCATTTACAGCGGAGGCGAAGTGCATGGGGCCTGAATCATTGACATAGTTTCTTTTGGCCAGTTTCATTAGCGCAATGGACTCCATGATTTTCAATTTTCCGGCAACGTTCAGCACTTTGGGGTTTTTGCTTTTCTTGCGGATTTCTTCACACAAGTCATGGTCGTTTGGTCCCCCAATCAAATATACATACCCGTCTAATTTCCCAATCAACTTAACCCACTTCTTTACGGGGAGTTGTTTGGTGGCCCATATCGATGCGGGTGCGAGACAATCATAAGGTTTGTCGACATACTTCTCTATGGCCTTGAAATCTTCCGGTGTAGGAACCACCAGTGGTTTTGCCTTCTCGTGTATGTCAAAATGGGTGAGTAAGGATAGGTTGCGGTCGACCTCATGGATTCCGTAACCAATGTGATGAGGAAATGCAAAATGATAGTTCCACGACAAGGGGTTTTTTTTGAAACCAATCTTGCATTTTGCACCGCTCATTGCTGTGATGATTCCGGAGGATAAAAATCGATGGAGGTTAATCACGACGTCATATTTCTCTTTTCGGATTTCCGAAACGACTTGTTTGATGGATTTGCGTTTATGTTTTTTGTCGAATGAAATGACGTTACGTATGTTGGGATGATTAGCCAACAAACCTTCATTTCCCTTTTTGACCAAGTAGTCAATCGTACATGAGGGAAATTTTTTCTGGATGGCAATGGCCATAGGGGTAGCTAAAATAACATCCCCAATGTAGGCCGTCTGAATGACGAGGATTTTTGACTGGTTATCGAATAACTGTGACATTGCCTCGCTTTATGATTTCTTTTCCACTGGCATCATGAAATTCCAAGATGTAGATGTAGATGTCGTTAGGCACCCATTCGTTCTTCGGGCCAAAACGCCCATCCCATCCAGCATTGTAATCTGTCGTTTCGTATATCACATTGCTCCAACGGTTCATTATGGTCATTTTGAAGTCATTGGGATCGATGTTCGTGGCCACAGGCTTAAACACATTGTTGATGCCTTCAGGGTAAAAAGCATTGGGAACGTAAATGATGGGTTCATAAACCAAACATATTTCATTTGACTTGCTGATTTCTTGAAAACCATATGGATTCAGGATTTCGTGGGCTTCTACATAGTAACAGATTTCTCCAGGAAAACTCCCCGTGTCCACACTGTCTTGAATTCCCAGTTGAGCAGGGGGCGCAATCCCAACCAAAACGGAAAGCCCACTGGGTTCCAAGCGATATATTTCATAATGATCTACGCCATTTTCATACCCTGAATAAGGTGTCCATGTGATGTAGTTGATTTGGATTTCTTCATCAGCTATACCTGAAACAAGCATGGTGGTAGCTTCATTGGAAGGGGCGCCAACATTTCCGCATGCGTCAATGAATTTTGATCGATAGGTGTAGGTTTGGTCTTGAACTTGTACATCTGAATCGGTGAAATACGCGAAGTTATTCGTTACCATCGCGGTACCGATGTTTGCAAAATTTCCAGCGGTTATTTTACGTTCAATTTGAACTTGACTGATTCCGGCATTTTCGTCAACATACACTTTTAAATCAATCTTATCATTGTTTACGGTAGCTACGCTCAAGTAATGAAAGTTGGGATTTCCGGGTAATGGAACCGTAAAAACAAAGGGATTGGAATACACGGAGCTACCATTGCTCAGTTGCGCTTGGATATAAAAAGTATAATTGTTCCCCCCTAAAACATTCACCGAAGTAGATAAGGATGGACTGCTTCCCATGGAAACCATCTGGTTGTTTTCAAAGGAATAAACGATGTAATTTGTTACCGTATGACCCCCATACGAAGTCCATTGTAAGTCGATGCTCTGGTCACATGGATTCAATCCTCCATTCAGCAAGACGGTTTTGTTCAAAGGTGCCTTACCAGAAGTTTGATAGGTAACGGGAACGGAAGTGGTAAAACAAGAATCAAAGGCAGCGACAGAATAGGTGAATGGACCAGGTCCTTGTGGGTTGTAAACATAGGTGGTGTTGGCAATCCCCCAAACCGTATCTAGTTCATACAAGAGGTTGTTTGCATCGAAGGTGTAGACGACATACCCATAGGTATCTGATTGGCTGTTCTGGTTCCAAGTGAGGGTTACGGCATTCCCATTGAATGGATCGAATCCTACGCCGAGAATCGTTGGGATAACAGGGGTTAACATGTCGTCAAATTGATCGGTTGGGACATTAGATGTAAACACACAGCCATTCCACGGAAATTGAATTTGATACCCAATCATTCCATTGCAAATACGAACCGTGTCTTTGTATTGATTGGTAGTATAAGGTACACTGTCAATCCATTGCAATGCACCACCGTTGTATTGTCTGAAGATTTGGAAATAGGTATTGCTAAGTGTGCCATTGTTTAGGGGTGAATTCCATTGAAGTACCGCAGTTCCGTTGTTTGGGTTGGTAAGTTGTAGGATGATAGGTCTAAGGGTATCACTGAATTTTATAATGTTTCCATTGCATCCAGAAACCACGCCGATGTAAAAATGTTGATTGGCTTGCGCTTGGGGAAGGGTGTAAAACGTTGTGGCAATGTTGTTAATGGATGTTATCAATCCGTTTTCGAGTGAATAAAGGTTGTACGATAAAAAGGTACTCAATGGATTTGCTACTTGGTTCCAGTTTAGGGAATAATTCCCATTGGAAAATGTGATGCATTCTAATGCTGTTGCTTGGATGATGCCAGGGGTTTTTACATTGATTTGTATGGTCGCATAGGATACCTTGGGTACTTGACACATGTTGTCTTGAGCCTTGAACACAAAGAAATAGGGTGTAATTTCCGAGGCGATGCCAAAGGGATTTAACACGTGGTCACAGGTGGTTTGCCAGGTAAAGGGCACATTGGCTTGGTTGATTCCAGTGGATGGCAGTCCAGACGTAAAGGCACATGGAGCGATGTCGCAACCCGTGCTTGCCGTGAAATTCGTACCAAACATGGGGCCGGATGCCGTCAAGGTAACCGATTGTGGATTGCCATTTTGTAGAAAACCATTGTCGGTGGCCAAAACATTGAAATTGATTAAATCCCCCGCATCGATTGTTGTCGTAAAAGACCCACCTGCAAACGGTGCGGTAAATTGAGGTGCGTTGTTTGGTTGGCAGGGAACGATGGCCAATTGCATTTCTCGTTCAACCTTTGCTATCAATACGCCTTGACGAAAGGAAGATACTTGAATTTTCACGACGTAATTTCCTTGAAGGGTAGAAGTGAAGGTGAGTTCTCCGTTTTGTGCATTTAATTGTGCGGGGATGCTACCAGGACTTATGGCGGCCGTAGGGGTAGGAGAGAGGTAGGAAAAACCAGGATCAAAGGGTACGGGTGCGGGGTTGATTGGGGGATTGTAGCTTCCTGCTGGAAAGTTATTCATGGGGGTAACAAATTCGATGAACAAGGAATCTAAATCTGGGTCGACTGCGTTCATGTTATAGACAAAAGGATCGCCAACACAGCTTGTGAAATAGGGGGCTTGTAAAAATTGCGGGGAATTGTCAACGCATCCAGCATTTTGATTTGCAAAATACATCGTTGCAGCCAAGGTCATCCCGTACGTAGAGGGATTGTTGAGATTGGTTATTGCGTTGGATCGTGCGTAGTTTTCGTAGGTAAAAATCCATCCTTGGGTCGGTGGCGTGCCTGCCAATTGTATTTCATTGGAACGGTATAGGACTTTTTCGTTGGCGCCGATGCCATTTCCACCATTCGATCCGGATCCACAATCCAAAGGTTGGGGGGCACCTGCAACGGTTGTACAAGTTGGAGAGATGTCTGTTCGGCTGATGAAATTAACGACAATGTTGGTAAGGGAAGGATGGTTCCAAACCCTTAGGTTTTCAGATACCGTATTGATTTCTGCACCGTTGCAATCGCGATAAAAAACGAGCTCAAAGATGTATCCACCGTTTCCACCGCATTTCCAGGTGATTTCACCACCCATCACGTGAGAAGCGTGCGCCTGAAAAGCCGCAAGAAAACAAATGGTAAATAAGATTTTTCGAAACATCACGTGCGCGAACGTTGTAAAGTATAAAAAATTGTAACGCCCTTCCTCAAATTAAGTTGCTATCCTGCGGTAACTATAAGCATTTGATCCCAATCCAAATGTTGTTTTGCCGTTTCCAAAATTTCTTCAGGGGAAATGGTAAGTATCGTTTGTAAGGAAGTGTCAAGAAAGGCATAGTCGAGGTCGTTGATTTCCACCGAGGAAAACAATCCCATCATGGCGAAAGGACCGTCTGCGGATTGAAGTATTTGTCCCAAAAGGTAATTTTTCACCAAGGATAGCTCTGCGTCAGAAATGGGTTCCGATTGCAACTTTTCAATTTCAAGGCGGGTTTGTACCAAAGTGTCCTCCATAAACTCTTTTCCCACCTCGGTTGCAATGACGAAATGTACCCCATGCAAATTTTCGGAAACATAGCTCCCAATTCCGTAGGTATAGCCTTTGTCTTCCCGAATGTTACTCATTAAGCGACTTCCAAAATAATCTCCAAGGATGGTATTTACCACCATCATTTTATGGTAATCTGGGTGTTTTCTGTCAAACAGCATTTTTCCAATGCGCAGACCCACTTGTAGGGCACCGTTTTTCTCAATGTGAATGGATCCTGATTTCGGAGCTGGGAAACTTGGCAGATTTGTATTCACCTTGTTTTCCCATCTGTCGAAGGTGCCAACCATTTTGGATAGCTCGTCATCCGTTAGGTTACCTACAAACGTAATCCTTCGCAGTCCAATTTTATAATGATTTTCATAAAAATCAACAATGTCTTGTCGCTCAATATGGTCATAGTCTTCTGGGAATGAAATCACGCCGTAGGGAGTGCCGGCAAACAGGTTTTCTTGAAAAGCACGTTGGGAAAGCACGCTCACTTTTTCCATCCTCACTTTTAATTTCTCTTTCCGATCTTTGAGTAAATGTGTTAATTCGGAAGCTGGAAAGGAGGCATTGTACAGACAATTTTCTATGAGGGTCACAAGTTCGCAAATGGATTCATTCAGTCCATAGATGTTGAGAACAGAAAATTCGGCGTTCAAATTTGAATCGAAGAATCCGCCTAAATCGTCCATTTTGTCATGAATTTCTGCCATGGTATGTTCGGAAGTTCCTGCCAACATCAAACCTGCGGTTACCGACGCGATGACTGGGTTATGGTAAATGGCGCCTGCGTGGAAAAGCAATTCCAATCGCACCGCTTCACTTGTAGGATTTTGCATTGCGTAAAATGGAATCCCTGATTTGGTGGTCAACTTCGCTGGGGAAATAAACTCAATTTTTTCAGTTACCTGAACTTCTGGGGCGTGACTTCTTTCCATTATTTCACAAGGGGTTTAATAAACATTCTCGTACAGTTTTCGCGTCTAAAGATTTGCTGGGCAGTGTTTCGTAAATGTTCAGAATCAATGGCATTGTAGATTTCACTTTCTTCGTTTATCCCATTGGCATCTCCTAATAATTCGAAAAAGGAAAGGTTCATGGCACGGTTCAGCAGTCCTTGTTCTTGGAATGCCCGCGAAGTTTTCATTTTCATTTTCAAACGTATCAAATCGTCGTTGTGAATGCGTTGTGTCTTAAATTCTTCGAGTACTTCCCACAGTGCGGTTTCCATGGATTCAAATGAAGTTCCGGGAAGCAATTTGCCCGAAATCACAAAAAGACCGTGGTCCATAGACCCGAGGATATACGCGTTGATTTCATGCACCAAGCGTAGTTCTTTCTTCAGTTTTAGGTAAAGCTTTCCTGTTTTGTCTTTGCCCACCTCGTCTGAGAGCATGTCGGCGAAATAATACCCTTCCGATTTTCTTTCTTCCATTTTGAAAGCATAGTAAAAGGCTTCTGCAGGTACATCTCGTTCCAAGGTACGTGTGCGGAATTCTTCTTGTTTGGGTTCTTGGGGTAACAAACGCGCTGCTTTTACCTTGCCGGGAATATCACCATACCACTTTTGAACAAGGTCTTCAATCTGTTGGTTTTCAAAATTCCCTGCGATGGTAAGAATCGCATTGCCAGGGTTGTAATGTTTCTCAAAAAAGCTTCGAACCTCTTCCATCTTGGCATTTTCGATGTGAGAAATATCCTTTCCGATGGTCGCCCATTGGTAAGGATGAACTTTGTAGGCCAAAGGCCTTAATTCCAACCAAACATCTCCATAAGGTTGGTTTAAGTACCGTTGTTTAAATTCTTCAATTACAACACTTCTTTGGGTCTCAAGGCTTTTATCTGAAAACGCAAGTGACAACATTCGGTCACTTTCTAACCACAAAGCTGTCTCCAGATTTTTGGCAGGAAGCACATCAAAATAATTGGTGATGTCGTTGCTAGTAAATGCATTGCTATTTCCACCTGCACGTTGCAATGGACCGTCAAAATCAGGTATGTTGACCGACCCACCAAACATTAGGTGCTCAAATAGGTGAGCGAAACCTGTTTGGCTGGGAGATTCATCTCTTGCGCCCACATCGAACAAGGTATTGACAACAGCCATGGGCGTTGTTTTGTCCTGGTGGAAGATTACTTTTAACCCATTCTCCAATTGGAAGCGATGAAAATGTATCATAATTTTTTAAAATGTTAGGTGACCGATGTTCGCCAAAATGTCTTTGTATTCTCGGATGATTTCCTGAAGAATTTCTGCTGCAGGCTTAATTTCTTTGATTTCTGCAGAAACTTGTCCCACCTCCAATTCTCCCTGCACCAAATCTCCTTCGAACATCCCTTTTTTCGCACGTCCTCGCCCGAGCAGTTGGGTCAGTTCCTCCACAGTTCCATGCTTTTTGTAAAGGGATTCTATTTCCTCAGAAAATGGATTGTTCAGTAGCCTTACCGGGGTTAACTCCTTTAAGGTCAATTTGGTGTCACCTTCTTGGGCGTTTAGGATTTTGTTTTTGAAAGCGATATGGGCGGAGGATTCGGGGGTAGCAATGAACCTGCTTCCAATTTGCACACCTTCTGCACCGAGGATCCTAGCAGCCAACATGGCTTTACCACTGGCGATACCTCCTGCGGCGATGACGGGAATTTCTACGGCTTTTGCGACTGAAGGAATTAAACACATTGTCGTGGTTTCTTCTCTTCCATTGTGACCGCCGGCTTCAAATCCTTCGGCTACGATGGCATCTACACCTGCATCTTGGGCTTTTAATGCGAATTTAGAAGAGGAAACTACATGTACTACCGTGATTCCATGGGATTTTAATTTGGCTGTATGCGTTTTTGGATTTCCAGCGGAGGTAAATACAATGGGTACCTTCTGTTCAATGATGGTGTTGATGTGTTCCTCAATGTTGGGATACAGCAATGGAAGGTTCACTCCGAAAGGAAGCGATGTATTGGCTTTGCATTGTTGAATCTGATGCAATAACTCATTTGGATACATGGATCCAGAACCAATCAAACCAAGGCCTCCAGCATTGGATACAGCAGAGGCTAATTCCCATCCTGAGCACCAAATCATTCCTCCTTGAACAATGGGGTACTTAATTCCGAAAAGTGCTGTGATTCTATTCATTATGTATTGAAAATGGACAGGGTAAAATTACGAAAATGATTAAAGGCAATGTTTATCTTATCGAGAGAATCAAAAAATATAGGATTTTGTGTAATTTTAAGACGATGAAGCACGCATTATTTCTTCTTTTTGCCCTCCTCGTGGGTGGGTTTTATGCCCAGAAAAAAGGGAAATTGACACAAATGCCGAACCCTACTTCTCAAGTTTTCTTTGAAAACAAAGGGCAATGGCCAGCAGAGGTTCTTTTTAAATCTGAAACGGAAGGCGGGAAAATTTGGGTGTTAAAGCACAAATTGATTTACCACCAACAAGACCTTAGCGCGATGAACCATTCCCATGGTCATGAGGAGAAGCCGGAAAATTTGAAATTGAAGGAATCTTTGGTGCATGTGAATTTTGTAAATGCAACCGGTCCGAGTGAAATTCTAACTGAAAACAAAACCTCCTTCTACCACAATTATCTACTGGGAAAGGATTCTACCAAATGGGGAAAGGAATGCCATGGCTACGAAAGGGTTGTGTTAAAAAACATGTATCCTTCCGTTGATCTTGCTTTTGAGAAACGTCAAGGACCCCACAAATATGAATTTATTGTGCGACCGAACGGGAAGGTTTCTGACATAGCAATGGAGTATGCAGGTCAGCAGAAGATAACTGTTTTGAGGAATGGGAATCTTAAAATCACCACGGATTTAGGCCACATTACAGAAAACGCGCCCTATGCTTATCAAATCGTTGACGGTGTAAAGACAAAGGTTCAGTCAAAGTTTGTTTTGAAAGACAACAAAGTGTATTTTGAAACGGGGTCCTACAATCCCTTCCTTGAACTTATCATTGATCCTGTTTTGGTTTTTGCAACCTACAACGGGGCCTTTTCAGACAATTTTGGTATGACGGCGACCTATTCCAGCAATGGAAGTGCTTTTTCCGCGGGAACTGTATTTGGTAATAATTTTCCAATGCCTGCAGCCGGTACCTATGACCCCAATTCAAATTTTATCGCGCTTCAAGGAAATTACGGAATTACAGATGTGTTTATCGTGAAATACAATCCCACGGGTACCAACATGCTTTGGAGTACCTTCCTTGGGGGTGGAAACATGGTTCAAGGAACGGAAACGGCACACAGTTTAATTTGCGATTCTGCGGACAACATCTGCATTTTTGGCGCTACCTCGAGCATCGATTTCCCCACGACAGCAGGTGCCATTCAACCCAACCATGCGGGAGGTGTCAGTGGTGCAGACTTTTTGTTCAATGGGGTATATTTTACCGCACAAGGCACAGATTTGTATGTCTCCAAAGTCAGTGCAAATGGACAAAATTTATTGGCTTCTACGTATGTTGGCGGAAGCGCAAACGATGGTGTGAATTATAAAATTGCATCCCTGCCTTATAACAACGCACTGTTATATGATTCCTTAACTTCCAACTATGGCGACCAGTTTCGGGGTGAAATCATGATAGATAAATTTGGCAATGTTTTGATTGCTTCGTGTACCCGATCTGCCAATTTTCCGACGATGAATCCTTTTCAAAACAACAATGCAGGTGGGCAAGATGGGGTAGTTTTTAGAATGAATCCCAATTTTACGGCGTTGCAATTTTCATCGTATTACGGAGGCTCAAAAAACGATGCTTGCTATTCCGTGAAAGTGGATACCAATGCCAACATTTTCTTTTGCGGAGGAACGTCATCCTCAAATTTATCCGGTACCGTGGGTGGATTGATGGGCAGTTACCAAGGGGGAAAATCCGATGGTTTTGTTATTCGATTGAATCCATCCGGAAATGCCATTACCGCTGGGACGTATTTAGGGAGACAAAACTATGACCAAGCCTTCTTTGTTGAAGTAGACAGAACGAACAACGTATTTGTCCTGGGACAATCTGTAGGTGGGATTTTCCCGATTTGGAATGCCCCTTATTACAACCCAAATTCCAGTCAGTTTGTCATTAAATTAACCAATAACCTAAGTGTGAACCAAGCTTCCGGAACCATTGGAAATGGCAGCTCCCAAATTAACATTTCCCCTTCGGCTTTTTTGGTTGACATCTGTGGAAACATCTACGTTTCGGGATGGGGCGCGAACATCCTTCAAAATGTGCCCATTTCAGGCATGCCAATCAGCGCCAATGCCTTTCAACCCAACAGCACGGGATTCGATTTTTATTTGATGGTTATTGAACATGACTTTAACAGTTTGCTCTATGCAACCTACATGGGTGGGCCCGTTTCACATGAACATGTTGACGGAGGCACAAGTCGCTTTGACAAAAACGGTGTCGTATACCAATCGGTTTGTGGGGGATGTGGGGGTAACAGTGATTTCCCAACCACCCCAGGTGCATGGTCCAGTTCGAACAACAGCAGCAATTGCAATAACCTTTTGTTCAAGTTTGATTTCCAGTTGATTCCTACCGCTCAATTTTTCATTAGCCAATCGGTGGGTTGCGAAGATTTTGAAGTTACGTTTAACAATTTTTCATCACAAAACGATAGCTATTTGTGGGATTTTGGGAACAATGTTACCTCAACCACGGTTTTCAGTCCAACCATTACCTATACTGAACCTGGCGTTTACAATGTTTATTTGTATGTTACGGACAGCGTTTGCGCCTTAACCGATAGTGCATTTACAACCATTACGGTATATGATTCCATTCAGTTCAACTTGTTTGACACGCTAAGCCTTTGCTCTAACGCTCCGTACCTATTGACCTTGCAAACCTATGGTACGGGAACAGGATTTATTTGGTCCCAAAATGCAAATCTTTCCAATCCCATCAATGCCAATCCAAACGATTCAACGCTTTTGCTAAACAGTGCAAATCCAGGATGGTATTATGTTTCCGTGACCAACGGATATTGCAATCGAAAGGACAGTGTTTTTGTGCAATTTGACATTCCCATAGTATCGAATTACCAACCCAGTCCAAACCAAGGATGCGCACCACTTACCGTGCAGTTTAACAATTCGTCGACCTTGACCTCAAATTTTTATTGGAACCTTGGAAATGGACAAATAGATTCGGTGAATTTTGAACCATCGGTTACTTATTCCCAGCCAGGACAATACCAAACGCAATTGATTGTTTTCGATTCTGTATGCAATGCCGCTGATACCTTTGGGGTAACCATTACAGTGAGTGCTTCGGTGAGTTTTACCTTGCCGAATGCGATAACGCTTTGCTCAGATAGCTCATTTACCCTTGCGCCAAGTGGAATCATTGGTGGGGTGAATTCGTTTGTTTGGTCAAGCAATCCAAATTTTACAGACACCTTGAATGCGAGTACGCAAGATTCAAGTTTGTATTTCTTGTTGCCAAGTTCCGGGACTTATTACCTACAAGTAAACAATGGACCCTGTAGTTTTCAGGATTCAGTTTCGTTGACCGTATTTACGGATGTGATCAGCATCAATGGACCTGACTCCGTTTGTTTGAATGTCCCCGTTGTATTCAATGCCGTCAATGCGAGTCAAGATCCATTTACCTATCAATGGTCGCCATCAAATGTCATCCAAGGTTCGTCCATACAATCTTCCGTTACCGTTACACCCCCTCAATCTCAGTACATTTACCTGGAAGCAACTTCTTCCAATGGTTGTGTGATTGAAGATTCATCGTATGTTATGGTTTCCTACATCAATCCTGCTTTGGTGGATGCAAGTGCCAATCCCATATTGATTGAGCCCAACGCACAAGTCAGTTTAAGCGTTCAACCGGGAGGATATCCAAGCTATGTATGGGTACCCGCAGCGCCTTGTGCGAACCCGACCAGCCAACAAACAACAGCTACTTTACAAAACACAACGATTTTTACGGTCTATGTTTCAGATGGGATTTGTACAGTAAGTGATACTGTGGAAGTGAAGGTGTACGAGATCATTTGCGACCTTCCGTATGTATATGTGCCCAATGCTTTTTCTCCGAATGGAGACCAAAACAATGACATTTTATACGTTCGAGGCTTGTTTGTAGAGAAATTGATTTTTAGGGTTTTTGACCGATGGGGCGAAATGGTTTTTGAGACAGAGGATGTCAACATCGGATGGGATGGCATTTACCAAGGAAAAAAACTGGATCCAGATGTATATGATTATTATTTGAAAGTAGTTTGCTACGGAGGGTTGGAGAAAATAACAAAAGGGAACATTACATTAATGAAATAACATGAAAAAAATCATCACTGCGAAGTCAGAGAAATTCTTAGAAAAATACCTAAACAATGCCAGTCCAACGGGTTTTGAATCATCGGGTCAAACGATTTGGATGGATTACATTCGGCCGTATGTGGATGAATTCATTATCGACAATTACGGGTCTGTTGCTGGAATTCTAAATCCTGGCAAACCTTACAAGGTGGTGATTGAAGCACATGCGGATGAAATTTCCTGGTTTGTACATTACATCACCAAGGAAGGATTCATCTACCTAAGAAGAAATGGAGGTTCAGACCACATGATTGCACCTTCGAAACGTGTAAACATCCATACAGACAAAGGGATCGTTAGGGCTGTATTTGGTTGGCCAGCCATACACATGCGTCACACCAAGGAGGAAACTCCGAGCATGAAAAATATTTTTCTGGATTGCGGTTGTTCCAACAAAGAAGAAGTGGAAGCCCTGGGGATTCATGTGGGTTGTGTTGCTACTTTCGAGGATGAATTTATGGTATTGAACAAGAATCGTTACATCGGTCGCGCATTGGACAATCGGGTGGGAGGTTTTATGATTGCAGAGGTGGCGCGTTTACTTCAGGAAAATAAAGTAGCATTGCCTTTCAGTTTGTACATCGTAAATGCCGTTCAAGAAGAAGTCGGATTGAGGGGAGCCGAAATGATTGCCCAACGTATCAAACCGAATGTTGCCTTGGTAACCGATGTTTGTCACGATACAGGAACACCCATGGTAGATAAAATTGAAAACGGCGATCAAAAATCCGGAGAAGGACCTGTGTTAACCTATGGTCCTGCGGTACAAAATAACTTTTTAAGACAAATCATAGCAACAGCCAATGAAAATAAGATTCCTTTTCAACGGGCTGCAGTTTCTCGGGCCACAGGAACTGATACGGATGCCTTTGCTTATTCCAATGAAGGGGTGACCAGTGCATTAATTTCCCTACCATTACGCTACATGCATACCACCGTGGAAATGGTTCGAAAGGAAGATGTGGAAAGCTGTATTCATTTGATTTACGAAACCTTAAAATCCATCAAGGAAGACCAAGATTTTAGGTATTTGAAGTAAACGAAAGGAACAGATTGATTTTGAGCGGTTTATTTCTTATTTTTGTTAACATAAATTTAACATTATGAAAATTAAACTCGCACTATACGTCCTTTTTGCCTTGATTAATTTCAACTTTCTCGCCCAACCTTGCAATATGTCGCTTAGCACCGGGGTAAACAATGCCATGGGTGGTGGACCCAATGGAACGATAAACCTAACGGTGAATGGTGGAACTGCGCCGTATTCTTTTATGTGGAGCAATGGAAGTACTACTCAAAACTTAAATATGCTTCCTCAGGGATGTTATACAGTTGTCGTGAATGACGCCGCAGGATGTCAAGCCATGGCTACAGCATGTGTAACGAATCTTGCGGGTCCAATACTTTATTCGAATTCCAATGTTGTAAGTTTCTATCAGGTAGTAAATGGCGGTTTCACGCCGCAATGGGTTTGTCAAAATGATACACTGTATAGCGATGGAGGGATAATGAAAATATATCTTGAATCAGGAGCCACCATGATAACAGGGGGCGGTATTGATACGATATATGCGAAAACTGGCGCAACGATTGTGATGAACGGAGGAATCCATCGGATTTACCATGAGCCAGGCGTAAATTTGGTAATGAATGGTGGAATTCCATATTTGTACCTTTGCCCGAGTTTGGTATTTAATTACAGTCAAGCGCCAGCAAATGGTTGTGTGCCGGTGTGTAATATAACTGCAACGGCTTCTGTAACCAATGTGAGTTGCGCTGGTATTGCTTCTGGTTCTGCAACGTTAACTGCGACGGGTGGAACAGCACCTTTCTCTTATGTGTGGTCACCGAATGCAGCGAACACACAAACCGCGAATAATTTGGTGGCAGGAACCTATACGGTAACCATAACCGATGCCAATGGCTGTACAGCAAATCAGTCCGTTACAATTACTGAACCTTCTTCCATCGCAATGAGTACGGCAATTACCAATATTCAATGTTTTGGTCAAAACGAAGGGGTTTCCATGGTTACAGCAAGTGGTGGAAATGCACCCTACAATCTAACGTACAGTGGCCCAATTAGCGGAAACCCACCTGGGAACGATATTCTTGTTTCGGGGGGCACTTTCAACATCAACAATTTAGCACCCGGATCTTATTCGGTCAACCTTACAGATGCGAATGGATGCGTTGTAACGCAAAACTTTACCATTACGCAACCATCCCAATTGACCGTTGCAACAAGTACAACCGATGAACTGTTGGGCTCAGATGGGACTTTTTCAGCAACGGTTTCAGGTGGCATGGCTCCATACAACATCAGTTGGACAGGACCGGTCAATGCAAATCCTGTAGGAAATGAAATCCTGTCGTCCGGAGGTTCATACACTGCAAATAACCTTCCTTCAGGAACTTATAACATTACCATAACTGATGATAATGGTTGTACAGAATCAACATTGGTCACTGTGGGATCCCAAGTGGGTGTGGAAACATTGGATAAAAACAACGCATTCCGTCTATACCCAAATCCAACTGTAAATTTGTTGAATGTTCAAATGGGTGCAAACACCCTCGTATCTGAAGTCTACATCCTTTCAATGGAGGGACGCGTGGTATCGACTTTCATCATGGATGGAAATGAAATCAAAGTTATTGACGTAGCATCCCTTTCAAACGGACGTTATTTAGTACAATTTCTAGGAGAAAACGGGATGCATTGCGAAACGTTCGTGAAGCAATAAACTACCTAAAGATTTTCCAATCCGTCTTACCGAAGGCTCTTTTTAACATTAAAGGTGTCGTAAGGGTGGTTAAAACCCCCATGATGACGAGGATGGAAAAGACTTCTTGGTTGATTAATTTTTCGCGGTAGGCAATGTTGGCGATGACCAATTCCATGATTCCACGTGCGTTCAATCCAATTCCTAAGGTTAAAGAAGCTCTTTTACTGAGTCCGGCTAAGGTGCCTCCAAGGAATCCTCCTGAAATTTTAGACAGGTAAGAAACCGCAATGACAGCGAGGAGCAGCCCGATGTTGGCTATGGACGAAATGTTAAATTCCAATCCAATTCCAGCAAAAAAGATGGGAGCTAAGAAACCCATGGCCATGTTACTGGTCGTGGTTTCAATGGCTTTGAGGTTGTGTTTTCCAATAAGTGATTCACTGATAAGCATGGATGCAAAAAATGCCCCGACAATGAAGTGAAGTCCTAAATTCTCTGTCATCGTTGAAAACAATAGAACAAAGGCGAAAAACAAAGCGAACAAAGGCTCTTTTCCTTTCAGTAAGGAAACCAATTTGTCTAACGATTCTTGAATGTAATTCCCTTTTTTCAAAAGTTTCTTGATCAAAAAGTAAGCGACAGTTAGCAAGGTAATGAAGATGATCAGTTTCAGAAGTGAAAAAGAACCAGCCTTAAGAATGGAAATCGCTGACATGTCAGTGTTCTTCAAGGTCAACAAAACCCCTAAAATGGATAGCGCCAAAACATCATCGAAAATGGCTACCGAAATAATGCGTTGTCCGACTTCAGTTTTAATTTTCCCAAGATCCATCAAAATTCGTATGCTCACAGGAAGTGCCGTAATGGCAACACACAAGCCTATGAACACGGTGGTCATAATGTCTTGATTAAAAATATAACCCACGGCGATGCCTCCTCCAATTGGGATGAAAAATGCCATTAAAGAAATGATGATGTTACGACCTCGCATGGACTTCAAAATGTCGTCGATGTTGATTTCCAGTCCAGCCATAATTACCAAAAGAAAAACACCTAATTCTGAAATTACTTTGATGTCTTCGGTACGGTGAATTAAGTTGAAAAGGCTTGGACCTAGAAGGATTCCTGCGATGATTTCTCCAATCATGGCGGGCTGTTTAAAGCGTTCGAAGATTTCCCCAAAAATCCTCGCAGCCACCAATAAAATTAATAGGTTGGTAAAGAACGGGAGTTCAAAATGGGGCTCTGTCATTCAGCGTCAAATGTAAAAAAAAAACTAATTTTAAAAAGCGTAGCGCTCCGAATTAATTTCTAAACATTTTTCATTAATTAATGTTTATGAATTTCATTTAGCGAAGCCTCTTTTTTGGTCTTGTGAATTGTGCCAGGCTTGTGATTGGGCGCAGCATAAATCGTATAAAGTTTCATGGTTTCGACTTCATCCGTATTTTTTATGTTGTGCAAGGTACCTGCGGGTACTAAAATCACATCACCGGCTTGTATTTTTTGCGTTTTTCCGTTCATTTCACAAGTACCCGTTCCCTTTTCAAATCTGAAAAACTGATCGATTTCATTGTGGGTTTCTTTGCCAATTTCTTCGCCTGGAAGCAAGGACATTAACACCAATTGCATGTGTTCTCCTGTGAAAATTACCTTTCTGAAATTGTTGTTTTCTTGGGTGTCCTTTTCAATATTCGTGTGAAATCCATTCATTTTTTTTGCGGTTTTATTTTATGAGCAGCGTGGCTAATTTTTCATTCAATCGTGATCGCTTGAGGGGTTTGAGGGTTGTGGCGTTCCTGTGCCTACCTCTGTATGTCTAATTTTTCCGCCGAGGTAACCCGTTCTGGCAACCAGGCCAAAACCAACCAAAGCAAGGAACAAAATGACCATGGAAATCTTATTCGCGAAGGATGATTTTTTTAGGGTTAAGATTACCCCAAGTACCGAGGCAATGCCCGTGCAAATCAATGAAATCAAGGCAAACATTGCGAATTCCTCATGTGCTTCAATGGCATTTTCAGCAACGCCTTGAATGTTTTCAACGGTTTCTTCAGTCCCTTCTCCTGTAAGGTAAGCTACAACGGCCCCTAAGGCGGATAGGATTAAAACATGGTAAGCGGCTATTTTGGTTGCGCTGCTTTTTGTCCACATCCCATGTACCAAAACCAACGCGCCTAGGATGGATCCGAAAATGGGTAGATGTGTTATCAGTAAATGTATGTGCGCTTGGTCCATAATGTTTATTCTTTATTACAAAGGTCATTTAATCTCACAAAGTAACTATGACGCAGGTCATAAAAGCAAAAAAAATGATTGATTTACGATTTATTTAAGGTCTGTTATCAATGTACATTGAGATTTTTCTGTCCCTACCTCTTAAAGTGAAAGGCGATTCCCGACTGCGCATGTAACATGGCTGTCCAAGGTTTACCGGCGAGTGATTTGGTTTGGTTGATAACCGCTTCAGTGTTGGGTGAAAAAAAGAATGGTGTACAACCGATTTCAATGAAAGGCGAAAATTGAAAGCGCTCGGTTGGCTTTATCCGATACCCCAATTTTAATCCAAGTTCTCCACCCATTCCAAAAGCTTTAGACCATGCCTCGTCATAGATGAAAGGCGTTCCGTCCTGTTTTCGCATGAGAAAACTTGAGCTGGCGCAAAGACTGAAATCAACATAAAGCGGTAGGCTTCTTTCTGTATTTTCGTAATGTAAAACATAACCCATTTTCAAGAAATGTAGGTTCAATTTTAAGGTCGCATTTTCATTTTCTGCCAAGCTTCCAAAATATGCATAAGAAAGCGAATAGCCATGACTGAACGGTGTTGAGGATCCGTACGTTTTTGTTGCAGAAACCTTAAGTCCATTCGTGAACAAAGGTTGGTTTTCTGCCAGCCAAGGCCTGCTGAAATTATAGGTTTGAATCGCTTTGTCCCATTGGTTTGCAAAGAGATAGGTGTAGGAAACCTCTGCTTTTATTTCTTGTGCAGCTGCTATATTCATAAAGAAAAGCATGGCAAGGAAGATGGTGAACTTTCTCATAAATCAAGGTCGTTTAGTAAATTGATCACCTCTCTGTATCCTGTTTCGATGGCTCCTTGAACGGTTTGGTGGTGACCACTTACGTTCATTGCCTCGCCTGCGAAATATAACTTTTTGTCCAATGATTTCGCTGCGACAGTTCTTGCGTCTCCCATGCCCATTGTACTGTAAGAATAAGCTCCCCTGATGAAAGGATGTGTGGTCCAATTTTGTACGTGGGAAGAAACAAAGGATGCGGTTGCTGCACCATTGTACATTAAATCCAATTCTTGAAGCAAGGCATTGGTGATGGCTACATCGCTGCCAAGTGACGTTAAGTACGAGGCTTGGTCTCCCATGACAAAGGCCAATAGCACATTGTCGATTTGAATTTTTCCAATGCTGTCGTCGGCATATGCGGCACAAATGCTTCCTCCTATGAGGTTTTCATCGTAAAATTTCTGGTTAAATTTTAGAAACACTTTCATTCCAGCGTCCATTCCTATTTTCGAAAAAGCTTGGGTTTTTTCGGTAGGTAAGGTAGGAACAAACTGTATGTCGTTGGATTTAAGAACGGTGATGGGAACCGTGACAATGATTTTATTCGCTGTATAGGTGTTGTTGTTGCTGTCCTTGGCGACAAGGGTATTTTGAGAATAATCGATCTGGGTGATGGCGGTATTCAACAAGATTTTGTCGCTTACTTGACTTGCGATTTGCGTGTCTATTAAATCAAAGTAGGTTTCTTGAAATTTAAAATCTTCGTCTCCAGAAATCCAGTTTTCTTCTTCTTGAATTTTCCAATAGGCAGAAATATTCGACGCAGCGGCCCCAGAGTCTCCAGCAATGCCCTCAACAATGTATTTGTATTGATCGCCAAAACCTTCTTGGGTGGCAAAGTCTTTAAATGAAACGTCAGGGACATTGTCCTCTCTTTCAAACAACGCGGCTACATCATTCGGCAAGACGTCAACCCTTTGTCCATTGAACCAAAATTTTTCAGCGCTGTCGTCTAAGGTGATTTTTGTATTTGATTTTTTTGCGAGGTCGGCCATTAGGTTGTTCTTTCCGTGAAGCCACTGCGCGCCCAGGTCTATTGGGAAATTGGCAAATCCATTGAGTTTACCGAGTCTTCCTCCGTAGGTTGAACTTGCTTCTACGATTTGAAAATCTATGCCTTTAGATTTCAAAATGTATCCTGCATACAATCCCGCTGCGCCCGCACCAATGATGAGTACTTTTCCATCGTATTGAACATCTTCAAAAAGAACTTCTTTTCTGCAAGCTGAGGAAATCGCTGAGGGAATTAACAATCCACCGATGGAAATCCATGTGGCTTGTCTTAAAAAATGTCGTCTTTCCATGTCTGTGTTTCTTAGTTTCGCAAAGGATTGGCTTTCAATGCTATTCTCTAACAGAAAAACGTGGGGAAAATCCCAAAAATAGGTCTCGAAAATCCGATGACTAAATTACTAAAAAATGTGGGTGCTTCTTTCGTGAAATTAAACTTTCAAACTGGAAATACCACCGTCTACATGGATGATTTGTGCTGTAATCCAACTGGCTTTATTAGAAAGTAAGAAGGTTGCCATGTTTGCAATGTCTTCAGCTTCTCCAATTCTTTTGAGTGGGTGACGTTGTGCGTTTGCCTCTTTTTTAGCATCTGTATTTAACAAAGTTGCGGCTAGAGGTGTGTCCGTAAGGGAGGGCGCAATGCCATTTACCCTGATTTTCGGGGCGTATTCAGCAGCCAAGGATTTTACCAATCCTTCAATCGCACCTTTAGATGTGGATATTTGGGTGTGAAAGGTAAATCCAGTTTGTACAGCCACGCTTGAAAACAACACGATGGATGCCGATTCACTTTTCTTCAATCGCGATGCGCATGCTTGTATCGTTTTAATGGCACCCAAAACCTGTAGGTTGAAATCATTTACAAAATCTTCGGGTTTGATGCGTTCAAAAGGGCGCAATTGAATGCTTCCAGGACAATAGACAATTCCATCCAAGGTCTCGGGCAAAAAGTCAAAAGAAGGAAAAGGTTCTAATCCATTCAAGGGATGAAATGCAATGTTAGGATTTGACGATTCGACCTCGTTCTTGTGATAGGTTCCAATAACGTGGTGTCCTTCTGCGGCGAGTTGTTCGGTGATTTCCTTACCGATTCCAGAAGAAGCGCCTACGACGAAATAATTTGCCATGGTAGTTGTTTATAAGTTCCAAACAACCGGCTTCTTGTTTTGTTTTTAGAATACTTGTTTTGCAATTTCTGCAATCGCTTTGACCTTTCCAATGGTATAGTAATGCAAACAAGGAACACCAGCGTCTTTTAATTCCTTGGATTGGGCGACACACCAGTCGATGCCAATGGCCTCAACTTCTTCTTTACTTTTGGCACGCAATACCTGTTCAGTTAACGCTTGTGGGATGTCGATGTGAAAATAGTGTGGCAGTACGTTCAGCTGTGCGGAAGTACTTAAGGGTTTTAAGCCAGGGATGATGGGTACGTTGATCCCCGCAGCGCGGCAATTTTCGACAAAAGAAAAATACTTTTGGTTGTCAAAAAACATTTGGGTGACAATGTATTCTGCACCTGCATCTACCTTTCTTTTTAAATTTTGAATGTCCATCTCGTTGTTGGGTGATTCAAAGTGTTTTTCTGGGTAACCTGCTACGCCAATGCAAAAATCTGTGTGTTGGACATTGCTTAAATCCGGGTCTAAATATTTTCCTTGGTTCATGCTCACCACTTGTTGTACCAAGGCTTTTGCGTATTGATTTCCTTCGGGTTCGGCGACAAACCTTCCTTCACTTTTGATGGCGTCCCCCCGCAATAAAAGCACGTTGTCAATGCCTAAAAAATGAAGATCTATCAATGCATCTTCTGTTTCTTGTTTCGTAAATCCACCACAAATGATGTGTGGTATCGTATCGATTTGGTATTTGTTCAGCAAGGCCGCGCAGATGCCAACCGTACCTGGACGCTTTCGGACGGTGTGTTTTTTTAACAAACCATTTCCCGCATCTCTAAATACATATTCTTCCCTATGGTAGGTGACGTCAATAAAGGAAGGTTCATAAGCAATGATGGCATCCATGGTGGCATAAATTTCTTGGATGTTCTCCCCTTTGAGTGGAGGAAGAATTTCAATGCTAAACAAGGTTCTTTTTGCTTCTTGGAGGTGTTGGGTGACTTTCATGTTAAAACAATAAAGGAGATAATAATTTTTTCGCTGTTTCAAGAGACACCCCTCGACGTTCTGCGTAATCTGCGACTTGATCCATTTCGATTTTTCCCAATCCGAAATACATGCTTTCTGGATGTCCGAAAAAATACCCGCTTACCGAAGCAGACGGATACATGGCCAAGGATTCCGTTAGGGTTATGCCAATTTCTTTTTCCACCGCCAACAGTTTCCAAATTGTGCGTTTCTCTTCGTGGTCAGGACATGCGGGGTAGCCTGGGGCAGGACGTATGCCGGTGTAGGATTCTGCAATTAATTCGCTGTTGGTAAGGTCTTCATTGCTTGCGTATCCCCAGAATTCTTTTCGGACCTTTTCATGCAATAGTTCCGCTGTGGCTTCTGCCAAACGATCGGCGATGGCTTTCGAGAGAATGGCTTGAAAATCATCCTGGTCCGTTTGGTGTTGTTTGGCAATTTCCTCTGCCCAGTTTCCAGTGGTTACAGCAAAACAGCCAATGTAATCCATCTCCTCTGAAGATATAAAATCCGCAAGGCCATAGTTAACAGCGCCTTTCGCTTTTTCAGTTTGTTGACGTAAGGTTAAAAAGCAAACGTCTTCGTTGCAAGGGGAAAGTTCTTTCGAAAAAACCTGTATGTCGTCTGCTTGTTTACGCATCGCTGGAAACAATCCAAAAATACCTTCGGTATGGTAATCCTCTTTTGTCCACGCTGACAAACATTTCAAAGCATCTTGGTAAAGTAAAGTGGCTTGTTCTCCCACGACTTCATCGGTGAGTAGGTTTGGGAATTTTCCTGCCAATTGCCACGCTTGAAAAAAAGGCGTCCAATCAATGTATTGTGCGACCTCTGCTACGCTAAATTTTATCTTTCGAACCCCCAACTGTTTGGGTCGCACTGGGGTGAAAGCTTGTTTGGGAATAAAGGTATTTTTACGCGCTGCTTCAAGGGGGATGCGCCGTTTTTCTCGTTGGTGTGTTTCGTAGTGTGACCTAACTTTTTCGTACTCCATTTTGATGCCTTGGAGATACCCTTCGCTTTCGGTTGGGTTGAATAGGCTTCTTACGGCAGGAACGACCTTGCTTGCGTCATTCACGTGAATCACAGGAATGTGGGTTCGGGGAACAATTTTCACGGCTGTATGAACACGCGAAGTGGTTGCCCCACCGATGAGCAAAGGAAAGTACAATTTCCTCCTTGAAAGGTCCTCCGCGAGGTCACACATCACCTCTAAAGAGGGCGTTATGAGTCCACTTAAGCCAATGGCATCGGCTTTTTCACGAATGGCTGTCTCTATGATTACCTCGTTGGGAACCATGACCCCAAGGTCTACGATGTCATATCCGTTGCAAGCCAAAACAATGCTGACAATGTTTTTTCCAATGTCGTGAACGTCACCTTTTACCGTTGCCAAAACGATTTTTTTCTTCGCGACCTGCTGGGAAGGAAAGCGTGCTTTTTCTTCTAGGATTCGAGGTTCCAACACGGCGACAGCGGCCTTCATGACACGTGCGCTCTTAACCACTTGGGGCAAGAACATTTTTCCACTTCCGAAATAATCTCCAACGATGTTCATTCCATCCATCAATGGTCCTTCAATAATAGCGAGTGGAGAAGGGTAGTGGTTGAGCGCTTCGAGAACGTCCACCTCAATGAAATCGGTAACGCCATGCACCAAGGCGTGGGACAACCGTTTTGCTAAGGGTTCACTTCGCCAAGCAGCAACGGTTTCTATTTTATTTTTGGGGGCACTGTAGGCCTGTGCAATTTCCAACAATGCTTCCGTGGCTTGCTCGTTGCGATTGAAAATGACATCCTCGACTTTTTGCATGAGTTCCTTGTCCACTTCGTCGTACACAGCGAGTTGTGACGTGTTGACTATGCCCATGTCCATTCCTGCCTTAACGCCATGGTAGAGAAAAGAGGCGTGCATGGCTTCGCGTACCACATTGTTCCCTCGAAAGGAAAATGATACATTGGATACCCCACCACTTACTTTGGCGTGCGGGAGGTTTGCCTTGATCCATTCGGTTGCCGCGAAGAAATCAATCGCATAACGCTTGTGCTCCTCCAATCCGGTTCCGATGGGGAAAATGTTCGGGTCAAAAATAATGTTCTCTGGAGGGAAGTTTACTTTTTGGGTAAGTACGTTGTAGGCCCTTTCACAAATGGAAATTCTTTTTTCGTAGGTGTCTGCCTGTCCGTGTTCATCGAAGGCCATAACCACGACCGCGGCACCGTATTTTCTTGTCAATTTCGCACGTTCGATGAAAAGCGTTTCCCCATCCTTAAGGCTTATGGAATTTACGATGCATTTTCCTTGTGCGCACTGCAATCCAGCTTCAATGATTTCCCATTTCGAGGAATCAATCATGAGCGGTACGCGCGAGATGTCGGGTTCAGCGGCCAATAAATTGAGAAAGATGCGCATGGCTTCGATGCCGTCGATGAGCGCATCGTCCATGTTGATGTCCAAAATCACCGATCCACTTTCTACCTGTTCTCTTGCAATGGCAATGGCACGTCCGTAGTTTTTTTCTTGGATGGCCCGTTTAAATTGAATGGATCCTGCCACGTTGGTACGTTCGCCAATGTTGATGAAGTTCGATTGGGATTCAATGCGTACCACTTCAAGTCCGGAAAGATAAAGTGGGTTATTCATTGGGAATCGTTTCATTTATAAGCGTAAAAAGGGATTGGATATGGGCAGGGGAGGTACCACAACAACCACCAATGATTCTTAACTCAGGATGTTTGAGGAAGGGCTCGATTTTATCTCTGAAGGTTTCAGGACTTTCATCGTAGGTTCCCATGGCGTTGGGCATTCCTGCATTCGGATAGGCACTGAGGTGTGCGTTGGTAAAACTTTTGAGCGCCAATACCTGTGGCAGTAATTGTTCAGCGCCTAAAGCACAGTTGAATCCCAGGCTGAAAAGCGGCACATGTTCCAATGATACAGCAAAAGCGGCCGCGGTTTGACCACTTAAGGTTCTTCCTGCCAAATCGGTAATGGTGCCACTGGCCATGATTGCGATGTCGCCATGGGGATTTTCCTTCGTAATGGCACTTAGGTTGCGGTCTTCCAGAACATCCAAAATGGCGTGAAAGGCAGCTTTTGCATTGAGGGTGTCAAAGATGGTTTCTACCAACAAAGCATCTACGCCGCCATCGAGGAGACCTTCGATTTGTTCGCGGTACGCTTCTTTTAGTGTGTTGTAAGTTACCGCCCGAAATTCTGGGCGTTCAACGTCTGGCGAAAGTGAGCAGGTTTTTGAAGTAGGGCCGATGGCACCTGCAACATAAGCCGGAGCTGCCTTTGGTTGATTTTGTTGGAATTCATTTCGCGTAGAAACTGCGATTTTCGCGGCAGCGAGGTTCAATTCATATGCGATGTCAGCCAAGCCGTAATCTTCAAGTGAAATGCGTTGCGCATTGAAGGTATTTGTTTCAATGATGTTGGCGCCCGATTCGAGGTAATTTTGATGAATACGCGCGATGTACGATGGCCGGGTGAGGCAAAGCAAATCGTTGTTTCCTTTCAATGATGTGGGATGGTCCATAAACCGATCGCCGCGATAATCTTCTTCGGTAAGATGAAGCAACTGAATTTGGGTACCCATGGCACCGTCAAGCAGTAAAAGATGTTTTGATATTTCGTCTTGTATTCCCATAAGCGTACGCACTGCCCATTGGGACGGAAGAGATGCTTCCTGGCTTATCTCCCCTCGAATGGTTTCGAGGTAGGAATTGGCACCCTGCTTTACCGGGTTGCCAAGACATCAAAGGGCCTAATCCCTCCGTCTTTCTGAATAAGTGCGGTGCAAATATAGGAAGAAATCGGAAAAAGTTCAAAATGGGTTTACATTCTTTCAGCGAGAAAGATTCCCAAAAAGGTTGCTGTCAAACAGAGTAAAACGCTTCCCAAAACATAGAGGATCAAACTGGGGTTTTGGCCTTGTTGAAGCAGGGTGAGGGATTCGCTGCTGAAAGCGGAAAAGGTACTAAATCCACCACAAACCCCAACGGTCCAAAAAAGCCTTGAAGTAGGAGAAAGCCATTGTTTGTATTCTGCCAGGCCAATGATGAAACCCATCAATAGGCAGGCGACAAGGTTGACGATGAATGTTCCCAAGGGAAAAGTGAAAGAATGCAACCCATTCACCCATTTACCTAGGAAGAATCTGGCAAGGCTGCCGACGCCTCCTCCGAGAAATATGGCAAAAACTGCTTTCATGCGTGGGTGGTTAGGTGATTATGGAGGATTTCTTCAAAGCTTTCTACGGGTGAAATTTTCATGTGTGGGTCTTTAGCCATTTCATCAATTTTTCTGATTTGAATGTTTTCGATAAAAAAAGGATGGTTTTCAAAATCTAAAATCTCCGCTTCGGTCATCAATCCCCCTTGAAATTTTAGCGTTTCCAGGCTGGCTTCAGAGAGCTGATTGTAGTAATCTTTGTCAGTGGTACACAAATACCTTTTTGCATCTACATGATTTTCTACGGCGGAGATTACCAAATCTGAAAATCCGAATGCACGTAAAAAAGCTGCCCCTACTTTGTCGTGGTCTTTAACGCCAAAGCCATCCATGTCATTTTCCGGCGTCAATTCAACGCATACGTGACCGATGTCGTGCAAGAGGGCGGCGATGACCAACTCATCTGAGTAGCCAAGGTTTTGCGCGATACAGGCGCTTTGAACCATGTGTTGGTACTTTGTAACCGGTTCACCGATATACATATCTTCTCCTTGCGTATTGAAAAGTTCGAAGATGGATGTTATGGTTTGGTTTATGCTTCCCATGGGTTCAATGCATTGTAGGATTGTTCTCAGGTGGGTAGTGATTTAGAATGAACGAACCGCGCGAACACTCATGGCATTTGTTTTCACAGCGAAGGAGGTACTTGCATCCGTAAATCCAAACATCCAAGCGTACATGTAGTTCCATTCTGTGCTGCTCCAAAGTGTACCTGTAATGGGTAAGGGCGTAGAACCTCCCACCGAAGAAAGTGATTTGTTTACGATGAAGCGGTTTTGCCACAAGACGGATAATTCATCAATGGAAGGAAGGTACCAATCGGTTTGACCTCCGTTGGTTGAATTTAAGCACAGAGAGGCTGCGCTGCTTACATGCCCGGGCTGGGCTGCGATGGCATTGCTATTTCCCAATCCGTTCCAAGTGCTTTGGGCAGAACCAACTTGGTTTCCAGTAATGTTGCTCCAGGTTTCATTCAAGCTTAAATCGTTTATGTCTACAATCAAACCATGTTCTTGTCCCAGATTGTCTTTCCATAAATGGTAAACAATTCCTCCGCCAAATGCTTCTCCAAGGTAATGTGTAAAACTTCCTACGCCTGCTGGTCCGGCAACACCTGCTGGCCCTTGAGCACCCGTAGCACCTGTTGGTCCTGCCGGACCGGTTAATCCAATCGGACCAGCAGGACCCGTTAATCCCGTTGCGCCCGCTGGCCCTTGAGCACCTGTAGCACCTGTTGGTCCTGCAGGACCGGTTAATCCAATCGGACCCGCAGGACCCGTTAATCCCGTTGCCCCCGCCGGACCGGTTGCGCCCGTTAATCCCGTTGGACCCGTTGGACCAGCAACCCCTTGAGCACCCGCAGGACCGGTTGCGCCCGTTAATCCCGTTAATCCCGTTGGACCCGCTGGGCCAGCAACCCCTTGAGCACCCGCAGGACCCGTTGCTCCTGTAGGTCCGGCTACACCTTGAGCACCCGCAGCGCCTGTTGGACCTTTAATGTTTCCTGTAAGTGTCCATGTGGTCGTTCCAGATTTGTAATACACATTTCCTGTAGCTGTATCTAAATAAAAATCTCCTACATTGCCCAATGCAGCCGCAGGTGCAACAGCGCCGTATCTCCATTGGTTGAGTTGTACGCCTGCTGTTTTGGCATACAAAGCATAAGGTGTACTCATTAAACGTTGAGACCCATAATCTAAATAGTTGGTGCCATTGGAGAAATCAACCGCTAAACTCACCCAATAATTTCCGGTTGCCCAGTTGATAGATGAAAACGTACCTGAAAGAATGGTACCCGAACCAATCACAAAATTTACC
>RFQZ01000026.1 GCA_009924735.1 Flavobacteriia bacterium | reverse complement strand
AATTATTTATGTCGATGTTGCCAAACTTGAGATCATATTTCATTAATATTTTTAGAGTTCTGTTCTTCCTCGTCCATGAACTAAAATCGAAGTGAAATTTTAAAATTTTACGTTTTCATCAAGCCCGAAGTGTGAATTTCAAACTTGCACCCAACGGTTTGCAGCTTTGCGTTGTGGCGGATTAGATGCAGTAACCTGTCTGAACGCACACTGTTTATTAAATGCACTACTGTTTATATTCCCACTTCCTCCGCCATAACGCAAAGGTGCTGTTAGGCAATCGTTGCTTTTTTCGTTTCGGTCTGTCACGGTCGTTTTATATAGTCCTCCACTGTCTTAAAAGTGCGGTGGCAGAGATTTTTATTTGATTTTTTCTCGGTACCGTGCGTTTGTTTTTGGCAAATCTTTTTGTTTGTGAGTTGGCTTAGCTCTTTTGCCCCCGCAGGAACGAGGAGGCAAATGTGCTAAATGTGTGTCGGTACAAAAAGTATGACAAAAAATTAAAGGGATTCGATAAAATCTTTCACATTGTCCCAAGTCCATTCTTTACAGGTTACACCGTACATATTGTCTGGCTTGTCGGAGTATGTCGCCTCTTTAATGTAAATGCCAATTAATGGAATTTTTTCTTCCTTGGCGCAATCAACTTCCCACAATTCTCCTTCTGCTTTCTTAGTGTTTTTTGAAATCAAGGCAATAACTCCGTCACAACCTTTAATTCTTGTTCTGCAATTTGTTTTCCATTTTTCGTCAAATGGCTCTTTAATTGACATGTCCACAAATTCGTATGGAACTTTTGTATTTTTCGCTTGTCCTGTAAACAGAATTTTTGTTGTCTCGTCCTCAATTGCAAATGCAACGAATACTCTTTTGTTTGCCATATTTATTTAGTTTTAGTTTAACAATAACACTTAGGTAATAATTGATATAAATGATAACCGAGATAAAGTATTTCAATAATTCCAACGATGATAATGAAAGTTCGGAAATACTTTATAACCTTTGTTTCTGTTCTCGTATTTGGTTCGTACTTTATATCCTCAGTTAGGATTTTCCATTCATCTTCAAACATATTTGTCCGAAGTTGCTTTTCAATTTTATCAATCACCTTGAATTTTCCTGTGTTGAGTTTTCCATACGAGTCGATTAGCTTTTCCCAGAAGTAGGAAACTAACAATGACATAGAAGTTAGGACAATCATTCCAATTGTTGCAGCTATGGTAAAACCGAAGGTTTTACCTAAAACGAAACCAACAGATAGAATAGAAGACGTTATTGTAAAAAAAAGATTATTCACCTTCATTCTGCTTTCTGTGACCTTTTCCGTTGAGCTAACCATCATTTTATACTGCTCAAACTTTAATTTTCTATCATCCTCATAAGTTTTCAAGAGAAATTTAAAACATTGTTCGGCTTTATCAAACACTTGAAATCCTTGACAGAATAAGATGGATTCCTTTGAGGCTGTTGAAAGTTTGTAGCCCACAATCTGTTTATTTAAAATTTTCGCTTTTGCATATTCCCATTTGATTTGTTCACTTTCAAATGTGTCGGCACCAATTACAAAAACTACAAAATCAGATTCTTGCATCTTTTTCTCGACAAGGATTTTCCAATTTTCCGAATGTTCCGTTTCTTGTTGAATAGCAATAGAATTTTCAGAAGCAGACAACAAATCATTGATAACACCTTCTGTCGCTACTTTATCGGTACTTCTATTGCAAATAAATAATTTCATTATTTAATCGAGTTTAAAGTCTTTTCTAAGTTTCCCCAAGTCCAAGTAATTATTTTTTTTCCTCTCAACTCAGGAGGTATTGCTCCTTGGTCATTCTTTCTTATGTGCATTCCAATCACTGGTACTCCTTCTTCTTTTGCACATTTTATTTCCCATCTTGCACCACTGGAATGCCAAGTGTTTTTGCTAAGAAGAACAATCATTCCATCACATCTTTTAATTTTTGTACGGCACTTTCTTTTCCATTCATCATTATTCCAAGGCTCTTTCACTGACATATCTACAAAACTAAATGGTGATCTTTCTAATTTCGCTTGTTTTACAAGATGGTCGCGAGAAATTTCATCTTCAATAGCAAAGCTGATGAAAATTTTATTGTTTTCATTTTTAGTTGTTCGTTTTTTTGATGGCTCTGAATCATCTGAAAACGCTTTTGCTATTAATGCTACTAATCCTGCTCCTATTAATATTGGCCACATATTATTTATATTTATCTCGGTCCCATAAATCTGTCACCGTTAAAATGAATCATATGTTCGGGCACGTCTGCCAACCATACTTCTGTTTCCCAAGCAATATTATTTGAATGCTTTTTGAATTCAGCAAAATCGGGGAATGCAGTCACATAAATTTTACCTGCTTTGCAATTCTTTAAAAATTCTTCGAGTTCAACAACTCGTTTTGGTGAAACAGGACCGTGAGAAGTAACTGCTTCAATTAAAAATAACCAATTTTTCGTGTGGTCATAAATAATAACATCGGGAAGTTTACTATGCTGATTTACTGGAATGCCTAATTCCTTCAACATTTTTTCGTCCACATATAAATCTTTTTTAGCGGTGTCGCCTAAATATAAAACAGAACCGCCATTTGCAAAACGGGCAGCAAAATTGTGAACTATGGCTGCTTGAACTTCATTGTGTTTTCCGGATGATAATTTTAAAGTTTTACCATTGCTGAGTTTAACCGGAATTAAAATCTGTTTTCGTTCCTTTTTATATTTTTTCGATAGATCGCCTTCTTCTAATATGAATTTGTCAACTGCTTTTTTCCAATCTTTTGTTCCAAAAGTTTTGATTGCATCCAATGCGCCTTGTGTCAAAGCATAGTGCGCATTTGGGCTGTTTACAGGAAGTTTAGGATTATCAGGATTGTAATCTGCAATTCTTGCTTGAACAAATTGATGTAATACTTGTCTGCGAAAAGTTTCACGAGAATTGGGAGCATATTCTTTCCCGTAAACTTCGTGTACAAAAGCCATAATTCCTTTTGAAACTTTCTGACTTGTTCTTGTTGCTTTAATCCATTTGTCTCTTGGTTTAATACCGCACAAAGCTAAAAGCGTGTATGCTGAAGTATCATTTTGCTGCGCTGTTGGCAGACCAAGTTCTTTCAAAATCTTTTTTGCTTCGTCTAGTTTACTCATATAGGCTTGTTGAGAGTTCAAATTGTTCAATTACTATTTTGTTTGTGTTTTCAACTGAAAAATCATTTGAAAGAATAATATTGTTTCCGATTTCTTTTATTGTTTCAAGCTCAGGTAAAGGAATTTCTCTAAGTTCAGTCGCACTTACATTTACGTTCCCATTAAAAATTCTGAAAAATGAATCGAAGAGCGTACTATTCAGCAATGCGCATAATCCAACAATTTCATTTCTATCCAAATGACCTTTCGGGCGATAAATATAATTTACCTTATTCTCGACACCGATATATTCTGATTTAATGAAATTACAGAAATAAGGAGCTGCGATTAAACGGCTCTTATCATCTTTACTGCTGAAACGTCTAAGCAAAATATAATTCTTGTTTGGAATTAAAATGGATTTTGATTCATTTTCGATCCTCACATATTGTCCTTTATCAGGCTTTGGAAATGGCCATTCCAGGCTCATTTGTTTTACATTGTGCAACCAAAATAAAGGAGCAAGAAAAACTGTTCCGTTTTCGTAATTGTCTTGAATGCACTCCTTGCTTCTAAAGCCAACAACTGGGCCAGTTGAAATTTGAATATTGTATTTATTTAAATTGCCGCTCCAGTTTTTGAAAATATTTAAAATTGATTCTTCAAAATCATTGGTCGGTAAATAAAGAATCTTTTCATTTGAACTTAAATCAATCAACACTTTTTGCTTGAATGTTTTTGTTTCTGGTGTAAGAATGTCTTTTAATCCTTGAGATGAAGAAACAACAACACTATGATTAGGATTGTTCTTTTCTTTTAGCTTCCCCTTAATAATTACTGTCTCTTGCAATACCTTGTCTCTGTTAAATGTGTCTTTGCGGGAAATGAATAAATGCACATTATCAATTTCAATGATCTTAAAAAAATATTCACGGAACAATTTAAAATAACTTCCCGAAGCGTAGCTTCGGGGAGTTATAAAAATTATTTCTCCGTTTTCTTTTAAAAGTCTTGCAGAAACAGCCATAAAAATGGCGTAAATATTAGGATGCCCATTAACAACAGTTTTAGCAGCAATTGAACGCTTGTCGTCTATTGGTAGTTTAAAATATGGTGGATTAGAAATAATTATGTCAAATGGTTCTGGTTTTTCTGAAAACAGATTTACATTTTCTGAAAGACAGTTTGCGTTTTCCAGTACAAAGTCCTTCGTATTTATCGAATAATTAAAATCAATTTTTTTTGATAACAACCATTCTTTTATATAGTCAAGTGATTTTTTTGACAATGGAATTAAATTGTTGTCCGTTTCATAAACAACCAATTCTATTGATTGCAAATTTTTATTCGATACAAGGTGTTCTATTAAGGCGCAAGTTAAAATTGCTGTTCCACAGCCAGGATCAAGAATTCGCAAAGATGGGTTCGATGTCTTTGCAAAAGATCCCATCAGCGAAGCAATCTCTCTCGGTGTAAAAAACTGTCCTTTCTCTTTTTTATGTTCCTGATTAACTAATGAAGCATAATAAATCCCTAACCTGTCAGCAAAATGACTAGGAAGCTCGTTAGCTATGGGTTGTATGGATTTATTATTTACCATTTTTGCTTTTGATAATGTAATTGATTTTCTTTTCGGCCACTTGCATAGCTTTTAAAGCGACTTCTTCGTCCCGAACTTCATAAACTAATTTGTCACTTAAAAATGCAACAAGTAATTCGTTCTCGTCTTTACCAAAAAATTTTGCAAAACGTTTTATTTGGTCTCGTGTGGGCATTCGTTCGTTTCGTTCAATTTTACTAAGCAAGGCTTGGTCAATTTCTATTTCCGCTGCAACTTGTCTGAGTAAAAGAGATTTCTGCTCTCTCAATTCCCTAATTATTTCGCCTATGCTTTTCAATTTGTATGTATTTGACCTGACATTTAATGTCCAAAAATATTAAAAGAATTCGGATTGTCAATGAATAATTATTAACAATTACGGAGACGGGGAGTGGCGGAAATTTTTTGGCGTATGTTTTTGATTGTGCGGTGGGCTTTAGCTCTTTTGCAGGTGGTGCGAAGCAAGTTTTTAAAATGCGTAATTTTCTCTACGCATTTTAAAAACTAACCTGCAAATGTGCTAAAGGAAGCGTGGGCTCAAAAACTATGACAAAAAATTGTGTGTCGGCAAAAATCAAATAAAAATCTCTGAAGGGTCGGCCTTTTTTTCTGTCAACAGTGTCCAGTTACCGTGAAATTGTCTACAGAAGATGTGTCGTCCGTTTTGTTGTCGGGTCTGTTTAGCAATGTTGCCTAACTAGTTTATACCCGCCATAAACCTTCTCCAAGCATACCAATTTGGATGAATAAGCGCAGGTTTGTTGCGTATGCACGAATATACAATTTGTTTAAATGAATTCGCAAGAAATCAATGTGTGATGTGGGGATGAATAAGCTCCTCACTTCTTCAAAAACGCAGCCTCGTATTGCTCAATCCACTGTTCGGGAGAAATCTTCTGCATCAAGGAGCCAATTAATTGAAACGGAATTGGAGTGGTCTTCTTAAATCGAATGCAGCTTTTTCCCATGTCGGGTTTTTTACCTGTCAATTCAACGAATTCCTTTTCAAACCAAGAAAGTATCGCTGGATCCGCATAAAGCCCCATGTGGTAAAACGTAATGATGTCCTTTCGTAAAACAAGGTTGGCAAATGGCAAGGGGAGTTTTGGACTGCAATGGTAACCCTTTGGGTAAAGGCGATGGGGCACAACGTATCCAATCATTCCGTAATTCATTGCCTCTTCAAATCCTTCGGGAAGTGCTGCCAAAATAGCATCCCTGAATTGCAAAAAAGCATCTTTTCTCTCGCTGGGTTCCAGCGCGTCGATGTATGCTTCTACGTCGCTCATTGTATTCTTTCCGGGTACTGTTCCAGCGCATGACGAAGGTATTCCACTGATTTTTTTAGGGAGTCTTGATTCAAGACATAGGCAATGCGAACTTCATTTTTCCCAGCATTTTCACTCGAATAAAATCCGTTGGCTGGTGCCATCATAACGGTTTGACCTTCAAATTCAAAGGATTGGAGTAACCAAATACAAAATTTCTCTGCATCTGCTACTGGAAAACGAGCTACGCAATAAAACGCGCCGCTGGGTTTGGGACAATATACGCCTGGAATGGAATTCAAGCCGTCAACCATGATGTTTCTTCTTTCGACATATTCCTGAACGACATTGTCAAAATAACTTTGTGGCGTATCCAAGGCGGCTTCTGCTGCTACTTGGTCAATGGTCGGAGGGGATAAGCGCGCTTGACCAAATTTAAGGGCTGCAGCCATCACTTCCTTGTTTTTACTTACCAATGCGCCAATGCGCGCACCGCACATAGAATATCGTTTTGAGACAGAGTCAATCATGATGACATGCTCGCTTAATCCTTGAAGGTTTAGTACAGAATGTGGTACCGCACCATCGTAACAAAACTCCCGGTATACTTCATCGGCAAAAAGAAACAAGTCGTGCTTTTTGACCATTTCACCCAACATTTCCAATTCGGTTTTGGAATAAAGGTAACCGGTAGGATTTCCTGGGTTGCAAATGACAATGCCCTTCGTACGTGGGGTGATCTTCATTGCAATCTCCTCAATCGGAGGGAGCGCAAAACCATTTTCTATTTTGGAGGTTACGGGGATTACTTTGACGCCAGCGATCACAGCGAAACTGGTGTAATTGGCGTAAAAAGGTTCCGGAATGATGATTTCATCTCCCGGGTTACAGGTACACAACATGGCAAAAATCAAGGCCTCAGAACCCCCTGTGGTGATGAGGATGTCTTCCATATTTACTGGAATGCCTTGTTTTTGGTAGCTTGCCGCCAATTTTATTCGGTAGCTTTCATTTCCTGCTGAATGGCTGTATTCCAGTACTTTATCCTTAAAATTGTGAATGGCTTTCAAAGCTGCCTCAGGGGTTTCAATGTCTGGTTGACCGATGTTTAAGTGAAATACGGTTTTACCTGCTTTTTTTGCAGCTTCTGCAAAAGGTACCAATTTTCGTATCGGTGAGGCGGGAACTACAAGTGCTTTTTCAGAAATTTTAGGCATAATGTTATGGGGTTGTACGGATTTTCGGTTTCAAACTTAGGTTCTTTTTTTGACCAAGAAAAACAAAACCATTTTTTTCATAGATCAATTTTAAATTAGGATACGTGTCCAAATAGAATTTTTTATCCGGCAAACGGACCACGTAAAACGTTTTCAAATCGGTGTCGGTCCCACATATCCATTTCTCATTGAAACGGTTTTGATTGAGATGGGGCTTTACCTCACCGTAAAAGAAATGCGCATATGACTTAAATCCAAGGGGAATGATGTATACGTTTTCCTTAGATTTTTTTTGGTAAAACGAAATGGCAGCGCGTTGCGAATAGGCCTCGATGTGGGGAAGAATCGTCGCTTTGATGACGATCATGTTGAGGGCCACCGATACCAATAAAGTGTTGATTGCATATTTCACTTGGTTACGTCTAAAAAACACGAAGGCCAATACTGCGCCTAAGATCCACACCAAGACCGGAATGAAATCGAGCAGTGACCACCGTTCTTGTGCCAATAAATTCGCTGCCGCAAATGGATCTTGAATGGCAATCCACTTTTGAATTCCTCCACCAAATGTTTGAATGTACACGAATACGCCCATTGCCAAAGCCAAAATCAACTGGTAGAAAATGGACAGTTTAAAGTAAATTCCATTTTGACGGTTTTTGTAATGCGTAATGAAATCCGCCGCAAAGAAAGTAATGGGGAAATAACAAAGAGAGGAGTAATGAATGATTTTCGTTTGTACAATTGAAAACAATACCAAGGTAAAGAGTCCCGAAATAAGCATGATCCTGCGTAAGTCTTGTGGTTTCGGATTCTTGCGTAACAATCCACCAATGGCAAAAAAGGATGCGGGAAAACAGCCGAGTAAGAGCACCAACAAGTGGTAATAAATGGGTCCGCCATGTCCTGCGTCTCGGGTATTAAACAGCCGTACTTGGTATTCTATGAATTGTTGAATGACCTCTTTGTTTCCAGTGGCATACAACATCATAAACCAAAGCAATCCAATAAACACAGCGGTTGTGAACGCAAAGAGTAAATGTTTAATTTTTGGAAGTCCTTGGAATCGGTTTACAAGGTGAAAGATAAATAGGGGGGCACCAATTAAAATCAGGGCGACAGGACCTTTGGTTAAAACGGCAAGTCCTGCAAAGAGTCCCGCACAAACAAAGGCAAATGTCTTTTTGTCCTTAATGCCAAAGATGTAGAAAGCCAAAGAATTGAATATGAATAAATTGAACCACGGATCAATGATTCCTGAATGAAAATATAGGTTAGGGAGAAAGGATCCCAAATAAAAAGCTGCCCACCACCATCCGAGTTTTTCGTTTTGTGCGTTTTTCCCATGGTAAACCAAACTGATAAGGGTGAATACCCCAGCGATCACATTGGGAAAACGTGCTGCGAATTCATTTACCCCAAACGTTTTCATCGCAAGGGCTTGCATCCAAATGAAAACCGGAGGCTTTTCCCAAAAAGGAATGTAGTCGATGGTGACCGTATGGTAATGACCGCTTCGAACCATTTCCCTTGCACATTCGGCAAAATTTATTTCATCCCAATCAAAAAGATGTACATACCCCAAAAAAGGAATAAACAACAACAGGGTAATGACAATTCCTATCAGGTATTTTATTTTTTCCATCTTGTGAGCATAGGTTTAGTATTCGGAAACCAATTTTTCGGTATGACCCGCAGGAGCATCCATCCGCACACAACGCCGAGAATGGAACCAAAATAAACATCCAATAAAAAATGTTGTGACAAATATACCCTGGTAAAACCAACAAATACGGCCATCCCAAACAGAAGGAACTGCACCCAAGGTTTTTGTCCATGCAGGTAACAAAATACCGTTGCAAAGGCAAAAGCGCTGGTGGTGTGTCCCGAAGGAAAACCATTTGATTCGAAGTATAAAAAATTCGGTATTTGATGAAAATCGACATTGTTTTTAAAAAAATGGAAGGGGCGCATGTAATTTGGAAAGGCCAGTCTTTTAAGTAATTGGGCGATTACCGAGGAGAAAACATACCCTAAAATCAGTAGGATGCCTGTTCTTTGGTTGTACAACAGCAAAAGCATCAGTGCAATTGACAGCACAAAAATCCCATCGCCCAAATGGGTGCAATAGGGGATGACACAATCCAAGAATGAGTTGTGGAATTCATGAAGCCAAAGGTGAAATTGTAGTTTTTCGGAAGTGCATAATACCCATCCCAGAATTGCCAAGAGCGCAAAATACGGCAGGAAGAAAAACGGTCGATTTGCATTCACATCCCAAAGGTAGTAAAACTGCGTTAAATGGTCTTTTTATCCTCCAGCATCGCAGTGAACAAAACAGCATCGTAGCAAAAATGTGCCGCAATGGCAAAGTGGATTCCAAAACGTTCATACCCATAAGATAGGATGACAATAAAAGGAAGCGCAATGAGCCCATACAAGCTAAATTTCCAATCCAAAGGATTAAGGTACCCATGGATTGCAACAAAGATTATCGACGTAATCCAAATGCCCAAAAAGGGTTGTAAGCTCATCCTAAAGAACAATTCTTCCCCAATTCCTGCGCACAGGGATAGAAAAATTCCTTGCCAAAAGTTCAAGTTAAGTCCTTTTATGAGGCGCTCCATTTTTAGGTTCGAGGTGCTAAAAACTTCAGCGCGCATGAACAGCATCGCAACAAATGCATAGACAAAGCCAAATTCCAATCCCAAACCAATGGGCAACCAATCAAAGGATTGGAATCCTAGAAAATTTTCGATTTGCGAAAGGTCGATGCCAAAACGAAGGAGGAAGCCGCAAATGGGAAAGACAAGCAAAGTAATCAACCCCATCAAAAACACTTTATTCGACATAACCCCCTAAATTTTCATTGAAAGTTAATAAAAGTTCATTGAATGGCTCGGTACAAAAGAAATGTTTAATTTTACGTTTGTACAAATAACATCAAAAAAAAAGCTCGCCTATAGACAACGTTTACTTAACCCCAATTTTTGGATTAATTGTAAATTATGTTGTTAGTATCATTAGGAGATCAAGAGCTAGTCAAGCTGTATTTAGAAGGAAGTGAAAAAGCGTTTGAAGTATTACTGAAACGTCACAAAGACCGTATCTACCGTTTTATTTATTCTAAAGTTCGAAATTCGGACCTCGCCTCAGATGTTTTTCAGGATACTTTTATGAAGGTTATTTACACCTTGAAAAGTGGCGCGTACAACGAAGAAGGTAAATTTTTACCATGGGTAATGCGCATTGCACACAACCTTGTCATTGATGGATTTCGCAAAGACAAGAAAATGAGGTTTTTATCTGAAACACGTTCAGCGACGGAGGATTATTCCATTTTTAGCAGGCTTTCATCCGATGAATTAAACATTCTTGAAGTTACGTGTAAGGATGAATTGGAGCTTCAGGTCGTACATTTTATGGAGAAATTGCCAAAATTACAACGAGACATCGTTTACATGCGATTGTTTCAGGACCTATCGTTTAAAGAAATCGCGGAAATGGAAGACATTAGCATCAACACAGCGCTGGGGAGAATGCGTTATGCATTGATTAATCTTCGGAAAATGATCGACAAGTACGACGTGGTTGTTGACCTATAAATCACCAGTGAAAACACATGAAATCCCTCTTCGGAGGGATTTTTTTTGAACGAATATTTCGATCAGGCAGGATCTGCAAAAATTGACAGCGGTTAAACCAAGGGTTTATTTAATGGTATGTTCTTTCCGTATCGTTCCTTTAGTTCTATGAACGAAAACCAACACTATTGCTTAATAAATTCTTCGAATGACAAAATCTCAGGCTTTATAATCTCTGAATCCTTGTCAAGGAGGGATTTTAATGCTTTTATTTTGGTTTCTTGAAGAACATCAAATTGTTTTTTTGCTTTGTTAAGTTCATTGGATAACGCAGTGATGTTTGCCAACTCTGAAGAAGAAGGTGCCCCAAAATAACTAGAAATAGTAGCAAATATTTCATTCAACTTTTCTCTCAATTCATCTTCTGCTGCTCCCACATAATTATCACCGGTTGTCACTACCAAGGTGTTCCGCATCGCGGTAAGATCCATCCGTAGCGCATCCACGTACTTATCCGCTTTGGTATGCTTAGTTTTATATTCTGTCGCTTTGGCGTCCCATTGATCAATTTGATACACTAAGTACGCTAGGTCCTGAATCATGTTATATACTGCTTGAGTGGTTTGTTGTTGTTGTGCGCGATCTACTAAGCTAAACAATGAAGTGGAATCATATATCACTTCTATTTGTTTTTCAAATACTTCATTCCCTTTGTTGATTTTAACCAAGTACTTGCCTGCGATAACAGCGGGTGGGGGAGCTACTGAAAATCCTTTTCCTTTGGCTACTTTGGGAGCGTTGGCATTAAAACCCCATTCAATGGTATTGATTCCTTTGTTTTTTCCTACTTCAAGTTTGGAAACTAAGGTGCCTTCTAAGGTGGTAATCTCCCCTGTCATTTTACCAAACGTATGACGTTTCGGTAGTAAATAAGTGATTTTTGCGTTGTTGCTTGGGTTATCGCCAACAAATTGATTTCCCAAGGCGGTTCCTCCGAAATTGCTTTTTTCTGGAAGTATAAAACGATCCGTTTCAAAAAAGCTTAAATTTTTAATCAATAGTCCTTCGTTAATGTTGCGTAATGGACGAACATCATCAATAATAATAATCCCTCTTCCGTGGGTTGCGGCAACCAATGAATGTTTCGTGGGATGAAGTTCTAAATAATGAACGGCCACTTTTGGAAAGTTGTTCGTAAACGGCGACCAGGTTTTTCCGCCGTTTAGTGTAATGTATAAACCATTTTCGGCACCTAGGTAAAGCAAATTCTTATTGGTGTAGTCTTCTTGAATATTTCTAACAAACGCGGTGATCTCTGACGTAGCGATTGATTGCCAAGTTTTACCGAAATCTACAGTTTTATAGACATATGCAGCATAATCGTTTTTCGTGTGACCATCGAAAACGGCATAAGCAATTTCTTTTCCGTGAACGCTGGCTTCGATGTGATAACACCACGTATTTGTTGGAAGTCCTGTAATGTTCTTCGTTAGGTTCTCCCAAGTTTTGCCACCGTCTTTGGTCACTTGCACATTTCCGTCATCTGTTCCGACCCAAATTACTTGCTCAGTTAAAGGAGATTCTGCAATGGTAAAAATAGTACAATGATTTTCAGCACCTGAATTATCCGCGGATAATCCTCCAGAAGCTTCTTGGTTTTGTTTCAATTTATCGTTTGTAGTTAAATCGGGGGATATTTTGGTCCAACTATCTCCTCGGTCATTTGACACATGAACAAATTGACTTCCAACGTATAGGCGGTCAGGGTTATGCTTGCTAGTGGTTAAAGAGGCATTCCAATTGAACCGAAGTTTGGGATCCCCTTCTAATGGATATGGTTTTACCGTTTTTAACTGTTGTTTCTCCACGTCAAATCTCCAGATTGCCTCCGCTCCCTGCATTTCCGAATAGACAATATTCGGTTGGGTTGGGTGTGGATACACACGAAATCCATCTCCTTGACCCACCAATTCCCAATCCCTTGCTTCGATGCCACCTGGACTCGCAGAGGGTCCAAACCAGGAGTTGTTATCCTGTAAGCCACCGTACACATAGTAGGGAACTCGATTATCAAGACTAACGTGATAAAATTGACTCACGGGTAAATCTTCCACCATTTCCATGCTGGATCCGCCATCCAGCGAGCGGTATAAACCGCCGTCGGTCGCCACAAAAACTTTATCGGGTTGATTATTGTCAAACACCACGTCGTGAATGTCGGAATGCATCGAACCTAAATTCTTAAAAGTTTTTCCCCCGTCCCTGCTGATTGAACCAAAAAGCCCTCCTTTTGCAATAATATTCGGATCCTTAGGATGTATGGTGATTCTTGAAAAATAAAACGGACGGACGGTAAGCGCAAAATCTCCGTTTAGAAAGGACCACGTATTTCCGCCATCTTCAGAACGGTAAAGTCCTTTTTCTTCTTTTTTCTTTGCTTCAATTACTGCATAAACAATGGACGAATTGGACGGCGCAAGCGAAACTGCAATTCGTCCTTTTTCTCCTTGGGGCAATCCATTTTCTAATTTTTTCCATGTTGATCCACCATCTATACTCTTGTACAGGGAACTGTTGAATCCCCCAGAATTAAACGAATAAGCGGTCCTGCCAAATTCCCAGAAGGCGGCGTATAAAACCTGTGGTTCGTTTGGATCCATGACTAATTCAGAACATCCCGTTGTATTATTTACAAACAGGCTCTTATTCCAAGTTTTACCTCCATCGATTGATTTGTACACTCCACGTTCATTGCTTGGTCCCCACAAGGCACCCAATACAGCCACGTAAATTTCATTTGGATTCTTAGGGTTGATTTGAATGGATGCGATACGGTCTGACTTTTCTAAGCCCATTTTGGTCCAGTTTTTACCCCCATCGATCGTTTTGTAAATTCCATCGCCCATGGAAACACTGTTTCTGGTCCATGTTTCGCCAGTCCCTACCCAATAGGTGTTGTCGGGGTCGCTGGGGTCAATGCTAATACAACCAATGGATTGACAATATTGGTCGAATATGGATGTGAAACGCACACCACCATCTTGAGATTTCCATACCCCACCGCCTGCTGCGCCTACCAGTACAATGTTTGCGTTTTTAGGATGAAGTTCCACATCGGAGATTCGACCGCTCATCAATGCCGGACCGATATGTCTTGCTTTCATGTCACCGAAATAATCTCCAGCGTTTAGGGTAGGGGTTTGTGCCCACGAGGATACGGCCAATCCGCTTACGAAAAGGCAAATAATTAACTTATTCATGGCTTACTTTTTTGGAAATAAAAACTTGCTTTCGTCGATCTTCGGATTGAGCGTAATTTTATCGAATTGAACGGTTTGTGTCATTCCGTCTTTAACGCCAGAGGTATTTGAGAAGGCAATGTATACACCTTCAACTTCTTGGTAATCAGAATATTTAGTTTGTGATGTTTTACCTTTCATTTCTCCAGATTGGATTTCGGTCTCTGTTAATATTGGAACATTGTTCTCTTTGTCAATATAATAATATTCAATGTTTGGCACTTCTTTACCTTCTGCCAATAGTGTCTTTTTATCTAATTTGATTTTGTGGCATGCCGTACCATCGATGGTTTCAGAACCAAGTAGGGTAGCTGTATATCCTAAGTTTTTATAATTTATCAAGGCATTTGGGAATTCTTTCGCTGCGCGTTTTGCGTTTTCAGTTTCGTCAGATGGCGATTTTTCAGCTTCCATCGACATAAAATTCGTTGTCCAAACTGTTGTGCCATCAAATGCTTGCATAATCATGGTGTTACCCATCAGTGTTATTTCAGTGTAAGTTTGACCATCTTTCAGTAAAACAACTTCAATTGGTATTTTCATGCCACCTTGGTCCAAAGACGCATTCAATTGCATCCCATTGATTTTATCCCATTTAGCACCACCGATTGCTTGATGATAAGCATTAATTATTTCTTCAGCAGTTTGAGCCTTATATCCAAATGAACAAGCTAAAAGAACAAGGAGTAAAAATAAATTTTTCATAAACAAGGGTATTAATTTTGAGTAATAAAATTACAATAATTACACGAAACTCAATTGTTATAAATTGCTAATTTATAGGTTGTCAAAGCCCGAATTGCAAAAAATGGTGGTGGAAATGTTTGCGATGCAGTTGTGTCCAATCACCATGGTTTAGGTTTCCAAAATGGGGGTGCTGAAAATGGGCGTTGGGTTCATCTTCGTAAAATGCTTCGAATCGAAGGATGGATTCCGTTAATTCGTCAATTGCCAATTCCAATTCTTCATTTCGAAGCTTCGTTTCTGGTTTTACAAAGTTCACGGATAAATCTTTGGGGAAAGGGTTTTCACTGTGCAGAAACAATTTGTTCTTAGAAAGTTTCTCCTCTGGCACTTCCAACGGAAATGTGATTTCACCCATGGACATTCGAAGACCGTCGTTGAGATGCTCCACCATTCGTTGTGCTGAAAAATTACCCCAAGCGGGTAAAGCGTTCTCTTTGAGAGGTTGCAGCTTCGTTAAAATCAATTCGAGGTCCCAAGCTAAAAATTCCATGACAATGCGTTTTGGTTAGGTTTATCTGTCTGTAAAATTACATTTTATTTATGTAGGGTATTCCATCTTAAATCCCTGCGTAACCTTTGAATCCTTGCCAACATTCGTTTTTTAGATTGTGCCAATGCATTTGCTAGGGCGCTTTTGTTGGGGTGTTTTGTCAGATAACTTTCGTTAAACTTGACTTCCCATTTTTGATTAGGCTCGTTGAATTGAATTTCATATTTCGCATTCCAAAGGGAATAATGACCGTTGAGATAGCGTATTTCATCGGGTTGGACTTCCTTTTTTGACACAGGTAAACCAAAAGAATATAATCTTTGGTTCCATTGCATGATTTCGCATAAGGTGGGTACAAGGTCTACGTGTGAAAGCGGCGTATGTGATTTTTTTGGTTTGATGAGGTAGGGCGCATAAATCGCAATGGGAATGTGGTATTTTTCCTGAATGTTCTTCGCTTCCGAATCCAATTGTACCGGCGTGTGGTCCGCTGTTAGAATGAAAAGGGTATTCTTAAACCAAGGGGAATGTGCAATGGATTTAAAAAAACGCTTGAGGCTTTCGTCGGTATATCGGTACGATTGCTGTATTTCCGTCGAACCTTTCGGCAAGAAATTATGGTTCTTCGGTACGCGGTAGGGTTCGTGCGATGATAAGCTGAAAAAGGTGGCTAAAAAAGGAGATTTCATATGGTTCAATTCCGTTTTCATTAGGTTTAAAAAATGGTGGTCGTAAATTCCCCAGGCACCGTCAAAGTGTTCGGGGGTTGGGTCGTCTTCCATGGAATAGAACTGCTCAAATCCCAGCGATTTTGTGAAGCTGTCAAACCGCATGGATCCTTTTCTTGCGCCATGAAAAAAAGAGGTTTGATACCCTTTGTTTTTACACAACGTTGGAAAGCCGTCGATTTTATTTGTGCTGTAATTGCTTATGACAAAAGGGAGGTCTAAATAGGAGGGGATGCCTGCAAACAAAGCCGGAAGGGCCTCGACTGACGTTTTGCCTTCTGCATACGCATGGGTAAAGTAAAGAGACTGTTCCAGGATGGAATCCGTAAAAGGTGTAATGGATTTTCCCTTGGTTTTTTGATGAATTTGCGTATGGCCAAAACTTTCTAAAATGATGAAAACAAGGTTAGGTTTCCATTCCTCTCCCTTGGCATTCGCGGTAAGGATGGGGTTGAATGTTTCTTTTTCGTTCTCCACCGACATGTATTCGTGGTCTGGAATGGCTTCGTTTTGAATTGTTTTTAGTACAACGAAGGGCGAATTCAATACCAATTGTACGTTCTCCGTTGACGAGAATTTACTGGCATCTAAGATTCCCAAGGGTTTTGGACCCAAGCTGCTTCGAGCGATTAGAAAAAAAAGGAAAAGACATGTCAAATACATTGGGATGTGCTTTCCTTGAAGCGTTTGCTTTTGTGATTTTCGTTGTAGGATTTTAAAGCTCAGGATTGCATACCCTGAAAGCACTGATAGGGCCAACAGTGCCACCCACCAAAACTTGGAAAGTAGATTGGAGAATTGAAATTGCTCAGGACCGGATAAAAAGAACGAATAGAGGTCAAACGACGACCGTTTCAGGGTGTAGCGAAAATAGACCAAATCCCAGCATTCAGTAAGCGTTTGAACAAGGCAGGGGAGGAGGAACAATCCAAAGAGCAGAACGTTTTTTTTTGAATTCGAACCTATGGTTGTCAAGCCTAAAAAGGGGAGGTAAAGTCCAAAACAGACATACCCAACCCAACTGACATCGAAGCGAAATGCTTGTATAAAGTCAACCGTGCTTGGGTCAAGGTAAGCGTGGTTGAACGCAATGAAGAGAACCCTATGAACCGTGAGTGTTGCCGTCCATAGTAAACCATGGAGAAAAAATACAGCATGCGGTCGAACGAGGGATTTCACAGTACCAAATTAGAGAAAAGTATCTTTATCTTTGTAAAAAAGAAACGATGTCAAAGGAGAATCCAGTAGAAAAAAACAGAGGGCAATTGGTTCAGTTGCTTCAAAACAAATCTGCGTTAAAGCAAGACATCGCGACGGATGCTGAAACCATTTTTAAAGAAATCAAGGCCACCATTAAAACCGAATTAGAGGCATTGCGAAAATTGGTGCCTGATGAAAGGGTACGTTTGTTTGTGAAGGAACGCGGTGAATATGAAATTCATGTCTACATTGGCAGCGATGTACTTGTTTTTTCCTTGCATCAGAATGTTTTTCGCTTGCCAGTTACCAATCCGTTTTGGGGTACTGCCTATTACCAGGAAGATGAGAAAAGAGGTTATTTCGGGGTGATTTACATGTATAATTTCCTTGCGGAATCTTTGATTCAAAATCGGATGGAAGACTCAGGTTACCTAATCTCTCGCTTGTTTATAAATAAAGAAAAACACTTTTTTGTCGAAGGACGAAGCCAATTGGCAGCGATTTTTAGGGATACAGAACGCCAACTATGGTCGGAAGCCATTTGCACCTTGGTGGTTCAGATGACTTTTGCTTATGCCTTGTCTTTTGATTTGTATATCCCTCCGTATGAAATCCAGGACGAAATCACTGTGAATCAAATGCATTACATGGGAGAAACCTTGAAATTGCAAACAGGAAAAAGACTTGGGTTTAAGTTGAAATCCGAAGATGAAGATTTTTCTTAAAAAATGAATCGTAAGGTTTGGCTTTTTTATTTTAATCTGTATATTTGCACTCCCAAATTCGGGAATTATTTTTTGGCCCATTCGTCTAGTGGTTAGGACGCCAGGTTTTCATCCTGGTAACAGGAGTTCGATTCTCCTATGGGCTACAAAGCTAGACGGTCCATGTATCCATTGAGAAAGAAGAAGGTTTTTCTTCCAAATCAAAGGAGATTTTGCAAGGGTACTTGGTTTTATTTATTTGATTAATTTTAAGCTATGGCAAACCATAAATCGGCTATTAAAAGAATTCGTTCAAACGAAACAAAGAGAGTATTGAATAAATACCAACACAAAACGACGCGTAATGCGGTTCGTAAATTGCGTTCGACGAAAGATCTTACTGAGGCAACTGCATTGTTTCCTACTGTAGCCTCCATGTTGGATAAATTAGCAAAACGTAACATCATCCATAAGAACAAAGCTTCCAACCTTAAATCAGGTTTGCAACTTTACATGAAAAGTCTTTAATTTTCTACATCTTCAAAAGGGCTTTCCTCCCTTTTTTGTATGTTTGTCCCATGATTAAAAGCGGCTTTATTGCGCTGATTCTGTTTCTTACCTTTTCTTGCCATTTGTCGCATGCCCAACTTTCAAGGGTAGATTCTCTAAAAGGAAATCATCAAATGTTGGGTCATACAGATACCCTCGATTATTTTTTACGGTCCTCGGAAGGCATTTTCCCCACCCTCGGAAATGGACAAAGTCCTTTTTTAAATCCCCTACACGTTTACATCCCTTCAGGCTCCTCTCAACACTTGTTCGAAAAGAACCATCCCAATGCCTTTTTCAGTGCTTTGCCTTATGTTGGGTTTGCCTATGGTTTCGGTACCCAAGGGAGTAAACACTTGAATTTTCAGTACGCCCAGTCGTTTCGAAAACAATGGATCATCAACGCAGAAGCGAAAACACATGGCGCCAACGGCTTTATCCGAAACAACACGTGGTCCAATCGAAACCTTCATTTTTTGGTCCAAAAATCTGGTGAACGCTATGCCATGCAGTTGGATGTAAACAGTTTCTACGACCTTCGTCAGTTTTGTGGTGGGGTGCAAGTAGATTCCTTGGCGGGACTCTTTCCATTGACACTTTTACCGGTACGCAAGGATAGCTGTTCCTCAATTTTTCGCAACAATGCCATTCGTTTTCACCAAGATTTCAACTTTTTAAGCAGGGATTCGCTGCGGTTTTTTGGACTCCTCATGAATACGTCCATGTCAACCAAAAACAGGGTATTTGCGGAGAATGATACTTTGTCAGGTCTTTATCCTGTTATTTACGCCGACAGTTTGTATACCTATGACCGCTCGGAATGGGTTACTTCTTCGAATGAATTGGGCTTGAGGTATGGCCAGAAAAGCTTGAGTGTATCCTCGGGTATAACGGCGGATTACTGGCGTTTTCGAATGAAAACCAGGCAGATGGATACACTGGAAATAGGTGTTTTTGCGAAAGCATCTTACCACAAAGGCGTTTGGGATGCAAACCTCGAATATCGGAAAAATCTTTCCGGTGGATTTGGTGCGTCTTTTTTTACTTTCAATGCAGCTGGTCCTATTGTTTCAGGCCATACTTGGTTTGTAATTGGTAATGTGAAAAACGAAGCGTCCAGCGTTTTTCAGCGACAGTATTTTGGAAACACTTTGCACTTTTCAAATTCAAATCCTTCTTTGCAGCATATGCTTTTGCTCAGTATGGGAAGCCGAGGAAACTGGAAATCCTTAGGGTATTTGTGGAGGGTGGATTTGTTGAAAACTTCAGGTGTTTTTCAATTTGATGGACAAGGATGGACAAACCAAGGGGCTGGCAGCGCTGTACAATTAACGAATATGCATTTTGAAGCAGCGTGGGGGATCAAAAGTTTAAGGGTATATCCGATGGCCGACGTGTTGTTGCAGTCTAATGCCTCAAGGTTTCTTCCGAAATGGAGTTTGGGAGGTCGCATTGCCTACACAGGGGTTTTGTCTAAGGCAAAAAGATTGTCGTTTTTCACGAGTTTATCGGGTCAATATTTCGCAGGTTACAAAACGATGGGATTTCAACCCATTATGGCTACGGTTGATTTTCAAAGCATCGGAAATGAAGCTTTGAATTACAGTAGGATGTCCGCAACCCTTGGGTTTCAAGTGAAAACCTTCCGATTTTTTCTTTCGGGTAGTAATTTCGGATCTTTTTGGATGAACCGCACACAAAATGTCTATGCGCATTATCCAATACCCACATGGCAATTGAAGCTAGGGGTTACTTGGGATTTCTGGAATTAAGTAAGTAAGAAGGGTTAGGCCAATACGCCCATTACCTCAGCCATTTTCAAACCGATTTGAGCAGGAGAGTCAACCACGTGAATGCCACATTCTGTCATGATTCTTTTCTTAGCTTCTGCTGTATCGTCATCTCCACCTACGATGGCACCGGCATGACCCATTGTTCTTCCTTTCGGAGCGGTTTCACCAGCGATGAATCCAACTACAGGTTTTGTACCATGTTCTTTGATCCAACGAGCGGCAATGGCTTCAAGGTTACCACCAATTTCACCAATCATGATGATTCCTTCAGTTTCAGGATCGTTCATAAGAAGTTCTACGGCTTCTTTGGTCGTCGTTCCAATGATTGGGTCTCCACCGATACCGATGGCGGTAGTAATTCCTAACCCGGCTTTCGCAACTTGGTCAGCGGCTTCATAGGTTAAGGTACCCGATTTAGAAACGATTCCAATTTTTCCTTTTTTGAAAACAAATCCTGGCATGATGCCCACTTTGGCTTGGTCAGCAGAAATAACACCTGGACAGTTAGGACCAATTAATCTACAATCAAATCCTTTAATGTATTCTTTTGCGTTGATCATGTCTTTTACTGGAATTCCTTCAGTAATACAAACAATTACTTTTATTCCTGCCTCTGCTGCTTCCATGATTGCATCTGCAGCGAATGGAGGTGGAACGAAAATAATAGAAACATCTGCTTGGGTAGATTTAACTGCTTCTGCAACGGTATTAAAAACTGGGCGATCTAAATGTAGGTTTCCGCCTTTTCCTGGCGTAACACCCCCAACAACGTTGGTTCCGTATTCAATCATTTGTCCTGCATGGAAAGTTCCTTCACTTCCCGTAAAACCTTGTACGATTACTTTTGAATCTTTGTTTACTAATACACTCATACCGTCATTTATTTTTCTGCTTCAAATTTACACAATGAGATTGATTTGGAGATTACTTTTTATTTAATTCCCAAAACTTTAATATTGTAAACCAAAATCTCATTGCTTTGGATGTCTTTTACCTCGTATTTTCCATAACCCAATTGGGGTGGAACAATTACCAGTATTGAATCTCCTACTTTTTTATCAATCAATCCTTCTTTCCACCCAACAATCACATTGTTAAGTCCGCGCAAACAAAAATAGGTGGGTTTGTGCATTTTTTGAATGAGGTCACCATTGAGTAAGGATAAGTCATAGGTAACTTGGACGCTGTCGGTAAGTTTAACGCTTCTGCCTTCTCCTTTTGTAAAAAACAAGTAATGAAGTCCTGAATCTGTAACCTTGGTTTTTAATTTATTCCGTTTCGTGTAGGTCCTTATTTTTTTATCAAAACTGTCAATTTGTTCGTCCGAATAGGTTTGACAGGCAAAAAGGAAGAGTGACAGCAAGAATACGAATGTTAACTTCATGCTTCCAGGGTTAATTGAGCCAAATAGTGATGGTCACTTTCTGCGATGCGTTTTCCTGTTAATCCACATTCCATAGCTGCGGTATGGAGGTGATCGTAATCTACAAAAAGCCAATCAAAGGGCTCTGAATTGCATTTTTTGTAGTGCATTTGAAACTTGAAATTTCCGTAATATTCAGCGTTTAAATCCATCCAAAAGGAACCGTCTTCTTCATCGTATAGAAAGGATACATCTGAGGAATCACATAAAATTTGTCCACCTGGTTTTAGAAGGGTTTTCGCGTGTTTGAGGGTGTTCTCTAGGTTTTGTAAATTCCCCGAAATACCGATTCCATTCATCAAGAGCAGAATGGTATCAAATCCAGTCTCTTTAAAGTCAAAGAAATCAATGTTTTCGGCTTTCAAATCACAAGACCTTAGGTAGTCTACCGCGCCTTTCGACTTGTCAATGGAATAAACATCAAAGCCTTTGTCATCCAGGTATTTTGCATGAGGACCTGCACCTGCGCCCACGTCCAAGATTTTTCCTCGACACAGTTCCATGGCTTTTTGTTCCAGCAAGGGCATGTCCTCAAAGTTTCTGAAAAGTACTTCAACAGGAATGATGTCGTCCTCGCAAAGGTCAGACGATACAATGATGTCTGCTGGTTTCCGGGTGTTTGCAAAATCCCAAATGGCTTTTCCTACGGGGTCTTTCTCTGTCATTAATATTCTAAGTCGTTAAAATCCGTCAAATCCTCTTCGTTGTAATCATCGTCGTAGTCATCAAAACCGTACGCATCTTCATCCTCATCTGAAACCGAACCCCCTCCTGCGATGAAAAAATCTTCTTCAAGGGCTTCCTTTGAATTTTCTGCAGGGGCTTTTCCCATGCTTAACGCCAATTGTGGGGTTGTGGGTCCTTCCGCTTCGTAGCCAATGAGTTCAATAAGAAAAATCCACATTTTCAAGAAGTCGTAAACCAAAATGAATTTCTGGTCTGTATCGGTTAAAAAATCCCCGATAATGGCTTTGTTCATGACATTTGCTGGTGCATCCAACGCATCGTCATCGTAGGTCATGTCCATTAAATTGATTTCGTGCCCTTTGTCCCACTGGTCATTGGAAACATAGATGCTGGCCATTTGGTCACCTTTGAAGTCAAAAGCATCCATAATGGCTTTATAAAAACTTTCAAAATGATCGTCGTTGGAAATCAGGATGTCTCTAAAAACTTCTTCTTTCGCGTCTGAATCCAGTAAGACCCTGAATTTTAATCCTGGCATAGTGCTTTTTTTACAAATTTACGTATTTACTTGGTTCGCAGGCTTAAGCCCAATTTCATTTCCAAGTATACACATTTCCGCCAGAGCTTGGTCGTAGGTATTTTCAATTTTCCCTTCCAAAATGGCTTCTTTAATGTTGTTTTTTATCCATCCAATTTCAGCACAAGGCCCAACACCGAAGTACTTCATGATGAATTCTCCTGAGATGGGAGGTTGGAAATTTCGGATGCGGTCTTTCTCTTCTACGGTCCTTAATTTCTCTTCTACCAATTGAAAATTCTTTTTGAATTTCTTCACCTTGAAATCATTTTTCGAGGTAATGTCGGCATTGCACAACAGCATGAGGTCATCAATGTCATCCCCCGCTTCTGACAAGAGTCGTCTTACGGCAGAATCTGTAACGGTGCCTTTTACCAATGCAATGGGGCGGAGGTGAAGTCTTACCATTTTTTGGACGTACTTCATTTTGGCGTCTAACGGCAGCTTAAGTTTTTTAAATATTCTGGGCACCATCCTTGCGCCCATTTCTTCATGGCCATGAAAGGTCCAACCCACCGTGTCATCGAATCTTTTCGTAGGGGGTTTTGCGATGTCGTGTAGAATGGCTGCCCAGCGCAACCAAAGGTCCTTGCTGTTTTCAGAAAGGTTGTCGAGTACTTCAAGCGTATGGTAGAAATTGTCTTTGTGGCTCATTCCATTGCGGGTTTCAATGCCTTGAAGCTGTGTCATTTCTGGAAATATTTTCTCCAATAAACCGGTAGCATTTAACAGGTTGAAGCCGCGAGAAGGAACATTGCTGAGGATGATTTTATTGATTTCATCAATGATGCGTTCCATGGAAACGATCTCTAATCGTTCTTTTTCGGCATAAATCGCTTCGAGCGAATTTTTTTCAATGGAAAAGTTCAGTTGCGTTGCAAAACGAATGGCCCTCATCATTCTTAGGGGGTCGTCAGAATAGGTTTCGGCAGGATTTTGAGGCGTTCTGAGTATTCCTTTTTGGAGGTCTTCAAATCCATTGAAGGGATCGATGAGTTTTCCATAGGATTCCTGGTGAAGGTCAAAAGCCAAAGCATTGATGGTAAAGTCTCGGCGCAATTGATCGTCTTGAAGGCTACCAGATGCGGTGACCGGTTTTCTGGAGTTTCGGTCGTAGGATTCTTTTCTTGCCCCTACAAATTCCACGTCGATGTCTTTGTATCGAAAATGTGCGGTCCCAAAATTTTTAAAGATGGAGATTTTTTTAACCTTGAGTTTTTCAGCAACTTTTTGGGCGAATTCTGGTCCGTCTCCTACCACGACAATATCTATGTCTTTACACGGTCTTTCCAAAAAACAATCTCGAACAAATCCACCAATTACGTAGGCTTCCAATGCATTCGAAGTAGCAATTTCTGAGGCGACCTTAAAAACGGGATGCTTTAGAAAATGCGGGTAACTTTCAACCATACGCTGCAAAAGTAAAAAAAGAAATGCCTAATTGATTGGAGGGATGCTTAATCTTCGTCTTCTTCATCCGAGAATGAGAACAATCCCCCTTCAAGCTCATCATCGTCATCGTCAAAAAACTGACTTTTTTTGCCGCTTTTTTTGTAAGCGTCCATTTTCGGTTTTTTGCTTCTGTCAACTTCTGCGCTGGGGCTTTTTTTCTCTTTGTCTTTGGAGACTTTTTTACGAACTTCTTTTAAGGGATCTATGGCGATTTCTGGAATGATTCCATCTGCAGGTCTTGGAGAAGGTGAATAAGATCCCGGTGTGCTGCTTCGGGTATCTGGTTTTCCTGTATTGCTTTTTTGGTAACCGCCTTTTTGTTCAGTTCTGGGTTGACTGCCACGGGTGTCACCACGCTCTTCAGCTTGTTTTACAGCGATGTTTCGGCCATTCACGATGGATCCATCCAATGCACGAATGGCAGCGTGACCTTCGTCATCGTTTTCCATTTCAACAAATCCAAATCCTCGGGAATTACCTGTTTCTCTGTCTGTAGCAACAGAAGCTTTGTTTACTTTTCCGTGTTCTTCGAACAGCGTCCTTAACTGATTGCTATCCACGCCAAAGTCAAGTTTGGCAACGAAAATACTGATCATAGTTTATTTAACCGCAAGTTAGCTTGATTTATACTTTGCCGAATTTAGAATATTTTTTTAACATACATCAAATTCTATTAAAGATTCTTGTATTAAATTTTCACAGACAAGGTTCCGTAAAACGACCTTCCTTGCGAAGGCAACAATCCTGGCCCTGGGTAACCTCCTGATCTTCGGGTGGCATAGCGCTCATTGGTTAGGTTGTTAACCCCGAATTTTAAGGTGTAACTATCAATGAAATTCACAGAAATACCCGCGTCATGTATTGCATAGGCTTGCAGGCTTCCCACGGTAGCATTTGCATTGGGTGATTGGGTATTGGCGGCATCTGTAAATACATCGCCAGTATATGCAAATTGGTAATTGAAAGCAATCCAACGGTATTTGTAATCCACTCCGCAACGTATGATTGTACTTGGCGCATATTCAACTTTTTTACCCAATATGGAGGTGGTTTCATTTCCCGCAATGTTAGGATTGTCCCACCTTTTGTAACGTGCGTCCAACAAGGTTCCGCTGACAAAGACGCTCAATTGTTCGCCGTATTTGGCATTTTTTAAGAAGGGATTGTAAAACATATATTCCGTGTAGAACTCAATTCCCTTGCTTTCTACATCCCCTATGTTTGTTTTGTATGGATTCCCATTTACAGTTAAAGTTCCTATTTTATCATTGTATCGAAGGTAAAAAGCATTGAGGTCGTAAGTGAATTGGCCAAAACGGGAATTGATCGTTCCTTTTGCACCCACTTCTGAGGTAATTCCATGTACATCCACCAAATTTGAATCTACCTTTTCGGTGGTTCCCGAAGGAATCATTTCGCTGTATTGTGCAGGTCGGTAATTCTGCGAAAAATTCCCATAAAACCCAAGGTTGTATTTAGCTGTTTTTAGCCATTGGTATTTGACACTTAAGCCTCCTAAGGCAATGATTCTGTTGTTTTCTTGGCGGGGTAAGGTGCCATTTGGCAAAGCGGTACTTCTTCCTATCATGCTGGACTGAAGAAGTTCCATTCGATAGCCTGGGGTAACCGTTAACTTTTTTCCAAGTTGAAATTGATTCTCTACGAAGACAGCGTAGTTATAGGTGTCGAAAGTAAAAACCCTAGGAAAAGCATTTCCTGCAGCGTCAGGTGTGACGGTTAAGTCAAAATTTGTATTCCCCGTACCAACGCCAAATTGCGATCTGTCAATGTTGCTTTTGCAAAAACGAAGTCCACCCGCCAAGACTTGTCGCATTCCAGCGATTTTGTACGTTTGATTCAGTCTGAATTCTGAGGAAAGCGTGTGGTAGGTGTCCATGTCAACTTGTCTGGGATTGTAACTTCCTAAATTTTCATTCAGGGTGTCTTGAATGCTGATGGGTTTTAGGTAACCTACAGAATTTCGGTGTGCGAAAGTATAGGAAGTTTGAAATTGGATGTTGGTATTTGGTGTTAAAGCATATTGGAATTGCATTGAAACGATTTTCCATGGAAGCTCAAACCAATTGCGGGCTCGAAACGAAGTGTCTGAATGGCTGGTAAGCAGGGCATCTGTAATTCCGCCAGGCTGTTGGCTGAGGTAAGAGCTGTTCGAATATTCTGCGGAAATCTTCCCCTTTTTCAAGGCATACGTAAGTTTACCAAAATAACTTTGGGTTTTGTATTGGCTGTTTTGACGGAAACCATCTGCTTGTCGGTAGTGTACAAAACCGTAATAGGACCAATTTTTTACTTTTCCGGCCAATGCATTGTAGCTGTTGAACAAACCGAAAGAGCCTACGGTTTGTGATCCTTCGTAAGCAATGGGTTTGTCGTTGATTCTGTCTTTTAGTACGTAATTGACCATCCCGCCAAATTGAGAGCCGTACTGCAAAGCCGATGATCCCCGGTAAACTTCAATACTGGCAACTGCATCAAGGGTTGGGGTGTAATACGCTTCGGGATACCCAGAAGGATCGGCTGCGATGTCATATCCATTTTGACGCATGTTAAATTCCCAAGAACGGTTTGCGCTTAAGCCCCTCGTTGAAATGCTCGTTTGCAATCCTGAGGCATCGTGCTCGGAGACAAAAATACCTGGTGTTCGTTTGAATATTTGTCGATAATTGTTCGTGGAAACATCGTAATCTTTCGTGTTTAAAAAGATCACTTCCACCTTCTTTCCGCTGACCAATCTGAAGTTCCATAGTGAATCTGGGAGGGTTTTAGCCAATTGGTACGTGCGTACAATTACATCTGCGGTTTGACGAGTAGTGGAATCTTGCGCCTTGAGGGTATGGGCGAACGACAATAGCATTAAAAAAACCAGAAACCTGCGCATATTTTTTTTTTTTTGACAAAGATCATTGTCAAAGCATGAAATTCCTATACCTCAAATTAGGTATATTAGAATGATTCTAAATAAATACCTTTTTAAGGGTAGCGAATGGACGGCTGTCGATAAGAATGAGAAACAAAGACTTAAATTTTCTTATTTTTGCGCATGCGATTGGTTAAAGAAATTCCCCACAACCATTATTTGGTGCAAATTCATGAATACAACGGGAAGTATTTGTTAAAGATTACGTTGGACCAATTTGAGCAAATCTTTAAAATTCCCGTAGCAGAAATGGAAGATTTAAATGGGTTTGAATCAAAATTAACGGATGCGTTTTTCTCTTCTTGTTTGAAACGGTTTTTTTCAATGCGCGAAGACTTGGTAGAACTAATGAAAAAATAGAAATATGAAAGTAAAATTTATCATTGCCATGACCGCTTTTTCTCTTTTGGTAGCTTGTGAATCAAAGGACAAAGAAGTAAAAAAAGATACCAAGCCTACGGTGATTACGAGGTTTGAAAACGACTTTGTGATTGCATTTTACCACAATGACAGTCTAAAGGAGCGTTTCGAATACTACAAAAAGGAAGATGCTGCGGTGATTAAAAAGCAAAGGGCGTTTGAATCCGAAGTGAAACGAAGGTCCAAAGAATTGGAAGGTTATGTCCAAAGAAACGATGAAAAGGCCCGCAATGGCTTATTGTCGCAAAATGAAATCCTTCAAATACAGCAAAAGGCACAGATGATGGAGCAGACCTTGATGCAATACCAACAAACCGAAGGGGCTAAAATTGAAGAGGAATCGGTGAAAAAATTAGAAATCATTTCGAAGAAAATAGAAGTGATGGGAAAACAGTATTGTGAGAAAAATGGAATCGACATCTTGTTGATTCATGGCGCTGGCGGACAAATCAACTACATTCAACCCAAAATGAATGTTACCACGGATTTTATTCGTTTCCTCAATGAAAACCAAGCGAACATCGAAAAAGATTTAAAATAAGATGCTGATTGCCCAAAAGAAACGCGCAGAGAACATCATTGAATTTCTGATTTATATGTACAATGTTGAAGACATCGTACGAAAATTTGGATTGGATGAAAACAGCATTGTCGAAAACTACGTAAAACAAATCATTCCAAACCCAAGTTTCGAGGTACAATACATAGAATGGTATACCAACATTTGCCAACAACTAAAAAATTCAGGAAAACATAGCGCCGGACATTTGTATGAAGTCGAGGAAGTGATCATGGAATTGCGTTACTTGCACCAAACCTTGTTGACCATAACCTTGGATCAAAAGTACATTTCTCTGTTTGAGGCAGCTTCTGAATACATTGAAGAATTCAAATCAAAATCAAAATTACTGGATGTGCATCCCATCGAAGTGGCTGTGTATGCCATGAACATGAAGTTGCAATTGAAAATGCGCGGACAAGAAATTTCTGCTGAGACAGAAACAGCTTTTGATTCCATGCGCATATTGCTGGCCTATCTAGGACGGGCTTATCAAAATATGAAATCGGGGAACCTTGGATTTAGTGAAAACTAAATAAAATGTATCCCATCCTTCCATTCTTGACCTTCATAGACAAAACAATCCAGTCCATTGGTCACCACGATTTTATCGGATTGAATGATTTTTTGGTATGAACTTACCTGAAGCAGGGCGGGTGTAGAAAGTCCAACATTGGTTTGCTTGCACTCCACCAAAATCTTTGGGTTGCCCTGAGGGTCATAGGTAACGATGTCCCAACGCTTTTTCTTTCCATTGTATAGAAACCCTTTTTCCACAGCGATTAAGGAAAGTGGTACCTTTCTTTGGTCGGACAAAAAACCGATTACATGTTGTCGTACCCATTCTTCTGGGGTGAGTACCAACCATTTTTTTCGAATGAGGCAAAAGACATGAACCTGTTCCCCAACTTTTTTCAATTTCAGTACCGTGGGTGGAAACGTTAACGGTTGCATCATGGACGTGGCAGCAGTAAGTCTATGCTTTTGTAGCTGAGGTCAAATACCTTTCCCAACACTTCATTGGTGAGGACACCTTTATAGATGTAAACACCGTTTCGAAGTCCTGGTTTGCGACGGATGAGTTCCTCAACGCCACCTCGGTCTCCCATGTCCAATAACAAGGGTGAGAAGATGTTTGAGAGGGCAAAGGAAGCGGTACGCGAGACCCTGGAGGCAATGTTCGGTACGCAGTAGTGAATTACACCATATTTGATGAATACGGGGTCTAGGTGATTGGTAACCACGGAAGTCTCGAAACAACCTCCTTGGTCGATGCTTACATCAACAATTACAGAGCCTTCCTTCATTTGTTCTACCATTTCTTCTGAGACCACGCAAGGTGTTCTACCCATGGGTGCGCGCAATGCGCCAATGACTACATCGGATCGGCGGATGGCTTTTGCAAGAACCTTAGGTTGAATAATGGAGGTAAAAACACGATTTCCTACAACGTTTTGCAGGCGTCGAAGCCTGGCAACTGAATTGTCGAATACTTTCACTGTAGCTCCTAGGCCCAATGCTGCCCTGGTTGCAAATTCGCCAACGGTACCAGCGCCAATGATGACCACTTCTGTAGGTTGAACTCCAGCCACACCTCCAAGCATCAGTCCTTTTCCTAGGGTGTAGGAGGAAAGCAGTTCACCGGCCACCAAAATGGATGTGTTTCCCGCAATTTCTCCTAAGGTACGAACGACTGTGAACACACCATCTTCATCTTTAATGAAATCCCATGCGATGCAAGTGGTTTTTTTGGCCATTAATTTTTGAAGGATTTCTTTCGGTTGTGTGACAATTTGCAATGCGGAAATAAAGGTTTGGTTTCCAGGCATGAGTTCGATTTCTGCTTCTGTCGGCGGAGCTACTTTAAAAATGATGTCACAACTGTACACTTCTCTTTTGTCGTGAGCGATTTCTGCGCCTGCTTCGCTGTAATCATTGTCAGAAAAGCTTGATTCTTTGCCAGCATTTGTTTCTACGCGTACCCTATGACCGTTTGCCACCAACAACGAAACCGCTTCGGGTACAAGGGCGACCCTACGTTCCTGAAAAGATGTTTCTTTTGGAATGCCAATGAACAAGCTGCCTTTTTTGCGTTGAACTTCAAGCATTTCCTCTTTAGGCATCAAACTCCCTTGGTGAAGCAATGATTTTAGTAATTCCGGATCAGTTATCATGTGTTAAGGTAAAAGTTCTGTTAAAGGCATCGATGGGTTGGATTTCGAGGTGAATGCACCTATCAGGAAGAAATTTACTAATTTTTTCGGGCCATTCGACTAAAAAAAGTGCATTTTCTTCAAAAAGTTCATCGAGTCCAACAGAAGCAGCCTCTTCATCTGAGTTGAGCCGGTAGGCATCGATGTGGTAGATTTTTTGGAATGCATCTGAATCGTATGCTTCAATGATTGCAAAGGTAGGAGAACCCTTGGTTTCTTGAATGCCCATGCGCTGAAGAAGCGCTTGTACAAACGTCGTTTTGCCAGCCCCCATTTCTCCATGGATTAAAACGGCTGTTTTTACGCTCAACATTGGCAAGAGGGCCTCAGCGACAAGGTCGAGTTTTGAAAGGTCAATGTTGTCAAACGTCACTTCCATCGAAGGGATTATAGGTGATTGCTTTGCCATCCATCCACTGATACATTTCAGGGTGGTTGTTTTCAATTTTCAGAAAGGTCTTGAAGTGGAGCCATTCACCAAGGTTTATATAGGTGCTGTTTTCCAATTTGAGGGCCATCGGAAAATGTCTGTGGCCAAAGATAAAAAAGTCGTAGTGTGTATGTTTAAGGGTTTCCTTTGCAAAGAGGTACAACCATTCATTTTCAAAACCAAAGAAAAGCTTTTCATCCTTGGTGTGTTTTCTACTGCTTTGTGACAAAGAGGAAGCCAGTCGTATTCCGAAATTTGGATGAATGCGCTCGAACAACCATTGGCAAGCTTTGCTTCGCAAAAGGGCTTTGACAAGTTTATACCCTCGGTCTCCAGGACCCAGTCCATCGCCATGCCCAATCATGTATTTTTTGCTGTGAAAGTTTACATCAACGGGATGGCTGTACACCTTCATATTGAGTTCCTCTTGGAAATAGTCTCGGGTCCACATGTCGTGATTTCCTTTGAAAAAATGAAACTGAATCCCCTGGTCGCTGAGTTGGGCAATCTTGCCCAAGAGTCGGGTGAATCCTTTTGGAATGGCCATCGCGTATTCAAACCAAAAATCGAACACATCGCCAACAAGGTAGATGTCTGTTGCGTCTGTAGAAGCAAAATCCAGCCAAGCTACAATTTCCTTTTCTCTTTTTAGCGAGCTAACTTTATCAGGCACGCCAAGGTGAAAGTCGGAAGCGAAATAGGCAATTTGCATCCTTATTGCCCGAAGATTTCTGCAAGTTTCTCCTCCAAGGCTTCTCCCCTTAAATTGGTTTGAATGATGTTTCCTTCCTTGTCAAGAAGTACCGTAAAAGGAATGCTGGAAACATTATACATTCTTGGAACCTTAGAATTCCAACCCCCTAAATCACTCACGTGGTTTGGCCAAGAAAGTTTATCTGCTTGAATGGCACCCAACCATTTGTCCTTGTCTGAATCCAAACTCACACTTAACACTGTAAATCCTTTGTCTTTATACTTTTCGTAGGTTTTCACCACATTTGGATTTTCCTTTCTGCAGGGACCACACCAGGATGCCCAGAAATCAATCAATACGTACTTCCCTTTGAGGTCAGCCAATTTCAAGGTTGTTTTCCTGTCGCTCGTTAATTCTTCAAATTCGGGTGCTTTTTTACCGGGTGCGAATTGATTTACCACCTCTGCCTTTCTTTTATCTTCCTCTTTCTTAAGTTTTAAGGAATTCGAATAGTTGACATAATCTTTTACGGTTTGGCTTTGAGGAAAACCTATTACAAGTTGGTTTAAGATGGTTTCGAACGAATCAAATTCTGTTTCTGCATTGAATGAAACCAAAGCGACAATTAGGGCAGGAGAATTTGGATTGTCTGCAACAAACTGCTGTCTGTCATTCAAATAGCTGTAATATTCCTTGGTCATGTATTCGTTGATTTTCCGTTTTTGTACCGTGTCGGTGGTCGTCATCGCCTTGAAAGCAGAATCACTTTTCATGTTCCATTTTTCCAAACGGACCGCGAAACCGTTCATGGCTTGAGATGCATCTGACCCTACGAAATTGCAGAATTCTTTAAGTTTCTTTGCATCTCCATAGACCTTGATGTCACTGCTGTCTTGTAAAATGATGTTGGTGTGTACATTTCCCAATCGGATTACATAATAATCGGGAGATGGAATGGTGGTTTGAATAGAAAATTTACCATCCTTGGCCAATTTGGTTCCTTTAATGTTGGTATATCCTTTTCCTGTAAATTTCGAGATGTAAACGGAGTCAACAGGGGAATGTAAAAATTGCCCACTTACTTTGACAGGGGTTTGTGAAAAAACGAAATTCCCGAAGAATAGGAGCAGGGTTGCGGTAAGTAAATTTTTCATGGTTGGTTCTTAAAAAAGGTTTCTATTTTTGATTTCAATGCATCTCCTCGCAGGCCTTTTGCGATGATTTTTCCTTCGGGATTAACCAGTACTGTAAAGGGAATGCCGTCAAATTGATACAATGGCACCATTCCACTTTTCCATCCTTTTAAATCACTTACATGGGTATCCCAAATAAGTCCATCCATTTTTATGGCTTCTTTCCATTTTACAGGGTCCTCGTCCATGGATACAGACAGAATGGTGAAATTACGTTTTTTGTAGGTTTTGTATAGGGCAACCACATTGGGGTTTTCTTGACGACAAGGACCACACCATGAAGCCCAAAAATCAATCAGTACAAGGTTTCCTCTGAAGTCACTTAGTTTTACCGTTTTGCCATTTACATCCGACAAAGCGAAATTGGGTGCGATGATTTCACCGTTTTCCAATCGTTTGAAGTCTTGGTATCCTGCAGACAGCTGTTGGTATTGCGAATCGATTGCGGAGGTGGCTGGACAATTTCCGTAATTCTGTAAAAAAGCCTTTCGAACCTTATCAAAAGATTTCAAAAAGTCAGGATTCCATCCCTCGAAACTTGTCATCGGAAAAAGCTCCATTGTCAAAATGATGTTATAGGGATTGGATGGGTTTTGGTTGATCTTTTGTACCGCAAATTCGGTCATGGGTACTTTGATTGCGTTGAGTTTTGAAGCGTATTCACCCTCAGTAATTTGACGCTGTTGAGCCATAAGCGCCATTTGTTGTTGACGATAGGAATTCAAGATAACCATATATTCATTCATGCATCGACTCCAATCGGTACCTTTTGCATTGGGGTTGCGGGTAAAGGCGTCAAATTGCGTGTTAAGTTTCAAGTGGTCCTTTGGTTTTGGGGTGATTGGAATGGAGTTTTCTTTGTTCTCACCGAGGCGTAACTGGTAAAATCCAAGTCCTGAAATGTTCCCTTCGATTTTGAAAGACCCATCGGCTTCTATGGCATTTGATGCAAGGGTAATCATTCCATTCTCGGTGGGTGCTTCCACGTATAAATTCAGGCCACCAGCTCCTGAAATCTTACCTGAAACCGTAAAATTTATGGGTTTTTCGTCGGCAATCGCAGGTTTGTCCTCGCACGAAAGTGAAGTGAGAACCAACATCCAACCCAAAAGAAAAATATACCGTTTCGATTTCATTTTATGCATCTAGGTTTTTTCGCAACATTTGATTTGAGACTTTTGGGTCTGCTTTTCCACCGGAGACTTTCATCAGTTGTCCCATAAAAAAGCCGATCAGTTGTTTTTCTCCGGCCCGATACCTAGCCACTTCAGTGGGATTAAGTTCCATTACTTTTGCGATGTACTCATTCAAAACGCCATCATCTGAAGATTGAATCAAGTCAAGTTTTTGAGCAATGGCCTCTGCAGTTTCGTCACCGTTCAACATTTCAGGGAATATACGTTGTGCGGCAATCGAGTTTGAAACCTTTCCTTGCTGTATCAGGGTGATGAGTCCTGCCAAACGTGCGGGAGAAATGGGGAAATCATGAATTTCAACCCCTTTTTCATTGAGGAAGGATTTTACTTCACCCATCACCCAATTTGCTGCGGATTTGTATTCTTTGGTATGTTCAATCACATCTTCAAAAAACATCGCAATGGCTTTGTTATCGGTCAAATTGTAAGCGTCGTAAGCGCTCAATTGAAGTTCTTGTGTGTATTTTAAAAACAATGCGCGCGGCAGTGGCGGCATATCTTTGGCAACGGCATCTATCTGTTCTTTTCCGATAAACAAAGGCGGAAGGTCTGGTTCAGGGAAATACCTGTAATCGTTAGCCGCTTCTTTGGAACGCAAGGAAATGGTGATTCCTTTGAGGGCATCAAAAGCACGCGTTTCTTGAGAGAGGGAACCTCCAGACTCTAGGGTTTCAATTTGTCGCGTAATCTCAAATTCAATCGCCCGCTGAACATTTCGAATGGAGTTCATGTTTTTTACTTCGACTTTGGTACCAAATTCTTTGGCGTCTTTCAACATCACAGAAATGTTGGCATCACATCGCATGGAGCCTTCTTCCATGTTCCCATCACAAATTTCTAGGTAGCGGACCAATTTTCTTACTTCGGTTAAAAAACCATATGCTTCTTGCGAACTTCGAATGTCTGGTTCGGTAACGATTTCTAGTAAAGGTACCCCTGCTCTGTTTAGGTCGACCAAAGTATCGTAAACATCGACGTCGTGAATGCTTTTTCCGGCATCTTCTTCCATGTGAATACGGGTAAGGCCTATGTTCTTTTCATTTCCGTTTTCGTCGCGGATCAAAACAAAGCCACCTTGGCAAATGGGGGTTTTGTCTTGTGTAATTTGATAGCCTTTTGGAAGGTCGGGGTAGAAATAATTTTTTCTGGCAAAATATTGATGTCCAGCAATTTCACAATCGCAGGCAAGACCCAGTCGAATTGCGAATTCAATGGTTTTTTCATTGACAACCGGCAAGGTTCCAGGGTGACCTAGGGTAATGGGACTGACCAAGGTATTGGGTGAAGCGCCGTATGAATTTTCATCCGCAGAATACGCCTTGGAAGCTGTGAGCATTTGGGTATGCACTTCCAATCCAATGACCGCTTGGTATTTTTCTCGAATGCCAGGTTCCATCTTAGATGCGAGAAATTAAAGTCATCATGATTTGCGTCATTTTTGGCTCTTGTCGGCTTGCTACGTTGATTACGTCTTGCACGCTCACTTTCTCTATTTTCCCGGGAACACCAAGGTCTGTGATGATGGAGATTGCAAAACAAGGAATGTCCATGTGTCTTGCAACAATGACTTCGGGTACGGTTGACATTCCTACCGCATCTGCACCGATAACGCGAACGTATTTGTATTCTGAAGGGGTTTCAAGGGTAGGTCCGGTAAGTCCTGCATAGCATCCGACTGCCACCTTGATGTTTGCTTCTTTGGCAATTTCAAGCGCCAGGTCAATCATTCCTTGGTCGTAAGCATCGCTCATGTCTGGGAATCTTGGGCCAAGCTCATCGATGTTTTTCCCGATCAATGGATTTCCAGGAAAAAGATTGATGTGGTCGTTCATAATCATGATTTCACCGACTTCAAAATCGGGGTTTACGCCACCCGAGGCATTGCTGACAAACAATTGTTCAATGCCAAGCAATTTCATTACGCGAACAGGAAAGGTTACCTCTTGAAGGGAATAGCCTTCGTAATAGTGGAATCTTCCTTGCATCGCAATCACTTGTTTTCCTCCTAATTCTCCGAAAATAAGTTTCCCAGAATGACTTTCTACGGTGGATACCGGGAAGTTTGGGATTTCCGCATAAGGCAGGACATCAATGATTTTAATTTCTTTTACCAATCCGCCAAGCCCAGTTCCTAGGATGATACCTACGGTAGGTTTTACTTGGGTTTTCGATTGAATGTAAGCAGCGGTTTCTTTGATTTTAGTTAACATAGTTATAAATAATTGAGTGAAAAGTTTGGGCATCTTCAAATGCTACCGACATAGGTTGCACATACCAAGGGTGGTTTTTGATGTGCAGTTCTAAGGGAGAATTCTTCAAACGCATAAAGTCTTTTTCAGTAGTGAGAATAATGGTTTTTGTGTTTTCAAAGGTATCAAATTTTTTGTGAATAGCTTCAATGTCTTGTACGGAGAATCGGTGGTGGTCACCAAAGGAAATGGGAATGACTTCCATGGTTTTTTTCAAGTGGTCAATCAGCGGTTTTGGGTTGGCAATGCCACTCACAAGCAGGACTTTGTTCGGGTTGTTTACCTCCAAATTAGCAATCGAATACCGCTCCGGATATACAATGTGGCTAAAGAAATACGGCACCTTGTATTTTTGCATCCGCGACTTAATTCTTGCCTTATCTGCCTCGCTTATTGGGTCGGGACATTTTGTGAATATCACCATTGAGGCGCGTTTTACGCCTTTTCTGCTTTCTCTTAACCTTCCCATGGGAAAGACATAATCCGTAAAAAAGGGTTTGGAAAAATCAGTTACAAGGATGGACAATCCTGGGTGAACCGCACGGTGTTGGAAGACATCATCTAACAAGAGTATTCCCGGTTTTGGCCAGCCCATCTTTTCCAACCCAATTCTTCTTTTTTCGCATACATGTACGCTGTCGTTCTCGGATGTATGCTGGAAATACATGAGGGGTTCGTCCCCAACCTCTGAAGCTGTATGCGCATTGGATAATTCAAAATAGCCTTTGGTGGTCCGACCATACCCCCTGGATAGGATGTAAATCGGAAATTCATTTTGAAGCAATTTCATTAAATAAAGCGTGAGTGGACTTTTTCCTGAACCTCCTACATTCAGGTTGCCAATTCCGATGGATTTACCTGGAATTTCATACATGTCAAAAATACCCCAGTCAAAAAAAAGATTTCGAACAGCGATAATCCATCCATAGATCAAACCAAAGGGAAACAACAACCCTAATAAAATTTTCACGCTGCTTGAGGTTTATTCTGCACCATAATTTGAAAAGCCTTGGTCGTCCGCATAGTAAAACAAACGCACCTGAACGGTGTCATTCAAAAAATTAATTCTTCCAATCTCAAATCGGTTGATGATCAATCCCGTTTTGGCTTCAAGGTCAGCCTTCATTTCTTCATATTGTGATGCATTCAATAGGTCGACACGGTCATAAGTGAGTACTTTTCTGCTCTCGTGTTTCATCAACCAAAGGTTTTCCAAGACGTAGAGCACGACCAGCACCACTGTGTTGATCAATCCCAATTCTAACAAGTTGATTTGATGCGATTTTTCTGTCGCCAAAAGGGCATTTACAACGCTGAGTCCAATGATTAAAAACAAATAGGTCATTTCCTTGATTTCGATGGCATCCGTGCGGTAACGTATGATTCCGAATATGGCAAACAATCCCAGTCCCATTCCAATTTCAATGTTTAGTTTGTTCAAGCAAAAGCAAAGTATGAAGGTGATGATGCCAATGATGAAATAGGTGAAGAGGTAATCTTTTCGCTTCGTTTTTGGATAATATAAAAACCGAATGATTAAGAAAAGGAATACGATATTTATGGCAAAACGGATGGAAAACACACTTAAATCGTTGGTGTCCCAATTAAAATTATCTTGAAAATTTTGAAACAGGGGTAGGGTCATGGGTCAAGAATTAAAGGTATGAATGTGGTGCAAATATCTAAGATTATCTTTAAATGCGTTGGTTTTCACGGATTCTTTTCCGTAAAGGGTTACAATTCCCAAGCAATACTTACTGATTGAATGGGGCCTGATTCCATGATTTTTCATAAAAAGATAGAAGGGGGAATCACGCGTGAGGGTTGATTGTTTGAGTTCAGCAATCACAAGTCCATCCATCGTCTTTTCTTGTTTCTCTTTGGAAAAGGAAATCTTAAAATCAAAGGTGAGGCGCTCCGTCATTTCATGGTTCACAAGGGTAATTCTTTGGAACGAATTAGCCAACTTAGGCTCCAAATTTGGCAGTTCGCCCAGTCCCAACTTTACAAAAGAAAGATGTTCGGGGGTCAATGTCATGGTATCTGAAAGCATTCGTTGTTTATGTGTTTTTCCCTTGCTCCGTTTTTTTATTTCTAAGAAACATACATTCGTTTCGACGTATTTTCGCGTTCGAATTTTGTACCGCGTCTGTCTTCTGTCGTGATGTGCCTTGTAAAAATTGAAGTTGGGCGTGTCAAAATATACATTTTCATAGTGCATCAACCGGGCATTTCCGATCTGCAGAATGCGAAAGTTTTCAAGTAAAAAAGGCATCAGTATGGGAAGGAAAGAGGCGTCGAAGGCAAACTTGGTATCCACACGATCCATCAAAGCGACCCGCTCTATGGCTTCCAACCCTATGTTTGGAAATTTTTCGATTTCTTGTTCCAGTGAAAATGAATGCATTCTCTCAAAAATAAGCTTTTTAGGTCAAACCTGTGTTTTCCTGTTGTGACTACTTTTGAGCTTAAAGTGTATTTTTGTCCGAGATTATTGATTTAAATCCATTCTAAAAGCTCCTATATGCGTTATTTATTTTTATTGGGTGTACTTGCTTTTTGTCAACTCGCCTTTGCCATTGAGATTCATTATTCCCTTCGAATGGCGAAGCCCCAATCTCATTATTTCCAAGTAGAAATGTCGGTGAAAGACCTCAAGCAAAAATCAGCTTTGGTAAAACTACCTGTCTGGGCACCTGGATCCTATTTGGTGAGAGAATTCTCGAAAAACCTTAACCAAGTCAAAGCCGTTGACGGAAGCGGCAAATCCTTGAACGTGGTAAAAGTGACTAAGAATGCCTGGGAAATAGAACTGAAAGGCGCCACGTCCTTTGTTGTAAAATACGAAGTATATGCTTTTGAACAAAGTGTTCGAACCAATTTTTTAGACAATACACATGGGTTTGTAAGTGGTCCTGCCATGTTCATGTATTTGGATGGCGCAAAAGATTTGGGAGGTACCTTGGATGTAATTCCTGCGGTTACCTTTAAAAAAGTTTCAACGGGATTAAAATCCTTGAACAACCAAATCCAAAAAGGAAATGCCTTTTCGTTTCGATTTGAAAACTATGACCAATTGGTGGATTCTCCCATTGAAATTGGAAACCACGAAACATTTGATTTCATGGCGGCAGGTGTTAAACACACCGTTGCAATGTATGGAGAAGGGAATTACAATCCTGAAGAATTAAAGCGCGATATGGCCATCATTGTAGAAGAAGAAACCAAGGTTGTCGGTGTAAATCCCAATGAAAACTATCTTTTCATTGTGCACAATGTGATAGGTGGCGACGGCGGTTTGGAGCATGCCAACAGTACGGTGCTGAGTGTGGATCGTTGGACCTATGCCGGAAGTGAATACCTCTCCTTTTTAAATTTGGTAGCCCATGAATATTTCCACTTGTGGAATGTTAAGCGCATCCGTCCCATTGCGTTGGGACCTTTCAACTACGACCAAGAGGTGTATACCAACTTACTTTGGGTAATGGAAGGATTTACTTCGTACTACGATGAGTTGATTTTGAGAAGATGCGGTTTTTATACCCAAGAAGTCTTTTTGAAGAAAATTCAAAGCAGCATCAATTACGTAGAAGGTTCGCTGGGAAGCAGGGTACAACCGGTTTCTCATGCCAGTTTTGATGCGTGGATCAAAGCCTATCGTCCCAATGAAAACAGCGCCAATACGACCATGACCTATTATTCAAGAGGAGCCGTTTTGGGCGCAGTATTCGATGCAATGGTCATCAAACATTCCAAAGGTAAGCAGGGCTTAGACCACGTGCTAAAGCATTTGTATGAAACCTACCATGTTGGGAAAAAGCGTGGTTTTACAGACGCTGAATTTAAGGAGGTACTTGAGAAGTTTACGGGACAAGATTTAACTGATTTTTACAAAAAATACATTGACGGTACTGAAGTGATTCCTTATTCCACCTACTTTTTGCCCCTGGGAATTGAAGTGAGTGACGTGGGAGGAATGAAGCCTGTTTTTGGTGCATCGGTAAGCGACGACGGGGGGAAGGTGATGGTGAAATCAATACGAACAGGGTCCTCAGCGGAGGATGCCGGCCTCAGTGTAAACGATGAAATCATTTCTTGCATGGGATACCGTGTGGACAAAGCCATGCTCGAGGGAATCATGAATGGAATGGAAATCGGAGAGGAGACTGTTTTGTTCATTGCACGTGACCAAATTATGCAGGAGGTAAAAGTTAAAATAACCGGAACCCATAAGTCGCAATACATTTTTAAAACCCATCACGATGATTCGACTTTACCACTTTATACTTATTGGCTTCGGTAGTTGGATTCCGTTCATGGCACAGTTTACAAACATTCGTGTCAACCCAATTCAAGAATTACCGTCAGAGCCCTCCATTGCCATCCATCCAAAAAACACCAATGAAATTGCAATTGGTGCGGTACTTAACCACTACTATTATTCATCAAACAATGGTGCTTCATGGCAAAGTGCCGAATTGAATTCCCCTTTTGGGGTTTATGGAGATCCGGTACTCACTTTTGATGCATTGGGAAGGTTGTATTATTTTCACCTCTCCGATTATCCGAAAGGGGCTTGGATTGATCGAATTGTATGTCAATACAATGACAACATGCAAAATCCACTTGCTTTTAGCAACGGTACTTTTCCAATACCCAATGGCAAGAAAGCGCAAGACAAACATTGGGTAGACATCGATCCAGTCACGAACCACATCTACTTAACGTGGACCCAATTTGACACCTATGATTCGAAGAATGTGTTGGATTCTTCACGCATCATGTTCAGTAAATCCATTGACCGAGGCTTGACTTGGTCAACGCCTAAATCGCTGTCTTTTTTTGCCGGCGATTGTCTGGATGATGACAAAACGGTGGAAGGGGCCATTCCATTGGTGGGAAAGAACGGAAAAGTCTATGTGGTGTGGGCGAATGCCAAAGGATTGGTTTTTCAGCGGTCTGATGATGGCGGAGACACGTGGCTGAAGGTGGAGAAAACACTTTGGCCACAAGTGG